>DASPNP010000022.1:0-249055 GCA_035626475.1 Azospirillaceae bacterium
TTACCGGTGATGGCTGCTTCTCCATAAGCCTATGACAGAGCACGCGTTTATGGCATTATGGGAAAGCAGAGGAAACGCCGGAAATCCTCTGACCAATGCCCTCCGAAGGCAGAGGTCGTACGTTCGAATCGTATCGGGTTCGCCAGCCTTCCCCTTGCACGCCATGATCCACCGACGATCCGCGGCCGCACGGCTTTCCGCGGGCGCTCGCCACCCTCATTGACGCGCTTGAGGATTTGAGGCAACCCTCAAGGCCGGAGGGGCCGCAGGGGTGGTTCCGCCGCAGCGGGGGCTCAAGTTGGGCGACGAGGATCGGATGGACGGCGGGCGCCTCAGGGCGCTGCGCGAGAGCCGCGGGCAGAGCCAGGGGGAGTTCGCGGAGTGGCTGAACCGGCAGTTGGGCCGGCGCTACGACAACGCCACCATCAGCCGGTGGGAATCGGGGGCCGAGCGCATCCCGGCCAAGGTGGCGGAGCACCTCTCCCGCGAGGCGGGGCGGCCGGCCCGGGTGGTTGCGGTCGCCAACCAGAAGGGCGGCGTCGCCAAGACCACCACCACGGTCAACTTGGCCGTCGCCCTGGCGGAGCAGAAGCGCCGCGTCCTGGTCATCGACGTCGACCCGCAGTCGACCGCCACCGAGGCGCTGGGCATCGACCCGCTGGAGGTCCAGGATGCCGGGCTGGGGCTGGAGGACGTGCTGTTCGGCGACGCCGAATTGGCTGCCGCCGTACGAAAGGCCGGCGCCATCGACCTGCTGCCCTGCACCATCAAGCTGGCCGACGCCGCGCTGAAGATCCTGCTGGACCCGGACGAGGGCCGCTTCCTGCTGCGCGACCGGCTGGAGGAGGTGCGCGGCCAGTACGACTTCATCCTGCTGGACTGCCCGCCGGACCTGGGCATGCTGACCATCAGCGCCCTGATCGCCGCGGACGAGGTGCTGATCCCCTCCAAGATGGGCCGCTACGACGTGCGCGGCATCCCGCAGCTGTTCGAGACGGTGTCGCGGGTGCGCAAGCGCAACAATCCGGAGCTGCGGGTGCTGGGCATCGTCCCCACCATCTACAACAAGAGCCATTCGGTGGAGGCGCAGGTGCTGGACGATCTCCGGTCCTCCCTCGACGGCCGCACCCGCTTCTTCGAGCCCATCGCCCGCAGCACGACCATCGAGCAGGCCGTCTATGCCGGCCACATCCCGATCTCCGTGCTGCCCAAGCGCAACCCCATCGGCGGCTACCGCGACCTCGCCAAGGAGATCGTCCATGCCTGACGGGGAGAGGACACACCCCCTTCCGCCTCTCCATCGCTATGTACTGGACGAGAACGGCGTCACCGATGCGGAGACGCTCAAGTTGGCCCGTGACAGGGCCGCGGTGCTGCGATCGGTCCACCAGTCCATGCCGGTGGATGGCCCCTGGGTTGAGCGGCGGGTGGCTGCGATGATCCGGTCCTGGCTTCCACCCGGCGTCCAGGTCTCAATGAACGCCCAACTCGCCGATCCCGATCGGCCAAAGCTGCGAAGCTGCTCCTGGGACATCATCATTCATGATCCGGTCGGACCCGAGTGGGGATGCCCACCGCCGCCGGACATGATGGCGGGATTTCCGCTCGTTCCGACACCGCTGGCCTACGCGGCCATCGACACGAAGGGCTTCCTCGATCCTGGTGGAGCGCGGGAGTATGTGGCTGGGCGGGCATTTAACCATCTGAACGATTGCACGTTGCCGCAACTCGACATTCTTCACCCCACGGTCATACCGATCCTGCTGGTGATGGCCACATCCGGCGCCGCGGCGACCCTGGAAGCCGCCGTAAAGGAAAGCCTGAAATTGTTCTGCCTGGGCAAGGTGCAGGCGACCCCGGTGGCCGATGGCGAGAGCCGGGTGATCACCTGGACTCTGGTCGGCGGGCATGGCGCCGACCTGCCTTTGCAGCGCCTCAGGCGGACCATAATGCGCGCCATGGAACAGCGGACAGAAAACCAGGAGATAGCGCATGCGTAACTGGAAGAAGGGCACCGGCGGCGCCGCCATCGGCCGGGACATCGAGCGCACGGCCAAGGCTGCCCTGTTCGGCGAGGATGATGGCTTGGAGATGCTGGAGCTGCCGCTGGACGCGGTGGAGCCGAACCCCGACCAGCCGCGCCGCCATTTCGACGCGGACGACCTCGCCGCCCTGGCGCAGAGCATCCGGCAGGTGGGGCAGCTGCAGCCGATCGGCGTCACCCGCATCCCCGGCAGCCGCCCCTGGCGCTACCGCATCGCCTTCGGCGAGCGGCGCTGGCGGGCGGTGCCGATGGCGGGGCTGGAGCGCATCCGCGCCGTGGTGCTGCCCGACGGCGCCGATGCCGGCCTGGTCGCGGTGATCGAGAACCTCCAGCGCAGCGATCTGCGCCCGGTGGAGGAGGCGCAGGCCTTCCGCCGGCTGATGGAGACGCACGGCTTCAGCCAGGAGCGGCTGGGCGAGGCCATCGGCCGCAGCCTGACCCAGGTGAACCAGACGCTGGCGCTGCTGCGGCTGCACCCCGACATCCAGGAGGCGCTGCAGGCCGGCGGGGCGGAGGTGCCGCGCTCGGTGCTGCTGGAACTGGCGCGCATGGACGATGCCGAGGGGCAGCTCGCCCTCTGGCACCAGGCGCGCGGCGGCGGGCTGACGGCCGTGGAGGCGCGCGCCGCCCGCCGCGGCGCCCCCGCTCCGGCACCCGTGACGGGCACGGCCCGCGCCCGGCCCGGCCGCTCGGCATTGGTCGCCGGCGCCAGGAGCCTCGCCAAGGCGCTGGACGCCTCGGGGGGCGCGCTGGCACCGGAGGAACGTGAGGCGCTGGCCGATCTTCAAGAGCGCCTGGCGGCATTGCTGGGGCGCTGAGGGCGGGGTGGACGGAAGGGCGACGCCGTCGCATCGTCCTCCCCTCCCCTGCCCCGCAGGCATCGCCCCGAGGACCAGACCCATGACCGACCTGTCCCGCTTCCCCATCACCGGCCGCTGGCCGGCGGCGCATCCCGACCGCATCCAGCTCTACTCCACCCCGACGCCGAACGGCGTGAAGGTGTCGATCGCGCTGGAGGAGCTGGGGCTGCCCTACGAGCCGCACTTCGTCGACATCGGGGCGAACGAGACCTGGGGGCCGGAATTCCTGTCGCTGAACCCGAACGGCAAGATCCCCGCCATCATCGACCCTGATGGACCGGAAGGCGCGCCGGTCGGCCTGTTCGAGTCCGGTGCCATCCTGCTCTATCTGGCGGAGAAGACCGGCAAGCTGCTGCCGAGCGCGCCGACGGCCCGCATCGAGACGATCCAGTGGGTCTTCTTCCAGATGGCCTCGGTCGGCCCGATGTTCGGGCAGCTGGGCTTCTTCCACAAGTTCGCCGGCCGCGAGATCGAGGACAAGCGGCCGCTGAACCGCTATGCCGGCGAGACCAAGCGCCTGCTGAGCGTGCTGGAGGGCCGCCTCGCCGACCGCCCCTGGATCATGGGAGACGAGTACAGCATCGCCGATATCGCGCTCATGGGCTGGGTGCGCAACCTCATCGGCTTCTACGATGCCGGGCATTTGGTGGACTACGGCGCGCTGAGGAACGTACCCGCCTGGCTGGAGCGCTGCCTGGCCCGCCCGGCGGTGCAGCGCGGCCTGACCATTCCGGCGCGCCCGGGCGCCTGATCCGCTTCCGTCGTGGCGGAGGGCGCCTCGTTACGTAACAAGGCCGCCCTTTCGGTTCGTCACAAAGACCAGTTCGTTACGTAACAACGCCCCTCGCTGTGCGGAGCATACCGGAGCCACGGCGTGGTGCGTGCTTCGACAAGCTCAGCATGAGGACGGTTGGTTCCAGGCACAGCTGGTCTCATGCCTTACCAGCCCGGCCGGGCGCAGCAATAACCCCCTCATGCTGAGCTTGTCGAAGCACGCACCACGCGAGAGCTTCCACGGAGTACCGCCCCCCCTGCCCTACCGGGTGGTGCGGGTGCCTTCGGGCCGACCTTCCTTCTTCAGGCGCGAGACGATCTGCTTGACCTCCTGCGCCTTGTCCTTGTGCGCCACCAGCACGGCGTCGCCGGTGACGACCACGACCAGGTCCTCCACCCCGATCAGCGCCGTCAGCATGCCGTCGGAGCGCACCAGATTGCCCCGGCTGCCGACCATCATGACGTCGCCGGCGGCGGCGTTGCCATCACCGTCCTTGGCGGCGATATCCCAGAGCGCAGGCCAGGCGCCGACATCGGTCCAGCCCATCTCCGCCGGCACCACGGCGGCGCGGTCGGTCCGCTCCATCACGGCGTAGTCGACCGAGATGTCCGGCGCCTGGGCGAAGGCGTCGGCGTCCAGCGCCAGCACGGCGCCGTCGCGGCGCCCGGCCCGCACGGCGGCCTGGGCCGCCGCCAGCACGTCCGGCGCGTGACGCTCCAGCTCGGCCAGCAGCACGCCGACCGGGAACAGGAACATGCCGCTGTTCCAGGAATACTCGCCGCTGGCCAGGAAGGACTCGGCCTTGGCGCGGTCCGGCTTCTCGGCGAACTCGGCCACGCGGTAGGCGCCCGGCACGCCCGTCAGGTCGCCGCCGCGCCGGATATAGCCGTAGCCCGTCTCCGGCCGATCGGGCGTGATGCCGAAGGTGACGAGATTGCCCGCCGCCGCTGCCTTCTCCGCGGTGGATACGGCGGCCAGGAAGGCGTCGGTATCGCGGATGAAATGGTCGGCCGGCAGCACCAGCAGCAGCGCCTCGGGATCGATCTCGGCCGCCAGGACCGCGACCGCCGCCACCGCCGGCGCGGTGTTGCGGCCCATCGGCTCCAGCGCCACCGCCGCCGGCGCGATGCCGGCCTCGGCCAGCTGCGCCTCGATGGCGTCGCGGTGCGCGCCGTTGCAGATCACCAGCGGTGCGCGGAAGCGCTCGGCCGCGGCGACGCGCAGCGCCGTGTCCTGGATCATGGTGCGCTCGCCGCACAGCGGCAGCAGCTGCTTCGGCCGGTCCTCGCGCGACAGCGGCCAGAGCCGTGACCCGGCGCCGCCGGACAGCAGCACGGGCATGATGGTCGGCGCGGAGGCGGAGCGCTTCGTCTCCAGCAGGGCGTCGGGCGAGATCGGCATGGGCACTCTTCCTCGGCAATGATGCGCAAGCGGCGGGACGAGCGCCTGGGCGCCGGTCCACGCCATTAACGCCGGGCGGGGGCGGTGCGCCTGCCGGAAAACGGGGGTGCGGCGCGCCCATTCGGGCGACCTCGGGCGCGGGAGGCGGCAGGCTCCCCGCCCGGCTAGGGGCTGGCATGGCAGCATGCCATCATCACTGACTTCCACCATGCCACCCACCGCTCGTTACGTAACAAGATCGGCGCGTCAGCGCAGCTCGTCCGCCAGGAAGACGCGGACGCCGCCGATCCTGCCGGTCTCGCGCAGAATACGGTGGCGGACCAGCTCCTCCACCATCTTGTCGGCGGCGACGAAGCTCACGCCCAGGCGCCGCTGCAGATGGCGGACGGTGACGGCGGGATACCCAGGCAGCAGGTCCAGGAGCTGCGGCAGGTGGCTGCCCCGCCGGCGCTGCCCCAGCCGGTCGCCCCAGGCGCGCCGCAGGCGCGCCAGCGCGTCCAGCCGGCCGAGCTCCCCCTCGACGGCGCCCGAGGCGAGCCGCGCAATCCAGCCCACCCAGCCGCCGCCGGACAGGCAGTGGCGATAGGCCAGCATGTCCCGCTCGATCGCCGGAGAGACGGGGAGCGCCGCCGGCACGCGGCAGCTGCGGGCCACCAGGAAGGGCAGGGCGCAGCGGGCGAACCGGCCGGCCGGCGAGGGCGCCGCCGCCTCCGCCATGTGCCGGCGGATGGCGAGGCTCATCAGATCCTCCTCCGTGCGCGGCGCCGGGGTGCCAGCGTCCGGCAGAAGGCCGGGATCGTGCAGCCGCGCCATCGCCGCCGCCGCTCCCAGCAGCCCCGGTTCCCGCAGCGCCTCGTCCACCGCCTGGGCGAGATCGGAGAAGAGGGCGGGGCGCGTGCCGCCGGCCCGGGGTGCCAGCGCGTCCCACAGCGCCGCGAACCAGGCGGAGGAGAGCGGCGGCGCCGTCACCTGCGCCGGGGGTCCACCGGCCGCTGGGACGGGCGCGGCGTCGGCCTCCTCGGCCAGCCAGGCCTCCAGATCCGCCACCGCCGCCTTCGCCGCCGACAGGGCCGACGCCCCCGCATCCGGCAGCATGCCACGCGGCACGGGCAGGGGCAGGGACGGCGGCTCGGCGGCCTTGGTCGTCCGGGCGTTCCGCGCCTTGGCCGGCCCGTCCTCGCCCACCGCCGCCGGGCGGCTGCCGAACCCCACCAGGGCCAGCGCCTCCGCCACGTCGACCGCATCGAGCACGGCGGCGCGCATGGGAGGAGGGGCGAAGGCCATGTCGAGGCTTCCCATCGCCAGCTCGTCCCAGGCGAGGGTCGCCCCGTCGATCCGGACGGAAGCGAGCGCCTCGCGTCGAGCCCGCTCGGCCGCATGCCAGACGGCGGAGCCGGGCGCGCGCGCCAGCGCCTCGGCGAACCGGCCGAGCGCCCGTTCGGCCGCGAAAAGCTCGGCCAGGACCGAGCGGGAGAGGGGAGGGGACTCCGACGCCACGGATTTGACCTGCGGCTTCAATCACTTGCCCGGCCATTAAACCTTATCGGCCGGAAAGATCAACAAGTCGGAGCCCGCACTAGACGGATGGCCGAAGCGGCGGCCTCCTTACCCGGCCGGAGCCGTGCCGGGGCGGAGATAGGCGAACATGTGCGGCACCAGATCGGCCTTGCCGAGAGCCACCCCGTTGGCGCGGAGGATGGAATAGGCGACGACCAGGTGGAAGTAGAACTGCGGCAGGAGCCAGTCGCGGACATAAGTGTGGCCGGTCATGTCGAAGACCATGCCGTTGGGCAGGTCCAGGGCGACCGGCATGTCTCCGGCGCCACCTGCCGCGCCCGGCGCCGCGAGGGCCGCAATGGTTTCGGCGATGCGCGCCTTCGCCTCGGCCAGGGTCATCGGAACGGCCTCGGCGCCCGCATTGCGCTGCCGCAGCGCCTCCTCCGGCACCGCCTCGCCCCGCAGCCGGTGCACGCCTTCCCGCGCCTGGAAACAGGCGAACGCGACCTGGGACGACAGGGGGAACATGTCAGGGGCGAGCCGCAGCGCCATGACTCCGTTCCCATCCTCCCCACGCGACGCGGCATGGGCATCCGCCTTGTCCAGCCAGCCGGAGAGGGCCCGCAGCATCTGGGTGAAGGTCGGCAGGAGCAGCTCGTCGATCATGGTCGCCTTCCGGGCAGGGGTTCGGGAATTGTGCGGTCGGTCAGGCAACATGATGGATCGGCGGCCGCGTCAGCCGCAACAGGCGTCGTGCCCCGGCCGCTCCGCCCGGCCCCATCGGGAACGGAATTCAGGTGCGCGGCGGCGCGGCGGCGGCTAACGAGTGTCCTGGCAGGCGCGAAGGCGTGCCGGAACGGGGACGGGATGGCCGGGGACGGGGAGAGGAACGGGAGCGGGAGAGGGGCGCGGCTGCGGCGCTGGCTGCTGCGCGGGCTGGGCTATGCCTGCCTGGGGCTGGGGGCGGCCGGGGCGTTCCTGCCGCTGCTGCCGACGACGCCGTTCCTGCTGGTGGCCGTCTGGGCCTTCGCCAGCACCGACCCGGCGCTGGTCGCGCGCATCGAGAGGTCGCCGCTGTTCGGCCCGCCGCTCGCCACCTGGCGGCGGGAGCGCGCCATCCCGATCGGGGCCAAGCGGGCGGCGCTGGGCAGCATGGCTGCGGCGGCGCTGCTGATCCTCTTCCTGGACACGCCCTGGCTGGTGAAGGCCCTGGTGCTGGGCATCCTCGCCACGGTCGCGATCTTCATCGCCACCCGGCCCCGCCCGGCGGGCACCGGCCAGAAAGCGCAGCGCGACCGCTCCGATGGGTAGATTTGGCTCCTGGTGCGGAGCCGGGGAGGGCACCCGTAGGTCGCATGGAGGCGGGGCCGCAATGCGACACGCCAAGGCCAGGCAACGTCGCATTGCGCTCCGCTCCATGCGACCTACGTCCACCCACGGCGCCTAGCCCTTGCCGCCGCAGGAACCGCCGCAGCAGCCGCCCTCGCGCTTGGCGGATTTCCAGGCGGCCAGTTGGGCATAGTCCACGGCCGTCACGCCCTCGGTCGGGTAGAGGCCGCGCACCAGCTCCAGCACGGCGTCGGGGGGCAAATCGTCGGGGCAGTTCTCCACGGCGCAGACGACGGTGCCGTCCGGCCCCTCGCCCGGGGAGGCGCCGGGGGCGGCGATGATGGCGGGGGCGTCCAGGCTGAACAGGATCAGTTCGGTCTTCATGGGATCGGTCTCGTCTGGGGAAAAGGGAAGGGGAGGCGCGGCAGGGCGCCTCCCCGAGTGCGGGTCCGGGATGTCACTCGGCCGGGGCGGCGACCGCCTCCGGGGCCGGCTTGCGCCACGCGCCGCGCACCAGCCGGGCCGCGAAGGCGGCCAAGACCAGGGCGCCGGCGCCGAAGACGATGTCCCCGGGCACCCGAATCCACACCAGCGTCTCCATGACGGGCGAGTGGATCACCTCGGCCGAGCGGGCGTACCAGAGGCCCACCGTGACGCTGTACCAGGCCTGGACGATGCCGGCCGGCAGCAGCGACAGGAAGGTCATGCCGGCCAGCCCGGCATTCAGCATCCAGAAGGTCAAGGCGAGGTGGCGGTCGCTCCAGGCGGCGCGGGAGGTGAGGCCGCGCAGGCAGAAGAGCATCAGGCCGATGCCCAGCATGCCGTACACGCCGAACAGGGCGGCATGGCCGTGGTTGGCGGTCAGGTTCAGCCCCTGCACGTAGTAGAGCGAGATGGGCGGGTTGATGAGGAAGCCGAAGACGCCGGCGCCCACCAGGTTCCAGAAGGACACGGCGACGAAGAACAGGATCGGCCAGCGATAGGTGGCGACCCAGGGTGCCGCCTTGGAATGCCGGTAGGTCTCGTAGGCCTCGCCGCCGACCAGGGCGAGCGGCACGATCTCCAGGGCCGAGAACACCGCGCCGACGGCGATGACCGACACCGGCGTGCCCGAGAAGTAGATGTGGTGCAGCGTGCCCAGCACGCCGCCGAACAGGAAGACGATGGTGGCGCTCAGCACCGCGACGTTGGCGCTGGCGGCGCGCACCAGGCCCAACCGCACGAAGATCATGGAGATGACGGCGGTGGCGAAGACCTCGAAGAAGCCCTCCACCCACAGGTGGACCACCCACCAGCGCCAGTACTCGACCATGCTCAGGTGGGTGTGCTTGCCCCACATGAATCCGGCCGCGTAGAACAGGCCGATGGCGACCGTGGACAGGAACAGGATCCACAGCACCGGCCGGCTTTCCGACGGAGTCTTCAGCGCCGGCCAGAGGGCGCGGCCGACCAGCAGCAGCCACAGCATCAACCCGACGAAGAGCAGGATCTGCCAGAAGCGGCCCAGGTCGACGAACTCGTAGCCCTGGTGGCCGAAATAGAAGTTCAGGTCCAGGCCCAGCTTCTGCTGCACGCCCAGCCACTCGCCGGCCAGCGAGCCGACGACGACCAGCACCAGCGCGCCCCAGAGCGCATTGACGCCCAGCTTCTGGAAGCGCGGCTCATGGCCCGAGATGGCCGGGGCGATGTAGAGGCCGGTCGCCAGCCAGGCGGTGGCGATCCAGAAGACGGCCAGCTGCGTGTGCCAGGTGCGGGTGACGGCGTAGGGCAGGATCTGCGACAGCGGGATGCCGTAGAAATCGTGCCCCTCCACCGCGTAGTGGGCGGTGATGGTGCCCAGCGCCACCTGCGCCAGGAACAGGCCGATGACGGTCCAGAAATACTTGGCCGTGGCCTTCATCGACGGCGTCGGCTTGAGCGCCAGGAACGGGTCGGCCTTGGGCGGTGTCGGCGCCGATTCGTGGTGGCCGCGGCTGTGGTGCCAGACCAGCGCGCCGATGCCGGCGATCAGCAGCACGACGCTGGCGATCGACCACATCACGTTGGCGCCGGTGGGGACGTTGTCGATCAGCGGCTCGTGCGGCCAGTTGGCGGTGTAGGTGACGGTCTCGCCCGGGCGCTCGGTGCTGGCGGCCCAGGCGGTCCAGAAGAAGAAGGCCGTCATCGCCTTGCGGTGCGCCGCGTCCGGCACGGCGCCGTCGGCGATGGCGTACTGCTCCCGCAGCGCGCGGTGGCTGGCGAGATCCCCGAACAGCGCCTCGTAATGGGCGGCCACCTGCCGGGCGGCCTCCGCCCGGTCGGCCGTGACCGTCACGGTGTTGGTGGCGGGGTCGTGGCGGTTGGTGCGGATGGTGGCGACCAGCCGCTGCCGCAGCGCCGCCTGGTCCTCGCGGTCCAGGTCGTCATAGAGGGCGCCGTGCTCGCGCCGGGCCCAGATGTCCAGCAGCGCCACCGCCTCGCGGTGCAGCCAGTCGGCCGACCAGTCGGGGGCGACGTAGCCGCCATGGCCCCAGATGGAGCCCAGCTGCTGGCCGCCGGTGGTCTGCCAGACGGCGCGGCCGGTCTGGATGTCGTCATGGGTGTAGAGGATCGCGCCGTCCTCCGAGACGAAGGCGGCGGGAATGGGCGGCGCCTTGCGGTGGATTTCCGAGCCGATGAGGCCGAGCGCCGTGAAGGACCCGATCATCAGCAGGCCCAGCAGCAGCCATAGCTTGCTTGTTCGTGACATGGGATGAACTCCGGTGAGGGGCCGCGGATGGGCGGCGTCGGCCGGAGGGTGTCACGGGGAGGGTGGGCGCTCTTTGCGCAAGGGCAAACAGTCGGCCGGCAAATCGACGGCTGTTTGATCTGCGTCAAGGGCGCCGATCGTTGTTTGCGCGAATGTTTCGGCGGCCGCATCCTTGAGCGGCTGACATCCCTTATCCCGGAGACGCCGGTGGCCCATACCTCGCTGAAGCCCGACCCCTCCATCGTCAGGGGGATGGAGCTGTTCGCCGGGCTGGACGCCGCGGGGCTGGAGGACGTCATCGCCATGGCGCACACCCGGCGCGTGGCGAAGGGCGAGCAGATCTTCGCCCAGGGCCAGACCTGCGACACCTGCCACGCGCTGATCGACGGGCGGGTGAAGATCCAGCAGACCGGCGCGGATGGCGGGCAGGCGGTGCTGCGCTTCATCGGCCCCGGCGACATGTTCGGCACGCTGGCCATGTTCATGCAGGGGGGCTACCCGGCCGACGCCGTGGCCGTGCTGGACTGCGTCGAGATCACCTGGTCGGTGGAGACCATGAACCGGCTGATGCGCCGGCATCCCGACATCGCCATGAACGCCCTGCGGCTGCTGGGCGAGCGGCTGCAGGAGATGCAGGTGCGGGTGCGCGAGCTCTCCACCGCCCGGGTTGAGCGGCGGGTCGCCGCCGCGCTGCTGCGCCTGACCCGCCAGGCCGGCCGGCGGGTCGAGGGCGGGGTGGAGATCGACTTCCCCCTGTCGCGCCAGGACCTCGCGGAGATGACCGGAACCACGCTCCACACCGTCAGCCGGATCATGAGCGCCTGGGAGGAGCAGGGGCTGGTGGAGAGCGGCCGGCAGAAGGTGATCATCCGCAAGCCGCACCAGCTGGTCGCGCTCGCCGAGGATCTGCCGCCCGCCCCCGCCGGATCGCCGGAGAAGCCGGCGGGCTGATCGAATCCAGCTTGCGCGGGCGCAAAGAAGGGGTCCTCCCGCCGCGCCATGATCCGCCCCGGCAATGGAGGCCCGATCATGCCCGCTGAACCACACCCACCGCTCCGGCCGCTGCCCGGCCCGGACGACATCGTCGCCGACCTTCTGGAAGCCGCGCCGCCGCTGGGCGCCGTTTTCCACGCCCGCGCCATGGCCTGCCCCGGCTGCGTCATGGCGCCGTTCGAGACGGTGGCCGAGGCCGCCGGCGCCTACGACCTCGACCCGGACGAGCTGGTCGCGGCCCTGCGCGCCGGGGTCCGCGGCGACCTGCCCGGCGGCCCGTTCCCCGATCCGCACCCGCACGCCTGAGGAGACCGCCATGGCCTTCATCCCCCTGGAGGAGGCGGCCGCGCGCCGCACCCCGCCCGCCGGCCGTTTCGCGCTGTTCGCCTACGGCTTCCGGCCCTTCTTCCTGCTGTGCGGCCTCTACGGCGCCGCCGCCCTGTCGCTCTGGCTCTTCGTGCTGCTGCGGGGAGCGCCCTTCGAGGGGCCGTGGGGGCCGGTGCGCTGGCACATGCACGAGATGCTGTTCGGCTTCGCCGGCGCCGCCATCGGCGGCTTCCTGCTGACGGCCGTGCCCAGCTGGACCGGCGGCCGGGGCCATTCCGGCCGGCCGCTGATGCTGCTGACGGCGCTGTGGCTGGCCGGACGGCTGGCGGTGAACCCGCTGGCGCCGCTGCCGCCCCTGGCCGCCGCCGCGCTCGACCTCGCCTTCTTCCCGGCGCTGGCCGCGACGGTCCTTCCCTCGCTGCTGCGCTCGGGCAACCGGCGCAACTACCCGTTCCTCGGCATGCTGGCGCTGCTGACCGGCGGTAATATGCTCTGCCATCTGGAGACCGCCTTCCCCGGCACCTGGGAGCACGGCGTCGCGCTCACCGTCGACACGATCCTGCTGATGGTGGTGATGGTCGGCGGCCGCATCGTGCCCGCCTTCACCGGCAACGCCCTGCGCCGCGTCGGCGTCATGGCGGAGCTGGCGCCCCGGCCGTGGCTGGAGCGTGCGGCGCTGGGTTCGGTGCTGCTGATGCTGGTGGCGGACCAGGCGGCGCCCGAGAGCGCGCTGGCCGGTGCGGCATCGCTGCTGGCGGCCGGGGTCACCCTGGCGCGGCTGGCGGGCTGGCAGGGCTGGCGCACGCTGGGCCAGCCGATCCTGGCCGTTCTGCATCTGGGCTATGCCTGGATTCCCGTCGGGCTGGCGTTGAAGGCGGCATGGCTGCTCGCCAGCATGCCGATCGCGGCAGCATGGCAGCATGCCATCACGCTGGGCGCCTTCGGCACCATGATCCTGGCGGTGATGAGCCGGGCGGCGTTGGGCCATACCGGCCGCGACATCGTCGCCTCTCCCCTGACCGTGGCCGCCTATGCGCTGCTGACGGTCGCGGTCGTGGCGCGGGTGTTCGGCACGGCGGTGGCCTATCATCCGGCGCTGGTGGTGGCCGGCTTCGGCTGGATCGCCGCCTTCGCCCTGTTCACCGTCACCTACGCCCCGATCCTGGCGCGCCCCCGCGCCGACGGCCGCCCGGGCTGAGGAGCCTCGCCATGACCGCCCTGATCCTCGCCACCCTTCTGGTCGTGCTCAGCCATCTCCTGCCGATGGCGCCCGGTGCGCGCGACCGGCTGGTGGCTTGGATGGGGCGGGGGCCCTACATGGCCGTCCATTCGACACTGTCGCTGCTGTCGCTGGGGCTGCTGGTCTGGGCCTGGACGGCGGCCGATCCCGCGCCGTCGCCGCTGGAGCCCGGCCTGGGCGTGAAGCGGGCGGCGGTGCTGGCGATGCCCCTGGCCTTCGCCCTCATTGCCGGGCGGCTGCTGGCGCGCAAGCCGGAGCGGCCCGTGGGGGTCTTCACCCTGACCGCCACGCCCGGCAGCCTGGGCACGCTGCTGTGGGCGGGGCTGCACCTGGCCGCCGCCTCGGATGCGCGGGCGACCATCGTCTTCGCCGGCTTCGGCTTGGTCGCCCTGGCCTCGCTGGTGAAGAACGCGCTGACCGCCCCGGCCGCGTTGCGCCAGGTCGGCTGGGTGCCGCTGGCCGGCATGATCCGGGGGCGGGTGCGGCCGGACTGGCGCGGGCTGGCCGTGGCGCTGGCGGCGGGGCTGGTCCTGTGGGCGGCGCTGCTGCATGCGCACCCGCACCTGATCGGGCCCGACCCCGCCGCCTATCTGGGCTGAGGCTCAGCCCTCCGACGGGCCGCCCGGCTTGCCGCCGCCGCGCTCGCCCGTCACGTCGCGCACCCAGGTCAGCGCCGCCACCGCATGCGGCCAACCCAGCGTCGGCACCGCCAGCAGGGCGATGTGGTTCAGCTCCTCGGCCGTGACGCCTTCCGCCAGCGCCCGGCGCACATGGCTGTGGGTGCCGCCGACCGTGCCGGCGCCCATCGCCAGCGCCACCTTGACCAGCCGCTTGGTGCGGTCGTCCAGCGGGCCGGCGGCGGAGACGGCGGCGCCCAGCGTGGCGAAGGCGTCCCACACCTCGGGATGCTCGTCGGCGACGGTGCCGGCGGCGCTCGGCAGTTCTTCCCTGGGGGCCATGATCCTCTCCTCGGCAGTCGGTCCCCACGTCCAACAGGGGCGGGGTGGGGATGGTTGCCCCATCATGCCCGGTTCGCCGCCGCCGGGCGCCTCCGCCGGAAGGTGTAAAGCAGAGGTTAATTAGAACGGGGAAAACTCTGTTTGGCGACAAGACCATTCTTGATCTGGGTCAAATCGCGGCACTGTCGAAACGGCTAATGTCTCCTCGGATACAGCGATAGACCGACGAGACGCCGCGATGAACCGCCCCGCCATCATCTTGACCAAGCGCCAGGAAACGCTGCTCTTCGCGTTTCTCGCCTTCATCCTCGTACCGGCGATTTCGATCGGCGTGGTCGCGGGCTACGGCTTCTGCATCTGGATGTACCAGATCCTGGCCGGCCCGCCGGTGGCCTGAGGCGGGAGAGCCGATAAATGACCGCCGCCGCCACCGACCTGTCGCGGCGCGCCTTCTTCCGGGGAGGCGCCCGCCGCCCCGCCCCGGTCCGCCCGCCCTGGGCCATGGCCGGCCTGCTGACCGAGCTGTGCACCCGCTGCGGCCGCTGCGAGGCCGCCTGCCCCGAGGGGATCATCGCGGCCGGCGACGGCGGCTTTCCCGAAGTGGAATTCGGCCGGGGCGAGTGCAGCTTCTGCGGCGCCTGCGCCGAGGCCTGCCCGGCCGGCCTCTTCGCCCCGCGCGACCTCGCGCCCTGGCACCTGCAGGTGACGGTGGCCGAGGGCTGCATCGCCCGCAGCGTCGTCTGCCGCTCCTGTGCCGATGCCTGCCCGGAGCGGGCGCTCAGCTTCCCGCGCGTGGTCGGCGGCGGCGCCCCCACCGTTAATGCCGACGCCTGCACCGGCTGCGGCGCCTGCGTCTCGGCCTGCCCCGTGCGGGCCGTCTCCATCACCCCGACCCGGCGCCAGGAGGCCGCGGCATGACCGACTCCTTTCACATCGCCAGCCTGATCGTGCAGGCCCGGCCCGAGCGGCTCGCCGCCGTGGCCGCCGCCATCGAGGCCCTGCCCGGCGACGTCGCCGGCAGCGATCCCGCCGGCAAGCTCGTGGTCGTCCTCGAGGCGCCGACCGAGCGCGCCGTCGTCGACCGCATCGACGCCATCCAGAAGCTCGAGGGCGTGCTGAACGCCCTCCTCGTCTACCAGCATGCCGAGCCCGCACGGTCGCTCCAGGAGGTCATCCAATGAACATCACCCGTCGCGACTATGTGAAGGCGAACGCCGCCGCCGCCGCGGCCGCCGCGGCCGGCATCCCGCTGACCGCCAAGGCTACCCAGCTGCCCACCGGCGAGGCGGCGAAGATGCAGTGGTCCAAGGCCGCCTGCCGCTTCTGCGGCACCGGCTGCGGCGTCATGGTCGGCGTCAAGGACGGCCGCGTCGTCGCCACCCACGGCGACCAGAAGGCCGAGGTCAATCGCGGCCTGAACTGCGTCAAGGGCTACTTCCTGTCGAAGATCCTCTACGGCCAGGACCGGCTGACCCAGCCGCTGCTGCGCATGAAGGACGGCAAGTACCACAAGGAGGGCGAGTTCACGCCCATCAGCTGGGACCAGGCCTTCGACATCATGGCCGAGAAGTGGAAGGCCGCGCTGAAGGAGAAGGGCCCCACCGGCATCGGCATGTTCGGCTCGGGCCAGTGGACCATCTGGGAGGGCTATGCCGCCGCCAAGCTCTACAAGGCCGGCTTCCGCTCCAACAACATCGACCCGAACGCCCGCCACTGCATGGCCTCCGCCGTCGCCGGCTTCATGCGCACCTTCGGCATCGACGAGCCGATGGGCTGCTACGACGACATCGAGCAGACCGACGCCTTCGTGCTGTGGGGCAGCAACATGGCGGAGATGCACCCGATCCTGTGGACGCGCATCACCGACCGCCGCCTGTCCGCGCCGAATACCAAGGTCGCCGTGCTCAGCACCTACGAGCACCGCAGCTTCGATCTGGCCGACATCCCCATGGTGTTCGCGCCGCAGACCGACCTGGCGATCCTGAACTACATCGCCAACCACATCATCCAGACCGGCCGCGTGAACAAGGAATTCGTGGGCAAGCACACGACCTTCGTGAAGGGCCGCGACGACATCGGCTACGGCCTGCGGCCCGAGCACGAGCTGGAGAAGAAGGCCAAGAACGCGGCCGACGCCAACAAGTCGGACCCGATCAGCTTCGACGAGTTCGCCAAGTTCGTCTCCACCTACACGCTGGACTACGTGCACAAGCTGTCGGGCGTGCCGAAGAACCGGCTGGAGGCGCTGGCGGAGCTGTACGCCGATCCCAAGGTGAAGGTCGTGTCCTTCTGGACTATGGGCTTCAACCAGCACACCCGCGGCGTCTGGGCGAACAACCTCGTCTACAACATCCACCTGCTGACCGGTAAGATCAGCCAGCCCGGCAACAGCCCCTTCTCGCTGACCGGCCAGCCCAGCGCTTGCGGCACCGCGCGCGAGGTCGGCACCTTCTCGCACCGGCTGCCGGCCGACATGGTCGTCACCAACCCCGAGCACCGCGCCCATACCGAGGAGCTGTGGCAGCTGCCCGCCGGCACCATCCCGGAAAAGCCGGGCGCCTGGGCCGTGCTGCAGGACCGCCAGCTCAAGGACGGGAAGATCAACGCCTACTGGATCATGGTGAACAACAACCTGCAGGCGGCGCCCAACACCGCGCAGGAGACCTATCCCGGCTACCGCAACCCGGCCAACTTCATCGTCTGCTCCGACGCCTACCCGACCGTCACGGCGCAGGCCTCCGACCTGATCCTGCCCACGGCCATGTGGGTGGAGAAGGAGGGCGCCTACGGCAACGCCGAGCGCCGCACCCAGATGTGGCACCAGCTGGTGGACGCGCCGGGCGAGGCCAAGTCGGACCTCTGGCAGCTCATGGAGTTCTCCAAGCGCTTCCGGATCGAGGAGGTCTGGCCCGAGGATCTCATCGCCAAGAAGCCCGAGGTGCGCGGCAAGACGATGTACGACGTGCTGTTCGCCAACGGCACCGTCAACCGCTATCCCGTCTCCGACTGCGACCCGGCCTACGCCAACGACGAGTCGAAGCATTTCGGCTTCTACGTCCACAAGGGCCTGTTCGAGGAATACGCCGCCTTCGGCCGCGGCCACGGCCACGATTTGGCGCCCTTCGACACCTACCACCAGGTGCGCGGCCTGCGCTGGCCGGTGGTGGAAGGCAAGGAGACGCAGTGGCGCTTCCGCGAGGGCTACGACCCCTACGTGCCCAAGGGCGAAGGCGTCCGCTTCTACGGCCACAAGGACGGCAAGGCCCGCATCTTCGCGCTGCCCTACGAGCCCGCGCCGGAGAGCCCGGACAAGGATTTCCCCTTCTGGCTCAGTACCGGCCGCGTGCTGGAGCACTGGCACTCCGGCTCCATGACCATGCGGGTGCCGGAGCTGTACCGGGCCGTGCCCCAGGCCCTCTGCTACATGCACCCGGACGACGCCAAGCGGATCGGCGTGCGCCGCGGCTCGGAGGTGCTGGTGCAGTCGCGGCGCGGCGAGGTCCGCGTGCGGGTGGAGACCCGCGGCCGCAACCGCCCGCCCGAGGGGCTGGTCTTCGTCCCCTGGTTCGACGCCGAGGTGCTGATCAACAAGGTGACGCTGGACGCCACCGACCCGATCAGCAAGCAGGCCGACTTCAAGAAATGCGCCGTGCGCATCGTTCCGGTCGTGGCGTGAGGAGAATAGCCATGCGACGCCTGCTCATCACCGCCCTCGCGGCGCTCCTGCCCGCCGCCGCCGCGCTCGCCGCGGCCGAGGGCCCCGGCCTGCGCGGCACGTCCTTCCCCACCGTCAACGAGGCGCCCGCGATCGCCAAGGAGACGGCCGACGACGTCAAGCGCGAGCGCAACTACCCGGACCAGCCGCCGGTCATCCCGCACAACATCCGGGACTACCAGCTGGACCTGAACGTCAACAAGTGCCTGACCTGCCACAGCCGCGAGGCCACGGGCGAGACCCAGGCGCCGATGGTGTCCGCCACCCACTTCCAGGACCGGGACGGGCAGACGCTGGGGGCCGTGTCGCCGCGGCGCTACTTCTGCACCCAGTGCCACGTGCCGCAGACCGACGCGCGGCCGCCGGTCGACAACATGTTCCGCGACGTGGACAGCGTCATGCGCCAGGGCGCGCCGGCCGAGCCGCAGGGCGGCCACGCGGCGGCCCCGGCCAAGGCGCCGGCGAAGGGAGGCGGGCGATGATCGCGAAGATTCTCGGCTGGGCCAAGGGGGCGTGGGCCCTCGTCACCCGGCCGGCCACCCATCTGGGCCTGGGTTTCCTGACGCTGGGCGGCTTCGTCGCCGGCGTGATCTGGTGGGGCGGCTTCAACACGGCGCTGGAGGTCACCAACACCGAGGCCTTCTGCATCGGCTGCCACGAGATGCGGGAGAACGTCTACGCCGAGCTGAAGACCACCATCCACTTCACCAACCGCTCCGGCGTGCGGGCCACCTGCCCGGACTGCCACGTGCCGCACAACTGGTCCGACAAGATCGCCCGCAAGATGCAGGCCTCCAAGGAGGTTTGGGGCAAGATCTTCGGCACCATCGACACGCGCGAGAAGTTCCTGGAGAAGCGGCTGGAGCTGGCCCAGCACGAGTGGGCGCGCCTCAAGGCCAACAACTCGCTGGAATGCCGCAACTGCCACAGCGCGGAGTCCATGGACATCACCCGCCAGGGCGCCCGGGCCGCCAACATGCACGAGACCTATCTGTTCACCGGCCAGGCCACCTGCATCGACTGCCACAAGGGCATCGCCCACCGCCTGCCCGACATGAAGGGCGTCCCGGTCGGTCCCCAGCCGGGCGTGGCCCAGGCCCCGCACGGCACCTCGCCCCACGGCGGCTAGGAATGCGCATAGGAGAAGGGCCGGCGTCGCGAGGCGCCGGCCCTTTTGCTTTGTTCCGTAACGAAGTCAACCCGATCACCGCCGGTCTGCGTCTCACCCGTTGCTATAGCCAATATATTGTACTCTAAGTGCAGATTGTCAGCCCTCGGCCGCACTGCGGCACTAATACAAACCGATCCGTTGGCGCGGCCCTCCCTATATAATCGCCGCTTCAAATATTTGGATACGCCGGCACCAAGTAAGGGCACTGCGCGCCCAGCCACACTTGTTTGCTCCGATAACTTTTCTAATTTGCCCAGAAACAATCATCAGCATCGGGGCAGAAGCGTTAGAAGTACATTAATATAGCGAACTCTAAGTTCATGCCGCAGCGGCAGGAGGGAAATCATCATCAGATTAGGTCGACCATTACAGAAACCGAGGGCGGCAATTTGGGCAAAATTGCCGCCGATCTTTTGGCGGGTCGCCTAGTGCGTGTACCGGACGTGACCCTATCCACTCGGCTCGCTTGCACTGCTGCGGCCAATGGGCTGCGCCCGGCGGAGCTGTATCGCATCATCCGACTTGGCGAGAACCGCCATATACGCAGCTTGGACATATGGCCGGGGCAAGAAGAACGGTGCGCGCGGGCGGCGAACAAAGAGCCTTGACTCGGCACTCTAATCTCATGTTTTCTGGTCGTGATAGCTCGTCATGGTCGCCTTGGTAGGCGCGCCAATCATGTGGCGGCTGTCGGCAACAAGGAGAGCATAAATGACTTCCTCAGCGAAGGCTAAGGATTACCCGTTCCATTATGTCACCTGCCGCAACATTAGTGCGCCAGAAGACGAGGAACTTGGTCGCAAGATCTACTCCGGACATGCTCCGACTTCATCTGTCCTCGACCTCGAGGATAATGAGAACGTGCGCGAGTACCTCGTCGACGCCAAGGGCAAGCAGAAGCGCTCGCCAACCTTGGTGCACCAAGCCATCCGCAAGACCTTGCGAGACACGCCCGACCAGTTCAGCGTACTCAACAGCGGCATGGTGATCGTCGCCCGCGGCGCTGTAGTGGATGATAAGACGAAAGTCATTCACCTCAAGCGCCCCAGCATCATAAACGGTTCGCAAACTCAGGGCGAGCTGAGGCGCTATTTCGACACCTTCAATGGTCAACCCGAAATGGTTCCGAGCATCAAGTTCGAGATCATCGTTACCGATGATGACGGCTTGATCGCTGAAATCTCGATTGCTCGGAACTTCCAGAACGATGTCCGCGCGATCTCCATCGCTGGGCGGCGTGGCCAGTTGGATGATCTGGAAAAGGCCATCCAGAAGCAGTTTCCCAATCTGAAGCTGCGCAAGTCAGAAACCGACCTAACGGCGGATGGCGAGTATCTCGATACGGAGAAACTGATCCAGGTAATCTTCGCGCTCCTGCCAGAGTCGATGATGAAGAAGCTCGATCAGGCTGACCCGACCAACAAGGTCTTCACCTACAGTCAGAAGACCCGCTGTTTGAAGTTGTTCCAGCGACTGGTAGAAGACGGGCCGCATGATGTTTATCAGTGCTGCCTCGATCTGGCGCCCATTGCATGGTCTATGTACGGAGACTGGAAGGAGCATCAGGGGTTCAGGGGCACTCGCATCCGCTCCATCGAACGTGAGGACGGCGCCGTCGTTGAGGTCCCTGATGGCGTAATTTTCCCGATTATCGCAGCCCACTCCGCATTCGTCGCCCTGAACAAGGACAAGCTCTGGACAGTCAACAAGCCGCCGAAGCTGGCTGACGCTGAGTTGATCGCTGCCGCCAAGCAAGCCTATATGGACATTGCGGGCCATAATCCGCAGTCCATGGGTAAGAGCAAGGCCTGCTACACTACGCTGCTGACCATCACCAACATCTATGCCAAGCTGTCGGCGTAAACGGCTCTGGGGCGCGGGTAATCCGCGCCCCATCTTTCCTCCGATGTCATAGAAGTTCATTGGCGAAAGCGGCCACTTCGGTCAGAACTACCTCACGCCGCTGCGGCAAGCTCCGACAGGGCGGTCGGGTCGCGGATTTCGATCGTATGCGTGTCGACCAGGCGGATGGAGCCGGCGGTCTTCAGCTTGCTCACGCAGCGGCTGACCGTCTCGATGGTCAGGCCGAGATGGTCGCCGATCTCGGCGCGCGACATCGGCACCTGCACGCGGGTGCCGCCGACGCCGCGCCGGGCCGCCTTGGCCTGCAGCTGCAGCAGGAAGCTCGCCACCTTCTCGATGGCGGACTTGCGGCCCAGCAGCAGCATCTGCTCCTGCGCCGCCGCCAGCTCGCCGGCGGTCATCGCCAGCAGCCGGCGCCGCACGGCCGGGAAATCGTCGGTCAGCACGACCAGCCGGTCGCGGTTGAAGCGGCAGACGCTGGTGCGGGTCAGCGCCACCGCCTCGTAGACATATGTGCCGCACTCCATGCCCGGCAGGCCCAGCAGCTCGCCGCCCGACAGGAAGCCGGAGATCTGGGCGCGGCCGTCGGCCATGACCCTGGTCACCTTCAGCGTGCCGGCGACGACGGCGAAGACATGGCGGGCCGCGTCGCCCTGGCGCACCAGCACGTCGCCCGGTTCCAGCGTCACGCGCTCGGACAGGCCGCCCAGCCGGCAGGCCAGCTCGCTCCCGGTGTCCGCCGCCGCGCATAGGCCGGACCGGCGCGCCGGGCAGGCGGCGCAACGCGCCTCCGCCTCCGGACCCCGCATCCCGGCATTGATCGACACCACCTCGCCCATAACCTTGTTCCCGCCCTCGTCCCTATCACAGGGTGACAGGATAAGGTTCGGCCGGTTAACCGATCCTGAAGACCTGGAGGTGCGGTGGTGGTAGGGTCCACCCCTTCCGGTTGCGCCGCACCATCGAGGGTAAAGGCCCCACCCCATGCCCAGGAGGAGGCGGCTTGCGGCGGACCGCTTCCCGTCCCACTTCCATGGAAGGCAGGGACGGGGAGAGCGGTATGGCTGCCGGGCGCCTCTCGGGCATCGCGGTCGCGCTGGTGGCGGCGCTGCTGGCCCTTGCCCGGCCGGCCAGTGCCGATGAGGCGCTGTGGGACCGGCTGCGCGAGGGCGGCCGGATCGTGCTGCTGCGCCACATGGCGACCACCTCCGGCGTCGGCGACCCGCCCGGCTTCCGTCTGGAGGACTGCGCGACCCAACGCAATCTCAGCCCGGCCGGACGGCTGCAGGCCGAGGCGCTCGGCCGCGCGTTCCGCGAGCGGGGCGTGGCCGTCACCCGGGTGCTGAGCAGCGAATGGTGCCGCTGCCTCGACACGGCCAATCTGCTGGGCCTCGGGACGGTGGAGCGGTTCGAGCCGCTGAACTCGATCTTCCAGGCATCGCCGGAGGGGCCCCGCCGGACGGCCGCCCTGCGCGCCTTCATCCGGGACTGGCGCGGGCCCGGCAACGCCCTCCTCGTCACCCACCAGGTCAATATCACCGCGCTGACCGGCGAGGTGCCCGCCATGGGCGCCGCGCTGGTCCTCAGCCCCGTACCCGCCCCTGGCCCGGAGGGCTTCACCCTGCTCGGCCGCCTGCCGCCACCTCCCATCCCCGACAGCAAGGAAACCACGCCATGACCCCCCGTCTCGCGCGCGCCATCGCGGCCGCCTTCATCCTCGGCCTGTTCGCCGGCACCTCCGGCGCCGCCCTGGCCCATCACGGCTGGAGCGGCTACGAGACCGGCAAGCTCGCCCGCCTGACCGGCACCGTGAAGGAGTTCAAGGTCGAGAACCCGCACGCCACCCTGATGCTGGAGGCGGAGGGCAAGGTCTGGACCGTGGTGCTGGCGCCGCCGTCGCGCATGCAGGCACGCGGCCTGCCGGCCGGGTCGCTGGCCGTCGGCTCCACCGTCACGATCGAGGGTGAGCGCTCCCGCAGCGAGGCGGGCGAGGTCCGGGCCGAGCGCGTGATCGTTGGCGACAAGGCCTTCGAGATGCGGGCCTGACGCTTGGCCGGGGAGCTGCTGGACGAGCTGCTGGCGGCGCTGCACGGCTCGGCGCCCGCGGCGGCCCTGCGTGCCTCGCCCTGGCTCTACCCGGCGGTGGAGACCGTCCATATCCTCGGGCTGGCGCTGCTGGTCGGCGCGGTGGCGGTGTTCGATCTGCGGGCGCTGGGCGCGGTCCCGGCGCTGTCCCGCGACACGCTGGGCCGTTTGGCCCTGCCGCTGGCCGCGGGCGGGCTGGCGGCGGCGTCGGTCAGTGGTGCGGCGCTGTTCGCGGCCGACGCGGTGGAACTGGCGGGCAACCCCGCCTTCCTGTGGAAGATGGGGCTCTTCGCCCTGGCGCTGGCGAACGTGGCGCTCTGGCACCGCTGGGCAGCAAAGCACCCGGGACGGGCCCGCCTCGGGGCGGCGGCGTCGCTGCTGCTCTGGGTCTCCGTGCTCGTTGCCGGCCGCCTGATCGCCTACATCTGAGCGGGTCGAGGCTTTCGCCCTTGCGGCTCGAGGAACGGTTTCCTTTTTCCGTCATCCCGGCGCAGGCCGGGACCCAGGGGTTGCAGCAATGCGCCACCGATGAAGCCGGCCCGTAGGTCGCATGGAGCGGAGCGCAATGCGACATCACACAGGTGGAGGGCGTCGCATTACGGCTTTGCCTCCATGCGACCTACGAACCACACGAGTGCTACATTCATCACATCCCGCTGCAACCCCTGGGCCCCGGGCTTCGCCGGGGTGACGGGGAGGGGGGATCGCCGGTCCTCAGCCGCGGTCGATGAACTCCGGAGGCCGCCCGGGACAAAAGCGGGGTGGACAGGGCGCGGTCCAGCTTCTAACCAGAAGGCACGAGACAACGCCTGACCCCGAGGACCGCCCGCCATGACCCAGCTGAGCATCGACCCGTCGCCCCGCGCCCTGGTGGAGGGCGCGCCCGCCGCCTCCGCGATCGGCTGGGGCATGTGGCGCTACCGGGGCGAGGACGTCGCCGCCGCGCGCACGCTGGTGGAGACGGCGCTGGAGTCCGGCATCACCCTGTTCGACACGGCCGACGTCTACGGCCCCGACAATGGCGAACCCTTCGGCGCGTCGGAGGCCCTGCTGGGCCGCGTGCTGCACGAGGCGCCGGCCTTGCGCGACCGCTTCCTGCTGGCCAGCAAGGGCGGCATCATCCCGGGCGTGCCCTACCGCTCGCGCAACGGCGCCCTGGTCGAGGCGTGCGAAGCCTCGCTGAAGCGGCTGGGGGTCGAGACCATCGACCTCTACCAGATCCACCGCCCCGACCTGCTGGCCCACCCGGCCGACATCGCGGCGCAGGTCGACCGGCTGCGCGCGGCCGGCAAGATCCGCGCGATCGGCGTCTCCAACCACACGCCGGCGCAGGTGGCGGCGCTGCAGGCGCACCTGACGGTGCCCGTGGCCTCCATCCAGCCGGAATTCTCGGCCTTGTCGGCCGGCGCGCTGTTCGACGGCGTTCTGGACCAGGCGCTGCAGACGGGGGCCGCCGTGCTGGCCTGGTCGCCGCTGGCCGGCGGCCGCCTGACCGGCGCCGCGGCCGACCCGCGCGCGGTCGCGGTCGCCAAGGCGCTGGACGTGATCGCCGGTCATAACGGCGTGTCGCGCGCCGCCGCCGCCTATGCCTGGATCATGGCGCACCCGTCGCGCCCGATCCCGCTGGTGGGCTCTCAGACGCCAGCCCGCGTGCGCGAGGCGCAGGACGCGCTGAAGGTGCGGATGAGCGACGCGGAGTGGTACGCTGTGCTGGCCGCCTCGCTGGGCGCGCCGCTGCCCTGAGCCCGATCCGAACCGCCTGAGCCGACATCCGAGGAAGACCGCACCATGACCGCCGTCACTCCCGCCCCCGCCGAGGTGAGCTGGTTCTCCGCCCTCTGCGACGATGATTTCGAGTTCCTGGGCCAGCCCGACCCGCTGCTGCGGTCGAGCTTCGAGCATTGCCGCAACATCGCCCTGACGGCGGAGCGGCTGGGCTTCGACAACATCCTGCTGCCCTCGGGCTACCAGCTCGGCATCGACGGCGTCGCCTTCGCCGCCGGCATGGCGCCGCTGCTGCGCCGGATGCGCATGCTGCTGGCCGTGCGCTGCGGCGAGATGTGGCCGCCGCAGCTGGCGCGCCAGATCGCCACGCTGGACCAGATGCTGCAGGGCCGCCTGACCATCAACATCATCTCCAGCGACATGCCGGGCGAGACCATCGAGGCCGGCCCGCGCTACACCCGCACGCTGGAGGCGATGAAGATCGTCCGCGCGCTGCTGGACGGCCAGGGCGTCGACCACCAGGGCGAGTTCTACAAGGTGAAGGTGGAGCCGCCGCGCATCCGCACCGTCTCCGGCCGCTGCCCGCCCTTCTATTTCGGCGGCCTGAGCCACGAGGCGCGCGACACGGCGGCGGCCGGCGCCGACGTCTACCTGATGTGGCCCGACACGATGGACAAGGTGAAGGCCGTCGTCGACGACGTGAAGGGCCGCGCGGCGAAGCTGGGCCGCGACCTGAAGTGCGGCTACCGCGTCCATGTCGTGGTGCGCGAGACCGAGGAGGAGGCGCGCATCGCCGCCGACCGGCTGCTCTCCAAGCTGGACGCCGAGACCGGCACCGCCATCCGCCAGAAGTCGCTGGACGCCACCTCCTACGGCGTGCGCCGGCAGGCGGAGCTGCGCGAGGCGGCCAGCAACGACGGCTATGTCGAGGACAATCTCTGGACCGGCGTCGGCCGGGCGCGCTCGGGCTGCGGCGCGGCCATCGTCGGCGATCCGGACCAGGTGCTGAAGAAGCTGCAGGCCTACCAGGAAGTCGGCATGGAGGCCTTCATCCTCTCCGGCTATCCGCACGCCACGGAGTGCGACCTGTTCGGCCGCTACGTGCTGCCGAAGCTGAACCACGGGCCGCTGGCCTTCTGAGGCCCCGGACGATGGCGCCGGCGGGTCAGCTCGCCGGCGCCGCGTTCGGGAAGAACAGCTGCTGCCCGTCGATGCGGAATTCGGCGATGGCGGCCTGCCCCTCCTTCGACACCAGCCAGTCGGCGAAGGCCTTGGCCGGCGCCGCCTTCACATGCGGATGCTTCGCCGGGTTCACCGGGATGACGCCGTACTGGTTGAACAGCCTGGCGTCGCCCTCCACGGCCGGCGCTAGGCTCTGCTTGTTCTTGAAGCTGGCCCAGCTGGCGCGGTCGGTCAGCGTGTAGGCGTCCATGCCGGCGGCCGTGTTCAGCGTCTGGCCCATGCCGGACCCGGCCTCGCGGTACCAGCCGCCGGACGGGGTCACGCCGGCCTGGCTCCACAGCCGCCTCTCCGCCCGGTGGGTGCCGCTGTCGTCGCCGCGCGAGACGAAGGGCGCCTGGGCCGCCGCGATCGCCTTCAGCGCCGCCGCCGCGTCGCGCCCTCCCGCCACCCCGGCCGGATCGGCCCTGGGCCCGACGATCAGGAAGTCGTTGTACATGACGTCGCGCCGCTGGGTCCCGAAGCCCTCGGCGACGAACTTCTCCTCCGCCGGCTTGTCGTGGACCAGCACCAGATCGGCGTCGCCGCGCTTGGCCGTCTCCATCGCCTGGCCGGTGCCCTGCGCCACCACCCGCACCTCGATCCCGGTCTTCGCGGTGAATTTCGGCAGCAGGTGCCGGAACAGCCCCGACGCCTCGGTCGAGGTGGTCGAAGCGACCGTGATGAAGGGCTTCTCCTGCGCCGATACAGGCAGGGACATCAGGCCGGCGGCGAGCAGGGCCGCCAAGGCGCGGCGGGTCGGGCGGATCATGGCGTTTCCCCGGTGATTGTCCCGGGAGGGTGGGGCGGAAGCCGCCCGATGCACAACCACCCCACTCTGGCTAATCCGACCGCTCCCGCCGGAACCTACGACTTTCGGCTAGTACACGCCCCCGCCCACCGCCCTATTTCAGCTTCTCCCGATAAGGAGCGAGGACGCCATGGGCGAGGTCATCAGGTTGGACAGCCGGCGTCCGGCACCCGTGGCGCCGGTTCCGCAGGTGGAACTGACGATGCTGGCGCAGCTGCGCGGCAGCCTGACGGAGCTGGAGCGGAGCCTGGGCGTCGCCCGCGACCGGCTGGCCGCGATCCAGGCGCCGATCGACGAGGCCGTCGCCGACTGCCGGCAGGCGCTGGAGTTCTGCGCCGCCTGCCAGGAGGCCTGGGATCTCGACGACCTCGAGGCGATGGAGCGCCGCCGCGACGCGCTGCGCGCCCGGCTCGACACCGCCGCCTTCGCCGGGGCTACGGCCTAGCCGGCAACGTTCCGACGCTCTACGCTGTTGCCACATCCGATAGGCAACGAGGGAGCCGGGGCGTGAGCACGGGACTGATCGCACTGCTGGACGACGTGGTGGGCCTCGCCAAGGTCGCCGCCGCCTCGCTCGACGACGCCGCCAGCCAGGCCGCGCGCGCCGGCGTGAAGGCGGCGGGCGTGGTGGTGGACGATGCCGCCGTGACGCCGCGCTACGTCGTCGGCTTCACCTCCGACCGCGAGCTGCCCATCATCGGGCGCATCGCCTGGGGCTCGCTGAAGAACAAGCTGATCCTGCTGCTGCCGGTGGCGCTGCTGCTGAGCGCCTTCGCCCCCTGGGCGATCACGCCGCTGCTGATGCTGGGCGGGGCCTTCCTCTGCTACGAGGGGGCGGAGAAGGCCTACGAGGCCTTCTGGCCGCATGCCGAGCACCATGGCACCGGCGGCATCATGCCCGAGCAGGCGCCCGACCCGAAGGCGCTGGAGGAGGAGAAGATCGGCAGCGCCATCAAGACCGACCTGATCCTGTCCGCAGAGATCATGGCGATCACCCTGGCGACCGTCGCCGCCGACACCTCCTCGGTCTGGAACCAGGCGCTCATCCTGGGCGTGGTCGGGCTGGGCATCACCGTCATCGTCTACGGCGCCGTCGCGCTGATCGTGAAGGCCGACGATTTCGGCCTGTGGCTGTCGACCAGCGGCAACGGCCTGGCGCGCGGCGTCGGGCGCGGGCTGGTGAAGGGCATGCCGGTCTTCCTGAAGCTGCTGAGCATCGTCGGCACCGCCGCCATGCTCTGGGTCGGCGGCGGCATCGTCGTCCACGGGCTGGAGGAGTACGGGCTGGGCGCCATCGGCCACGGGCTGCACGATGTCGCCGCGGCGGCCGGGCACGCGGTGCCGGCGGTCCACGGCTTCGTCGAATGGCTGGTGACGGCCGCCGGCTCCGGTGTCGTCGGCCTGATCCTGGGCGCCGCGCTGATCCCGCTGGTGCACAAGGTGATCGTGCCGGCCTGGAGCGCGCTGCGCGGCCGCAAGCCGGCCACGGCGCACTGATCGGCCCCTACGACGCCCCGACCACCAGGGCGAAGCCGCCCAGCACGAGCGCGGCCGCCCGCCTGACCCGGCGGGCGCGCAGCTCCGACCCGTGTCCGGCCAGCGCCGCGCCGGCGCCGATCCAGGCCAGCGCGATGGGGCAGAGCACGGCGGCGAAGGCCGCGGCGGTCGCGGCGTAGGGCAGGGGGCCGGCGAAGGCGGCGGCCGGGAAGATCGTCGTCGCGAACAGGAAGCCCTTGGGGTTCAGCAGGGTCGCCGCGAACAGCCGGGCGGGGCCGACGACCCGCGTCCCGGCCAAGCCGGCGCCGCCCTGGTTCCATAGCTTGGCGGCGCAATGGACGAGGTAGAGGGCGCAGGCCAGGCGCAGCAGCTGCCCCAGCCAGGGCAGGGCGCCCATGGCCGGCACCAGCAGCGCGCCCCAGGCGGCGATGCCCAGCAGGTAGCCGGCCAGCTCCGCCGGCACCAGCGGCAGCGACCGGCGCCAGCCCATGGCCGCGCCGCCGGCCGCCAGCAGCGTGTTGGTCGGGCCGGGGGTCGCCAGGACCAGGGCGCAGGCGGCGGGGAAGAGGGTCGGGTCGATCATGCCGCCATGGTGGCGGCCGGCCGCGGCGGGCGCCTTGATCCAGGACAAATCTATTCGGCCGGGGAACCGAGCGGCAGCTCCTGCTGGATCGGTTGGCGCTTGCGGTCCAGCATGCGCATCACCGGCGTCACCGTCGTGCCGTGCAGCACGATGGAGACCAGGATGACGAAGCCGACCGCGGCCCACAGCGGCGCCGCCTCTATGGTCCAGGTCGCCTGGTTGAAGGCGAAGGCGACGTAGTAGATCGAACCGACGCCGCGGATGCCGAAGAAGCCGATCACCGCCGTCTCGGTCCAGGGCCGCCCGACGCCGATGAAGGCGATCCAGCCGCACAGGGGCCGCACCACGAAGATCAGCAGCAGCCCGACGATGGCCGCCTCCCAGGTTAGCGGCGCCAGCAGCCCCTCCGCCAGCGCGCCGCCGAACATCACCAGCATCACCATCATGAACAGCCGCTCGGTCTGCTCGGCGAAGTCGTGCAGCCGCTCATGGTGGGCATGGTTGCTCTCGTAGCGGCGGAAGGCGATGGCGGTGATGAAGACGGCCAGGAAGCCGTAGCCGTGCGCCATTTCCGTCAGCCCGTAGGACAGGAAGGTCATGGCGAGCGCCAGGAACCCGTCGCCGGTGCGCGACAGCTTCGCCCGGTTCGGCAGGTTGAAGGTGACGTAGCCCAGCGCCTTGCCGACAAGCCAGCCGACGCCGACGCCCGCCACGAGCTTGTACAGGACCTCGTAGCCCAGCCACTCCCACAGGATCGCGGTGAATCCGGTCCAGTCCCCCTCCGGCGCCTGCTCCAGAGGCGCGGCGACGCCGGTATAGAGCGCGATGGCGATGGCGAGGTGGACGAAGGGGAAGGCCAGACCGTCGTTCAGCCCGGCCTCGGAGGTCAGCGCGAAGCGCACCTCGTCCTCCTCGCCGGAACCGGGCGGCCCCACCTGCACGTCGGACGCCAGCACCGGGTCGGTCGGCGCCAGCACGGCGCCCAGCAGGATCGCCGCCCCCAGCGACAGCCCCATCAGGCTCCAGCCCAGCCAGGCGACCGCCAGGATGCAGAGCGGCATCGCGATGCCCAGCAGCCGCCAGGTCAGGCGCCAGCTGTTGCGCCCCAGCGGGCGGTCCAGCTTCAGCCCGCAGCCCATCAGCGAGACGATGACCAGCATCTCGGCGATGCGCTCGGTCGCCTGGGGATAGCGCAGCGGGTGCGGCTCGTCGCTGGTGATCCAGAGCGAGAAGACGGCGTAGCCGACCCCGACGCAGAAGATCGGCAGCGACAGTGGCAACTCCTTCAGCAGCATGGGCAGCCATGCCACCAGCAGGATCAGCAGGCCGCTGGCGACCAGCAGCAGGATGTATGGATCGAACACGGGACCGGCCTTGGACGGGTGGCGCTGCCCCGACAACACGCGGATTAGCCCCGGCGCTCCGGAAGCGGCACCCCCATCCCTCCAACGAGATCAGCTTGGCGCAACAGCACTAGGCAGATGTGCCGGGCCTAGAACTTTGGCCCGATATGCAGCCGGGAGCCGTTCGCGGCTGTTTTCCAAGGTGCTCAAATGACACCGACCGCAATGACCGCGCGTCGGGAAAGAACCCGTCGCCCCTTGGGAGAGTTTCGCCGCGATGACCGACTCCGACACCGCCATGACCCCCGCCGACACGACGCCCGAGCCGATGCGGGTGCTGGGCAAGAGCGTCTACCGGGGTCCGCACATCTTCGGCCGCACGCCGATGATCCGCATCCAGCTGCTGCTGGGCAGCCTGGACGGCAAGCGCGTGGGCGATTTCGGCGACCTCGGGGAAAGGCTGGCCGAGGCCCTGCCCGACCTGGGCGGCCCGGTGTCGCCCGATATCGAGTTTCCGGAGCTGATCCGGCTGCTGGCGCTGCATCTGCAGGCGCGTCTCGGCACGCCGGTGGCGCAGGGGCTGAGCCGCCCGGTGGTGGGCGATCCCGGCGCCTACGACATCGTGTTCGAGTACAGGGACGAGCCGGTCGGCCTGCTGGCCGGCCGCGTGGCGCTGGAGCTGGTGGACAGCCTGTTGCCGGATGAGGTCCGCGGCATCGCGCGGCTGGACCGCGTCGGCCCGAGCGTGGACCAGCTGCAGCGGCGCAGCGAGCAGCGCGGCTTCGACCTCGAGGAGGCGCTGGAGGAACTGACCTACCAGCATGGCCGCCAGGGGCTGGGCCCGACCACGGGCTCGCTGGTGGCCGAAGCCGAGCGGCGGGGCATTCCCTGGACCCGCCTGGACGCGGAGAGCCTGGTGCAGCTGGGCTGGGGCAGCCGTCAGAAATGGGTCCGCGCCAGCATGACCGGCAACACCTCGCTGCTGGCGAGCGACGCCGCCAGCGACAAGGACCTGACCAAGCTGCTGCTGGACGAATCAGGCGTGCCGGTGCCGCGCGGCGAGGTGGTGCACGGGCCGGAGAGCGCGGTGGACGCGGCCGAGCGGCTGGGCTACCCGGTCGTGACCAAGCCGCTGGACGGCAACCATGGCCGCGGCGTCAGCCTCGACCTGCAGACGCCCGACGAGGTGCGGCTGGGCTTCAAGGAGGCGGAGGCGCACGGCCGCTGCGTCATCGTCGAGCAGTTCTACAAGGGCAACGACCACCGCATCCTGGTGGTCGGCGGCAAGGTGGTGGCGGCGGCCGAGCGCGTGCCGGCGCACGTGGTCGGCGACGGCGAGCACACCATCGCCCAGCTGGTCGAGGAGGTGAACAAGGACCCGCGCCGGGGCGAGGGGCACGAGAAGGTGATGACCCGCATCACCATCGACGAGCATGTCCGCACCCTGCTGCACCGCCGGGGCATGACGCCCGACAGCGTGCCGGAGGCCGGCGAGCGGGTGTACCTGCGCGACACGGCGAACCTGTCGACGGGCGGCACCTCCATCGACCGCACCGACACGATGCACCCGGACAACCGGCTGATCGCCGAGCGCGCCGCCATGGCCATCGGGCTGGACGTCGCCGGCATCGACATGATCACGCCCGACATCAGCAAGTCGATCCGCGAGACCGGCGGCGGCATCGTCGAGGTCAACGCCGCGCCCGGCTTCCGCATGCATCTGGAGCCGTCGGAAGGCACGCCGCGCAACGTCGCCGGGCCGGTGCTGGACACGCTGTTCCCCGACGGCGACGCCGGGCGCATCCCGCTCTTCGCCATCACCGGCACCAACGGCAAGTCCACCACCAGCCGCATGCTGACCACCATCCTGCGCCGCACCGGCCTGCGGGTCGGCACCACCAGCACCACCGGCGTCTATGTCGACGAGCAGCTGATCGCCAAATGGGACGCCAGCGGCCCGAAGAGCGCCCGCATGCTGCTGCGCGACCGCACGGTGGAGGCCGCCGTGCTGGAGACCGCCCGCGGCGGCATCCTGCGCGAGGGTCTGGGCTATGACGCCGCCGATGTCGGCATCTTCCTGAACGTCGACGCCGACCATCTCGGCAGCGACGGCGTCAACACGATCGAGGATTTGGCGCGGGTCAAGGCGGTGGTGGTGGAGGCGGTGCGCGACACCGGCCACTCCGTGCTGAACGCCGACGACCCGCGGGTCGTCGGCATCGCCGACCGGGCGGGCGGCACCATCGTCTGGATCTCGCTGAAGGGTTCTGAAGCGGTCCGCAAGCATCTCGACGCCGGCGGCATGGCGGCCGTGCGCGAGCCCGGGCCGCAGGGCGGCACGCTGGTGCTGCACCGCGCGGGCGAGCGGATCGAGCTGATGCAGGCGGCGGAGATCCCGGCGACGCTGGGCGGGGCGGCGGAGTTCAATATCCAGAACGCCCTGGCCGCCTCGGCCGCCGCCTTCGCCCACGGCATCGACCCGGCCCTGATCCGCGCGGCGCTGGCCGGCTTCGGCACCAGCTACGAGCAGTCGCCGGGCCGCATGAACGTGCTGGACCGGCACGGCTTCCGCATCATCGTCGATTACTGCCACAACCCGGCGGCGCTGCGGGTGCTGGGCCGCACGCTGGAGGCGATGCTGCCGAACCACGGCAAGGCGGGCACCGGCCGGCTGATCGGCATGATCAACATCCCGGGCGACCGCCGGGACGAGGACATGCGCGAGATGGGCTCGATCGCCGCCGGCATCTTCGACGAGATCGTCTTCCGCGAGGACAGCGCGCGCCGCGGCCGCCAGCCCGGGGAGATCTGCGCCCTGCTGAAGGAGGGCGCGATGGATGCGGGCTATCCCGAGGAGCGCATCCGCTGCGAGCTGGAGGAGGACGACGCCGCCCGCACCACGCTCGACCTCGCCCGTCCGGGCGACCTGGTGGTGCTGACGCCGACCTCGATCGACGACATCTGGAAGATCGCCCAGACCTACGAGCCGGCGCAGCCCTATGAGGAGACCGGCACGGACCAGGCCGGCACGGCGGCGGACGAGGCCACGGCGACCAGGGCGGAGGCGTCCATGGGCGAGGCGCCCCGGCCCCGCGCGCGGCCGCGCCGAAGCGCCGCCGGCTGAACCGCACGGCGGACGGAACAAGGCGGTACTCCGAGCATTGAAGCGTCACCCGACAACAGGATGAGAGCATCATGAGCGACCAGCCCACCACGCCCGCCGCCGCCGGAGAGAGCCCGACCGGAGACGCCAAGGGCGTCCTGGTGATCATCGGCGGGCACGAGGACCGCAAGGACGAGCGGGTGATCCTGCGCGAGTTCGCCAAGCAGCTGAAGGGCGACAAGAAGGTCATCCTCTCGACCGTCGCCTCGCACGAGCCGGAGGGCTATTTCGACGAGTACCGCCGCGCCTTCGACGATCTGGGCGTGCGCGACCTGACCGAGCTCTACATCGAGGAACGGGACGAGGCGAAGGACGAGGACACGCTGCGCGACCTGGAGAAGGCGGACGGCGTCTTCTTCTCCGGCGGCGACCAGCTGCGCATCCACCAGCAGATCGGCAAGACGCCGGTGGAGAAGCTGGTGCGCGAGATCTTCATGCGCGGCGGCGTGGTGGCCGGCACCTCGGCCGGCGCCGCCGCCATGGGCGACCTGATGCTGGTGGAGGGCGCCAGCCGCGAGAGCCACCGCATCGGCGACATCAGCTTCAAGCCGGGCCTGGGGCTGCTGCACGGCGTCCTGGTCGACCAGCACTTCGCCCAGCGCGGCCGCATCGGCCGGCTGCTGGGCGCGGTGGCGCAGCATCCGGAGCTGCTCGGCCTCGGCATCGACGAGGACACCGCCATCGTCGTGAAGGGCGACAGCTTCCGCGTGGTCGGCAGCGGCGCCGTCTATGTCGTGGACGGGCTCGGCGTCACCGAGAGCAACGTGAAGAACGGCCGCACCGACCAGACCCTCTCCATGTTCGACGTGCGCCTGCACGTGCTGGGGCATGGCGAGAGCTTCGATCTCTCGACCCGCCGGCCCTCCTCGGTGCCGGACGTGCGCGACAGCCACGAGGCCGAGCTGAAGGCACAGGGGCTGGACCCGGCCGAGGGGACCGCCGCCGCGACCGGCGGGGAGGGGAGCGGCGCCGCCGCCGAACCGGCGCTGGACAGCACCACCCTGACCGAAGCCGCGAAGGCCCTGACCGAGGCGGCCAAGGCCCTGACCGAAGTCGCCAACGCACCCGTCGGCAAGACCGAGGCGGAGACCGGCGCCTCCGAGAAGGAAGAGGCCGGAGAGCGGCGGGACTGAGGGCTCTTTTCTCGTCATCCCCGCGTTTGCGAAGCTGGCGCGCAGCGCCTAGGCGGGGATCTAGGTAATGAGCGCGCTATTGGTATGAGAACAGGGCGCCAGCGGTGACGTTGGCGCCCTTCCTCATTGGCTCCGGAGCAAGCGGAATAGCTGGGTTCCCGCATAGGCGCTGCGCGCCAGCTTCGCAAACGCGGGGATGAAGGGCTAGGGGAAGCGTACCTTGCCCCTCTCCCCCGCGCCGCGCTATCACCCCGCCTCCCGCCCGCCGAAGGCGTCCGCCTTGTCCTACGACCTCGTCATCTTCGACTTCGACGGCACGCTGGCCGACAGCGCGCGGTGGTTCGCCGGTGTGCTGAACGGGGTGGCGGCGCGCTATGGCTTCCGGCAGCTCTCGGAAGCCGAGTTCGCCATGCTGCGGGGACGCGACAACCGCGAGATCGTCCGCTATCTCGGCGTGCCCGGCTGGAAGCTGCCCTTCATCGCCAACCACATGCGTGGGCTGATGACGCGGGACGCGGGGCTGATCCGGCCCTTTCCCGGCACGCCCGACCTGCTGCGCACCCTGGCCGGGCGGGGTGTGCGCATCGCCGTGGTGACTTCCAACACCGAGGCCAACGTCCGCCGCATCCTGGGATCGGAAACCGCCGCGCTGATCGGCCGGTACGCCTGCGGCGTCGGCCTGTTCGGCAAGGCGGCCAAGTTCCGCGCGGTGGTGAAGGCCGAGGCCGTGCCGCCCGCGCGCGTGCTCTGCATCGGCGACGAGGCGCGGGACATCGAGGCGGCGCGCGACGCGGGCCTGGACTCCGCCGCCGTATCCTGGGGCTACGCGGCGCCCGACCTGCTGCGGTCGCTCGGGCCGACGCTGTTCTTCGAGCGGATGGAGGAGATCCCGGACGCTATCAGACCCTAGCCGTTGAAGGGCGAGAGCGGCACCGCCTCCTGGCGCAGCTTGGTGCCGCCGGTGCGCACCGAGGCCAGCGCCGAGGCCAGCGTGTCCAGCTGGTAGGGCTTGGTCAGCACCGGGAACTCGCCCATGGCGGCGGCGGCCTCGCTGTAGCCCGTCATCATGAGGACCGGCATGCCCGGCCGCAGGCGCCGCGCCTCGCGGGCGAGGTCGAGGCCGGTCATCTGGCCGGGCATGACCATGTCGGTCAGCAACAGGTCGGCCATGCCGCCGCGCGCCAGCAGCGCCGCCGCCTCGTCCGCCGTCTTGGACCAGGTGACGGCGTAGCCCAGATCCTCCAGCGTGGCAGCCAGCACTGCGCCCACCACCGGATCGTCCTCCACCAGCAGCACCCGGCCGCCCGGCAGATCCTGCGTCACCTCCGCCATCGCCTGGACCGCGCCGGGAATGGAAGTCGTGCGCGGCAGGGTCAGGACCACGGCGGTGCCCTTGCCGGGCGCCGTGTCCAGCCGGACGGTGCCGTTCGACTGGTTGGCGAAGCCGTAGACCTGGCTCAGGCCGAGGCCGGTGCCCTTGCCGACGCCCTTGGTGGTGAAGAAGGGCTCGAACACCCGGTCGGCGACCTCCTTGGTCATGCCGGTGCCGGTGTCGCGGACGGTGATCTCCACCCGGCCGGCGGCGTGCCCGTCGTCGGCGGGGAAGTTGCGCCCCTCCAGCCGCAGCAGGCCGCCCGTGGGCATGGCGTCGCGGGCGTTCACCGCCAGGTTCAGGATCGCCAGCTCGAACTGCGTCGGGTCGACCTCGACCGGCCAGAGGCCGGGCTCGAGGTCCAGCTCCAGCCGGATGTCGGCGCGCAACGCGCGGGCCAGCAGCTCGGACATGCCCAGCAGCCGGTCGCGCACGTCGACGGCTTCCGGCCGCAGCGCCTGGCGCCGGGCGAAGGCCAACAGCTGCTGCGTCAGCTTGGCGCCGCGGTCCACCGCCTGCTGTCCGGCGTCGAACAGCGGCGCCAGCGACGGGTCGCCGGTCCGGCGGCGCAGCATGGACAGGCAGCTGGTCAGCGCCTGCAGCAGATTGTTGAAATCGTGGGCGACGCCGCCGGTCAGCTGGCCGATCGCCTCCATCTTCTGGCTCTGGCGCAGCGCCTCCTCGGCCCGGGCGCGCTCCGCCATCTCCACCTGCAGGTGGCGGTTGGCGGCCGCCAGCTCGTCGGCGCGCTCGGCCAGCTGCGCGTTGGCCCGGGCCAGCGCCGCCTGCGCCGCGCCCAGCACCGCCACCAGCAGCGCCGCCATCATGACCAGCAGCGCCGTGCCGCCATAGCGGGTCAGGCGCGCGCCCAGCGGTTCCATGATGGTGCGCACATAGACGAAGCCCAGGGGCGTGCGCCCCTCCACCACGGGCACCACCAGCACCAGCCGGTCGTCTTCGCGCACCGCCTCGCCGGGGGGCGGGGCCCGCTCCGGCAGCACCTGCTCCGGCAGGGCGTAGCTGGCGACCAGCGGTCCCTCGGCGGCATAGACGCCCGCCGCCAGGATCTCCGGATTGGCGCGCAGGGCGTTCAGATACTCCCGGATCGCCGGCTCGTCGTCGAAGGCCAGCGCCGCCGTCACCCCCGCCGCCAGGATGCGGGCCTGGGTGTCCAGCTCCCGGATCTTCTGCCCGGTATAGAGCCGCTCGTTCACCACGCCGATGCCGATGCTGGCCAGCAGCAGCAGCACCGCGCCGATGATCGCCACCGCCGACACCATGCCCTGCACGCGCGGCAGGCGGAAACCGGTGGGCTCCTCGACGGGAGGGCGGTCCGGCATGGGCTAGCCCCCCTGCCGGACGGCGACGGCCAGCCCCAACAGCTTGGAGCTGAGCGCCACCTGGTTGCGCGCGGCGGCCCGGGCATCGACCTCGAACCGCACGCGATTGTCGCGGATGACGAAATGGATGATGCCCTGCACCGGCCCGCCCGACCCGTCGGTCACGGTCAGGACCGGCTCGCCGTCGGCGGCGCGCAGGATGTCGGCCACCGGCTGGCGCGCCGAACCGGCGGCGAACAGCACATGGCAGGGCAGGGGGCGCGTGACCCGCTCCAGCCGGATCAGCTCGATCGGGCGGCCGCCGGCCAGCTGGCCGGCGACGGCCTGGTCCAGCACCGCGCCGAACGGGTCCTCGCCGGCGATGCAGACCTTGACCGGCGCCGAGGCGTCGGGAAAGGCGGGCGGCGGCCATTCGACGAAGGGCACGAACTTGTAGAGATACGTCGCCTTGACCGCGGCCTCGAGGTTGCCCTGCTGCGCGCCGGCGGGCCCGGCCTGGGCCAGGATCACCGTCGCGAGGACCGCCGCCGCCGGCCACCGGGCCATCTCAGAAGCTCCAGCGGGCGTCGAGCGAGACGCTGCGTCCATATTCGCGCCGCGACGGCGGGGCGCCGGTCTCCGAATGCCGCTTGTCCGTCAGGTTGCGGCCGTTCAGCGCCAGCTCGGCGGCATCGCTCAACCGCCAGGCCAGCCGCGCGTCCACGGCGATGTAGCTGGCGACCTCGCGCGGCAGCTCGTCCACCGCCCGCGCCTGAACGTCCAGGCTCACCGACTCGGTGAGGTCGGCGCGCGAGCGCAGGAAGAACTGCCAGTTCGGGTCGTTGCCGAGGGACCCGCGCGCCGCGCGGTCGACGAAGCCGTTCGTCGGCTCGAAACTCTTGCCGATCAGGTTGGTGCCGGCCCCCAGCCGCCAGCCGCGCCGCACCAGCCACTCGGCCGAGGCCTCCAGACCGTAGGTGTGGCCCTTCAGCCCGTTGCGGAAGCCCAGCGGGATCGGCGCGGCCGTCAGCGGCGAGGTGGTCCGCAGCCCGTCATAGAGGTTGAAGTAGGTCGAGACAGACAGGGTCACATCGGCGCGCGGCTGGCCGCGGTAGCCGGCCTCGAACGCCACCAGCTTCTCGGAATCGAAGCCGCCCGGCAGCAGCACGCCCGGGAAGGTCAGCTCCCGCTCGATGCGCGACGGCGTGCGCACGGCGCGTGACACGGCGGCCCACAGCAGGGTCTCCGGCGCGGCCTTCCAGGCGAGGCGGGCGTTGGGCATCCACTCGATGCCGGTGAAGCTGCTGCGCTCCAGCTTCAGCCCCAGCGTCAGGCGCAGCGTGTCGGCCAGCGCCACCTCGTCCTGGATGAAGACGTTGCTGAGATGCAGCGTGCGGTCGCGCTGCGCCAGCTGGAATCCGCCCAGGATGTTGAAATAGTCGTCCTGGATGATCCGGTGCCCGGCGCCCCAGACCAGCTCGTGCCCTTCCCAGGGCGAGAAGGCGTGCTGCGCCTGGACGTCGTAGGTGTCGACCTTCTCGTCGCCGGTGATGTTGTAGCGGTCGACATGGTCGTAATAGGCCTGCAGCTCGACCGAGCCATTGTCCAGCGAGCGGGTCCAGCGGCCCAGCGCGTTGGCGCCCCACAGCTCGAAGTCGATGGTGCTGGTCGGGCTGGAATTCACCTCGGACCGGCTGTCATAGGCGTCGCCCTGCAGCGTGACGCGGTCGCGCCCGCTCTCCCAGTCGACGCGCGCGCCGCCCTGCAGCCCGTGCCACTCGTCGCTGGGCTCGAACCCGACGGTGAAGCCCGGGCGGTCGCGCTCGAAGCCCATGGCGTAGATTCGGTAGGCGCCGTTGCCGCCCAGCTCCCCGCCATGGCGGACGGAGGCACGGCGCTCCTCGGTGCCCAGCTGCAGGCTGGCGACGTTGCCGACCGTGTCGCGGGCGTTCTTGGTCAGCACGTTGACCACGCCGTTCACGGCGTTGGCCCCCCACAGCGTGCCGCCGGGCCCGCTGACCACCTCGATCCGCTCGAGATCCTCCAGCATCACGTCCTGGGTGTCCCAGAAGACGCCGGAATGCATGGGCGAATAGACGCTGCGCCCGTCGATCAGGACCAGCAGCTTGTTGGCCGTCTCGTAGCCGTTGAAGCCGCGCGCGGTGATGGCATAGCCCAGCGTGTCGTAGCGGCCGACATGCAGGTTGGGGGCGAGGCGCAGCGCCTCCGGCAACCGGCCCGGGCCGGCGCTCAGTATGTCCTCGCCGCTCAGCACGTGAACGGCGGCCGGGGCGTCCGACAGGGACTGCTTGCGCTTGGCGACGGAGGTGACCTCCAGGTCGCCCAGCTCCTCCAGCGACAGCCGGCCGAGATCGGCGACCGATACGTCCCGCTCCACTACCGCCGCGGCCTGCGGCGCCCAGGCGCCGGCCAGCATCAGCGCGGCGCCGGCCAGCAACCGGCGGACCAGCGGCGTCGATTTGGGGGCGGCGGGCTTCGGATCGACCGTCATGGGAATGAGGATACCGGGCAGTAGCAAAGGTGTAATTCCTAGCCCCCCGGTCACTGCCGACGCATCCAAGCAAAGGGTCGGACGGACTAGGCCTTCCTGCCTATGCCTACCGCTTTGTTGACCCCGCTCCATCACGCGGGGAGGCGCAACGACTCGCGCGCCGCCAGGGCACCGAGGGACGCGGCGAGGTCCGCGGGCGAGTAGGGCTTGCGCATCAGGGGCCGGCCGGCCCAGCGGCCGCCGGGATCGACCGCGCCGTAGCCCGTGGCGAAGAGGAAGGGCACGCCCCGGCTCTCCAGCAGCTCCGCCACCGGCAGGGCGCTCTCGCCGCGCAGGTTGAGGTCGAGCACGGCATAGTCGAGGATCTCCATCCGGGCGAGGCGCAGCGCGTCCTCCAGCGTGCGGGCGCCGACCACCTCGCAGCCCATCGCCTCCAGCTCCCCCTCCAGCACCAGCGCCACCAGCGCGTCGTCCTCCACCGCCAGCACGCGGGCGCCGGCAAGACCCCGAGGCGGTTCGGCCGGGGCGGGGTTCGCCTCGGGCAGGAACTCGAAGCCGTCATCATCCGACCCGCCGACCTGCGATGCCGGCAGCGCCAGGCGGCAGAGCAGCCCTTCCGGCCGCCAGTCGCGCGACAGCTGCCCGCCGAGCTGGCCGGCGCTGGCCTCCATGACGGTGGTGCCGAAGCCGCGCCGCGCCGGGCCCCGGGCCGCCAACGGCGAGACCGGCGGGCCGCCGCTCTCGCGCCAGGTCAGGACCAGCCCGCCGTCCGGCACCGACCGCCACGTCACCTCCACCCGCCCTTCCGGCACGGAGAGGGCGCCGTGCTTGGCGGAGTTGGTCGCCAGCTCGTGCAGGATCATGGACAGCGGCTGGGCGGCGTCCGGCACCAGCGTCACCGCCGGCCCGTCCAGGCGGACGCGGGTACCCTCGCGGCACTCCGCCTGGCCGTCGCCGTGCGGCTCCAGCTCCTGCGCGACGATGTCCCGCAGCCGGGCGCCGCCCCAGCGGTTGGCCGCCAGCAGAGCGTGCGCCCGGGCCAGCGCCCCGATGCGGCCCTCCACCGAGGCGACGAAGCCCTCGCGGTTGTCGGCGCGGGTCAGTCGGATCAGCGACTGCACGACCGCCAGCGCGTTCTTGGCGCGGTGGTCGACCTCGCGGATCAGCAGGGCGCGGGCGGCCTCGGCCCGCCGCAGCGCGTCGATGTCGGTGCAGGTGCCGACCCAGCGCTCGGCCTGCCCGTCGGGCCCGGAGACGGTGACCGCGCGCACCAGGAACCAGCGGTAGCTGCCGTCGCGGGCCCGCAGGCGGAATTCCGTCTCGTAGGGCTGCCCGCCGGCCAGCGCCAGCCGCCAGATGCCGCGCGCCCGCTCGGAATCCTCGGGGTGGATGTGGTCCAGCCAGGAGGTCGGGGCCGCGCCGCCCTCGACCTGGCCGGAATATTCGTACCAGCGCGGGCTCTGATACTCGACCCAGCCGTCGGGCCGGGCCGTCCAGGCGAAGTTCGGCAGGGCCTCGACCAGCCCGCGGAAGCGCGCCTCGCCCAGGCGCAGCGCGTCCTCGGCCCGGCGCCGGTCAGTGACGTCGTAGCAGACGCCGGCCAGCCGCACCGGCCGCCCCTCCTCGAACAATGCCCGGCCGCGCGTCGCCAGCCAGACGGGACCGCCGTCCGCCGCCGGGGCCGCGCGCCGGAACTCCACGACGAACAGCCCCTCGCTCCCCACGGCCAGGGCGGCCCTGTGCGCCTCCTGGACGGCCGCCCGGTCCTCCGGATGCACGGCCTCCAGGAAGCTGTCCAGCGAGGCCGGGGCGTCCGGCGCCATGCCGAACAGGGCGCGCGCCTCCGGCGACCAGTGCCGCTCGCCCGTGACCAGGTCGGCTTCCCAGGCGCCCAGCCGCGCCCCCTCGATCGCCAGGCGCAGCCGTTCCTCGCTCCGGCGCAGCGCGGCGTCCGCCCGCTCCAGCGCGGCCAGATGCTCCTCGGCGGCGGCGAGCCGCTCCGCCGAGCGGGTACGCCGCCGCAGCACGCCCACCAGCCCGCCGGCGCTGGCCGACGCGATCAGGGCCAGGGTCGCCGCCCAGGCGGCGTCGGCCCGCCAGGGCTCCAGCGCCGCGTCCAGGTCGGTGCCGTAGATCACGTAGAGCGGATACTGGCCGACCTTCTCATAGGCATAGGCGCGCCGGACGCCGTCCACCACCGACACCGTCTCGTAGGCGCCGCGCTCGGGCGCCGCGGCGATGCTGCGCATCAGCGCCGTGCCCGGTCCCACCTTGCGGGCGGCCTCCTCGTCCCGGGGATAGCGCACCACGGCGGTGCCGTCGACGTGGCGCAGCACGACGGCGTCGCGCGGATTGACCGCCGTGGCGGCGAACAGCCGCTCGAACTCGTCGATCCGCATGGAGATGCCGACCACCCCGTCGAACCGGCCGTCACGCCGCAGCGCCCGGCCCAGGGTGAAGACCTCCACCCCGGTGACGCGGCCGATATGCGGGGTCGACAGCGCCTCGTCGGCGCCGCGGGCCAGCTCCTGGAAATAGGTGAGGTCGCCGATGAAGGCGGAGGGCGCCGGGAAGCTCCGGCCGACGATCCGCACGCGCCCGTCCCCGTCCGCGGCGAAGGCCGAGTTGGTCCCCTGTACCGAGGCCACAAGCTCCGCCATGCGGCGGTGGAGCGCCTCGTCCGCCTGCACATCGTCCCAGGCGCGCCCCTCGATCCGGGCCTCCAGCTCGCCGACGACGACGCGCTGCATCTCGATGGTCTTCAGCGCGTGCTCGCGCAGCAGCATGGCGTTGGCGGCCGCCGCGTCCCGTCCGGCCTGAAGCTGGTCCTCGCGGGAGTTCAGCACCAGGATGCCGCAGACCACCAGCGGCGCCACGGCGACCGCCAGCACTCCCAGGCGGCCGGCGATGCGGGCGGCCAGGGTCGGCGGGGTCCGAAGGGCTGTCGGATCGGCCAGGGGATCGGTCACGGCTGCGGCGGGGTCGTCAGGCGGGGCTGCAGGGTTTGATACCCCGCCCCTCGCCGGCTGGGCACCCTTGCCTTCCGGCTAGGCCGGGCGGACCAGCGCGCCACGGGCGCAAGGAGGGTCGCCAAGACGCGCGTCGGCGGGCACTCTGGCGGCCATGGACAGCCTGCTCGCCGCCTCGCCCCTCCTGCTCGCCGCCGCCTTTGCCGCCGGGGCGCTGAACGCGCTCGCCGGCGGCGGCAGCTTTCTCACGCTGCCGGCGCTGGTCTGGGCCGGCGTGCCGCCCGTCGCCGCCAACGCCACCGGGACGGCGGCCCTGCTGCCCGGCTATGCCAGCGCCGCGTACGGCTACCGCAAGGAGCTGGCGCCACTCGAGGGGGCCGGGCTGCCGCTGCTCTGCGCCGTGGCGATGGCCGGCGGGCTGCTGGGCGCGGGGCTGCTGCTGCTGACCCCGGACCGGCTGTTCCGCGCCGTGGTGCCCTGGCTGCTGCTGGGCGCCACGCTGCTGTTCGCCCTGGCGCCCCGGCTGCAGAAGCTGCGCGACGCCCGGCGGGCGGCGACCGGGACACAGGCCCCGGCGGCGCCGGCCCGGCGCGGGGCCCTGCTGGGCGGTCTGTTCCTGGTCTCGGCCTATGGCGGCTACTTCAACGGCGGCCTGGGCATCCTGCTGCTGGCTCATCTGGGCCTGTGCAGCCGGGCCGGGCTGAACACGCTGAACGGGCTGAAGAACCTGCTGTCGGCGGTGCTGACCGCCATCGCCGTGGCGGCCTACGCGGCGGGCGGCGCCATCGAGTGGCCGCAGGCGCTGCTCATGGCGGGGGCGGCGGTCGCCGGCGGCTATGCCGGGGCGCGGGTGGGCCGGCGCATCCCGGCCCCGGTGCTGCGCGGCTTCATCGTCGCGGTGGGGCTGACCATGGCGGCCCTGTTCCAGTTCGGCTGAGCCTACCAGACCAGCGCCACCAGCGCGGCGATCGCCGTCCACGGCACCAGGGCCGCCGCCGTCCAGGCCAGCAGCCTCACCGGACCGGATAAGGGCCGCAGCTCGGGCTCGGGAAAGGGGCCGTCGAGACCGACGGGCGGCGGCACCGGCGTGGCCGGAGCATTGGCGACGGCCGGCGGCCGGACGGGAAGCAGGAGGCTCATACCCTGATCCTACCCGCGCGAAAGGGGTGGGCTGCCAGGGGAATTCCGGTCGGGTGGGGGCGTCCGACGCCTTAAGAGACTCTCTCCCGGGGCTACCCACACCGCATCGGGAGGATGGCAAGGCCTCAAAGGAGCAAATCCCCATTCGGGGTGTTGCCCTTCCATGATCAGAGAAACGAAAGCCCTATCGGGCAGGACAATCGAGCGTCGGAGTCGGCGGAGACGAGCCAGTCGTACCGCGACGCCACCCTGAGCCCCGTCCCTGAGAGTGCTCGTCGCCCAATCCATCCATGACCATCGACGGTCCCGCTCAGCCTTTCGCGCCGGGCCGCGCCGTCGGGAGCACGGCCAATGGCAATCGAGATCCTGGGTACGAACTATGTGAACAAGGGCGCCGAACTGATGGCGAGGGCCATCGTGGCGCAGCTCGCCGCCCGCTATCCCGGCGTCCCCGTGGCGCAGGACTTCCGCGTCGGCTCGGCGCGGCAGCGGCGCGCGGCGGGGCTCATGCACCTGGCGACCACGACGTCGCAACGGGCGGCCCTGCTGGGCACCGTCGCCGGCGCCGCCGCCAGCCTGTTGACGGCCTCCACGCGCCGCCGCTTCCATCTGGTGCTGCCGTCCGAGGTGCGGCTGGTGCTGGACGCCTCGGGCTTCGCCTACAGCGACCAGTGGGGCCCGCGCTGGGCAGGCGCGGTGGCGCGGCGGCTGGAACTGGCCAAGGCGCGCGGCGCCCGGGTGGTCCTGCTGCCCCAGGCCTTCGGCCCCTTCACCGACCCGGCGCTGATCGCGCCGATGCGGCGCATCATGGACGCGGCCGACCTGGTCTTCGCCCGCGACAGCCGCTCGCGCGACCTGCTGGCGACGCTGGGCCGCTCCATGGCGCGGGTGCGGCTGGCGCCCGACTTCACCACCCTGGTCAAGGTGGACGCCGCCGGCCCGGCCCCCGATGCCGCGGGCGGCGCGCTGATCGTCCCGAACTACCGGATGGTCGACAAGGGCGGCGACAAGGGCGAGGCCTATCTGCGCTTCCTGGAAGCCTGCGTCCGCGCCGTCGTGGCCGAGACGGGGATGCTGCCCGGCGTGCTGGTGCATGACGACCGCGACGACCGCAAGGTCGCCGAGTCCCTGATCCAGCGCACCGGCCACGCCCTGCGCATCCTCCACATCCCCGACCCGGAGCGGGCCAAGGCGGTGATCGGCGCCTCAGCGCTGGTGATCGGGTCGCGCTACCACGCGCTGGTGGCGGCCCTGTCCCAGGGGGTTCCCACGATCGGCGCCGGCTGGACCCACAAGTACCGCCAGCTCTTCACCGACTACGCCGTGGCGGACTGCATGCTGGACGTGGCGGCGCCGCCGGAGCAGGTGGAGGCGGTGGTGGCGTCGCTCTGCCATGCCGCGCCGGCCCGCCGGGTGCGCTCTGTCCTGCGCGTCACTGCGGAGCGGGAGCGCCGCCGCGCCGCCGAGATGTGGACCCAGGTCTGGGAGCTGGCCGACCCGCTGTTCCCCGGCCATGTCGAGGCGACGCAGGAGGTGGCGACCTGGCGTCCCAGCCCGGAGCTGCGCGCGAGCCTCAGCTGGGAGGCGCGCCCCGGCGTCGCCGAGTAGGCCCGTCCCCAAAAGCCGAAGGGCCGGCCGGATCGCTCCGGCCGGCCCTTCCCATTTGCCCCCCCGGGAGGGAGGAGGGCGCCTCAGCCGGCGCCCAGCCCCACCAACGTCACCGCCGACAGCACATCGCCCAGATCCTGGAAGCCCTGGCCGTCCCAGTAGATCGCCACCCCGTCGGCGCTGCGCTGCAGGATGACGTCGTCGCGGCCGTCGCCGTTGACGTCGCCGGTGCCGCCGACCTTCCAGCCGTCCGGCAGGGTCAGGAAGTCGGCGAAGCCGTCGCCCTGCCGCTTCACGTCCCAGAAGATCAGCGTGCCGGTGGCGTCGTTGCGCAGCAGCAGATCGTCGGCGGCGTCGCCCACGAAGTTGCCGGCGGCGGCGACGCTCCAACCCTCGGCCGGGGTGAGCAGCCCTTGCGTCGCGGAGCCGCCGGTCCAGGCCGACAGCGCGCCCGTGGCGTCCTGGCGGAAGATCAGGTCCAGCGTGCCGTTGCCGTCGATGTCGCCCGACGAGACCACGCTCTGGCCCTGCTGGCCGGTGAGCAGGGTGGTGCGCGCGCCGGTCAGCGGATCGAGCGCCTGGATGCGGCCTTCGGCCTTGTTCTCCAGGATCACCCGGTCGGCGCCGCCCAGCTGCAGCGGGCCGCTGGCGACCGCCGCCGAGCCGGCGGGGTCGGGCAGGGCGGTGAAGCCCTGCGCGCCCTTCGAGGGGTTCCAGCCGACGATCGCGTTGCCGGACTGCAGGAGATAATCCTCCCGCCCGTCGCCGTTGAAGTCGCCGTGCGACAGCACCTTCACCTGCTGCGGGTCGAACTGGCCGGTGAAGGTGAAGCCGTCCGAGCCGCGGTTGGCGTCCCAGCTCAGCATCATGCCGTTGGCGCTGCGCAGGATCAGCACGTCGGCGTCCTTGGGCGGCGCGCCGGGGTCGCCCAGCGACACGGCCTGGTCGCTGAAGCGCAGCGTCTCGACATTGCGCAGCGTCAGCGTGCCGGTGTTCATCGTGCCGATCGTCGGCGCGCTGACCGGCGCCACCGTGACCGTGCCGTCGCTGTTGCTGGTGACGGTGAAGGCGGCGCGGTTGCCGCCGACCACCACCGTGTCGCGCCCGCCGCCGCCGTCGATCGTGTCGCTGCCGGCCCGGGCGACGATCGTGTCGTCGCCTTCCCCGGCATTGACGATGTCGTTGCCGCGGCCGGCATTGATGACGTTGGCGCCGTCGTTGCCGGTGATGGTGTCGTTGCCGTCGCCGCCGTTGGCGTTCTGCACGATGCCGCCGAGCGCCACCGTCACCGGATTGCCGGCGATGGTGGAGGTGGCGCCGGGGCGCAGGTCGATGGTCACGGCGCCGCGCACCGCCGCCGCGTCCAGCGTGTCGATGCCGCCCGACGCCGTCAGCACCTGCCGCGCCGCGTCGGTGCCCAGCGTGGCGTAGCTGTCGGTGTAGATGTGCCGCTGGCCGCCGGACGGGGCGTCGCCGGTGATGTTCAGCGCCCAGTTCTCGAAGGTGCCGACCTCGCCGGTGCGGGCGTCGCGGACGATCAGGGTCCAGTCGCCCTGGCCCTGCTCGCCGCGGAAGGCGTTCAGGCTGGCAGTGAAGCGCAGCGAGTTGGCGCCGGCGAAGCCGGCATTGTCCAGCCGGTTGTACAGCGGGACGATCGTGCCCGAGGGCGAGACCAGGGTGACGACCAGGTCGCCGGCCCGGGCGTGCGGCAGGTTGATCGTCACCTCCGCCCGGTCGACCCGGATCGGCTGGCCGATGGTGACCTTGCTGGTGATGCCGGTCTGGCGCCCGTCGGGGACCTGCTGGTTGATGGCGACGGTGCCGCCCAGGTTCAGCTCGTTGGCGCTGGTGGAGACGTCGGTCCAGGTCTCGGCCAGCCGGATCGCCGCCTGGGCGTCCAGCACGCCGAAGCCGTAGTCGCGGCTGAACATCTGGCCGCCGCCGTTCCATCCCGTCGCCTTGTTGGTGAACCAGGTCGGGTTGGTGGTGTCGGTCGGCTTCGCCGCCGCCGCCATGATGTCCTGCACGTCGCGCCAGCCCAGGTCCGGGTTGGCCTCCAGCATCAGCGCGGCGACGCCGGCCACCATGGCCGAGGCGTTGTAGGGGCTGCCCGAGGGCACCGAGACCAGCAGCGAGTAGCCGGGCGCCGAGTTCTCATTGTACACGCCCGCCGTCGTCACCGGCGCGGAGACGATGGTGTGCTTGTTGCTCATGTAGTTGTGGTAGTCGACGCTGTCATTGTCGCGCCGCAGCTCGCCACCGAAGGTCACCATGATGGTGCCCAGCCCGTCGCGGCCCTGCGCGGCGTTGACCGCGATCGCCTGCGCCGCCGGCTGGAAGTCGCGCAGCATGAAGTTGTCGCGGAAATAGGCGCCGGAATAGCTGAAGGCCAGCAGCGAGACGTCCACCTTGGTCTGCATCTGCAGCAGCTCGGCCTCCATGGCCGGGGTGCGCACGACGGACTCCGGCGTCTCGCCGAAGCGCGGCGCCAGCTTGAAGCTGACCAGGGTCGATCGCGGGGCGGCGCCGACGCCGGCGATGCCGTCGTTGATGCCGGCGCCGACCGCCATGGCCATGTCCTCGCCCATATGGGTCAGGTAGCCGTTGCCGTCGGGCGTGTCGTCGATGGCGTTCCAGTCCAGCTCGGTGTCGACGCGCCCGCGGAAGGACGGGTTGCCGTAGGTGAAGCCGGTGGAGACGATGCCGATCTTGATGCCGTCGCCGGCGTAGTCTCGCCAGACCGGCAGCATGTCCAGCCCGGTCTTGGGCTGCAGCCACCATTGGCGGGGGAAGGTCGGGTCGTTGGGCACGAAGTCGGGGGCGAAGGTCATCATTCTCCTCGCGCGGGACAGGCGATGGGGGGCGGACGCATCCGTCCACCGCCGGAGAACGCGGGCCGGAGCCCATGGGCCGGGGCGCTATCCGGAGGAACCGCCCCCTCCCTTCCCGGGCCGATTTGGGTGACGCCCACCCCTTTATCGCGGTCGGGGCGGCATGCCTGCCCGAGGGGGCGGGGCAATCAATCCGGTAATACGCCTGAATAGACGGGCATATCCTCCAGGCACCGGCAAGCACCCGGGAACTAATACGTCGGCGTCGGGCGGGAAATCAGTTCGTCCTCATGGAACTGCCCCGTCAAGAAGCCGGTCCGTCCAAGTCAAGAAGACGTTGTTGAGGCTGCGGCTTCCACTATAAGGCCGCGCCCCCTTGGTGAGACCGGGCTGCAAAGAATGGCTGCTTCATCGAACATGCTCCTGACCCGCCCCATCGACGCCGCGGCACAGATGCTGTGGTTCCTGCCGGGCGTGGGCGAGGAGCGGGTCGGCTACGACCACGGCCTGCTGACCTGGCTGCGCGAGCGGCGCCACCGGCGGCTGAAGCGCCCGGTCCATATCTGCCTGGTGTCGCAGCCGGTCAGCCACTTCGCCCGCGTCACCGCCTTCTGGCTGAACGAGCGCAGCAAGCTGTGCCGCGCGACGGTGAACGAGGGCATGGCCGAGGCGGACATCCTGTGGTTCTACGCCCAGGACCCGCTGGGCGAGGACCGGCAGCGCCTGTTCTCGACGCTCGCCTCGATTCCCTGCCAGTGGCCGCGGCTGGTGATCAACTCGCCGGCGCGCTACGACGGCTACCACGGCTCGGACTTCTTCACGATGCTGTCGGCGGCGGGCGTGAACGTGCCGCGCTCCACCTTCACGGACGAGGACATCGGCCGCACCCAGGTGGTCTACAAGTTCCAGGGCCTGCAGGACTCGCCCAAGCGCATGGCGACCTACGAGGGGCACGTGCCGGGCTGGCGCGCCTTCGAGTTCGTCGACAGCCGCGACGAGACCGACCGTTTCGCCCGCTACCGGGCCTTCTATCTGTTGGGAATAGTTCGCCCCGCCGAAGTGTTCTTCGGCAAGGACTGGAACGTGTGCCTGCGGACCGCCGAGGAGATCCGGTACACCTTCACGCTGACCGAGCAGGAGAAGGAGCAGATCGGCCTGATCGCCAAGACGGCCGGCCTCGACTTCTTCGCGGTGGACTTCACCCGGCGCCGGCCGGACGGAGCCCCGGTCTTCGTGGACGTGAACGTCAATCCCGCCGTGGCCTCGTTCCCGCGCCGCAGCCGCGACAGGAGACATCTGGGCCAATGGCACACATTCGACACCTGCCGCCGCTTAGGCCTGCCGGAACCGCTGGGCCGGAGCATGTGGGAGCTGTTCGACGACGCCATCGCCACGGCGCTGCGGCCATAGCCATGTCGAACGACGCGAACGAGGGGATGCGGCCCGCGGGTGGAGGGATGCCACCCGCGGGCGATCTGCGTGTGAACCCCGACCTGCTGCTGACCCAGATCCGCCAGCGCGTGGAGGCGCAGGGCCGGCAGCTGAGCTGCGCCGCCTGCGACGGCAAGGACCTGATCCCGCCGCGCAACCTCACCGAGGGCATCGCGCTGATCTACGAGAATCCCGACGCCGACTGGTCCATGGCGGCGGGCTACCTGCCCGTCTTCCCGGTGACCTGCCGCTCCTGCGGCCATGTCATGCTGTTCGAGCGCCGCGCCATCGTCGGCGATACCGAGACGCCGCTGTTCTGAGCCTCCCCTCCGGGAGATCGCCCGCCGGATGGCAAGCCGCCCGATGGGATAAGCGGCTTCGGGACAGGCGCCGGAGGCGATCGTGATACGCCCCCTGTCCGGCGGTCCGCCGCGGCGCAGCATCCGTTCCCTTCCCGCGAATTCGCCAGCGAGGAGGGTTTCACGATGCGCTTCCCGGTTCTTGCCCTTGCCGTGCCGCTGCTGGCGGCCGGCATCGCGCTGCCGGCGACGGCGGCCGACACCGCGTCCGCCGCGACCCAGGCCGCCTACGGCAAGCAGAAGGTCATCTACCACATCAACGAGGAAGCCGGCTGGTCCGGCGGCAACTATCACGGCGCGCTGCAGAACATCCAGAACCACATCAACGCCGTGGGCGCCGACAACATGGAGATCCTGGTCGTCATGCACGGCCCGGGCGTCAACATGATGCAGGAGGCGCTGGACGACCCGCAGCTCCGCTCCGACATCGATCGGCTGCGCCAGCAGAACGTGAAGTTCGAACTCTGCCACAACACGCTGGTGGCCAAGAAGCTCGACCCCGCCAAGGACCTCTACAAGGTCTCGGCCGACGACATCGTGCCGAGCGGGGTGGCCGAGATCTCCCGCCGGCAGCAGCAGGGCTACACCTACATCAAGCCGTGACGCGCCGGCGCTCCGGGTCGGCCGCCCGGACGCTTGGATAGTACCGCCAAAGGCCGCGGCGGCCCGGTCCGGCAGTATCCCGAAGTCCGGGCCGGGGACGGGGGCCGCCGCTGCTATAGGAAATGTTGGTCGATTGCTGAGGCGGCGCCACGGGGCGCGCCTTGACGGGGGATGCAGATGGACGGAAGAACCGGCTACAACCGCACGCGCTGGTACCTGGCCCTGGCGGCCGTCCTGGTGACCACCGGCGCCGCTGCCTATGCCATCGGCGGCGGGAGCGGGTCGGAGGCGGGCGCGGGGGGCGCCGCCAAGGACTTCGCCTCGGTGCCGCTGGACGCGCAGGGCTCGGCGGCGGTCTCGCCCTGGGTCCGCTACAAGCCTTGGCCCAAGACCACCTGGGACAATTTCAACACCCTGGCCACGGACGGCAAGTCGCCGCCGCCGCCGGAGCCGGGCGCGGTCCGCACCGTGTCGGCGCCGGTCGCCGGCGATCCGGAGAAGGGCCGCCAGCTCGCCTTCGACCGCACCCGCGGCGGCGGCTGCGTCACCTGCCACGTCATGGGTCCGAAAAGCCCGGAGCTGCCGGGCAATGTCGGCCCCGACCTGTCGGAGATCGGCACGGCGCACGCGGACGGCGACGAGTACCTGTTCAACTACATCTGGGACGCCCGCGTCTTCAATCCGGAGACGGTCATGCCGCCCTGGGGCGCGCACGGCTACTACAGCGAGGAGGAGGTCCGCCACATGGTGGCCTTCCTGAAGACGCTGAACACGCCGGCGAGCTTCAAGACCGAGCTGGACGACCCGAACAAGCGCCCGACCCCGGTCGAGAACCGCGACTGGAAGGACCCCTTCGTCAACCCCGCCGTGGCGACGATGGAGCAGGGGCCGACGGTCTTCGCCAAGGCCGGGCCGAACGGCAAGTCCTGCGCCTCCTGCCACGCCGATTCCGGCACCTTCAAAGGCTGGGCCGTCGCCATGCCGAAATGGCACGACGGCATGCAGAAGGTGATCGGGGTGGAGGAGTTCGTCACCCGCCACGCCCGCGCCACCATGGGCGCCGACTACAAGATGCAGGGGCCGGAGAACACCACCCTGTCGGTCTATCTGCGGTCACTCTCCAACGGCATGCCGATCAAGGTCGACACGTCGGCGCCGGGCGCCAAGGAGGCGGCGGAGCGCGGCAAGGACCTGATGGTGCGCAAGATCGGCCAGCAGAACTTCGCCTGCGTCGACTGCCACTCGGCCGACAAGGGCGCGCTGAAATGGGTGCGCGGCCAGTATCTCGGCCTGAACGAGGGCCAGGTGAAGCATTTCCCGACCTGGCGCACCTCGCGCGACGAGATCTGGGACATCCGCAAGCGCATGCAGTGGTGCAACGTCCAGATCCGCGCCAACGAGCTGCCGCCCGATGCCAAGGAATATGGCGAGCTGGAGCTCTTCCTGACCTCGCTGAGCAACGGACATCCGATGGAGGTCCCGGGCATCCGGCACTGAGCCGGACGCCCGCCCCCACCGCCAAGGAGCATAGACGATGAAGCATGACAGCGTACTCGCCCGGCGAAGGATCCTGCAGGCCGCGGCCGCGGCGGCCGTCGCCGGCGCGCTTCCCCTGCCGGCCCTGGCCGCCGACGCCGCGGCGGCCCTGCCCGAGGCCGTGACCAAGCTGACCGGCGGCAAGCAGCCGACCCCCGGCAAGGTCACGCTCTGGCTGCCCGAGCTGGCGGAGAACGGCAACTCCGTCCCGGTCGGGGTCAAGGTCGAGGGCGAGATGGCCGGCGACGTCTACGTCCGGGCCATGCACATCGTGGCGACCGACAATCCCGAGCCCACCGTCGCCAGCTTCGAGCTGTCCCCCGCCTCGGGCCGGCCGGAAGTCATGACCCGCATGCGCCTCGCCAAGTCGCAGAAGGTCTGGGCGCTGGCGGAGACCAGCGACGGCCAGCTGTGGTCCGGAACCGCCGACGTCCGCGTGACCGTCGGCGGCTGCGGCGGCTGAGACATCGGATAGCAGGAGCATCGACCATGGCTAACGCCCGCATCAGCGTTCCCTCCCGCGCCAAGAAGGGCGAGGTGGTGGAGATCAAGACCCTCGTCAGCCACCCGATGGAGACCGGCCTGCGCAAGGACGCGGACGGCAACGCGATCCCGCGCCGGATCATCCGCACCGTCAGCGCCAGCTTCAACGGCCAGCCCTTCTTCACGGCCAAGCTGACCGCCGGCATCGCGGCCAACCCGATCCTCTCCTTCTTCCACAGGCCGGAGGAGAGCGGGGAGTACGCCTTCACCTGGGCCGGGGACGACGGGCTGGAGATCAAGGAATCCGCCAAGATCACCGTGGCCTGAGGGGAGATCCCGCGATGCGCATCGGTCCCGCCATCCTGATGTCGGCCCTGCTGCTGGCCGCGCCCGCCCTGGCCGACCAGCCGCCCGCCGCGGCGCCGGGGCCCGCCCAGGCGGCGGTGGCGCCGCCGGAGGCGCCCGCGGTGCCGGAGACCGTGGTGCGGGCGACGGCCGGCTACTGCCTGCTGTGCCATGGGCCGTCGGGCCGCGACGGGGCCGCCTCGCCGCTGGCGGGGCGGGACCCGGCGGCCATCGCGGCGGCCGTCGCCGCCTTCCGCGACGGCCGCCAGCACGGGACCATCATGCCGCGCATCGCCAAGGGGTTCGACGACGCCACCATCCGGGCCGTCGCCGCCCATCTCGCCCGCACCCCGTGACGCCGGCAGGAGACACAGCATGACGCAGATCTCGCGCCGCAGGGCGCTGCAGTTCTCCGCCGGCGCGCTGGCCGTGCCGTTGGCCGGCATCTCGGCGCCCGCCCTGGCCGCCGGCGCCGCGCCCCGGGTGGTGGTGGTGGGCGGCGGCTTCGGCGGCGCCACGGCCGCCCGGCTGATCCGCCGCCTGGACCCGGCGATCCGGGTGACGCTGGTGGAGCGCGCCCGCACCTATACCACCTGCCCGATGAGCAACCTGGTGCTGGCGGGGGCGCGGCCGCTGGAGGAGAACGTCTTCACCTACAAGGCGCTGGAGAAGGAGGGCATCAAGGTGGTGCGGGCCGAGGCGGCGGCGGTGGATGCCGGCGCCCGTGCCGTGGTGCTGGCCGACGGCACCAAGCTGCCCTTCGACCGCGCCATCCTGGCCCCCGGCATCGACTTCCGCTACGACGCGGTCCAGGGCTTCTCCGAGGCGGCGGCCGAGCGCATGCCGCACGCCTGGAAGGCGGGCGCGCAGACGACCCTGCTGCGCCGCCAGCTCGAGGCGATGGACGATGGCGGCACGGTCGTCATCTCGGTCCCCGGCAATCCCTACCGCTGCCCGCCCGGGCCCTATGAGCGCGCCTCGCTGATCGCGCACTACCTCGCGGCGAGGAAGCCCCGCTCCAAGATCCTGATCCTCGACGGCAAGGACAATTTCTCCAAGCAGACGCTGTTCGAGAACGCCTGGGCCGCCCGCTATCCGAACATGATCCAGTGGATCTCCAAGACGGACGGCGGCGCCGTCACCTCTGTCGACCCGAAGGCGCTGACGGCCGAGACCGACTTCGGCACCATGAGGGGCGACGTCTTCAACCTGATCCCGCCGCAGACGGCGGGGCGGGTGGCCGTCGCCTCGGGCGCCACCGACAAGGGCGGCTGGTGCCCGGTCGACCCCGTCACCTTCGAATCCCGCCTGCTGCCGGGCGTGCACGTCATCGGCGACGCCACCGTCGCCGCGCCGATGCCGAAGTCGGCCACGGCCGCCACCAGCCAGGCCCACATCGCGGCGCAGGCCGTGGTGGACCTGCTGCGCGGCCGCACGCCGCCGACGCCGATCCTCGCCAACACCTGCTACAGCCTCGCCGCGCCCGACTACGGCATCTCCGTCACCGGCGTCTACGCGCCGGGCGCGGAGGGGCTGAAGGAGACCACCTCGGGGGTCAGCGCCGTGCAGGCCCGGGATGAGGACAGGGCGCTGGAGGCCGCCTACTGCCACACCTGGTTCGCCGGCATCACCAAGCTCGCCTTCGCCTGATCCGCCCGCCCCGCCCGCCGCCACCAGGAATCCTAGCCCATGGCGTATGACGATGTCGGTGCCGCCCGTTTCCCGCCGGCCGGTCCGGGACCCGTTCCCGGGGTCGTCCCAGGAACGGTCCCGGCCGCGCCCCTCAGCCAGGTCAGGCCGCGCCTGGCCGAGGGCGATCTCGGCATGCAGATCGTGCTGTCGCGCCTGCTGCTGGTGTCGGGCCTGGTCTTCATCCATTACGGCGCCTTCCCGGGCGAGGTGCTGAACCACTTCCAGGCCTTCGACCGGACCGGCGTGCCGGCGGCGTCCTTCGTCGCCAGCGCCATCCTCTATTTCTTCTTCGCCGCCGTGCCGGTCATGAGCCTCATCTCCGGCTGGCTGTTCTTCCGCCCGCGCGATCCGGCGGCGCGGCAGCCGGGGCTGGCGGGACTGGTCGAGCCCGGCTTGACGAGTGCCATGCTGCGGCGGGCCCGCACCCTGTTGGTGCCGCTGCTGCTGTGGAACGCCCTGGCGCTGGGCGTCGGAATCCTCGCCTGGCAGCTGGGCGCCGGCGCCTGGGCGCGGCAGGTGCTGGCCCTGGACGTGGCGGAGGCGTCGCCGCTGCAATGGTTGAACGCCCTGCTGGGGCTGACGCGGACGCCGGCGGCGCTGCAGTTCTGGTTCGTGCGCGACCTGCTGGTCTCGGTGGCGCTGGCGCCGCTGGTGCTGCCGCTGCTGCGCCACGCGCCCTGGGTGCTGGTCCCCTTCGCCCTGGTCTGGATGTCCGGGATCGAGCTGGGGATCTTCCTGCGGGCCGACGTGCCGCTGTTCTTCTTCCTGGGCGGCGTGCTGCGGCTGCACGGCATGCCCGGCTGGCTGGAGCGGGTGCCGGTCGTCCCCATGCTGGCCGCCTATACCGGGCTGGTCCTGCTGCGCACTTCGGCCCCGGCCGTCCTGGACGAGCTGGACCCGACGGTGGATTTCTGGCTGGACGCCGCCACCTGCTGCCTGCGCGTCATCGGCGTCGTCACCTGCTGGAAGCTGCTGGGCCTGCTGGCGGCCCACCGGTCCGGGGCGGTACTGGCCGGCCGCTACGGCGCCTTCGCCTTCTTCATCTTCGCCGGCCACTATCCGCTGGTGGAGGCGGTGAAGGTGCCGCTGGCGGCGATGCTGCCGACCTACGGCCAGGGCTGGCTGCTGCTGCATTTCGGCCTGAGCGTGGCCGTGACGGTGGCGATCTGCGTCGGTGCGGCGGCGCTGCTCTCCCGCGCCTGGCCGGCCGCCTTCCAGGTGCTGAACGGCGGCCGGGGGGCATAGCGCCGCGAAGTCGCGGGCGGGGGAGGCGGTCAGGCGGCGCGCAGCCGGACCAGGGCCTGCTGCGCCGGGGTCGGCTGCGGCCGGGGGAGCAGCCTGACCGTGACGGAGGGCGCGGATGCGGCGGCCGGCTCCGACCGGCGGCGCAGGCGCGCCGCACGGAACATGCATGCCAGCATGCAGGCTTGACAGCAAAGATTCAGGACATTCATCCAGATCAGCGCGGGATCGCCGTTCACCAGGATGGCGTAGGCGACGCTGTTGCAGGAGATCACGAACCAGCCGCACCAGCTGGCGCCGGCGATGCCCTTGCCCGACTGGGGGTCGGTCCAGAGGCGGCGGAGCTGCGGCAGGTGGAAGAAGGCGGCGACGATGCCGCCCAGGCTGTAGGTCGCGGTCAGAAGATGTTCCATGGGTCTCCACCATGGCTACGGATCGAAGAGGCGCGCACCTTCGCCGCTCAAGGTAAATGAGAGATGACCGGGCCTGTGACCGATAGCGGACCCGTCCGGAAGGAGTAGCGGGCCCCGTCCGCGCAGCCGCCGCAACCCGAGCAATGTTTCAATTGCGACGCTCTTTCCCGTAGAGGTCGTGGTCTGGCCTGCGCCCGCCGCAATTGTCCCTACACGCCGCATGGGCTATTCCCTGCCGCGGTTCCGCAGCGGTGACTAAGGAAAAGCATCATGCGCAAGACGGCCCATTGCCTCGCCATCGCCGCGGCCCTCAGCAGCGCCTTCGCGCCCGCCGCCGACGCCGCCGACGCCTACGGCTTCCCCGGCACCCGGGAGGAGCGCTCCGGCGCCTTCATCGGCGCCTATGCCCGCATCCCCCTGGGAGAGAGCCGCGCCGAGCCGCAGTCCGGGCCCCAGGCTGGGCCCCAGGTTGGGCCCCAGGTTGGACTGACGCTCGCCATGACGCGGCAGGCGCTCGACCCCACCGACGCCGGCCGGCTGCAACGCTTCCGCGCCGACGCCGTCACCCTGGGCTTCAGCGGCAGCGACTTCCGGGAGGCCGCCCCGCCGACCCTGTCGCTGGCCGGCATGAGGGTGGCGGGCGGGCCCGATCGCCTGAACGCCGACGGCACGAAGGCGGAGGAGGATGACGGTTTTCCCTGGCTCTACGCCGCCGGCGGCACGCTGCTGGTGGCCGGGCTGGTCGGCGCCGGCGTGTTCTACTACCTCGTCGCCGAGTCCAAGAAGAACAGCGACTGAGCGGCGGCCCCACCCTCGCCCGAAGAATAGGGTGACCTCCGCCCCCGCCGTCGGCCTTTGACAAGCCCCACGCCGGGGCGCACGCTCCATGGGGTGGGGCGGTCGCGTCCCGGCGGCGCCCCCGCACGGGAGGGCCTGCGCATGCCGTCGAGACGTCCAACGCTGGTGGGGTCGCTTCTCCTTCTCGCGGTCGCCGCCTCGGCCGCGCCGGCCCTGGCGGGAACCGTCTGCGCCGGCGCCGGCAACGAGCGCTGGCGCCCCTACACCTACCGCACCGGGGACGGGCTGCCGGGCGGCGCCGCGCACGAGATGCTGGACAAGGCGGTCGCCGAGGCCGGGGCGGAGTATGTCGTCGTCGATGCCGGCCCCTGGAAGCGCGCCCTCGCCGGGCTGGAATGGGGCGCCGTCGACATCGTGGCGGCGGCTGTGCGCAACAAGGAGCGCGAGGCCGACTATCTGTTCACCGAGCCCTACGCGGTGGAGCGCGTCCTGCTGATCTCGCAGGCCGGCGCGGCCTTTGAGTTCCGGACGCTGGAGGATCTGCGCGACCGCAGCGTGATCCTGTCGCGCGGCGTCTCCTACGGCGACGAGTGGGACCGGTTCGCCGCGACCCGGATGCGGACCGAGACGGCGCCCAGCGCGCAGGAGGGGTTCCGCATGCTGGCCGCCGGCCGTGCCGAGTTCTTCGTCCTGGCGGAAGGGGCGGTGGAGACGCTGCTGGCCGACCCCGCCACCCGGGACCGTTACCGGGTCTACCCGACGCCGGTGGCCGAAGTGTCCGTCCAGGCCATGATCCGCCGCGACAGCGCCTGCGCCGCCCTGATCGGCCCGGTCAACGACGCGCTCCGCCGCCTGCGAGAGACCGGCGAGGCCGCGGCCCTCCTGGGCGCCCACCGGCTGAACCGGGAACCGGCGACCTAGGCCATCGTATCGGCCGAGTTTCTCACGCCGGCTCCAGCACCGGCTGCGGCGCCGCCGCGGTCTCGACCCGCACCTGGCTGCGGCCGCCGCCCAGCGGCAGCACCCGCACCTGGGCGCCGATGCGGTCGACCAGGCCGGGGACGTGGCTGATGACGCCGACCTGGCGGCCGCCGCCCTGCAGCGTCTCCAGGCAGGAGAGCGCCAGGTCCAGGCTGTCCGGGTCCAGCGTGCCGAAGCCCTCGTCGATGAACAGGGTGCCGATGGCGCCGCTGCGGCCCGAGGCCATGGCCGAGAGGCCCAGCGCCAGGGCCAGCGAGGCCAGGAAGGTCTCGCCGCCCGACAGGCTGTGCACGCCGCGCACCTCGTCGCCCATCTCGCGGTCGACCACCTGTATCTCCAGGTCGGCGCCCGGTACCCGCTGCAGCCGGTAGCGCCGGGCCAGCTCCTCCAGATAGCGGTTGGCGTGGACCAGCAGCAGGTCGAGGCTGAGGCTCTGGGCGAAGTTGCGGAACTTCTGGCCGTTGGCCGAGCCGATCAGCTCGTTCAGCGCCGCCCAGACCTCCCAGACCTTCTTCTGCGCCTCCCATTCGGCCACCAGCGAGGCCAGCCGCTGCCGCGCCTCGGCATCGGCCCGCAGCCGCGCCCGCAGGTCGCCCAGCGCGGTGCGGGCCGCCTCCAGCCGCTCCCGCGCCTCCGAGAAGGCGGCATCGGCCGCGGTGGCATCGCCCCCGGGCGACCCGGCCGCATGCGCCCGCCGCCGGGCGGCGCGCTCCTCCCGGATGGTGGCGGCGTCGCGCAATGCCTGGTCAAGCTCCGCCAGCCGGCGGGTCTCGGCCGCGATCCAGGCCTCGTCCTGGGCCAGGCGGGTCCGGGCCTCCTCCGGCGACAGGCCACGCGCGGCGCAGGCGGACTCCAGCCCCGCCCTGGCCGCCGCCAGACGCGCCGAGGCGCCCTCCAGCGTCTCGGTGCGGGTCCTCAGCTCGCTCTCTTGGGCGGACAGAGAGGTCAGCGCCCGCTCGCGGGTGGTGACCGCCAGGGCGAACATCTCCTCGGCGGAACGCCGCCCCAGCAGAAGCTCCTGGCGCACGGCGGCGACGGCGAGCCCGTCCAGCAGCGCCGCGCGATCCCGCGCCAGCGCGTCCAGCCGCACCGCCAGCCCGTCCCGCCGGGCGCGGCAGGCCGCCTCGTTCTCCTCGGTCGCGGCAAGCGCCGCACGCAGGGTTCCGCTCCGCGCGTCCAGCGTCTCCAGCTCCCGCGACAGCGCCGCCGCGCGGTCGAGCCGCCCCTTATGGGCGGTGACGCGTCCGGCCAGGGCGGCGCGCCAGGCCGCCCCGTCGCGCGACAGGCCGTCCTCCCAACCCTCCAGGCCGGTGAAGGGCGCGCGCAACTCGGCCAGAGCCTCCGCGACGGCGGCGGCCGCCCCGGCGGCTTCGCTGCGCGCCAGCTTGCCGTCATGCTGGCATGCCTCCAGGGCAGCATTGCAGTCCGCCAGCGCCTGCGCCGCGGCCTGGGAGGCGTCATTCGCCTGCCGCAGCGCCGCTTCCGCCGCCGACATGTCCCGGGCATGCGCCAGGGCCGCCTCCTCGTCCGAGCGGCAGGCCGCCTGCTCGGCCGCGAGCGCATCCGTCAAGGCCGTCAGGGCCTGAGCCGCCTCCGGCAATGCCGGATCATCGGGCAGGCCGAGCGCCGGCGCCGCCGCGCGCCACCGGGCAAGTCCGTCCTCCATCGTGCGGGCCAGCGCCGCCAGCCGCTCCCCGGCGCGCGTGCCGGCGGCCTGGGCCGCCCGCGCGTCGGCCTGATGACCGGCGAGCGCCGCCACAAGGTCGGCCTCCTCGGCCCGCAACGCGTCGACCCGCGACTCCTGCTCACCCGCCAGCCGGGCCAGCGGTCCGGTGGGTCCGCCGGCCCAGGGATGCTCGACCGCGCCGCAGACCGGGCAGGGCTCACCCTCCACGAGATTCGCGCGCAACGCCTCCGCATCCTCGCGGGCGGCGAGATGCATGCGCCGCAGCGTCTCCACCGCCTCCGCCAGCACCGCCCTGATACGCTCCAGCCCCCGGCCGGCCCGTGCCGACGAGTCCTCGGCCGCGGCCGCGGCGGCCAACGCGTCCACGCGCTCGGCCTCCAGCGCGGTTCGCTCGGCGGTGAGGCGCCCCGCCTCCTCGGCCAGACGGACGGGACCCGCCAGCGCCTCGCGCCTGGTCTCCAGCGCCGCTCGGCGGGCACGCACCTGCTCCAGGTCGGGCACCGCGCGGGCCCTGATATCCTCGACTCTGGCGGACGCCTCGGCACAGGCGGTCGAGGCTGCGTCATGCGCCGTAGTCAGCTCCCGGCGCCGGGCGGCGAGGCCGCGCCACTCGGCTTCCGCCTTGGCGACGGCCGCCTCGGCCGTCCGCGCCGCCGACGCCGCCTCGGCATGGCGGGCCAGCACCGCCTGCCAGCGCGGCCATTGCTCCACGACCGGGTCCAGGGCGGACGCGGCCTCCAACTCGCGGCGCAGGGCCTCCAGCTCCTCCCGGCCGCACGACAGCGCCCGGGCGCCGGCCTCGACCTCCCGCCGGGCGGCCTGGGTGCGGCCGGCCGCCTGCGTCAGGGCATCGGCGGCGGCATCGCGCTCGGCGGCCAGCGTGCGGATCTCGCCGTCCAGCGCCGTGGCGCGCTCGATCTCCGGCTCCAGCGAGGCCGCCCGGGCCGCCTGCGCCTCCAGCGCCGCCCGGGCGCGGGCATGGCCCTCCTCGGCGCCGGCGAGCCTGGCGCGGCTCTCCTCGAGCGATTCCCGGGCCCGGGCCAGCGCCGCTTCGGCGTCGCGCTCGGCCTGGGCCGCCCGGTCCCAATCCGCCAGCAGCGGCCGCAGCGGTTCCAGGGCGCGCAGGGCGTCAAGCTCCGCCCGCCGGCCCTCTGCGGCCTCGACCGCTTCCCGGCAGGCGGCGACGCGCCCGGCGGCCTCATCCTCGCCCGCCGCCAGCTCGGCGTCGCGCCGGTGCCATTCCACCGCACCCCGCGCCGCCTCCGCCGCGGCCTCGGCCTGCGCCAGCGCGGCGGCGCCCTCCGCCTCCCGGGCCCGCAGCGCCTCCGCCTCCTCGGCCGTCAGCGGCCGCGTGTCGCCCTGGCGCGCCTCGATGGCGTCGAGCGCGCGCTTCTCCTCCTGGGCGCGCTCGAAGGCCGCGACGGACAGGCGGGAATAGATCTCGGTGCCGGTCAGCAGCTCCAGCAATGCTGAGCGTTCCTTGGCCGGCGCCTTCAGGAAGTTGGCGAAATCGCCCTGGGCCAGCAGCACGGCGCGGCGGAACTGCTCGAAGCTCAGCCCCAGCCGCGCCTCGATCTCCGCCAGCACGGCCGTCTTCGTGTCGCCGAAGCGGCGCGTGCCGTCCAGCGTGGACAGGCTCATGGTCTGGGCCTGGACCTTGCCGCCCGGCTTCTGCCGGGCGCGCTGCACCTCCCAGCGGGCCCGGTAGGCATGGCCGTCCAGTCCGACGAAATCCACCTCGGCGAAGCCGCGCCCGGTGCCCCGTCGCAGCACGGCCCGCACGTCGGTGGTCAGCAGCCCCTCATGCTCGCCGTCGCGGCCCAGCGCCACGCCGCGCCCGGCGGGCAGGCGCGGGATGGTATCGAACAGCGCCAGGCAGAGCGCGTCCAGCAGCGTGCTCTTGCCCGCCCCCGTCGGCCCGGTGATGGCGAACAGGCCGGCATGGGCCAGCGGCCCCGTGGCGAGGTCGACCTCGAACGCTCCGCCCAGGCTGGCGAGGTTGAGGCCGCGAACGGCGAGGATCCTCATGCCTGCTCCTCCACCCGCTCCACCAGTGCGCGGAAGGCGGCCAGCAGGTCGGGGCGCGGCGGCTCCTCATGGTCGCGGGCGTGCAGCTTCAGGAAGACGTCCTCGGGCGACAGATCGGTCAGGTCGGCGCCCGCGTCGGCCTCGGCGAGCGCCCCGCCGGCCCCGGTCAGCCGCACCGACAGCTTGCACAGCCGCACCGGCCGGCCGGCCAGCACCTGCTCCACCTCCTCGCGCAGCCCGGGGCGGGGGGCGGGCAGGGCGACCGTGACCTCCAGATAGGGCCAGGCATCGCGGGGCAGGCCGGCGTCCAGCTCGAGGCGGGCCAGCGCCGCCAGCGCCTCGTCCGGGCTGTCGGCATTGATGCGGCGGATGCCGACGGCGCGCGGCACCCAAAGCGCCTCGCGCTCCACCAGCCGCCCGGCGGCGAACTCGGCCAGCATGACCTGGTGCGGGTAGGGCTCCTCGTCCAGCGCCAGCGGGATGGGGGAGCCGCTGTAGCGCACCTGCTCGCGCCCGCCCACCGCCTGCGGCCGGTGCAGATGGCCCAGCGCAACGTAGGCGGCTTCCTCGGCGAAGATGTCGACGGGCAGGGCGTGCAGATTGCCGCCCAGGATCTTGCGCTCCGACAGTTCCGACAGGCTGCCGCCGCGCATGTAGCAATGGCCGGTCAGCAGCAGCGCCTCGGCAGGCCGGAGATGCGCCCGGCCGATCGCCGTGGCGTCGGCATAGAGCCGCCGCACCCCCTCGACCAGCGGGTCCTCATGCTCCAGCGGCGGCAGGTCGCCCATGCGCAGGTAAGGCATGGCGACGCAGCGGGCGGCGACCTCGCCGGTGCGGTCGCGCAAGGGGACCACCAGCCGGGCGGCGTCCAGCGTCCCGTCCGCACCCCTGGCCACGCCGCCGACCACCCGCACGCCCAGCTCCGCCAGCAGGGGCGAGGGCGCCTCCAGCCGGGTGCCGCTGTCATGGTTGCCGGCGACCACCACGGTCTGGAGATGTGGTAGCCGCAGCCGGGCCTGGGCCAGGAAGCGGTAGAACTGGGTCAGCGCCGATACGGGCGGATTCTGGCCGTCGAACACGTCGCCGGCGACCACCAGCGCGTCGGCCCGATGCTCCTCCAGCCGGTCCAGCAGCCAGTCGAGGAAGCGGGCATGCTCCTGCTCGCGGCCGAAGCCGTGGAGGGCATGGCCCAGATGCCAGTCGGCGGTGTGGATGAGGCGCACGGGGAGCGGCCGAAGCGGCGGGACGGGGACGGCGCCAGGGTAGGCGAGGCGACCCGTCCGGGGCAACCATCCCGCCTCGCTTCAACCCGTTCACATGGACCTGTTGCGGGGGCGCGGCACCATGCCATAGTGGCGGCCGATGGCACGGTAGGGCCGGGCGGGGATCAGATGCGCGCGGATACGGATACGCACCCGGTGGCGACGCTGCTGAAGCAGCTCGCGGGATCGCTCAACAGCACGCTGACCGCCTTCGAGGGCACGACGCACCGCATCCCCCGCGTCTTCACCGAATACACCAGGGTCCGGGCGACCTATCACGAAATCCAGGCCATGATCTTCACGATCAACGACAAGGCCCAGGAGAAGCCCAAGCACGCCCCGCCCGAGCTGAAGTCCTGGCTGACCCGCATGCGCCTGCGCGCCATCGCCGCCTTCGCCAAGATCAGCCTGGAATTCTTCCGCAACCCGCCGCTGCTGCTGGTCCAGGCGCTGGGCGCCTACGAGATCCTGGACCATGAGCGCCACGCCTTCACGGCGGTGCTGCGCGACTACGACAACATGCTGCTGGAGGCGGCGGTGGACGACAAGACCGCCGACGAGCTGGACCGCGTCCGGACCTATATCGAGGAGGTGGTGCAGCTGCTGGACAAGCTGCTGCACAACGCCCCGCCGCAGCTGCGCACCTTCTGAGGCACCGGGACACGCCGATTGCCGCCTTGCGCGCCGCCGCCGGGCGACCTACCACTGCCCTGTCGCAACGGGAGATGCGCGGTGAAGTGGGTCGCCTGGTTCTCAGCATTGTGCATGGGCATGGTCGGGCTGGTGCTGTTCCTGCTCTGGGCCTGGACCGGGTTCGAGGGCTTCGGCATCTCGCTGAAGGGCACGCTGGCGCTGATCGTCGGCAGCGCCCTCACCGCCGCCATGGCGACGGGGCTGATGGCCCTGCTCTTCCACAGCGCCCGCACCGGCCGGGACGACATCGCCCATTACGACCCGGAACCGCGTGATTTCGACGATCGGAGGGACCCGCCGTGAGCCACCCCACCGTGACCGAGCCTCCTATCCTCGTCACCGGCGCCGCCGGCTTCATCGGCTACCATCTGACCGAGCGGCTGCTGGCCGAGGGACGGGCGGTGGTCGGCATCGACACCCTCAACGACTATTACGACCCGGCGCTGAAGCAGGCGCGGCTGGCGCGGCTGACGGGGCGGCCGGGCTTCCGCTTCGAGAAGCTGGACCTGGCCGACGCCGAGGGGCTGATGGCGCTGACGAAGGCGGTGAAGCCGCGGGTCTTCGTCAACCTCGCCGCCCAGGCCGGCGTGCGCTACTCGCTGCAGAACCCGGGCGCCTACGTCCAGTCGAACCTGGTCGGCTTCGGCAACGTGCTGGAGGCCTGCCGGCACAACGGCGTGGGGCACCTGCTGTTCGCATCCTCCAGTTCCGTATACGGCGCCAACACGCGGCTGCCCTTCCGTGAGACCGACAGCGTCGACCATCCCGTCAGCTTCTACGCCGCCACCAAGAAGTCGAACGAGCTGATGGCCCATTCCTACGCCCGGCTCTACGGCCTGCCGGTGACGGGTCTGCGCTTCTTCACCGTCTACGGTCCCTGGGGCCGGCCGGACATGGGCTACTGGCTCTTCACCAAGGCCATCCTGGAGGGCCGGCCCATCGACCTCTTCAACGAGGGCCGGATGCGCCGCGACTTCACCTATGTCGACGATGTGGTGGAGGGGATCGTCCGCCTGCTCGACCGGCCGGCGGCGCCCGAGCCGGCCTGGAGCGGCGAGGCCCCGGACCCCGCCACCTCGCCCTGGCCCTACCGGGTCTACAACATCGGCAATCACCGGCCCGAGGAGCTGCTGCACTTCGTGGCGGTGCTGGAGGATTGCCTGGGCATGAAGGCGGAGCGGCGCCTGCTGCCGATGCAGCCGGGCGACGTGCCCGCCACCTATGCCGACATCTCGCGCTTGCAGGCCGCGGTGGGCTTCGCGCCCTCGACCCCGATCGAGGAGGGGCTGCGGCGCTTCACGACCTGGTACCGGGAGTATCACGGGATCTGAGCCGGGCCGCGCATTGGGGGTAGGGAACTTACCTCTAGGGAATCATTAACCATGGAAAGCGCTCCATCCGGATGAAGCCGGAAGGGGCAACCCCGCCGGCAAAGTCTCTTCCGAGCGGTGCCTGACCATGTCCGACACGATCTCCGAAACGCCTCGCACCCAGTCCGCCGTCGCCCTGTACAAGCGTGCCTTCCGCGAGGCGCGGAGCTTCCGGTGGCACCTGCTGCTGGTGCTGGTGACGGGGCTGGTCGGCCTGCCGCTGGCGCTGCTGGCGCCGCTGCCGATGAAGATCGTGGTGGACAGCGTGCTGGGCGGGCAGCCCCTGCCGGCCTGGCTGGCCGACCTGCTGCCGGCCGCAGCAATGGAGCCGGGCAGCCTGCTGCCGCTGGTGATCGGCGCGGCGGCGGTGCTGGCCCTGTTCACCGCCGGCTATCATTTCGCCGAGTGGATGCTGCGCGACTGGGTGGCGGAGCGCATGGTGCTGGTCTTCCGCGCCAAGCTGCTGCGCCACGCCCTGACCCTGTCGCCGGGCGAGCATGACCGCGGCAGCCAGGACCCGATGCACCGCATCAACCACGACGCGCCCGCGCTGCAATGGACGGCGCTGTACGGCGTCATCCCCATGGTGTCCTGCATCGCCACGCTGCTGGGCGTGCTGTGGGTGACCTCCTCGCTGTCGCCTGAGCTGGCGATGGTGGCGCTGGCGACCTCCGCGCCGGTCATCCTGCTGATCCATCTCAGCCAGGCGCGCATGCGCGGCCGCTGGGCCGAGGCGAAGGAGGACGAGTCCCGCGCGCTGCACGTGGTGCAGGAGACGCTGGGCGCCTCGCGCATCGTCACCACCTTCGGCCAGGAGGACCGGGAGGCGCGGCGCTTCCACGGCCTCGCCGACCGCGCCTTCACCACGCGCCGCGCCGTCATCGCGCGGGAGGGCGTGCTGGGCCAGCTGATGGGCCTGTCCTCGGCCCTGGGCGGGGCGGCCATCCTCTATATCGGCGCCAGCCATGTGCAGTCCGGCCAGCTGACCCTGGGCGAGCTGCTGCTGGCGCTCGGCTATATCGGCCAGCTCTATGCCCCGCTGCAGCAGATCGGCAGCCACATCACCGGCCAGCAGCGGGCCCTGGTCAGCGCCGAGCGCGCCTTCGCCCTGCTGGACATGGCGCCCGCCGTCGAGGATCGCCCGGACGCCCGCCCGATGGAACGCGCCTCAGGCCATGTCCGGCTGGAGGGCGTGGGCTATGCCTACAAGGGCCGCGACCCGGTGCTGGACGGCGTCGACCTGGACATTCCGGCCGGCACCTGCGTCGGCGTGGTCGGCCGCACCGGCGCCGGCAAGTCCACCCTGGTCAACATGATCACCCGCCAGTTCGACCCCACCGCCGGCCGGCTGCTGCTGGACGGGGAGGATCTGCGCGAATTGAGGCTCGCCGATCTGCGCCGGCAGTTCGCGGTGGTGCCGCAGGAGCCGGCCCTGTTCTCGACCACCATCGCCCAGAACATCGCCTATGGCGACCCGGACGCCCCCATCGGCCGGATCATCGCGGCGGCTCGCCAAGCGGCCGCGCACGACTTCATCATGGCGCTGCCCGACGGCTACGACACGGTGATCGGCGAGCGCGGCGGGCGTCTGTCGGGCGGCGAGCGCCAGCGCATCGCCATCGCCCGCGCCTTCCTGACCGACGCCCCCATCCTGATCCTGGACGAGCCGACCAGCGCCATCGACCAGGCGACCGAGACGGCGATCATCGAGAGCCTGGAGCGGCTGATGGCCGGCCGCACCACCTTCATGATCGCCCACCGGCTCTCCACCCTGCGCCGCGCCGACATGGTCATCCGCGTGCAGGACGGGCGGGTGGCGATCGAGCGCGGCGGGGCGGAGCTGCGGCTGGCCTCGTGAGGCGGCGGGACGCCGGACAATCGCGCGACGGGGCGGCGCTCCCCTTTGCGGGCTAGCCCTTCCGCAGGATACAGTCGCGCAACCGAGCAACCCTAGTCCGACCGGGCACCCCGCATGGCCAGCATCCTCGAAGCGCTCGAAGCCGCCCTCTCCTACCATCGCGCCGGCGATCTCGCTTCGGCGACGGACCTCTACGGCCGCATCCTGGCGGTGGAGCCGACCCAGGCCGACGCGCTGCACCTGATGGGGGTGGCGCTGTCCCAGATGGGCCGCCCCGCCGAGGCGCTGCCGCATCTGCGCGGCACGCTGGAGGTGCGGCCCGGGAACGGCCGGGCGCACCAGGATCTGGCGCTGGCGCTGCGGGCGGTCGGCGACATCGCCGGGGCGCTGGCGAACTTCCGCGAGGCCGCCCGGCTGGAGCCGAACGCCGCCGACGTCCTGAACAATCTGGGCTCGGCGCTGTCGGCGGCGGGCGACCTGGACGGCGCGGAGGCGGCGCTGGAGCGCGCGTTGGCGCTGGGCTACGCGGAGGCGGCGCGGAACCTGGCGGCCCTGCTGTCCAACCGGGCCTCGGCGCTGCTGCTGGCGGGCGATCCCGCGGCGGCCGAGCCGCTGCTGACCCGCGCCCGCGCGCTCGACCCGCACCTGCCCATCATCCAATGCCAGCAGGGCATGGCGCTGGCCGCCATGGGGCGCAAGGCCGAGGCGATCCCGGTCTTCCAGGCGGCGCTGGCGCTGGCGCCGGACCATCTGGACACGCTGATCAATCTGGGTGACGCGCTGAACGACCAGGGGCGCTTCGATGAGGCGGAGGCCGTTCTGCGCCGCGCCGCCGAGTTGGCGCCCGGCACCATGTCGGCGCTGAACAATTTGGGCAACGCGCTGCTGGGCCAGGGGCGGCTGGGCCAGGCGGTCGAGTCCTACTGCGCGTCCATCGCGGCCGACCCGACCGTCTACCAGCCCCGGGTCAACCTCGGCACGGCGTTGCGCGACCTGGGCGACGACGATGCCGCGGACGAGGCCTACAAGGCGGCGCTGCGGCTGCGCCCAGGCGAGCCCTCGATCCACTGGCAGCGGGCGCTCGCGCGCCTCGCCGCCGGGGATTTCGAGACCGGTTGGGAGGAGTACGAGTGGCGCTGGCGCGGCATCGTCGCGGTGCCGGAGGCGCTGGCGCGGCTGCCGGAATGGACCGGCGGCGACCCCGCCGGCAAGCGCATCCTGGTCCATTGCGAGCAAGGCCACGGCGACACGCTGCAATTCTGCCGCTACGCGGCGCTGCTGGCCCGGCACGGCGCCCATGTCGGGCTGACGGCGCAGCCGCTGCTGGTCCGGCTGCTGCGCGACAGCCTGCCGGAGGTCCGGATCTTCTCCGAGACCGAAGCGGTCGACCCGGCCGCCTGGGACGCGCGCGTGGCGCTGATGAGCCTGCCCCACCGCTTCGGCACCCGGCTGGATACGATCCCCGCTGAGACGCCCTATCTGCGGGCGCCGACGGGAACGGTGGAGGGATGGCGCGCACGGCTGGCGGCGCTGGGGCCGGGGCTGAAGGTCGGGCTGGTCTGGGCCGGCGATCCCCGGCGCACCGTGACCGCAGCGCACATCGTGGACCGCCGCCGCAGCCTGTCCCTGGCGGCCCTGGCGCCGCTCCGCGACGTTCCGGGCCTGACGCTGCTAAGCCTGCAGAAGGGCGAGGCGGCGATGCAGGCCCAGGCGCCCGACCGGCCCTTCGACCTGGTCGACTGGACCGACGAGCTGTTCGACTTCGCCGACACGGCGGGGCTGGTCTCGGCGCTGGACCTCGTGGTCACGGTGGACACGGCGGTCGCCCATCTGGCGGGCGCGCTGCGGCGCCCGACCTGCGTGCTGTCGCGCTTCGACGGCTGCTGGCGCTGGCTGCGCGACCGCAAGGACAGCCCCTGGTATCCTGGCCTGTCGCTGTACCGTCAGTCGCGCTGGGCGGACTGGGAACGGCCGGTCGCGGAAATGGTCGCGGACATCCGCGACCTCGCCGCAAGGGCAGCCTGACCTTTTCACAAGGAATAGGCCCGCCGCGCCGCCGCCATGTCTTGTCGGGGCACCCCCGGAGACCGGAACTGGGACGTGGCGGGGTGGTAAAATCTTTGTTAAGATCGCCGGCGAAATCGGCAGGTTTGTTTCGGCCATGAATGTCGGGGCGGTCCAGAACGCGACGGCGGCACTCGCCCCGGGGGCATCCGGTCCCGGGCAGAGGGCGGCTGCGGCCCCGGGGTCCGCGGCGTCCGACCGGCCTGTCGCCGGCAGCGCCCCCGCCGAACTGCCCCGCTATCTCAGCCCGGTCATCCAGGTCGACAATGTCGCGGCCATGGCGCTGATCCAGTTCCGGGACGGCGATACCGGCGACGTGAAGACCCAGATCCCGTCGGAGCGCGTGGTGCAGGAATACCGCCTGCGCGGACCCGGCGGCTCGTCCCGCGACGGAAAGGCCGTGGAGACTGGCGCCGTCCCGTCTGCCGCGCCGACCCAGGGCAGCGCCGCCGGCGCGGCACCGGCCGGGCCGCCGACCGCGCCGTCCCCGGTCTCCGCCACGCCGGCCGGCGGATCGTCCGCCGCCCCGACGGCGGGAAGCGGGTCGCCCGCGCTGAACGTGGTGGCCTGATCCTGACCGCGACGCCGCCCTTGGCTCCCTCGATGACGGCCGCTCCCGATGCCTGAGGCGGCCCATGGCGAGATCGCGCGCCTGATCCAGGCGGGGCGGCTGGAAGAGGCCCGCGCCGCCTGCCGGGAGGCCGTCGACCGCGACCCCGGCGACGGCCATGCCTGGCACCTGCTGGGGCTGATCGCGTTCCGTGCCGGCGACGCGCTGGAGGCGCTCGGCCATTTCGACCGGGCGGTCACGGCGATGCCGGACCAGCCCGCCTTCCACAACAACCGCGGCGCCCTGCTCTATGCCGGCCGGCGCTATGCCCAGGCCGCCGACGCCTTCCGCGCCGCCCACGCGCTCGACCCCGGCCAGCCCTCGACCCAGCTCAATCTCGGCAACGCCCTTCAGGCGGCCGGCGATCTCGACGGGGCGGAAGCGGCCTTCCGCGCCGTGCTGGACGCCGCGCCGGACCAAGCGGAAGCGCTGGCGGCACTGGGCCGCGTGCTGCTGGCGAAGGGGCGCCCGGCTGAGGCGGTCGGGCTCTGCCGCGAGGCCGCCCGTCTCGCGCCCGAAAGCCCTGACGCCCAGTACGCCCTGGGCGAGGCTGCCTACGCATTGGACGACCAGGAGGAGGCGGAGCGCCGCTTCCGCCGCGCGGTCGAGCTGGCGCCGGCGCTGGCGCCCGCGCATGTCGGCCTGGCCCAGGTGCTGCATGCCGCCAGCCGCACCGGCGAGGCGATCGAGGCCATCGAGGCAGCGGTTGAGGCCGGCCTGGGCGACGCGCCCGAGATCGCCTTCATGCGCCGGTTCCTGCATAGCAGCATGGTGCCAGCCTGGCACTTGCCCATGCTGAACGACACGGTGCGCAACGACGCCTATCAGGCGGCGCTGGCCCGTGCGATCAAGCCCGGCTGCCATGTGCTGGAGATCGGCACGGGCTCCGGCCTGGTCGCCATGATGGCGGCGCGGCTGGGAGCGGGGCTGGTGACGACCTGCGAGATCAACCCGCTGCTGGCCCGGATCGCCATGGAGACGGTGCGGCGCAACGGGCTGTCCGACCGGGTCAAGGTCCTGCCGCGCAAGTCGACGCGCCTCGCCGTCGGCACGGACATGCCTCGCCGCGCGGATGTCTTCGTCTCCGAACTCATCAATGTCGGCATGCTGGCGCCGGAGATGCTGTCGATCCTGCGGCATGCGCGCGAGACGCTGGTGGCGCCCGGCGGCGCCATCATCCCGCGCGCCGCGCGCATCCACGCCCTGCCGATCGAGAGCGCGGAGCTGGCCCGCATCAACCCGCTGCGCGACCTGTGCGGCTTCGACCTCAGCGCCTTCGACGTCTTCCGCACGCCCGGCACCGGCCAGATCGACCTGGATGCCGATCCGCACCGCGCCTTGGGCCCCGCCGCCGCCGTGCTGGATTTCGACTTCACCCGCGACACGGCCGACGAGGGGCGGGTGCCGGCGGAGCTGGCGATCGCGCAGGACGGCACGCTGCACGCCATCGCCTTCTGGTTCGACCTGCAGCTGGACGAGCTCATCACCTACAGCTCGCGCACCGCCGGCCGCACCAACCATTGGAAGCAGGCGGTGCTGTTCCTGGACGCGCCGCGCACCGTCCGGGCCGGCGAGCGGCTGCCGATCTGGGCCTGCTGGGACAACACGCGGATTTTCTTTGAACTCCGCTGAGGAAGCGCCGATCCTCCGCACGTCACCGCCACGCCGCCCGCGCGCCCCATGTCGATCCCTGCGGACCTCCTGAACCGCGCCGTTGAACACCACGCCGCCGGGCGCCTCGCCGAGGCGGAGCCGCTCTACCGCGCCGTGCTGGCGGCGGGCCATCCGCGGCGGGCGGACATTCTGCACAATCTGTCCCTGCTGCTGGAGCAGGCGGGGCGGCTCCCGGAGGCGGCCGCCGCGGCCAGCGAGCAAGGCGTCCTGCTGCTGGAAGCGGGGGATGCCGAGGGCGCCGCCGGGAGCTTCCGGACGGCCGCGCGCCTCCATCCGACGGATGCCGACACCTGGTCCAACCTGGGCAATGCGCTGCTGGCCGGGGACCGGGCACAGGAGGCGGCCGACGCCTGTCGCCGCGCCCTGTCGCTGCGGCCCGACGATCCGGGCACGCTCAGCAACCTCGGCAACGCTCTGCGCCGGGCGGGCGACGCGGCGGGGGCCATCGCCGCCTACCGCCGCGCCGTGACGCTCGACCCGGCCTTCGCCGGCGGCTGGTACAATCTGGGACAGGCGCTGCGCGCGCAGGACATGCTGGAGGAAGCCGAGGCCGCCCAGCGCCGTGCCGTCGACCTCGATCCGTCGCTGGACCGGGCCTGGAGCGCGCTGGGCAGCGCCCTGCATGACCAGGGGCGGCTGGAGGAGGCGGTGGCGGCCTATGACCGCTCGCTGGCGCTGCGCCCCGATGCGCCCGGCCCCAACTGGAACCTGGCCCTCGCCCTGCTGCTGAAAGGCGACCACGCCCGTGGCTGGACCCAGTACGAATGGCGGCGGAGGAGCCTGAAGACGCCGTTCCGCGACTTTCCCGAGCCCGACTGGGAAGGCGAGCCGTTTCCCGGGCGCACGCTGCTGGTCCATGCCGAGCAGGGCATGGGCGACATGCTGATGATCGCCCGCTACCTGCCGCTGGTCGCCGCGCGCGGCGGGCGCGTGGTGCTGGAGGCGCATCAGGGGCTGCTGCGCCTGTTCCGGGGTCTGCCCGGCGTGGACGCGCTCGTGCCCAAGGACGGGCCGCTGCCGCCCTTCGATTTGCATGTCCCGGCCATGAGCCTGGCCCGCATCTTCCGCGCCGGCATCGACCCGATCCCGGCCGACCTGCCCTACCTGCCCGGCGACCCCGAGCTGGACGGGCGCTGGCGCCGCCGGCTGGCCGGGCTGCCGGGGCTGAAGGTCGGGCTGGTCTGGGCGGGCAATCCGGACTTCGCCGAGGACCGGCGCCGCTCGCCCCGCCTGGACGCCTTCCTGCCGCTGCTGGACGTGCCGGGCGTCAGCATCGTCGGCTTGCAGATGGGCGACGGGCGGCGGGATCTGGAGGGCAGGGCCCTGCCGGCGGGTTTCACCGATCTCGGGCCCGAGATCGGGGATTTCGCCGATACCGCCGCCATCCTGCGCAATCTCGACCTGCTGGTCTCCTCCTGCACCTCGCCGGTGCATCTCGCCGGCGCGCTGGGCCGCCCGGTCTGGGTGGTGCTGCCGCGCGTGCCGGACTGGCGCTGGGGCATGGCGGGCGAGGGCAGCGCCTGGTACCCGACAGCCCGCCTGTTCCGGCAGGAGGAACGCGGCGACTGGGCCGGCCCTGTCGCCCGGGTCGCGGCGGAACTGGCAAGGACCGCCGCCGGGCGGGAGCGGATCTGACGATGAGCTTGGCGGACATCCTCATGGCGGCCGTGCAGCGGCATCAGGAAGGGCGCTTGGCCGAGGCCGAGGCGGGATACCGGCAGGTGCTCGCCGCCGCCCCGGGGCAGCCGAACGCCGCCTATCACCTGGGCGTGCTGCTGAGCGACACCGCCCGCCCGGAGGAGGCGCTGGCCTGCTACCGCGCTGTGCTGGCGGCCCAGCCGGACAATCCCGAGCTGCACTTCAACATGGGCGTCGCGCTGGACCGGACGGGCCGACGCGGCGACGCGGCGGGACACTACCGGCGCAGCCTGGCCCTGCGCCCCGGCTTCGCCCCGGCGCTGAACAATCTCGGGCTGGCGCTGCAGGCGTCGGGCGATTCGGCCGGGGCGGTGGCGGCCTTCCGCGAGGCGACGCGGGCGGCGCCCGACAGCGTCGATGCCTGGGCCAATCTCGGCGGCGCCCTGGCACGGGCCGGGGACGCGGCCGCGCGACCGGCGCTGGACCGCGCCCTCGCCCTGCGGCCGAACGACCCGTCTCTGCTGGAGGCACGGGCGGGCACGCTCCTGGCGGCCGGGGAAACCGGGGCCGCCATCGCCGACTATGAGCGCGCGCTGGCATTGGCGCCCGGCCATGCCGTCGCCTGGTTCAACCTGGGAACCGCGCTGGCGGCGGCCGGGCGGGCGGGCGAGGCCGAGGATTCCTACCGGCGGGCGCTGGCGCTGGAACCGGGCATGGCCGACGCCTGGTACAATCTGGGCAATCTGCTGCGGGAGCGGGGCGATCTGGAGGCCGCGCGCCGGGCTTACGGTTCGGCCCTGGCCGCCGCGCCGGGGCATGACGACGCCCGCCTCAACCTCGCGACGCTGCTGCATGAGCTGGAGCGGCCGGAAGCCGCGCTGGAGCTGGTCGACGCGATCCTCGGCCGTGATCCGGGCAACCGGCGGGCCCTGCGCGCCCGGGGCCGGCTGCTCGTCGGCCTCGGCCGGACGGAGGAGGGGCTGGGCATGCTCCGCCAGGCGGCGGCGGCCGACGACCCCGGCGCGCGCGTCGACCTGGGCAACGCCCTGGAGCGGCTGCATCTCGCCGCCGAGGCCGAGACGGCGTTCCGATCCGCCCTCGATGCCGATCCCGCCTGCGGCGCGGCGCACATGGCGCTGGGCAAGCTCATGCACCTCATCGGCCGGCCGGAGGAGGCCGCGCCGCATCTCCGACGGGCGCTGGAACTGCTGCCGGACGATCCCTGGGCCCTGGGAAGCTGGGGCGACCACCTGCTGCGGAACGGCGACGGCATGGCGGCGCTGGCGGCGTTCCGCCGGGCCGTCGAGCTGATGCCCGGCAACCCGGCGTTCCACAGCAACCTGATCTTCGCGCTGGATTTCGATCCCACCCTGGACGTCGCCGCCCACCAGGCCGAACGCCGGCGCTGGCACGAGCGGCATGGGCAGGTTCCCGCCGCCGGCATCCCGCCCCACGGCAACCCGCCCGATCCGGATCGCCGCCTGCGGGTGGGATATGTCTCGGCCGACTTCCACAGCCACTCGGCGGCGCACTGCTTCATGCCCATCCTGACGAACCACGACCCGGAAGAGGTCGAGGTCGTCTGCTACCACAACGGCTCCCGGCACGATGCCATGACGGACCGGCTGCGCGGCGCCGCGGCTCTCTGGCGCCAGATCGAGAACCGGACGGACGCCGAGGTGGCCGGTTTGGTCCGGCAGGATGCCATCGACATATTGGTGGATCTCTCGGGTCATACCGGCGGGCACCGGCTGCGGGTCTTCGCCGCGAAGCCGGCCCCGGTGCAGGTCACCGCCTGGGGGCACGCCACCGGCACCGGCCTTCCGACCTTCGACGCCTTCTTCGCCGATCCGGTGCTGGTCCCGCCGGAGGAGCGCCACCTCTTCGCCGAACCGGTGGTCGACCTGCCCGTCGCCATCGCCATGCAGCCGCCGGAGGCGCTTCCCGTCGCGCCGCCGCCGGCGCTGGCGTCCGGCACGGTGACCTTCGGCAGCCTGAACCGGCTATCCAAGATAGGCGACACGGCGCTGGCGCTCTGGTCCCGCTGCCTTGCCGCCGTGCCGGCCTCGCGCCTGCTCCTGAAGGACACGTCGCTGGACGACCCGGCCCGGCGCCGGGCGCTGCAGGACCGCCTCGCCACCGCCGGGATCGACCCCGGCCGGCTGGTGCTGCGTGGTGCCACCGGCCGCGGCGAGCACCTGATGACCTACGGGGACATCGACATCGCCCTCGATCCCCTCCCCTACAGCGGCGGCATCTCCAGCTGCGAGGCCCTCTGGATGGGCGTGCCGGTGATCACCCTGACGGGCCGCTCCCTGCCGTCCCGCACCACGGCCAGCCTGCTCGCCGCCCTGGGGATGCCGGATCTCATCGCGGCGGACGGGGAGCAGTATGTGCGCATCGCCTCCGCCCTGGCCTCCAACCCCGCCGCCCTCGCCGCGCGCCGGGCGGGGCAGAGGGACCGCGTGCGCGGCACCGCGGTGTTCGATGCCCACCTCTACACGCGGGCGGTGGAGGCGGCCTACCGGCGGCTGTGGCGCGACTGGTGCGCCCGACGCCCGGGCTGAAAGCCGCCGCTTGACATCCGATCGAAAGAGGTGTTTTCTTCACCATGACCCGAAAAATTCGGGCTGACCTATACTCCAAAGGAGAGCACCCATGGCCAATGATGTCAGCTTGACCGCCGGCATGCGTTCGAACCTTCTGCTGCTGCAGAAGACGAACTCGCAGGTGGAGAATATCCAGAGCCGTCTCGCGACCGGCAACAAGATCAACAGCGCGCTCGACGGCCCGAACTCGTTCTTCGCCGCCCGCGGCCTGACGCAGCGCGCCGGCGACCTGTCGAACCTGAAGGAAGCGCTGGGCCAGGCGATCAGCACGATCAAGGCCGGCGACAAGGGTATCACCTCGATCGAGTCGCTGGTCGAGCAGGCCCGCGGCCTGACCACGACCGCCTACGCCAACCTGGGCAACGACGCCGCCTCGGTGGCGACGCGCGCCTCGCTGGCCGAGCAGTTCAACAAGATCAAAGAGCAGATCGACAAGATCGCGGGCGACAGCGGCTACCAGGGCAAGAACCTGCTGGTCGGCAACGGCACGACGCTGGACGCGACCTCGGACAGCAAGACCGCGGTCAACACCATCGCCGGCATCTCTAACAGCCGTGTGACCAACGTTGTCTCCAAGGACACCTACTCGATCAGCTTCTCGGGCACCGGTGCGGTCTCCGGCAGCGGCGCCGACATCGCCAAGGCCGAGGACAGCCGCGGCCTGAACGGTGTGAAGCTCTCGGGCACCATCAGCGCCACGCAGGGCAACTTCTCGGACGTGACGATCGAGATGCGCGGCTCGGTGGGCCGTGAGCGCACGGTCGTGATCAGCGAGGGTGGCGAGTCGCGGTCGATCAAGTTCTTCGACAACACCCAGGACGTCACCTCGACCCTGACCACGGCCGGCAAGTCTGGTACGCCGCAGGTCTCGACGGTGAAGATTACGGGCTCGATCGAAGAGGGCGACAGCTTCACCGTCACCGTCAACGGCAAGGCCATCTCCTATACCGCCTCCGCCGGCGACGTAACCTCGGCCGACCCGGTCGCCCGCCGCGAGGCTGTGTCGAACGCCCTGGCGGACAAGGTTACCGCCGCCGTCGGCACCGCGGCTCTCGGCACCTCCGGCTTCACGGTCAACCGCACTGCCACCGATGGCAGCTTCACGATCTCGTCCACCCAGAGCACGGGCACGGGCGTGAGCTTCTCGCTGGGCACCTCGGCCAGCAACGCGCTCACCAAGGACGTGTCGCTGTCCTTCTCGTCCGGCACGGTGGTGTCCTTCACCATCGACCGCGCCGCCCTGGAGGCCCTCGGCACGGCGGCCAACGGCAGCACGACGATCGAGAAGAACGTCGACCTGACCGTCACCGCCACCAACCTGAACGGCGTGTCCGTCAGCCGCTCGGGCATGAACGACCGCGGCAACGCCAAGCTAGCGGACGGCGAGAACTCGCTGTCCTTCGACAGCGGCACGGTGCGCTTCACGGTCGACAGCCGCACCGTCAAGGCGGCGGCCTCGGCCTCGGCCTTCGCCAACCTGGCGACGGTGCAGCGCACGGACGCCAACACCTCCAACGATCTGTCGGTGCAGTTCAACGAGAACAACACCAGCTCGATCTCGGTGGTGAGCCGCAACGTCAAGTCCGACGGCCAGGGCCTGCGCATCGACTTCGCGCAGAACGGCTTCCTGGACCGCGCGGACATCGACAACGCGGTCAAGAGCCTGGACTTCGCGAAGAGCACGCTGCGCTCGGCCGCCCAGGGCCTCAGCACGAACCTGAACATCATCTCGACGCGCGAGGACTTCACCAAGGAGTTCTCCAACGTCCTGACCGAGGGTGCGAACAAGCTGACCCAGGCCGACCAGAACGAGGAAGGCGCCAACCTGCTGCTGCTGCAGACCCGCCAGCAGCTGGGCACCATCAGCCTCTCGCTGGCCAACCAGGCCCAGCAGTCGATCCTGCGGCTCTTCTAAGCCTCACAGGTCGCATAGCGTACAGGCGGACGGCGGGCGAAAGCCCGCCGTCTTCTTTTTTGCCCGGGCCTATCCGCCGGCGGCGCATTTTCCGCGTGACCGCGGCCGGGTGCGCGTCGTACGTCATAGCGACCGCCCCCGACGCCGCGAGGATGCCCTGCCGTGCCGCTGAAACTGGTCCTGCGCCCCGGAGAGAAGCTCATCGTCAACGGCGCCGTCATCGGCGTCGGCGACCATCCGGTGTCGCTGTACTTCTACAACAAGGTGAACTTCCTGCGCGGACGCGAGATCCTCAAGGAAGAGCACTGCGATACGATCGAGAAGAAGCTCTACTTCATCATCCAGCTGATCTACATCTTCCCCGAGGATGCCGAGACGAACCTGATCCGGTTCGGCATCATCCTGGAGGAGGCGCGCCTGGCGCATCCCGAGGAGAAGACGTTGCTCGACGAGGTCCAGACGCTGGTCGGCGAGGGGAACTACTACCGAGCCCTGAAGCTCTGCCGGAAGCTGTTCGCGGACGAGCCGCAGCCCGCCGCGGCCCCGGCCACGCCGCCCCGCCGCCGCCCGCCGAGCTGAGGCGCTCCCTCAGCCGGGCCGCCGCGCCACCAGGGCGAAGTTCGGCGCCACTATCCCGCGCAGGCTCGGGCCCACGCCGCCCTCGACGGCAGCCTGCTCCCAGGCGAGGCGCACCGCCACCCACACGACCCGCTCCACCGTCAGGCCGGCCCGCTGCAGCACCGCGGCGATTTCGCCCGGATCGAGCAGCGCCGGCTGCAGGTGACCGGCCCCCATCAGCGCGCGCCGCACCAGGCGGCGCAAGGGCGAGCGGGCGTTCAGCCCCGTGACCACCAGCCGGCCGCCGGGTGCCACCACCCGCGCCAGCTCCGCCACGCTCGCCAGCGGATCGTCGGTGACCGTCACGGTCTCGACACAGGCCACCAGGTCGAAGGCACCGTCGCCGAAGGGCAGCCGGCCGATGTCGCCGCAAACCGGGGCCAGCCCCTGCGCACGCGCCAGATCCAGCATCCCGCGCGTATAATCCAGCCCGACAACCCGGTCGCCGCCCGCCATGCCGGCACCGCCGCCCGTCAGCATGCCGTCGCCGCAGCCGGCGTCCAGCACCAGCCGGGCGGCCGGCGGTCCCATCAGCCGGCGCACCAGCGCCTTCATGGCGCGGGCGTTGGCGGCGCTGCTGTAGCCGACCCGGACATGGTGGGGATTGCCGGCCCGGGCGCGCTCCGCGAAGAAGCCCTGCCAGGCGCGTCCCACGCCGCCCTTTCCCTGCTCGCCTGCCACGCCCGTCACTCCCACGCCGACTGTCACGGCGCTAGCCTTAGCCCACCGCCGCCCGCCGCGCCAGAGCGGTGCCGACGCGCTGGCGGCCATGCGCCGGAACGGCTATCCATGCGGCGATCTCAACGACGGCCGGGGAGCCCGAACACGGTGGCGCGCGACGACAAGGCGAGGTTGGGCTTCACCGCCACCGCCGGCACGGCCGTGCTGCTGGCGGCCCTGGCCTGGCTCGTTCCCTGGGGTGAGGTGGGCGCGCTCTGGGCGTCGGTGGATACCGGCTGGGTCTGGGCCGTGGCCGCGGCGACGGTCGCCGGCCATCTCATAGCGGCGGTGCGGCTGAAGGCGATGCTGCCCGGGCACCGGATCGCCGTGCTGCGCGACGGGCTGACGCTGAACCTGGCGCACGGCGCCGCCATGCTGCTGTTGCCGGCCCGGCTGGGGGAGCTGGTGTTCCTGGGGCTGCTGCGCCGCGATCTCGGCCTGTCCACCGGCGGCGCCGCGGTGCTGATCGTCGCCCAGCGGCTGCAGGACCTGGTCGCGGTCGCCGCCTTCCTGGCCCTGTCGCTGCTGCTGAAGGCGGCCGGGCTGCCCGAGGGGGTGCCGGTGGTGCTGGCGGGAGGCGCCACGGCGGTGCTGGCGGCGGCGCTCGCCGCCGTGCTGGCGATGGCACCCGCGCTGAAGCTGGCGGAACGGCTGCTGCGCGGCCGCCCCGGCCGCCTCGCCCGCGGCCTGACGGCGCTGGTGCTGCAGGCAAGGCGCGCGGTCGGGCGCGGCGGTCCCGTGGCCCCCCGGCCGATGCTGCTGACGCTGGTCTTCTGGGCGACCGAGATGGCGGCGCTGCATGCGGCCCTGCGGGCCTTCGGCCACACCGCCGACCTCGCCTCCAGCCTGTTCCTGGGCAGCGGACTGTCCCTGGTCTTCGCCCTGCCGATCCAGACCGTCGGCGGGCTGGGGCTGGGCGAGGGCGGCTTGGCCGCGCTGCTGATGCTGGACGGGATGGGGCGCGAGGCGGCGCTCACGCTTGGCGTCTCGGCCCGGCTGCTGCTGCTGGCGGTGCCGCTGGGGTTGGCGCTGGCGCTGCTGGCGCCGCTCTGGCCCTGGTACGCGCGCGGCCGCCGCTGAGGGGCGCCGCTAGGACATCACCCGCAGTTTCTTGGCCGCTTGGCCCGCCTGCCGCAGCGCGCCCTGGCGCCGGCCCAGCGGCACCGTCGGCTCCGACTGCATGTCGCTGTTCAGGAAGGCCAGCAGCATCTGCACCCCGACGATGATCGGCAGGGCCGCCAGCATGACCGTGCCGGCCGTGGCGGTCTCGTTCGCCTGGTCCAGCCGGTACCAGGACACGGTGCCGAACAGCGTGCCGAACAGGATCAGCGGCAGTGCCACCAGCAGCTCCAGCGAGGCGACCGAGAAGCCGCGCAGGAAGTAGTTGTAGAAGATGCGCTTCCAGAAATTCCTGAAGTGGCCGCCCAGGAAGGGCAGGATCACCCGGTGGATGCGCAGATTCGACTCCTCGTCGCCATAGACGGCCCGGATCGGCACGTCGGCCACGACGGCGCGCACCAGCGACAGGCGGAACAGCAGGTCGGTCTCGAAGAAGAAGCCCCGGGCCAGCTTGTGCAGCGGCAGCAGGCGGAGCGCCGTGGCGGTGATGGCGCAGAAGCCGTTGGTCGGGTCCATCACCGACCAGTAACCGGTGGAGGCCTTGGTGAAGAAGGACAGGACCGCGTTGCCGAACAGCCGCACGCCCGGCATGGAGGCGAGCCCCTCCAGGTCGAAGAAGCGGTTGCCCTTGGCATAGTCGGCCGCGCCCGCCTGCAGCGGCGCCACCAGTTCCGGGATCAGCGCCGGGTCCATCTGCCCGTCGCCGTCGACCTTGACCACGATCTCCGCCCCGCCGGCCAGGGCCGCCCGGTAGCCGGTGACGACCGCGCCGCCGACGCCCATGTTGGATTCGTGGAACAGCACGCGCACGCGGGGGTCGGGCCGGCGCTCCTGCACCAGCGCCCCGGTGCCCTGGGGACAGGCGTCATCGATGACGTAGATCTGCTGGACCTCGGGCCCGATCCCGGCGATGACGGACAGGACCTTGTCGGCGACCCGGTAGCAGGGGATCACGACAGCGATCGTCATCCAGCTTCTCTCATCCGAAATAGGCCGAACGGCCTATGAAGGCGTGCATTTTATATGAATTCCGTTGGACGTCAATTCGAGTGCCTGCTGAATCCGGTCTCCCGCCCGGCTCAGTAATCGGCAAGATAGCGCACCAGGCGCGGACCGAGCCTATCAACCAGCGGTCGGGGCAAAGCTCTCCACGCCCGCTGTGCCAGGGCGAACTTCGCATAGGGGCTGCCGTCCTGCCCCAGCAGGCGCAGCGGCACGGGCTCGGCGCCCCATTTGCGCTTGAAGCGGTAGGTGCCCCCGCCCTGCGGCGAGCGGCCGAAATCCAGGATGCCGGCGCCCGCCGCGGCGCTATGCTCCATCAGGCGCCAGAACAGCAGGTCGCCCGCCGCCCCGCCGCCGTCGCGCTCGGTCGCGATCCAGGGCACCCAGACCAGGGGCCCGTCGCGCACGGCCAGCAGCCCGGCGAGCGGCCGCCCCTGCGCCTCGGCCAGCCAGACCTCCGCCCCCAGGTCGGCGGCGAGCGCGTGGAACAGGCGCGGCGGCAGCATCGGCGCGCCGTGGCGGGCCAGCGTGCCGGCCAGCAGCCCGGCGAAGGCCGCGACCGACGCCGCGTCCCGGCCGTAGCGCACCTGGATGCCTTCCTTCTCCGCCTTGCGCACCCGGTTGCGGCAGGTCGGCGCGATGGTGCCGCGCCAGAGCTCGTCCGCCGTGCGCCCTGCCAGCGGCACCCGCATCGCCACCGGCGCGCCCTCGGCCGCCGGGGTGCCGGGGACCAGCACGCGCACCAGATGCTTCGCGCCACCGGCCGAGCGGGCGAGCTCGTCGGCCCCGGCCGGGTCGAGGTCGGTATAGTTCAGCAGCGGCAGGTAGGACAGGGTGCGCCCGCCGCCCAGGGACGGCACGGCCAGGAACGGCCCCTGGCGCCGCCAGCCGAAGATCCGCGAGACGATGTCGCGCCAGGCGGCGGCGAAGTCCGTGCCGTGCGGGCGGCCGAGGTCGCTCATGCCGCCCCCGGGAGTGCATGGCGGGTCAGCTCGGCATGGAGGCCGGCGGCGCTGTGGAAGCGGTAGCCGCGCCGGCGCAGCTCCGCCACCGCCGACCGCAGCAGCCCGAAGCTGTCGCCCCGGCCCCAGCGCCAACTGGCCCGGTAGGCGGATTTCAGCCCGCCGGGCAGGGGCGAGGCGGCCAGCGACCCCGTCGCCCGCACGAGATCGACCATGTGCATGTCGTAGACCAGCAGCGGCGGCAGCGGCGACACCAAGCGCAGCAGCGCCTCGGCCGGTGCCGGCATCAGCAGCCTGTAGCTCTGGGTGAAGGGCAGGCCGAGCGGTGCGAGGGGGCCCCGGTACGTCGCCACCGGCAGCTCCGTCAGCCGCCCGTCCAGCCGGAACCAGTCGCCGCCGCGCCAGGCCGGTGCCGGATTGCCGCCGAGAAAGCGGCCAGGCAGGATCGAGCTGTCCCAGGCGAACCCCTCCGCCAGCAGCCCGGCATAGAGATCCTCGGTCAGGCGGAAGGTATGGGCGCGGTAGCCCTGGGGCCGGCGGCCCAGCGCCTTCTCATAGGATGCCACGCCGCGCGCCAAGTCCGCCCGGTCGTCGCCGGGCTTGCGGTGGTCGTAGCAATGCAGCTGGACGTCCACGCCGGCCGCCGCCATCGCCTCCACCAGGTCGCGCCGACGCTCCAGCACGCGCCCCTCGACGAAGGCGGTCAGCGGCACGTCCAGCTCGCGCACGACCACCAGCAACTCCGGCAGCCGGTCCAGCGCCGCCTCACCGGTGCCGTTGTAGTCGGGCTCCACATCGATGGAGATGACGGCCGTCGGCGCACGCAGGGCGAAGGCCTCCACCCCGTGGGCGGCCGGATCGAGAGGCAGGCTCACGGCGCCGGCTCCAGCACGCGGTGGTTCGCGTCGACCAGCACCGTCTCGCAGGCGCCCAGCGGTCCCACGGTGAGCGCGGCCGTGGCCCAGGACCAGCCCACGCCGAAGCCCGACAGCAGCAGCCGCACCGGCCCGGCGGTGAGCGGCCCGGCCAGCGCCCCGGTCATTGCCAGGGGGATGGAGGCGGAGCTGGTATTGCCATGGTCCGCCAGCGCCAGCACCAGCCGGTCCTCCGGCGCGCCGATCTTCTGGCCCAGCCGCCGCATCATCATCTCGTTGGCCTGGTGCAGCACGAAGGCGTCGACATCGGCGGGCGCCCAGGATGCCGCCTCCAGCGTCGCGCGGATGGACGGCGGCACCTCGCGCAGGGTGAAGGCGAAGACCTGGGTCCCGTCCATGAACAGCCGGTCACCCTCGGGGCCGGGCGCGTGGGTGCCGTCGCCCGGCCGCCGCATCGCCCCGCCCGGGACGATCAGATAGGGCGCGCCCGCCCCGTCGGTGCCGAGGTCGAGATGGATGGGGCCGGCGCCCGGGTCCAACTCGATCGCCGTGGCGGTCGCCGCGTCGCCGAACAGCGGCGCCACGGCCCGGTCGTCGGGGTCCAGCAGCCGGCTGGTGGTGTCGCCCGCCAGCAGCAGGGCGCGGCCCGAACCGGCCAGCGTCGGCAGCAGCCCGCCCGCCGCCCACAGTCCATAGACATAGCCGGAGCAGCCCAGCGACAGGTCGAAGGCGGCGCAGCGCTTCGGCAATCCCAGGCGCCGCTGCGCCAGGCAGGCGGTGGCCGGCAGGATATGGTCGTGCGTCTGGCTGACGAAGACCACAAGGTCGATGCTCTCGGCCGCCCAGCCCAGCCGCGCCAGCAGCCGCTCCGCCGCCGCCACCGCCAGGTCGGAGGTGCATTGCCCCTCGGCGACGATGTGGCGGCCGCGGATGCCCGTGGCGTCGGCGATGCGGCGGGCGGCGTCGGCGCCGAAGCGGGCGGAGAGCTGGTCCAGCCCCTCGTGCCGCTCCGGCAGGGCCGAGACGATGCCGCGGAGCGCGATGCCGGACAAGCGGGCCTGGGTCACGTCGCCATCCTCAGCAGGTGATCCCGCCATCGACCACCAGGGTCTGGCCGGTCACGTAGCGGGCGCCGTCGGACAGCAGGAAGCGCACCACCGGCAGCACGTCGGTGGGCTCGCCCAGCCGGCCCAGCGGCGTGCGGCGGATGATCTGGTCGCGCTGGCCGGGGCTCAGCGTCTCCGACATCTCGGTCGTCAGATAGCCGGGCGCCACCGAGTTGACGGTGATCTGCCGCCGGCCGACCTCGCGGGCCAGCGCCCGGGTCATGCCGTCTATGCCCGCCTTGGTCGCGGCATAGGCGGCGAGGCCGGTATAGCCCCGCGAGCCGATGATGGAGGAGATGTTGACGATGCGCCCCGGTCCCGGCCGGCGCAGCATGTGCCGCAGCGCCGCCCGCGCCGCCTGGATGGCGCCGTTCAGGTTGGTCTGGATCAGAGTGTCGATGTCCACCTGCGGAAAGGTGGCGAGGATGCCCTCGCGCGCGATGCCGGCATTGTTGACCAGCGCGTAGAGCCCGCCGGCCCACTCCGCCGCCGCATCCGTGAAGCGGTTCACGCTCTCCGAATCGCCGATGGTCGCCTCGCGCCAGAAAAAGTGCCCGGGGTGGGCGGCGGCCAGCTCGTCCACGGCCTCGGTGCGGCTGCGGGCGCAGGTGGCGACGCGGTGGCCGTCCTCCAGCAGCCCGCGCACCAGCGCCAGCCCCAGGCCGCGGCTGCCGCCGGTGACGATGACGGGACCGGCGGTCATGCGGCACCTTCCATGCGGATCTTCTTGCCCGAGGGGGCGAGGGGCAGGCGCTCCACCAGCTCGATGCGCCGGGGCCGGGCGGCGGGCGGCAGCGTCGACAAGGCGTCGCGCAGCCGGTCGCGCAGGATTTCTTCGGACATGTTCGGTACCGGAACGATGCGGGCGGTCAGCAACTGGCCGGTGATGGGGCTGGGCACGGCCGCCACCGCGGCGTCGCCCACGCCGGCGACGGACAGCAGCAGCGCCTCAACCTGCTCCGGCACCACCTTGACCCCGCCGACATTGACCACGCCGTCGTTGCGGCCCCGGAACAATACCCGGTCGCCCACAACCTCCACCAGATCGCCGGTCACCAGCCAGCCCTCCGCGTCCGTCTCCGGCGACAGGGCGCGGCGGGGGCTGCGCACCTCCAGCACGCCGTCGCCGATGCGCAGACCCACGCCTTCGATCCCGCTTTCCAGCCAGGAGGCGGGAAAGCCGGCGCGGCCGTCCGCCACCGCGAACAGGGCGCCGGCCTCGGTGCTGGCGTAGATGTGGCGCAGGCGGGCAGCGGGAAAGCTCTCGGCCAGCCGGTCCAGCAGCGCCTCGTCCACCGCCTCGCCGCCGATGGTGATCGCCTTCAGGGGCGGGCGGGCTCCGGACAGCAGCAGGCCGCGCCAGAAGCTGGGCGTGCCGCTGGCATGGGTGCAGCCTTCGGCCGCGGCCAGCGCGGCGAGGGCGGCGGCATCCGCCCCCGGCGCCGCCACCAGCCGCCCGCCGCCGGCCATCGCCGTCAGCAGCACCTGCAGGCCGGCGAAGCCGCAAGGGTCGTAGCTCAGCAGCCAGACGGCATCGGGCGCGGCCGTGCGCGGGATGCGACCCAGCAGGCGGCTGGGATCGTGGCGGACCAGCTTGGGCGTGCCTGTCGTGCCCGAGGTCTCCAGCAGCAAGGAAAAGCCGGACGGCATGTCGGCGAGCGCCGGGGCAGCGCCGGAGCGGCGCAGGCGCAGCGGCACGCCGGCTTCCCTGGCCGCGAGCAGCGCCGCCGCCAAGCCTGCGACGCTCGACCCGTCGACCCCGCCGCCGCCGGCCTGCCGGTACTCGGTCGCCAGCCGCCCGGCGCGCCCGGCCAGCGCCGCCGCGTCCTGCGTGACGCCGCCTTCCGTCAGGCGGAAGCGGGGGCTGATCCAGTCGGGCAGGTCCAAGGCGGGCGCATCTCTGGCTGGGGTAACTCCCCGCACTATGCGGCAAGGGCGGGGCGATTTGCCAGCATAGGGAACGTCGCGCCCCGTAGGTCGCATGGAGCGCAGCGCAATGCGACACGCTGGTGGAGGATGTCGCATTGCGGCTCCGCCTCCATGCGACCTACGAGCATTATCGACCCGACCGCCTCACCAGTGCTGATCCACCCAGATCCAGCCCTCGATCAGCAGGAACAGCCCGCCCAGCAGCAGCGCCACGAACAGCAGGCCGCGCAGGAACTGGCCGAGCTCGCCCTGGATGTGGGCGCTGCGGGCCATCAGCAGCAGGTACAGCAGCATCCCGCCGCCGACGGCCCACCAGCCCCAGGAGTCGCCGAACCAAGCCGTCATGGCTCAGCGGTAGGCCGGCGGCTGGTCGGGGGGCAGGTCGCGGTAGCGCTTGGCCAGCTGCCGGGCGCGGCTGTCCATCGGCATCTCCGTCCCCTTCACGAAGATTTGGCGCGGCTGGGTCAGCGGCTCCAGCGGATCGCCGTCCCAGACCACCAGGTCGGCCTCCTTGCCGGGCTCCAGCGAGCCCGCCCGGGCACCGAAGCCGAAGACCCTGGCCGGGTTGATGGTGATGGCCTCCAGCGCCGCCTTCCAGGGCAGGCCATGCGCCACGGCGTTGCCGGCGTTGTAGCGGACCTGCCGGGCGAAATGGCCGGTGCGGCTGCCCTCGATGATGATGGTGACGCCGGCCTCGTGCAGCCGGGCGGCATTCTCCAGCGTGGCGCCCAGCGTCTCGAACCGTGCCGGCAGGTTCGACAGCGGGTTCACCACCACCGGCACCCGGGCTTTGGCGATCTCCGAGGCGACCATCCAGCCCTCCTCCGCGTCCAGCAGGACCACCTTCACCTGGTCCTCGCGGGCGAGCTTCAGCACCTGGCGGATATCGGCGGCGCGGTGGACATGGACCAGCAGCGGCATGCGCCCCTCCACCACCGGCACCAGCGCCTCCAGATCCTCGCGGCTCAGCCGGTAGGGGCGGGTATGGCCGTAATCGTAGCGGGCGCGGTTCAGCGCGTAGTGGCGCCCCTCGTCCAGCGCCGCCTTCAACGCGGCGAAGCTGGTGCCGCGGGCGCCGCCGACCATGCCGGCCCCGGCCTCGCCCAGATGCACCACCATGCCGACGCCCGAGGCCATCAGCAGGTCCTCGCCGGGGCCGAGATGGATGGTGGCGGCCTGGCCGGCGAAGAGCCGCTCCTTCGGCCGCTCGTCGCGGTCCTCCTCGATGTCCGGGGTGACGACCGCGCGGGTGATGCCGCCCAGCCGCGCCACCGGGATCAGGGTGGAGTTGGGGTTGATGCCGTATTTCACGTCGAAGGCGGCCGACAGATGCTCCACCGCGCCGTCATGGTCGTTGGTGGCATGCAGCGAGTTGACCTCGGCTACCGAGAGCGTGGTGTCGGCGGCGACCAGGCCGGGCGTCACCACGCCGCCGGCCGCGTCCACCACCCGGGCGCCCGCAGGGATGGCCACGTCGGCGCCCACGGCGGCCAGCTTGCCGTCGCGGATCAGCACCGTGCCCCGGCCGATCTCGCCGGCGGGGCCCATGGTGTGGATGCGGGCGTTGGTCACCGCCACCGTCTCGGCGGCGGCGGGAAACGCGATGCCGGTCATCAGCGCCAGCGCCAGGATGCGGGCGATCGGGCTCATCGGCGGCTCTCCTTGCCGGGCTGGCCCAGCTCGAAATCGGTCTGCGGCTGGAAGCGGCGGTCGGCGCGGTCATAGGCCACGGCGCCGTCGATGAAGACCTTCTCGGCCACGGCATAGACGCTGAACGGGTCCGCGCTCCACAGCACCACATCGGCCATCTTGCCGGCCTCCAGGGTGCCGGTCTTGTCCAGGACGCCGATCGCCTTGGCCGGGTTGGCCGTGACCCACTTGATGGCGTCGGCGCGGGTGATGTTGAGGCCCAGCCGGTTGCCGGCCGCCATGGCGGTCGCCGCCTCCTGGTTCAGGCGCTGGATGATCGTCTCGTCATCGGAATGGATGACGGTGCAGCCGCCCTTGGCATGGACCAGCGCCGGGTTCTCCTCGATCCCGTCGAAGGCCTCCATCTTGAAGCCCCACCATTCCGCCCAGGTGGCGACGCAGATGTCCTCGCGCGCCAGCACGTCGGCGATCTTGTAGGCCTCGGACGCGTGGTGGAACATGGTGATGCGGTAGCCGAACTCCCGCGCCACATCCAGCATCATCGCCATCTCGTCGGCGCGGTAGCAGTGGTTCTGCACCAGGATCTCGCCGCGCAGCACGCCGGCCAGCGTGTCCAGCGCCAAGTCCCGCTTGGGCGGGTCGGGCTTCTTGTCGTCGGTCGCGGCGGCGTACTTCTTGCGCCACTCGTCCCATTTGCGCTGGTAGTCGGCGGCGTCGATCCAGGCCTTGCGGTAGCCGGCGACGTTGCCCATGCGGGTCGCGGGAGAGCGGCCCTTGCCGCCGTAGAGGCGCTTGGGGTTCTCGCCGCAGGCCATCTTCAACCCCTGCGGCGCGCCCGGGAACTTCATGTCCTGCATGGTGCGGGCCGGCACGTTCTTCAGCACCACGGTGCGGCCGCCGAACAGGTTGGCCGAACCGGGGAGCACCTGCAGGCTGGTGACGCCGCCCGCCAGCGCCCGGGTGAAGCCGGGGTCCTGCGGCCAGACCGAGTGCTCGGCCCAGACATTGGCCGTGTTCGGGTCGGTCATCTCGTTGCCGTCGGAATGGGCGGCGACGGAGGGGGAGGCGTAGACGCCGAGATGGCTGTGCGCGTCGATCAGTCCGGGCGTGACCCACTTGCCGCGCGCCTCGATCACCGTCGCACCGGCCGGCACGGGGACGCCGCGCCCGACCGCCGTGATGCGGCCGCCCTCCAGGACGATGGTGCCGTCCTCGATCTCCTCGCCGGTGCCGGTCAGAAGGCGCGCCCCGACGATGGCGGTCGTGACCGAGGGCATGGGACGGTAGGTGCTGGGGAAGGACTCGCTCGATGCCGCCGGGTCCAGGCCCTTGGCCGCGAGGCGGACGGAAGCGGGATCGCCGCCGCCCTTGACGGCCTCGCCCTTGCCCCCGTCGGTGCTGGCGCAGCCGGCCAGCAGCGCCGCGGACAGCAGCCACGGCGCCGCGCTTGCGAACTGTCTCATCAGGTGAAGACTCTCTCCGTACGGGCTTGCCGCCCCCATTTCGGGGTAGAAGCTAGCAAGACGACCCTGCCGCCGGAAGGGACATCAGCCTGCGGATTCGCAAGCGTCTCCGCTCACGCCGCGGCGTAGAGCGCGGCCAGCTCGCCCGCCGTGGTGAACTGGCGGAAGCCGCCGCGGAAGGGATCGCGGCCCGTGCGCCCCTCCATCGCCACCACCAGCGTGGCGAGGTCCAGGCTGTCGAAGGGCATCTCGCCGCCCAGGAAGATCGTGCCGGCCTCCAGGGGAAAGGGCGCCTCGCCCTTCTCGGCCAGGATGCGGGCGACCTCCTCGCGGATCGCCTCGAGCATGGTGTCGTTGGTCATGAGTGGAAGTCCTTGATCAGGGCGTTGACCCGGCCGGCCGCCTCGACATGCGGCATATGGCCGACGCCCGGCAGCAGGTGGACGGGCAGATGCGGGGGCAGGTCGCCCTGGGCTGGCGGCGGCACGATGCCGTCGGCCGTGCCCCAGACCAGCTGGGCGGGCGCATCCAGGCGGGACCAGTCGAAGCCTTGCCTCGCCTGCACCGCCTCCCAGGTCCGCTCCAGCATGGCCGCCAGGGGCGCTTCCGACGCCGGATCGCTCATGCGGGCCAGCAGCGCCTTGGCGAAGCTGTCGCGGTACGGCGACGGCACGCCGAACAGCCGGTCGACGGCGGCTCCGGCGGCTTCCATCGTGCGCACGCCGCGCATGGCGCGCAGGAAGTCGATCTCCACGGCCGAGCCCAGCCCGGCGCAGGCCAGCAGCGTCAGCCGGCGGGCACGCTCCCGGTGGCGCGCCGCGAGGTCCAGCGCCACCCGGGCGCCGAGGCTGTGGCCGACCAGGTCGACCCGCCCCAGCCCCAGCGCGTCGATGAGGCGCGCCAGCCAGTCGGCCAGCACCGCCACCTCGCCGGTGCCGGCATCCATGGTGGACTCGCCATGGCCGGGCAGGTCGACCGCGACGACGCGGCGGTCGGCCGCCAGCGCCATCAGGTTGAACTGCCAGGTCAGCGCGTCGCCGCCGAAGCCGTGGACCAGCAGCAGGGGCACGCCGCCCTCGCCCCGGTCCAGATAGGCCGCCGGGCCGCCGGCGAACTCCACGTGCCGGCGCCCGATCCGGACGCCGCGCCGCTCGACCGTTGCAGTCACGGCCGCCTTCCGGGGCAGCGATGATGGGGTGCGGCCTTCGACAAGCGCAGGCTGAGGAGGTGATTGCTGCTCCCGGTCGGAATACCGGAACGGCCAGCCTCACCCTCCCTCATGCTGAGCCTGTCGAAGCACGCAGCGCGGCAGGGTCGCATCCGGCAGGTCACGCCTGGACGTGGTCGGCGACGAGGGCCAGCAGGTCGTCGACCGTCTTGGCGGCGGCCAGCTTCTCGCCCTCGACCACGACGTTGAACTTCTCGTCCGCCAGCGCGATGAAGCTGATGACGGCCAGGCTGTCCCAGCTGTCGATCTCCTTCAGCACCTCCGGCCCCTGCAGCGTGCCGGGGTCCAGCTCCAGCATCTCGTCCAGGGCCAGCAGGAAATCCTTGCGGTTCATGGTCAGGTACTCCGGTTCAGGTCAGGGTCTTCTGGACGACGCCCTGGTTCAGGGCGGCCCAATCGGGATGGTCGCGCAGCACGGCCAGCACGTCCTGCCAGCCGAATCCGGGATTGCCCGGCAGCAGCGTCTCAAGCAAGCGGCGGACCAGTTCGAAATCTTCCGCCGTGTCCACGCACCATCGGTGCGGGCCGGGAATCGTGCCCGGCCGTGTCAGCAGGGCCAGGCGGAAGCGCTCGGGCCGGCGGTAGATGTAAGGGGTGACGTGCTCGCGCTCGAAGGGCTCGTGCCCCAGGCGCCAGGCCTCGTCCAGCACCTCGAAGCGTACAGCCTCGGCGTCCAGCCCGCGCGGGAAGACCGAGACGTCGATGCCGGCATGATCGGGCGGCGGGTCGCTGCCCAGCACCATCTCCAGCAGCTCGTCGATCAGGACGGGGTCGATCAGCGGGCAGTCGCTGGTTACCCGGACGATGATGCCGGCCTGGTGGGCAAGGGCTGCCCGGTGGAAGCGGTCCAGCACGTCCGCCTCGCTGCCGCGCACGACCGGCACGCCCAGCGACTGCGCATGGTCGGCCAGGACGTCGTCGGCGGGATTGTCGGTGGTGGCGCAGACCACCCGGTCGGCATGGCGCACCCGGCCCAGCCGCTCCAGATGGTGCTGCAGCAGCGTCTTGCCGGCCGCTTCCTTCAGCACCTTGCCCGGCAGGCGGGTGGAGCCCATACGGGCCTGGGTGATGATGACGATGCGGGGGCGGGTCATGCCGGGTTCCGGCCGGCCGGCCCCACCATGCTCCAGTCCAGCGGCTCGCCGCGCTCCAGGTCGCGGGTGGCGCGGCGGCCCAGCACCTCGGGCAGGTGCCGAGGCGGCAAGCCCCTGCCCGGGCGGATGGAGCGGACGTTGCGCCCGTCCAGGACTTCGCCCGCGCGCACGGCCTCGGTGACGTAGAGCGAGCGGCGGAAGGCGCGGCCACCGGCCTCGCTGGGGGACAGGGTATAGTCGATGCCTCCCAGCGCGGCGTGCGCCACCCGGCAGGCCTCGACCATGGCCTTGAACTCGGCCGGCTCCAGCGAGAAGTCGGCATCGACGCCGCCCTCCGACCGGTCCAGAGTCATGTGCTTCTCGATGATCACCGCCCCCACGGCCACGGCCGCCACCGGCACCGCGATGCCGTGGGTGTGGTCCGACAGGCCGGCCGGCACACCGAAGGCCTGGGCCAGGTGCGGGATGGTGCGGAGATTGATGTCCTCGGGCGGGCTGGGATAGCCGCTGTTGCAGTGGAGCAGCGCCAGCTCGCCCCGCTCCGCCTGGCCGGTGCCGCCTTCGCGCACGGCGGCCACGGCCTCGGCGATCTCCCCCAGGCCGGCCATGCCGGTGGAGATGATCATGGGCTTGCCGGTGCGGGCGGCGTAGCGGATCAGCGGCGTGTCGACGATCTCGAAGCTGGCGATCTTGTAGGCCGGCGCGCCCAGCCGCTCCAGCAGGTCGACCGCCGTGGGGTCGAAGGGGCTGGAGAAGAGGGGGATGCCGATGCGGGCGGCGTGGGCGAACATCGCCTCGTGCCACTCCCAGGGCGTGTGCGCCTCACGGTAGAGGTCATGCAGCGTCCGCCCCTCCCACAAGCCGCCGCCGATGCGGAACTCCGGCCGGTCGCAATCCAGCGTGATGGTGTCGGCCGTGTAGGTCTGGATCTTCACCGCGTCGGCGCCGGCGTCCTTGGCGGCGTCGATCAGGCGGATGGCACGGCCGAGCTCGCCCTTGTGGTTGCCCGACATCTCGGCGATCACGAAGGGGCGCTGGCCGGGGGCGAAGGCGAAGGGCGTGGACATCAGGCGACCGAGGCTCCGGATCGGGGGAGGTACCCCGTCCCCCAGTGATACCACTCCCTTGGCCCCGCACGGAATCCGGGAAATGCCGCGGCCCCGGTTTGTCACTCGGCCGCGCGATCCGGCGGCGTATGCTTTTCTAAGGCTTTGCGGACATACTCCGGATTGTGCTCGATGAGCTGAAGATAGTTGCGCGTGCCACGGTCAGGTTGCCGCCGACCCTGCTCCCATTCCTGAACGGCACGCGCATCAAGGTTGAAGGCAGTGGCGAAGGCCGGGCGCGACATGCCAAGCCGGGTGCGCAGCGCGCGGACATCGACCGTCGCGACAGTCACTTGATGCGTGACGCTCCCGCCCGGCTCGCCGCCTGCATAGGCAATCGCCTCGTTCATGGCCTGCTTGAGGCCTTCAAAGTCCGACTTCCGCATGGTTATTCCCTCCAATAAGTCGCCGCGAGCAGCTTCGCCAGGGCGCCGAGTTCCGCCCGCTGGGCCGGAGTGAGGTTCGCCTGTTCGTTCTTGGCGAACACCGTCAACAGGAAGGCTGGCATGTCGAAGTTCCGGAAATAGTAGACCACCCTGACGCCGCCACTCTTGCCGCGCGCACCAATCGCGAACCGCACCTTCCTGATGCCGCCGCCGCCCTCGATCAGCACCCCGCACTCTGGATCGGCGGCAATCATGTCGATAACGGCTTTTCTATCCTCCTCCGAGAGCCGTCCCTTGCAGCGGGAGAGCCAGTAGCCGGTCTCCACGTGGTGAGCAACGCATCCGCCATAAATGCAGAATGCGGCAATGCCGCAGATGTTTCAACGTGTCTTCGTCACAAGAATCGGGCGGCGCGGCGGCGCTGGCGGGGGTAGAAGCGGAGAGACGATCCCATCGAGAGGCCACCATGTCGCAGCAGACCGCCCACGCCGAGACCTTCCGCAGCCTGCACGTCCCCGGACGGCCGCTGGTGCTGTTCAACGCCTGGGATGCGGGCAGCGCCAGGGCCGTGGCGGCGGCGGGCGCCCTCGCCATCGGCACCGGCAGCTGGTCGGTGGCCGCGGCGCATGGGTATGAGGATGGCGAGAAGCTGCCGCTGGAACTGGCGCTCGCCAATCTCCGCCGCATCGTCGGCGCGGTTACCCTGCCCGTCACCATCGACCTGGAGACCGGCTACGCCGCCGACCCGGCCGGGGTGGCGGCCACCGTCGCGGCAGCGCTGGCGGCCGGCGCCGTCGGCGTCAACCTGGAGGACAGCCTGCCCGGCACATCGGAGCTGCGCCCAACGGCCCAGCAGGCCGAGCGGCTGAAGGCAGCGCGGGCGGCCTGCGAGCGGGCCGGCGTGCCCGCCTTCGTCAATGCCCGCACCGACGTGTTCTTCCGCGGCATCCCGGCCGACGAGGCGCTGCTGGCCGAGGCGTTGGAGCGGGCCCGCGCCTACGCCGATGCCGGCGCGGACGGGCTGTTCGTGCCGGGGCTGGTGGAGGAGCGGCTGATCGGGCTGCTGGCCGAACGCTCGCCCCTGCCGGTCAACATCATGGCCGGCCCGAACACGCCCCCGAAGGCGCGGCTGGCGGAACTCGGCGTCGCCCGCCTCAGCCACGGGCCCGGCCCCTACCGGCTGGCCATGCAGGCGGTGGAGGCGGCGGCTCGGGCCGCCTTCGCCTGAAGCCGCTTCACCCCAGCGACTTCTCGACCTCGATGCCGGCGATGTCGTGCATGCGCAGCAGGCCCTGCACGATGCCGCCGGCGTCCACCACCGGCAGCACGTAGATCTGGCTGGGCGTCTCCATCAACTCCAGCGCCTCCAGCGCCGTCGTCTCGGGACGGCAGGTGCGGGGGCGGGAGGTCATCAGCGCGCCGGTGTCGCGGTCCAGCATCTCCTTGCCGGACTTGGCGAGCGCGCGGCGGATGTCGCCGTCGGTGATGACGCCCAGCAGCTTCGAGCCGCCATCCACCACCAGCGCCGCGCCCACCGGGCAGCGGGTCATCTCCAGGAGTGTCTGCAGAATGGGCGTGTCCGGCCTCACCTGCGCCACACCCTGTCCCACCGGCGTCATCAGGCTGCCGACGGTGGAGGCCAGCACCACGCCCAGGGTGCCGCCGGGATGGTTGCGGCCGTAATCCTCGATGGTGAAGCCCCGGCGGCGGGCGACGCCCACCACCAGCGCGTCGGAGAAGGCCAGCATGGCGGTGGTGCTGGCGGTCGGCAGCTTGGTCTCCGTCGCCTCGCGCTCGACATGCACCTTCAGGGTCCAGTCCGACGCCCGCGACAGGGCGGAGGGCGACCGCGACACCATGGCCGCCACCTTCACGCCCCGGGGCCGTGCGGCCTTGGCGAGGTCCACCAGCTCCTGCGTCTGGCCGGAGTTCGACAGCAGAATCAGCAGGTCGCCCGCGCGCAGGCTTCCCAGCTCGCCATGCAGCGCGTCCAGCGCGCTGTAGTACCAGGAGCGGCAGCCGACCGATGCCAGCTTGCTGGCGAGCAGGCGCGCCACCAGGCCACTCTTGCCGATGCCGGCCACCAGCGTGTTGGCCTCACCGCCGCCGATATGCTCGACCACGGACAGGAAATCCGCGTCCAGGCTCTCGATCTGCTGGGTGACCGCCTTGGCCTCGATGCGCAGCAGTTCGGCGGCGGCGTCGAGGATGGCGGATATCAGGGGAGGGGTCATGGCACGGGACCGGGCATCAGGGACTGTGGCGTTCCTCTAGCGCATCCGGGCGCCTCAGGCCATCGCCGCGCGATAGGCCGCGTGGAAGGCGCGGATGCGCTCCTCGTTGCGGCCCAGCAGCGCCGGCCGGTCCATGGCCGCCGTGCCGATCTGGGTCTCGGCGCAGATGGCGCGGTCCTCGGACAGGACGGTGCGGTTGAAGTCGGCCAGGGACGCCGTCACCGCGCCACGCGCCGCCGCGCTGGCGCCGGGGAGGGATTTCGCCAGCGACAGGCGCCAGCGCAACAGGCTGCGGCCCGGTCCCGCCGGCTCGTAGGTCTGGACGCTCAGCAGCCGCCCGGCGGTGACGCTCAGCGCCAGGTTCGGGAACAGCAGCACATGATGGTAGGGCGCGAGCCCCTCCAAGGCGTTCAGCTTCAGCTTGCCGCCCATCCCCTCCCACCAGCGCGCGTTCTCGGCCGTCAGCCCGATGCGGCCGCGGCTGTGCGGGCCCGAAGCGTCGCAGTCCCAGGCGCCCTCGGCCACGGTCCGGAAGGTCTCGGGATGCACCGAGTCGACGTGATAGACCTCCAGCACGTTCTCCACGCCGATCTTCCAGTCGCAGGCCCAGTCCACCGCCTCCTCGGAGAAGGGTGCGTCGAAGGCATCGGACAGCCGCATCAGCAGGCCGGCATGCTCGCCCAGCGCCTCCTCCAGCCCGGGCCCGCCCGGCTCCAGCCGCACGAAGACGAAGCGGCCCACCGTACCGACCTCGTAGCGCTTCAGCGCCAGCCCCTCGCGCGCGGCCCGGTCCAGGCCGAAGCACTCCTCGTTGCGGGGAATGCCGACCGGCACGCCGTCCGCGTTGTAGGTCCAGCCATGATAGGGGCAGCGCAGCATCGACCGGCCCTGTTCGGCGCCGTGGATGCGGGCGAAGCGGTGGCTGCAGATATTGCGGAAGGCCCTGATCCCGCCGTCGAAATTCTGTACCAGCACCGGCACGCCGGCGACCTGCCGGGTCAGGAAGCGGTTGTGCTCCGCCAGCTGGTCGGTGAAGCCGACGAACTGCCAGGAGCGGGCGAACAGGCGGCCGCGCTCCGCCTGGGCCCAGGCCGGGTCGGCGTAATGGCGAGGCTCCAGGGGACCCTGATCCGGGGGACCGTCAGATCGTGACATTCTCTCAATCCTGCCGCGTGGGCGTTGCCCGGCGGGCCGGGCACGGGGCATTCTGCCCGATATGGCTACCCTAAGCGAAGCACTCGCCGCCGCCTTTGAGCTGCATCAGTCCGGACGCCTCGCCGAGGCGGACGCGCTCTATGCCCGCGTGCTGGAAGCGGACCCCGGCAACGCGACGGCGCTGCATCTGCGGGGCCTCGCGGCGACGCAGGCGAGCGACGCGCCGCGGGCGGTGGATCTGCTGCGCGCCGCCGCCGATGCTGCCCCTGATCATGCCCTCATCCGCTCCAACCTCGGCGCCGCGCTGCGCCAGGCCGGCCGGCTGGCGGAGGCGGAGGAGGCGTTGCGGGCGGCGCTGGCGCTCGACCCCGGCCGGGCCGACGCCGCCGCCAATCTGGGCGCCGTGCTGCACGCGCTGGGCCGCCACCAGGCCGCGCGCGCCTGCCTGGAGGGAGCGCTGGCGCTCGACCCCGACGCGGTGCCGGCACTGATCAATCTCGGCGTGGTGCTGACCGACATGGGGGAGGCGGCACGGGCGGCGGACATGCTGGGCCGCGCCGTGGCGCTGGCGCCCGGGAATGCCGAGGCCGAGTGGAACCTCGCAGTGGCGCTGCTGACGGCGGGCCGCTGGCGCGAGGGCTGGCCGGCCTTCGAGTCGCGGCTGCGCCGTCCGGGGGTTAGCCCGGAGCGGCTGCGGGCGCCGCGCTGGGACGGCTCCGATCCGCGGGGGCTGACGATTCTTGTCCATGCCGAGCAGGGGCGCGGCGACACGATCCAGTTCGCCCGCTACGTCCCGCACCTCGCCGCGCGCGGCGCACATATCATCCTGGCCTGCCAGCCGGAACTGGCCCGGCTGCTGGCGACGGTGCCGGGCGTGGCGGGCATCGTCCCCTTCGGCTCGGTACCGCCGCTGCACGACGCCCACTGCCCGGTCATGAGCCTGCCCTTCGCCCTGGAACTGGACGGACCGCCGGCCGCACCGATGCCCTATCTCTCGGCCGATCCGGCCGCCGTTGCCGCTTGGCGCGGGAGGCTGCCGGCCGGTGCCAGGGTCGGGCTGGCGTGGGCCGGGGCGCCGGGAAATTCGGTGGATGGGCGCCGCAGCCTCGACCCCGCGCTGCTGGCGCCGCTCGCCGCCATCGAGGGCGTCACCTGGGTCAGCCTGCAGAAGGCGCCGCGCGCCCTGCCGCCGCTGCCGGGGCTGGTCGACGCCACGGCGGAGCTGGGCGACTTCGCCGACACCGCCGCGCTGGTGGCGACGCTCGACCTTGTGGTCTCGGTGGACACGGCGACGGCGCATCTGGCGGGGGCGCTGGGCCGACCGGTCTGGCTGCTGAACCGCTGGGACGGCTGCTGGCGCTGGGGCAAGGGCCGGCTGGACAGCCCCTGGTATCCGCGCCTGCGCCAGTTCCGCCAGGGAGTGCCCGGCGACTGGGGCCCGGCCGTGGCGGCGCTCGCCACCGCGCTCAAGAGCTGGAGGGAGGCACGGTGATCCGCATCCGCAACCTGACGCTCGGCCAGATCGCCGCCCGCGCCCGGGCCGACGACCGCAACCTGCAGTACGATCTGCTGCCGCTGACCGGGGGCCCCCGCCGCCGCGCGATCATCGCCCGCGCCGCCGCCGCGCTGAAACCGGGAACGGCGGGGCTGCCGGACGACCCGCGCGCCGCCACCCTGGACGCGCAGCTGCGCGACCGCGGCTATACCGACCGTCTGGCGGATCTGGTCACGCCGGATCAGGTCGCTTCCATGCGCGCGGCGCTGGCTTCTACGCCGGTCTGGGATCCCTACCGTCCGCATCTGGGCGAGTTCCTGTACGGGAACGTGCCCAGCCCCGAGGTCAATATGGGCTATTACCGGATCGAGGGGCTGCTGGCCGTGCCGGGCCTGCTGGCGTTCTTCAACCACCCGCTCCTGCTGGCGACCGCCGCGCGGTTCCTGGGCTGCCGGCCGACGCTGGACAACATCCAGGGCTGGTGGTCCTACGCCGGGCGCCCCGGCCACAAGGGCACCCAGTGGTTCCACCGGGATTGGGACAATATCCGCGCCTTCAAGGTCTTCCTCTACTTGACCGATGTGGACGCGGACAGCGGCCCGTTCCAGTTCGTGCCCGGCACCAACCGGGACGAGCGGCTGGTGGTGATCGAGCGCATCGCCGACGAGACGGTGGACGCGACCTACGGTCCCGGCGCCACCGTCGGCATGACCGGCCCGGCCGGCACGGTCTTCATGGCCGACACCTTCGGCGTCCATCGCGGCCTGCTGCCGCGCGAGCGGCCCCGGCTGATGGTCACCGCCCAGTACGGCGTCTGGCGCACGCCCCACTCGCCGGCCAAGCCGCTCCTGCCGCCACGCGCGGGGTTCGACCCGTACGTGAACCGGGCCTATCTCCGGCAGGCGTAGCAGCCTGCCAGCATGCCGTCATGGGTGCGCGGGCCGGATGGCGGTGCGGGCGAAATCCTCGCCGATATGGAGCAGCGAACACGCCCGCTCGCGCGCCGGCGCATCGGCGAAGCAGTCGTCCAGGTTCAGCGCCGCCGGATGAACGCCCTTGCCCGAGCGGGCATAGGCGTCGGCAACGAGGCGGGACGCGTCGGGCGTGACAGGGATGGTTTCCACTGCCAGCGGCGCGAGAATGGCCTCTACCCGGCTGCGGATGCCGCGCCGGTCGGCCACGATCATCCCGGCAGCTGCGACCGAGCGGCCGATGGGCCGGGCGATGCAGGGCTGCGGCGGGCCTCCTTCATGATCCGCTCCAGCGCGGCGCCCTTCCCCTCGGCGCTCGGCGTGCGCCGTGAAACGCCGCCTGGGACGAGCCGCACCGTTTGCCCGGCACCCACCGTCAACACGACCTCCTCGCCCGCCGCCGCGCGGCGCAGGAGGTCCTCCAGCTGTGCCTTGGCCCCGGACAGGGGGATGTGCATCGCTCGCTTCTCCGGAAAGCGTGCTGGAGCCTGGAACCAGCCTGTCAACGCGCCAGCCGCGCCGCCAGAGCGGCCGCGATGCGGACGGCACCCTGGCCGTCCACACCGCCCACCGCCATGCGGTCCGCCAGCGCGGCGCGGCGGGCGGGGTCCTGCCAGAGGGACAGGGCCGTCGCGACGACGGCCCCGGCCGCGTTCTCGGCACAGCCGTCCACCATGACCACCGCGCCGGCCGCTGCGGCCGCTGCGGCCGAGGGGCGCTGGTTGTCGGCGATGGGGACCAGCAGGGTGGGGACGCGGAGAGCGGCGAGTTCGCCCAGCGTACCGCCCGCAGCCGCGACGGCGAGGCCGCAGCAGCGCATGAGTTCCCCCATGCGCTCGGTCTCCACATGCAGGCGGGCGCGGTCCGGGAAGCGGGCGACCGCCGCCTCGACGCACGCGCGCCTCGGGTTGGCGCCGCCGATGACCACCTCCAGCGTCATGCCGTCCGGCAGGTCAGGCGCCAGCCGCTTGACCACCGGCACGGTCAGGCCCGGCGGGTCGCTGCCGCCGAAGGTCAGCAACAGCGAGCGGCGGTCCGCCAGCGGCGGCAGGGGGATCGCCAGCGCGTCGCGGAACTCGCGGCGCAGGGGCGCGTAGGCCGGGCCCAGCAGCAGGTCCGCCCCGGGTGCCGCCGCGGCATAGGGCATGGAGAGGGCGGCCGGGCTCGGGTTCACCACCATGCTGGCATGCAGCGATGGCAGCGTGCAGAGATCGTCGAAGGCCAGCACCGGCCGGCCGGACGCGGCCAGAGCCGCGCGGTAGTCAGCGCCGAAGTGATAACCGTCCAGCACCAGGGCCGCCGCCCCGCGGGCCAGCTCCAGGGTTGCATCCCGGTCGGCGGGTCCGCCCGGTTCCGCCGCCAGCATCTGCACGCCGAAGCCGGCGCGCTCCAGCCGCGCCCGCAACGCCTCGGGCAGGCCGGCCGCCAGGAAGCGGCAGGGGCGGCCCAGCTCGACCAGCGCCTCCGCCAGCGCCAGGCAACGCATCACATGGCCCGCGCCCATGGCGGGGGAGGCGTCGGCCCGGATGAGGATCGGCGCGGTCACCCGCCCACCTCGAACTCGCGGCGCTCGACATCGACGTCGCCGCCGCCGCGCACCACCCTGACGATCCCGACATAACGCTGCGGCAGCCAGCCCCCGGGCGGACGGGGCAGGGCCACGCCGACCACCTGGATCGCCCGGTCGCGGTCCATCTCCTCGTCCTTGCGGGCCACCACGTTGCCGGCGGCGTCGCGCAGGCGCAGCTCCACCCGGTCCCCCTGCTCCAATCCCATCACGTCGGCCCAGAGGATCAGCCGCTCCGCCGAGGAGGGCAGGGCGGGGTTGTCGTAGGCACCCTCGCGCAGGGCGTTGACATCCACCCGGTCGGGGGCGAAACCGGCGGACAGGATGTGGGTCGGCTCGTAGGGCAATGCTGCCAGCGCCTGCTCGGACCAGAGCGGCTTGCGCGGGCCCCCGCATGTCCAGCCCTCCGCCGGCCCGACGAAGGGATCGACGATCCGGTCGCCCTGGCGGACGATCAGCTCCAGGTGCGGGAACTGGGTGCGGCCGGAATAGCCCACCAGCCCCAGCGGCTGGCCGGCCGTCACCCGCTCGCCCGGCTTCACCCGGATCGAGCCCTGGCGCATGTGGCTGTACTGGGTGGTCCAGCCGCCGCCATGGTCGAGCACCACGCCGTTGCCCGCGAACTTGCCGGCCAGCTTGGCCTCGCCCTCCGGCGGCAGGCCGGTGTCAGGCTCGCCGTCGCGCACCGCCCGCACCACGCCCGGCGCCGCCGCGACCACCGCCACGCCCCGGCGCATGGCCGCGAAGCCCGGCAGGCGGAAATCCGTCCCGGTATCGCCGTCATAACCGTGCCGGCCGCATTTGTGGTCCTTGAAGCCGGGCCCCGGGTCGGCGTCGACATAATTCTGGATGTAGCAGTCGCGCCCCGGGCTGCAGGCAATCGGCAGGCCCAGCGCCGGCGGCGGACCGGCAGTCTGGGGAGCGGGTGTCTGCGCCCATGCCGGCAGGGCGAGGAGAGCGGCAAGGATCGGGAGAATGCTCTTCATGGGCAGCAGAGTGCGTCCGCGGGCGGCACGACCCAAGCGGAAAATCGGCTAGGGGAAGCGCCTTCCGGTCAGAGCGGGATCGCGCCGATGTTCAGCGGGGCGACACCACCGGTCCGGCGCAGATACTCGTCCAGCGGCAGCAGCGCCTCCACGCCCGTGGCGACGATCTGGTCGTGCTCCGGCAGGGCCAGCAGCCGGTAGCGCCGGCCCAGTTCGTCCAGGCAGTCGCCCGCCCGCCCGGCCTGGTCTCGATGAAGCCGGCGACGTCGCCGCCCCGGCCGGCCGCAGTCAGCAGCCCATAGACCGCCCCGCCGCCCAGCCCGGCGCCGTAGATGAAGATGCGGGACCCCGCCGGGATCTCGGACAGGCCGGTGAGCGAGCGCATGGGGCGGGTCCGGCGGATTGGGATCTCCCGGATTCCATACACGCCGGGGCGCCGCGATGACACAGCCAAGCGGGTTCCCGTACCGCCGTCGCATGGCGTAGGATGGATGCCGCGCAAGGATTGCAAGGACATCAGTCGTGAAGGCGGTCATCGACGGCGTGGCGATCAGGGGCTTCAGGGCGGTGGTGCCGCCCCGGCGCCATTCCTTCCTGGAGGAGCCGGGCATCTTCACGCCGGAGGAGGCGGAGAAGCTCTACGGCACCATCGGCGTGCGCGCCCGCCGCCTGCTGGACGAGCCCTTCTGCGCATCGGACATGTGCACCGCCGCGGCAGAGGGGCTGATCCGCCAGCTGGACTGGGACCCGGCCTCCATCGACGTGCTGGTCTTCGTCAGCCAGGACGCGGACTATGTCCTGCCCGTCACCGCCGCCGTGATGCAGAAGCGCCTGGGCCTCCCCGGCACCGCCGCCTGCTTCGACGTGCCGCTGGGCTGCTCCGGCTTCGTCTACGGCACCTGGATCGCCTCCAGGCTGCTGGGCGGCTCCTCGGCCCGCCGCGCGCTGGTGCTGGCCGGCGACGTCTCGGCCCGCTACCTGCGCCCCGACGACAAGGCGACCCTGCCGCTGTTCGGCGACGCCGGCTCGGCCGTGGCGCTGGAGGTCGACCCGCACGCTCCCCCCATGCACGCCATCGTCGGCACCGACGGCGGTGGCGCCAAGCACATCTTCGTGAAGGCGGGCGGCAAGCGCGACTGCATGATCCCCTCGGGCCAGCCGCGCTCGGCCGAGGAGGAGGAGCGGCTCTACAAGGATTCGCGCCTGACGCTGAACGGGGCGGAGGTCTTCGCCTTCACGCTCCGCGCCGTGCCGCCGCTGTTGCGCGACAGCCTGGAGCATGCGGGCCTGTCGGTGGACGACATCGACATGGTGGTGCCGCACCAGGCCAACCGCATGATGCTGGAGCACATCCGCAAGAAGGTCGGCTTCGCGCCCGAGCGCTACCTGATCGACATGGAGGAGTTCGGCAACACCAGCTCGGCCTCTATTCCGCTCGCCATCTGCAACCGGCTGACCGGGTCCCTGGCGGAGAAGCGCATGCGCCTGATGCTGGCGGGCTTCGGGGTGGGGTGGTCCTGGGGCACGCTGATCGCGGAGGTCGGCCCCATCGCCCCGCCGCAAGTCGCGGAGCTGTCGCCGGACTTCGCGCCGCTGGCGGTGTGAGCCCATGGACGCGCCCGCTTTTCAGCCCGAGCGGCCCTGCTGGCCGTTCGACGGCGGCGACTACCGCATGACCATGGGGCTGCTGAGCCTCGATCCCGCCGACTGGATCGAGATTGACGCCACCTATCCCGCCCTCATGGCCGAACGCCGCCGGCTGCTGGCCGGGCGCCGGGACGAGGTTCTGGCGGTCCTGCCGGGCGCGGAGCCCGCCTGCCGCGAGGTGCTGGCGATGCTGGCCGACCATTTGCCGGCCCGCTTCCCCGCCTTGTTCGCGCGTGACGGCGGCCGGCTGCTGAACCGCGTCACCGGCGAGACGCACGACCTCGACGGTCCCGACCCGCTGGGAAGTTGCGGGCGGCTGGTGCCGGAGGATCTCTGCCTGCTGCTGCCGGACGAGGACGGCACGCCGGTCATGAAGGCGGCGGTGCTGTGCTTCCCGAACCGCTGGCGGCTGGCCGACAAGATCGGCCGGGCCATGCCGGCGATCCACGGGCCGGTGGCGCTCTATCCGGAGAAGCTGGAGCGTCCGGTGGACCGCTTCATCGGCACGCTGACGCCCGCGCGGCCGGTGCAGCGCATGAACTGGGCGCTGAACGACGACCCCACCCTGTTCCAGCCGGTGGAGACGGCCCACACCGCCGCCCGGCCGGAGATATCAGGCGACAATGCCGGCGACCTCCTGTTCCTGCGGCTGGAGCGCCAGACCCTGCGCAAGCTCCCCGGCACCGGCGCGGTGCTGTTCGGCATCCGGACATACCAGCGCCCCCTGCGCGACCTGTCCCCGGTCGAGGCCGCGCAGCTGGCCGTTGCCCTGCGCGGCGCCCCCGAGCCGGTCGCCCGCTACAAGGGCCTGCACCGGACGGCACCGCCGGCCCTGGCCTACCTGGACCGGCGCTCAGCCCAGCCATAGGTCGGGAGGAGCGGAGCGCATCCCGACAAACCCCGGCCTGAGCATGTCGGGATACGCCTTCGGCTCCTCCCGACCTACGATCTCGGTTCACCCCACCCGCGAGGCGTCCAACCCCAGGGCCAGGTGCCCGGCATAGTCGGCCTGCACCTTGTCCGTCAGCGGGTGGTAGCGCACGCCCTGGATGTCGCGGAACATCCGCTCCAGCCCTCCCTCGCGGTAGAAGCCGGCGCCGCCCGCCAGTTCCAGCGCCCGGTCAGCCACCGCCAGCATCTCGCGCGCCGCCAGGGTGCGGGCCTGGAACAAGGCGTTGGTGGTCGCCGCCCCGGGAGAGGCCGTACCGGCCAGCTCGAGCATGTGCCGCACCGCCAAGCGGGCGCCCAGCAGGTGCGTGTCCATCTCTCCGGCCGGCGGCGCCTGACGGGCCGGGTCGCGGCGGCGCGCGGCCAGGTCCAGTGCCGTGTCGCGCATGCCCTCGGCGACGCCGAGATAGGCCGAGTAGATCAGCGGGAAGGCCACCAGCGAGATCGTGTGCATCAGCGGGTGCCATTCGCCGGGCGTCCGCCGCGCGCCGATGGCGGCGTCCGGTACGAACACGCCGTCCAGCTCAACGTCGTGCGAACCGGTGCCGCGCATGCCCAGCGTGTTCCAGGTGTCCAGCACCCGCACGCCCTCGGCCTTCATGGAGACGGGCAGGTGCAGCACCTGCGGTCCGGTCGCCGGGTCGTCGAGGACGGCCATGGTCATCAGCAGGTCGCCGATGGGCGCGCCGCTGACGAAGGCCTTGCGCCCGGTGACGCGGTAGCCGCCCTCCACCCTCTCCGCCCGGGCCGATCCGGCCAGCCAGTCGGAGCCGCCGCTGCTGAGCAGGAACAGGCGCTCGCCCACGATGCGGCGCAGCAGCCCCTCCACCGGCGCCTTGTCCCGCCGCCAGCGCCAAGCGGGCACGGCCACCTGGTGGGTGTGCATCGAGAAGGCCAGGGCGGTGGAGCCGCAGCCGCGGCCCAGGATGGTCAGCAGCCCGCCCATCGCCGGCACGTCCAGGTCGCCGCCGCCGAACTCCGCCGGCGCGGCCGCGACGGTGAGGCCGGCCTCGCGGAGATCCTCGAAATTCGCGCGGACGAAGCTGCCCTCCGCATCGTGCGACGCGGCGCGGACCTTGAAGCGGGCCGACAGGGCCTCCGCCTCCGCCCGCCAGTCCTTCGCGACAGTCTGTTCCTTAACCAGGGAGATCATGGCCGTTTCCTTTCGGGTCGTCGGATGGCGCGACCCTGCTCTTTGCATTCGCGTCCGCTCAAGTTCATTATCTGAACCATCTCCAAAGGGAGGGGCCTCCGATGGAAGGGTACGGGCAGTTCTGCCCGGTGGCGAAGGCCGCCGAAGTCTTGACGCCGCGCTGGACCACGCTGGTCGTGCGCGAGTTGATGTTCGGCAACAGCCGCTTCAACGAGATCCAGCGCGGCGTGCCGCTGATGTCGCGCGCCCTGCTGGCCCAGCGCCTGCGCGATCTGGAGGCCTGCGACGTCGTTCACCGCGACGAGGACGGCGCCTACCACCTGACCGAGGCCGGCAAGGCGCTGCACCCCATTGTGGAGCAGATGGGGCAAATGGGGCCTGATGTGGGGCACGTCCAACCTGGAGCCCGAGGATCTGGACCCCGGCTTCGTCATGTGGAGCGTGCGCCGGCGCATCGACTGGACCGCCACGCCCGGCCACCGGGTGGTGCTGCACTTCTCCTTCCGCGGCATGCCCGCCCGCTACCGCTCCCGCGGCGGCCTGTGGCTGGTGCTGGACCGGGGCGAGACCGACCTGTGCCTGAAGGACCCCGGCCACCAGGTGGATCTGGAGGTGCGGGCCGACGTCGGCTGTTTCGTGCAGTGCTGGCTCCACCGGCTGGACTGGGCCGAGGCGCTGCGCGCCGGCGGGATCGCGGTGGAGGGGCCGCCGGCGCTGATCCGCGAGGTGCCGAAATGGCTGCGGATCGATCCGGCGCACCGGCCGTCGGGCCCGATCATCCGGGTGCCCGATTGAGCATCGAGCGGTACGGCATGGCGGCACCCCTCCTCATCGTCGGCGGCGACGGCACCGTGGCGACCGCCCTGGCGGCGCACCTGACCGCGCGCGGCATCGGCTTCCACGCCACCACACGCCGGGCGCCCCGGCCCGACCGGCCCTTCCTGGATCTGGCGGCGGAATCGGGGTTCGAGCTGGCCGATGCCGGCTACGGCTCAGCGGTGATCTGCGCGGCGGTGGCGCGGCTGGCGGCCTGTGCCGCCGATCCGGCGGGCTCGCGCGCCGTCAACGTGACCGGCACCGCGGCGCTTGCCCGGCGGCTGGCGGCGAACGGGACCCGGGTGCTCTACCTCTCGACCGACAAGGTGTTCGACGGCACCCGGCCCCGCCGCCGGGCCGACGAGCCGACCTGCCCCGCCACCGAGTACGGCCGACAGAAGGCCGAGGCCGAGGCGGCGGTGCTGGCCCTGCCGGGAGGCACCGTCCTGCGCCTGTCCAAGGTGATCCATCCGGGAATGACGCTCTTCGAGGGCTGGGCGGCGGACCTCAGGGCCGGCCGTGCCATCGCCCCCTTCGCCGACATGGGCTTCGCCCCGGTCACCACGTCCATGGTGGCGAGCACGATCGAAGCGGTCCTGGCGCGGGGCGGCCCGGGTCTCTGGCAGCTCTCGGCGCCGGAGGACGTGACCTACGCCGCCGCCGCCCTGCACATCGCCCGCCGCCTGGGCGCCCCGGAGGCACTGGTGCGCCCGGCCGAGGGTGCCGCGGCGCAGGCGCTGGGCGGCGAGCGCCCGGTCCCCTTCACCGCCTTCGACACCGGCCGGCTGTCGGCGGAGCTGGGCATCGAGCCGCCCGCCGCCCTCCGGGCAATCGACGCCTGCCTCGACCCGGCAGCCTGAGCGACCCGGACTATTCCTCGAACGCCGCCAGCACCTGCTCCTCCGGGAACACCTGCGGCTGCCGCTCCCAGACGTCGCGGTGCAGTTCGAAAAGATGGACGTCGTGCCAGCCGTCGGCCTTCAGCACGTGCCGGCGTTGCACGCCGACCTCCTCCATCTTCAGCACCCGCATGCTGCGGACCAGGCGCGGGTTGCAGTCCATGATCTGCGAGATCACCTTGTTCATGCCCAGCCGGCGGAAGGCGTAGGTCATGATGAACCAGTGCAGGTAGCCCGCCGCGTGCGCCCGGCGGTCCTTGTCGCCGACGTAGAAGCCGGGCACGCAGTGCAGGTTCACGCGGTCGATGGCGGAGTAGGACAGGTAGCCGATGTCCACGCCTTCGGTCCGGATGACGAAGTGGCTGTAGTCCCGCCGCCCGGCCACGCTTTCCAGCCAGGCGCGCTGACGGTCCAGGTCGTAGGCGACCTCGGAGAACATGCGGGCCGCGATCTCCGGGTCCGTGCGCCAGTCCAGCAGCATCTTGGCGTCGTCCGGCGTGGGCCGGCGGAACTCCAGGATCGGCATGGGTCACACCATGGTCAGGCCGCCATCGACCACCAGCGAGGCGCCGGTGATGAAGCGGCCGGTGTCGGCGAGCAGGAAGGCAATGGCGTGGGCCACGTCCTCGGGCCGGCCGGCGCCCAGCGGCTGGCGCCCGACCATGGCCTCGTACTGCTCCGCCGTCAGCGTCGCCTTGGCCCGCTCGATCAGGTCGGTCTCGATGACGCTGGGCACCACCGCGTTCACCCGGATGCCGTCCGACAGCAGCTCCATGGCGAGGCCGCGGGTGGCGGACAGCATGCCGCCCTTGCTGGCGGCGTAGACGACGTTGCCCGGCGCCGCGATCTCGGCCGCGGTGGAGGAGACGAAGACGAGGCTGGAGCGCTCGGCCCGCACGCCCTTCTGCCGCAGCCCCTTGGCGATGGCGAGCGAGGCGCCGAGGTTGGAGCGCATCATCTCGTCGAAATACTCGGCCGAGAAGATGCGGATCGGCCGCAGCGACTGGATGCCGGCGCAGTGCGCCACCCCGTCGAACGGCCCGCCCTCGGCCGCCAGCCCCTTCATCCAGCCGGCGACCTCGTCCAGCCGGGTCAGGTCGAAGGCGGCGGCGCGGTGGCCCTCGCCCTCCAGCCGCGCCAAGGTTCCGGACAGGCGCTCCTCGTCGCGGCCCGTGACGGTCAGCCGTGCGCCCAGCCGGGCCAGCATCTCGGCGGTGGCGCGACCGATGCCGGCGGAGGCGCCGGTCACCAGCACGTGGCGGCCGGTCAGGTCCATGGGGTTGTAGGTGGCAGACGGCATCGCCCAGTCCGTGAGCTTACGTTTGGAAGGTGCGGCAGAGAATACCGTGGAGACCTGGGGACGGATAGCTCCCATGGGCGGGGCAACCCCAATCAAGCCGCAGAAATCGCCCCGGCGCCATGACACCGGACAGCGGGCGCTTCTTCATCAGCGGGACCTGCCAAATGCCGGCCGTCCCGCCATACTGTTCAACGGTCGGGTCTTCGTGTATCGATGCGGCGCACTGGACAGACTCCGCCCGGTACGAGGCGGCAAGGAGACAATGCTTTCATGGAAGCACGGACGCCACACCTGAGGCGCCTGGAAGCGGAAAGTATCCACATCTTCCGCGAAGTCGCCGCCCAGTCCACCCGGCCGGTTCTCCTCTACTCGATCGGAAAGGATAGCTCCGTCCTGCTGCATCTCGCCCGGAAGGCCTTCCATCCGGCGCCGCTGCCCTTTCCGCTGCTGCATATTGACACGACCTGGAAATTCCGGGAGATGATCGCCTTCCGCGACGCGCTCCCCGAGCGGCTGGGTCTTGAGCTTCTGGTCCATACCAACGAGGAGGGGCTACGGCAGGGGGTGAACCCCTTCACCCACGGATCGGAAACCCACACCGACGTGATGAAGACGCAGGCGTTGCGGCAAGCGCTGGACAAGTACGGGTTCGACGCCGCGATCGGGGGAGCGCGGCGCGATGAGGAGAAATCGCGGGCCAAGGAGCGGATATTCTCCTTTCGGACCGTCGCGCACCGATGGGACCCGCGCAACCAGCGGCCGGAACTCTGGCGCGTCTACAACGGCCGCATCGCCCTTGGCGAAAGCATCCGCGCCTTTCCGCTCTCCAACTGGACGGAGCGGGACATCTGGGACTACATCGCGGCCGAAGGCATTCCGGTGGTCCCTCTCTACTTCGCCAAGCCGAGGCCGGTCGTACGGCGCAGCGGCACCCTGATCATGGTCGACGACGACCGCATGCCGCTGAACCCCGGCGAGGCGCCGGAGATGCTGTCGGTTCGGTTCCGGACCCTGGGCTGCTATCCGCTGACCGGCGCCGTCGAGAGCCGGGCCGCGACGCTGGAGGAGATCATCGCCGAGATGGCCGATGCGCGGGTGTCGGAGCGGCAGGGCCGGCTCATCGACCAGGACCAGGCCGCATCCATGGAGAGGAAGAAGCAGGAGGGCTATTTCTGATGGCGGTTCCCGACCAGCCCACGGACCTGCTGCGCTTCATCACCTGCGGCTCCGTGGATGACGGCAAGAGCACCCTGATCGGCCGCCTGCTGTACGAATCCGAACTGGTCCTCGACGACCACCTGAGCGCGCTGGAGAAGGACAGCCGGCGCTTCGGCACGACGGGCGCCGGGGCGCTCGACCTCGCGCTGCTGGTGGACGGCCTGTCGGCGGAACGGGAACAAGGCATCACCATCGACGTGGCCTACCGCTACTTCGCCACGGCCACCCGCAAGTTCATCGTCGCCGACACCCCGGGGCACGAGCAGTACACCCGGAACATGGCCACCGGCGCGTCCACGGCGGAAGCCGCCGTGCTGCTGGTGGACGCCCGCAAGAGCCTGCTGGTGCAGACCCGGCGCCATAGCTTCATCGCCTCGCTCCTGGGCATCCGGCATGTGGCCGTCGCCGTCAACAAGATGGATGCGGTCGGCTGGGAGCGGTCGATCTTCGACCGGATCGCTGCGGAGTACGCCGCCTTCGCCACCCGGCTCGGCTTCGAGGAGATCATCTGCATTCCCGTGTCGGCGCTGACCGGGGACAATGTCGTGCGGCCCTCGGACAACCTCGCTTGGTACGAGGGGCCGACGCTGATGCGGTGGCTGGAGACGGTCGAGCCGTCGCGCGGCCGCGCGGACAGGCCCTTCCGCATGCCCGTCCAGTGGGTGTGCCGTCCGAGCCAGGACTTCCGCGGCTTCGCGGGAACCGTCGTCGCGGGGAGCGTGAGGCCCGGCGACCCGGTGGCGGTGCTCCCCTCCGGAGTGACGACCAGCGTCGCCCGCATCGTGACCATGGACGGCGACCTGCGGGAGGCGCAGGCCGAAGACGCGGTGACCCTGGTGCTCTCGGACGAGGTCGACCTCGCGCGCGGCGACGTTATCGCGGCCGCCGGCGCTCGGCCGGAAGTCAGCGACCAGTTCGCGGCGCACCTCGTCTGGCTGGGCGAAGCGCCGCTGCTTCCAGGCCGCCCCTATCTCATTCGCTTCGGCCCCACCGCGGCCGTAGCCCAGGTGATGACGCTGAAGCATTCCATCAGCGTCAATACGATGGAACCCATTGCCGCGCAGCAGCTGGCGATGAACGACATCGGCGTATGCACCTTGTCGCTCGACCGGCCGGTGCCCTTCGAGCCGTATGCGACGAACAGGGATCTCGGTGGGTTCATCCTGATCGACCGCCAGTCGAACGCCACCGTCGCCTGCGGCATGATCGACTTCGCACTGCGCCGCGCGGCCAACATTCACAGGCAGGCCCTGAAGGTGGACAAAGCGGCACGGGCCGCCGCCAACCGGCAGAAGCCCTGCGTCCTTTGGTTCACCGGCCTGTCCGGCGCCGGCAAATCGACCTTGGCGGACTTGGTGGAGCAGGACCTGCATCGCCGCGGCTACAGGACGATGATCCTGGATGGGGACAATGTCCGGCATGGGCTGAACCGCGACCTGGGCTTCACCGACGCCGACCGGGTGGAGAACATCCGCCGCGTCGCCGAGGTGGCGAAGCTCATGGTTGAGGCGGGCCTGATCGTCCTCGTCAGCTTCATCTCGCCGTTCCGGAGCGAGCGGCAGATGGCGCGCGAGCTTCTGGAGGAGGGCGAGTTCGTGGAGATCTACGTCGACGCCCCGCTCGAGGTGTGCGAGGCCCGCGATCCCAAGGGCCTGTACCGCAAGGCGCGCGCCGGGCAGCTGCCAAACTTCACCGGCATCGACAGCGCCTACGAACCGCCCCTCGCGGCGGAACTCGTGGTGCCGGCGGCCGAGGCCCCGCCGGAGGAGCTCGCCGACAGGATTCTCCGCTACCTGGAGGAGCGCGGCGTCGCCTGACCAGCGGCGCCTCCGATCCCCATCCGGCGGTTGATCGTGCCGAACACCTCCGCCAGCCGCTCCGTCGAATGGTGGCGGCGGACGAAACGCGGGCCGAGCTCGGCCGCCCGCCGCAGACCGTGGCGATCCTGGATCAGGGACCGCAGCGTGTCCGCCAGCGTCTCCGGCGTCGCATGTACCAGGGGCAGCTCTCCGCGCTCGATCACGCCGGCCGCCTCGTAGAGCTCGCGCAAATCCTGGCGGATGAAGCAGACCACGGGCTTGCCCAGGGTCATGGCCTCGATCGCCACCATCGCGTACCAGCCAATGACCAGCTGATCCACGATCAGGTCCGCCCCGGCCATCTGCTCCAGCACCGCCCGGTTCGACGCGCCCTCCACGACCGTCAGCTCGATCGCGTGCCCCTCGGCCCGCAGCAGCTCCACCGCCGCCAGCAGGTGGCGCGTGCCCTTGATGGTCCGGTGGTTCGGCGTATGCACGATGCGGAACGGACGGTCCGCGGGCTCGTCCGGCGCCGCGCCCGCCTGGGCCGGCGCCCCGGCCCTCTCGCGCACTTCCGCCATGTCCACGACGAAATGCCCGGGCAGAAGCGTGTCCCAATGATGCATGTAATCGACCCAGTCGCACCCCGAGATGACGTGGTCGGCATAGCGCGTCCACAGATCGATCCGCCCCTTCACCCAGGCTCTTCGGCGGTTCTGGTAGGGGTAGTCGACCGTGGTCGCGTGCTTGAAGGGCAGGTTGGCGCAGCGGGTGAAGTCCTGCACGTCCTGGCCGTAGGGCATGACGACGACCCGGGTGCCCGACAGTTGGAACAGCAGCGGCTCCAGCCGCCAGAGCCAGAAAGACGGGTTGAAGGGGCAGCCCGTGAAGTAGATGTACAGGATCCTGTACCGGCTGCAGGCCAGCCAGAAGATGCGCAGCTGCGTCAGCAGGTGCAGGGGCGAATGCCGGTTCCCCATGAAGATGTGGTCGAACTCGCGGGTGACGTGCGTCAGGCCGTTGACGAAGGTCTCTGCCGTGAAGCCGGCCTGCTCCAGGGCCTTCTTGTGATAGCGGTTGTTGATCAGGCATTCCGGCCCGATCCCGACATCCACGGTCTTCGCCCGGAAGCGCGCGGCGAGCGCCATGAGCGGCAGCACCAGGGTCGCCAGTCCCTCCAGCAGCAGGGCCGCCCAGGAGATGCGGTCCAGCCGCATCTGCCGCTTCTGCATGTGGTTGATGAGGAAGAGCGCGGCGCTCCAGGGCTCCTCGACACCCAGCGCCCGCAGCTGGACGGCGATCTCCCGGGCGAACATGCTGGCGATCACCACCGCCACGCCGGGCGCCGGCGGCAGGATGTCGGCGGGTCGGTGGACGGGAAGGCCGAGCATGGACCCGGTCTTCTGGTTGTCTATGAAGCCCAGCACGCGCACCGCCGGGTTCCGCGACAGCGCCTCCCACACGATCCTCCCGCCCTCGCCGGCGCCGAAGATCAGGACGTCGCCCGACGGCGGCAGGTCACCGGGGCGGGAGATGATGCGCATGCCGGCCCGCTCAGTCCGGTGCGCCGTCGGCAGCGAGGGTCCGCCGCAGGCCTTCCCGCACGCCGACCATGGACGCGACCGGATGCAGGGCACGCAACCTCGCGAGGTCGGGCAGGATCCTCTGCGGCGGCCGGTCCACCGCCTCGAACAGGGCTGGGCGCCCCAGCAGCTCACCGATCGTCTCGCCCAGTCCGCGCAGCGAGACCGCTTCCGGCCCCGCCACGTTCACGGTGCCGTCCCAAAGGTTCTCGACCGCCTTCTCCAGAATGTCGACCACGTCGGTCACGAAGATCGGGCTGAGGGCGAGGCCGCCGCCGTCCGCGTCCAGCTGGATCGGGCGCCCCGCGCGCACCCGCCCGATCAGGTCGGGGATCAGCCGGTCGACCTGCCCGGGGCCGTAGGGGAAGAACAGCCTTGGCACGAAGACCGGCATGTAGGCGCGGAAAGGGGCCAGCAGCTGCTCGGCCGCCAGCTTGCTGGCGCCGTTGAAGGTCGTGGGCGCGAGGGCACCGCCCTCGGTCAGCGGCATGTCGAAGGGTTCGTAGACGCTGCCGCTGGACGCCAAGCAGAAGTGCCGCGCGCCGGCCCGCCGGGCGTAGTCGGCGAGGTGGACCGCCGCCGCGACGTTCACGTTCAGCATCTCGCCCGCGGAGTCCGGGAAGGCACGGTAGCGGCGGCACTGGGCCAGGTGAACGACGCCGTCGATGTGGTCGGGAAGCCCGGCGGGAGGCGCTCCCTCCAAATCCCAGGCGACCGTCCTCACCGCACGGCCGAGGGCCGGGGCAGGGCTGCCGGGACGCAGGATCAGCACCAGATCGTGCCGGGCGGACAGTCTCGCCGCCAAGGCACGTCCGACGAAGCCACCCGCACCCGTCACCATTAGCCGCATCGGTCAACCCGTTCCTACGCCGCAGGCCGCCCGGGCGTGGTGCCCCGGATCCCCGGCTCCGGGCATTACTAACGCGACAGCGCCCTGCCGTCGATAGGGTGAGCCGGGCCGTTCCCTGCTCACGGTGCGCCGCGCCACTCGAAGGTTTCGCGGAAGACGCCCGCCCGGCCGTACCCTTCCTTGAACTGGAAGAGCGACGGGCGCGGCTGCATGCCGACGGTGGAGGTGCCGAGGTCCAGCCAGGCGAAGCCCTGCTCCCGGAAGCGGGCGATGCCGTCCGCCAGCAGCAGCGCCAGCCCGGGCATGTCCGGCTGCTCCGGGTCCTGGCAAGGATAGAAGGAGAGGACGACCCGCCGGTTGAGGACGAAGTAGCAGTTGCCGGCCACCGGGCGGCCGTCCAGCACCGCCAACTCCACCAGGACCCGTTCCGGGAAGAGGCGCAGCAGCAGGTCCAGCTCCCGGCGGTCATGGGTCGGCCGGGCGCTGTGCTTGGCGAAGGTCGCCTCCATCAGCGGCCAGAAGAGGTCGAGGCGGTCGGTGCGCTCCACCGCCAGCCCCGCCGCCCGCGCCTTGCGCTCCTTGCGCCGCGCCGCTTCCGACAGGCTTGGCGGGCCCGCCAGCGGCACCGTGCTGGAGATGTCCCGGATGACCGAGGCGAAGCCGGCCTCCAGCAGGTTGAAGGAGAAGGAATCCATCGGCGCCGGGGAGTAGGTCGCCGGCGGGACGGTCAGGCGGGCCCGGCCTATCCCCTGCTCGCCGAGCCAGGCCACGAAGGCGGCGGCGACCGCCTGCCCCTCGGCATAGGTCGGCGGCTGGGCGAAGACGAAGCTGCCGACGCTGCCCCCGTAGGGCGACAGGGCGACCCGCCCCGCACCGTCCTCCCGCACGGCCAGGGCGATCTGAGCCACCACGGCGTCGCCCCTGCGCGCGACCAGGAATCTCTCCTGCCCGGCGAAGCGGTCGCCGTGATAGGCCAGGAAGGCCCGCTGGTGGAACAGCGTCCCGTTGACGGCGCGGTCGACGAACCGGTCCCACTGGGCGAGTTCGCCCGGGCGGGCGTGGTCGAGGACGATCTCAGCCAAGCGTGGTCTCCGCGGGCAGCCCGCCGGGGCAGGGGCGCTCCAGCCCCGGACGGTCGATCAGCGCCCGCACGCCGTCGGGGCCCAGGTTGCACAGGGCGTCCACCACGGACAGGTGCGACACGAAGCTGCGGCTGCCCTGCTGCGGGTAGACGGGCGGATCGAAGCGCTGGAAGTGGAAGGCGATCCCGGCCGCCTCGAAGCTCTCCGGCCGGATGAAGTCCAGGCAGCCGCTGCCGGAGACGTATTCGTCGGCACCGGCAGCCTGGCAGATGCGCAGGACCAGCTCGTTGCCGGCCGCCGCGGCGAGCGAGGGGTCGGCGGCGGCGAGGGCGCTGGAGTGCAGGAACTCCACCCTCAGCCCGAGCGCCGCGCAGACGGCCCGGGTGAACGCGAGGTTGAAGTCGGCGATCAGCCGGTGCTGCCGGCCATAGAGGTCCGCCAGCATCTCCAACACCGGCGCGGCGTGCGGCGCCTTGCGGTAAGACAGCTCCAGCGTCCGCAGGTGCTTGCGTCCGAAATCGGCGGAGTGGTCGATCTCCACCTCGTCGATCCGCTGGCCGAGGCGGCCGGCCTTGCGGACGGGGACCGTCAGCCAATGGGCCTCGCCGCCGACCATGATCCGGTTGCGCGACAGCCAGCTGCGGCCGCCCATGGCCTGCACATGGTCGAAGACCACGAAGCGCCCGACCCGGGCAAGGCGGTGGAACAGGCCCAGCCAAGGCATGAAATTCGGCTGATGGATGGCGACCCTCATGCGGACGTCTCCTGAAGAGAGGCCAGGGCGGCGGCGACCGCCCGCTCCTCCTCGGTCCGCGGCACGGGCGGCGGCACCTCGCGGAACCTCGCCGGCGGGGGGTTCAGGATGCCGATCTCCGCGCCGTGGACCCGCCGGACCCGTTCCCGCACGGCCGCCACCAAGCGGGCCGGATCGCGGCAGAGTTCGTCGTAGGTCACCGACAGCACCATGTCCGGGTCCAGCGCGCTCGTAACCCGGCGGTAGACCTCGCCCAGATCGACGACCTGGCGTGCGATCTGCCGGTCGAACGGCAGGTCCTTGATCTCGGCGAAGGTCGGCGGATGCGTGGCCCACCAGGTGCCGGAACTGCCGTAATAGGCGTGGCGGGCCTTGAGGATGGACAGGGCGACCGCCAGCGGATGCCGCTCGATGCGGATGAACAGCGGCATCTGCAGATGCCGCGCGATCCCCGGCGCCACGTTGGCGGCGTAATTGGTCTTGTGGACCAGCCCCCGGTCGAACACGTCCTGCATCGTCCCCAAAATGGAGCGAAGGGAGCGCCAGTCGACCATCTCGCCGGGATCCCCGAAGCGCAGCATGTCCGCCTCGTCCCTGATGCCCAGACGGTGCTGCCAGAAATAGCTGAACTCGTGCGGCCCGGACGGGTCGAGGCTCTTGCCGTAGTCGGACTGGAACGAGCCGTCGCGGCGGTTGCCCAGGACCGACCGCGCCAGCATCAGGCCCGCCCGCGGCGCCAGCCAGAACCGGGCGGCCAGGTTGCTCACATAACCGATGTCCAGCGCATGGGCCAGCAGCTGGTACAGGAGCGTCGTCCCCGACCGGGGCAGGCCGAAGATGAAGAGGTTCGGACGGTCGATGCCGCTCGGCTCGGCCTGCTCGCCGGCGGCCAGCAGCTCGTTCATCCGGGTAAGGGAGGCGTGCACCTCGTCCTCGACCCGGTAGCCGGACAGGCGGCGGCCGTGTTCTTCCTGGGCGTAGGATGTGCCGCTCATGATTTCTCCGGCATCGGACGGTCGGCGATGCGGCCGATGAGCTCCGCCAACCCCATCGGGGCGTCGCGGAGCGAGGCGTTCTGCGCTTGGTTGAGGGCCCCCAACTCGGAGAGCTTGCCCTGCAGGAAGAAGAGCAGCGCGTCGCGGTCGTCCCGCAGGTCCTCGGCATAGGTCATGGGGTGGACCAGCAGCTGCAGCACCGCGTGGCGGCGGTCGGCGAACAGCAGGCAGGGACAGCCTTCTCGCCAGCGGAAGTTGGACTCCGACAGGTACTTGATCCCGCCGAAGAAGCGGTGCCCGTAGGTGTTCGTCAGCCCCGGCACCTCGATCTGGAACTCGTCCTTGCCGGCGGGATTGTGGAAGGAGAAGACCCCGACCTCCAGCCCGACCCCGAGGCCCAGCAGCTCGGCGTCGGCCCTGATCCGGTCCGGCAGGGACGACCCGCCGAAGGCGCCGACATCCTCCCCCTCGTTGCTGAAGTGTAGGCCCACCGCATGGCCCATCCGGGCGATGTCGCGGATGCGGCCGACATTGTCGCCGGTGAAGGGGTTGTAGTTGGGAGAGCGCACCAGGAACAGGTAGGTGGACCGGACGCCGAGCCCGGCTTCGGCCCGTGCCATGGCGTGGGCATGCTCGACGGAATTGTCCACGTCGTGCCGCAGATAGACGGACAGGCCCTCGGCGGCCTCGGAGAAGAGCCGGAAGCGGTATCCCGCCGCCAGGGCCGACTCCAGGATCGTCTCATAGTGGTCGGGGGTGAAGCGGTGCTGCACGGGCGACGGGTCCGGCGTCATGCGGCCTCTCCCGTACGCCCCGCCCGGACGGGGGGCGGCGCGGCGCGCGGCGCGGATCGGGGTGCTGACACGGTGGCTGGGCCTCGGCTGGTAAAGGGAACAGCGCCGGCGGCGCTCTCCGGAGCCAAGCAAACCTTATACCAGTCGCGGGCGCGGGGTCCATGTCTTGCCCCGCCGCGCGCCCCGGCGCTATATGCGGGGGCGGAATGCCCGCTCGCCGGAGGTGAACCTTGGACAGCATCGCACGGGTGGACCAGCTTCCCCAGGGCGTGCCGATCTATCTGTTCGGCGCCGGCACGGGCGGCCGGCTGATCCATGAGGCCCTGCGCCGGAATCGCCGGGTAAGGGTCGCCGGCTTCATCGACAATGCCAAGAACGGATCGCGCATCGGCGAGCTGCCCGTGCTCGATCTCGCCGGCTTCGCCGCCATCAGGACCCCCGGCACGCGGGTGGTCATCGCCAGCCAGTATGTCGAGGAAATTTCTGCCCAGCTGCGGCAGGCCGGCATCGAGGATGCCGCGGACGGTTCCCCCCTCGTCCGGCATCTCGTCGAAGCGCGGGTCCACGCTGCGGAACGGCGGCGCCTGGCTCTGATCTCGGCGGCGATGATGCCGGTCATGGTCCTCGCCGGCTGGGCGCTGTTCACCGCCTGAGGACCGCTCCGGCCGGCTCCTCCGGTCAGCGCTCCGGCATCAGCACTTCGCCCACGCCGCCGGGGGCGTCCGCCGGGGCGACGCTTTCGAAGGCGATGTAGCGCTCGCTCTCCCCGATCCGGCGCATGCCGGGCAGCCTGTAGGGCGCCGGCAGCAGCGATAACAGGTGCTTGTCGGCGATGGCGTGGGTCACGCCATGGCGCACCATGATCGCGGTCGGGTCCAGCTTCAGGAAAGGCCAGACCTCGATGTAGTCGCGGTAGATCTCCTCGGAGATCAGCCCCGGCTGGTACCAGAAGGACTTCACGTCGTCCCGCCGGGCGCAGACGTTGCCGGCGATCTGCAGCCCGACCGGCAGCACCACCGCGCCCTGCGGCAGCGGCAGGCGGTCGATGAACTCCCGCAACTCGTCCTTGGGCTGCCAGACCCAGCGCGACAGCAGGCGGTAGGCGATCAGCGGCGTGAGGGTGACGATGGCCGCGAACCAGGCATAGCCGAGAACGGCCGCGGTCGGGTCGACCCGCCGCAGCAGCAGGCCGATCACGGTGGGCGTGACGAAGAGCAGGCTGTATTCGATGTAGCGGTAGCTCTCGCCCAGATGGTCCAGCCGGGGGCTGGTGGTCGCCAGATAGACGATGAGCGCCGCCAGGATCAGCGGTAGGAATGCCGCCGCGACCTGCCGGGCCGCCGGGTCCGCCCCCGACAGGGCGGCAGCCGACAGCAGCAGCGACACTGCGACGTCGGGATGGCGCAGCAGGCCGCTCAGCGGTTCGGCGCGGGCGATCCTGCGCACGAAGGCGGCGACGTCGGTCCTCTCGCGCCACAGGCGCGCCCAGTTGGGGAAGTTCACGAGCGCCGCGCGCGCCACCTCGCTCTTCTTGTGAAGCTTCGGATAGAGCCGCCATTGGATGAAGGTGTGCCGCATGCTCAGGGGCAGATCCCTGGGCGAGACGGCCGCCGCCAGGACGTACCCCGCGGCCAGTTCCAGCAGCGGCAAGGGGTCGAGGGAGAATAGCGCCAGCAGAGGCGTCACGAACATGAGGGTCTGGCGCGAGAACATGGCCGCCAGGAACCCGACGGCGGCGGCGATGACCGCCAGCCCCATCGAGACGGCGTCGCCGTAGAGGCTGCCCACGACCGCGAAGATGAAGAACGCCGACGAGAAGAGCCGCGCGAAGTAGCGGGCCGACAAAGTAAAATAGGCGATCCCCGGGCCCACGAAGGTCCAGTTGGTCGGCAGCGCGGCATAAATGAAGAGAGCGGCAGCCAGGGACACAGGTTCGATCCCGCCGAACACCAGCCGCTGGACGTGCAGCAGGTAGGCGGCGTATGCCGCCGCGGCGAGCACGTACAGGATGAAGCTGGGCACCCAGGGATGGCGGCGGATGACCTCCAGCGGGATTACGGCGCACGCCCTGTGGAAGGCCGTGGGGTAGGTCATCGGTTCGCAGCGGATCAGGTAGGAGTCTATGTAGCGGGAGCGCGGGTCCTTGGCGAACTGCCGCAGGATGGCGAAATGGATCGACGCGTCGCCGTGCATGCCTTCGCGCAACACGGCCCTGTGCCCGTAAGTGACGAGGGCGCGGATCAGGAAGGCGGCGGCGGCCGTGCCGAGGACGATGAGGAGGTCGGTCATGTGCCGACCTCATTACCCTGCCTGCGGTACGCAGGTAAAGGCCCCTGCCCGCCGCAGCGGAGCGCAGTGGCACCAGTGTCGCGGGGGCGTTATGGTTGCGCCACCGACCACGCCGCGCCGGGCGCCCGCCCGACCGGCCTTGGAGCATGGGAATGAGCGTCACCATCACCAACCTGCTGCAGCCTGGCCGCTACCGGCTGGTGGACGGCGTCCACATGGCGCTGGCCGATGCCGGAGCGCTGGACCGCCGGAACGTGGAGGCCTTCGCGGAGAAGTGGGCCTGGACCCACCACCGGCCGGGCGCCGCCGAATACGAGGAGATGCAGTACCGCCGGTTCCTCACCTTCTACGGCTTCCCCGACCAGGCGGCCCTCGTGGCGTTCCTGAAGGGGAAGTCCGTCATCCTGGATGCCGGCTGCGGCTACGGACACAAGGCCAATTGGCTGGCGACCCTGGCGCCGCACGCGCAGGTCATCGCCATGGACCTCTCCGAGAGCATATTCATCGCGAGGAAGCTCTACGGCGACAGGCCCAACCTGACGTTCGTGAAGGGCGACATCGCAGACACCGGATTCCTGGACGGTACCATCGATTTCGTGGATTGCGACCAGGTGCTGCACCACACGTCCGACCCGCAGCGCACGACGGTCGAGCTGGCGCGCGTCGCCAGCCACGGCGGCCATCTGGCGCTCTACGTCTATGCCCGCAAGGCCCTGCCCCGGGAACTCGTGGACGAGTATTTCCTTTCCAAGCAGCGCCCCCTGAGCAGCGAGGAAATCTGGGACATGTCGGACCGCCTGACCCGGCTGGGCCGCATGCTCTACGAGCTGAACGTCGAGCTGGACTTCCCCGACATTCCGCAGCTCGACATCCGCGGCGGCCGGCAGAACCTTCAGCGCTTCTTCTACGACAATTTCCTCAAATGCTTCTGGAACGAGGAGATCGGGCACGAGCAGTCGGTGGCCGTGAATTTCGACTGGTACTCGCCGCACATCGCGTTCCGCTTCACGGCGGAGGAGTTCCTCGCCATGACGGCGGCGGCGGGCCTCTCGCCGCTCTACCGCTACTCGGAACCGGCCTGCCATTCCGGGCTGTTCCTGAAGCCGGCGTCCTGAGGCCGCGGCCATGAGGCGGTGCGCGTTCCTTGGCAGCAAGGCCATGGGCCTGCGGATCCTCAAGGCGCTGGTCGGCGAGGGCGGCGCCACCTGGACCGTGATCCACCCCGACGACCGGCAGGACCCGCGCAGCCGCTTGGGAGAATTCGAGGCGTTCGCGGACCGGCATGGCCTGCCTTTCCTATGTGCCGCGTCGGCGCGGGAGGCACACGAGGCGCTGGCAGTCCTTGCCCCCGACATCGTGTTCGTATGCGGCTGGTATTGGCTGTTCGGCGCCGGGACGCTGGCGCTGGCCCGCGACGGCTTCTTCGGAATCCACAACAGCCTGCTGCCCGCCTACCGCGGCGGCGCCCCTCTGGTCTGGTCGATCATGAACGGGGAACAGACCGTCGGCTCCACCGTGTTCCGCATGGGGCCCGGCATGGACGACGGGGATATCCTCCTCCAGGTGGCCGTGCGCAACGGCCCCGACAGGGACGTCGGCGACATTCTGGCCGAGATCGAAGAGCGACTTGCGGTCGAGCTTCCGGACCGGTGGCGAGCCCTGCTTGCCGGCGAGGCCCGCCTGCAGCCGCAGGACGAGGCGGCGGCGAGCTACTGCGGACAGCGCACGCCCGAGGACGGCCGCATCGAGTGGCGGGAACCGGCCGCCCGCGTGCACGACTTCGTGCGTGCCCAGGCGCCGCCCTATCCCGGCGCCTTCACTCTGCTGGGCGACCGCCGCGTGACGGTCCTGAAGTCCGAAGTGGATGCCCGGCGCTGGTACGGGGCCCCCGGGCAGGTGCTGGCGCGGGAGGATCACGCCGTCGCGGTGGCTTGCGCCCACGGGACGGCGCTGCGGCTGCTTCGCGTAGCCGTCGATGGGAAGGAGGAGGCGCCGCGGGACGTCTTCCGTTCCGTGCGCGACCGCCTCTGAACCGCCTCAGGCCTCCGGACGGCGGCCCCGGAAGAACATGTGCCGGTGGCCGACATTCATGTTGATGACGTCCACCAGCCCGGCGGCCCGCAGCATCGCCTCCATCTGGTCGGTGGTGTAGTGGTCCTCGATCGAGGGCGTCACCGCATCGAACCAGCCCTGGCGCTCCTCCTCGTCGAACTCGGCATTCACCACCGCCTCCGCCTCGGCCAGCGGCAGGTTGAGCACCTTGCTCATCAACCGCTCCTTGCGGACGTCGAAGTAGATGTCGCCGAACTTGTCCCAGCGCGGCTGGCCATAGACCATCAGCGTGAAGTAGCCGCCCGGCTTGACGTGCCGGACCAGGTTGCCGACGGCGCGCTCGGTGTCGCCGGTGTGGTGGGTGACGCCGAAGCTCCAGACAAGGTCGAAGGTCTCGCCCAGCTCGAGGCTCAGCAGGTTCGCCACCCGGCCTCGGTGGGTGGGGAAGGCCGCGCAGTTCTCCTTCGCCCGCTTGACGCCGGACTCCGACATGTCCACGGACATAACGTCAGCGCCCAGCGCGCAAAGGGCATGGCTATAGCGCCCGTCACCGCAGCCGCCGTCCAGGACCGACTTGCCCTTGAACCATGACGGGTCGAGGCCGGTGAAATTACACACGTTCGAAGGCGCGCGGCGGCGGAACTGCTCGTCATAGTGCGAGGCGGGACCGCGGCTGACCGCCTCATGCGCCCACTGGTACTCGAAGGCCGCGAGAGTCTGCTGCCGGGGCTCCGACAGGCCCAGCGCCCGCGCGCAGGCCCGCAGCAGGACCTCCTGCCGCTGCATGTGCCGGAACAGATATTCGAGACGGTATGAGAGCCGCTCCGCCTCTGAGAGATGGCTTGTGACCTCGGCGGCGCCGCGATCGAGCAACGTCGTCTCGATCAGCGGATAGGCATTGTAGAACGTCTTGACGCCGCCGGCTTTGAGCTGTTCCGCAAGTTCCACGACATACATGGTCGCGATGACAATGGCGGCCTTGCCGTCCCAGCCGGACAGAAAGCTCGGGAAGTCCTGGACCTTCAGCCCGTTCACCTCACCCGTCTTGTGATTGTCGATGAAGCCGACGACCCTGGCGCCCGGGATATTCTCGAAGATCGAGTGCAGGATCGTGCCCGCTTGGCCCGCCCCGAAAATGTACACGTCACCGGACTGCGGCAGCGCGCCGGGCTCACTCACATGAATCATCTGGGGCTCCTTGCACGAAGATCGATCTCTTGCACCGCGGTTCCAGGAATCACGAACCGCCTCACGTCCGAGCGAGAACCGCCACGACCCGGTCCTGGTCGGCGTCCGTCATGCCGGGGAAGATGGGCAGGGTGATGGTCGTGTCTTCCGCCTGCGCTGCGAGGGGGTACTGATCGGGCTTCAGGCCGTACTTGTCCCGGTAATAGCCGAGCCGATGGACGGCGTGGGTGCCGGGCCGGGTCTGGATGCCCTCCGCCGACAGGGCGGCCATCAAGCCGTTGCGGCGCTTCCGGTTCCCGTCGCCCACGCGCACGACGTAAGACTGGTAGGTGTGCCCCGTCTCCGCCGATGGCGAAGGCGGCAGGACCAGCCCGGCCACGCCGCCGGCGAGACGCCGATCGTAGCCTTCGGCCCGCCGGCGTCGCTCCGCCAGGAGCGTGTCGAGCTTGGACATCTGCGCGACGCCCACCGCCGCCTGGATGTCGGAGAATCGCAGGTTGAAGCCGAGCCGGTCGAACTCCGTCATGGTCCAGGATCCGTGCGGCTCCTCCGGAGTGGCCGGGGGGACGCCCGTGGCGCCATGGTTCCTGAGGACGCGGACGGCGGCGGCGAGGGTGTCGTCGTTGGTCGTGACCATCCCACCCTCACCGGTCGTGATCACCTTGCGCGGATGGAAGGAGAAGGCGGCGAGGGCGCCCAGCGTGCCGACCGGGCGGCCGTGCCACGTGGTGCCGATGGCGCAGGCGGCATCCTCGACCACGGCGATCCCGTGACGGCGGGCGATGGAAAGGATCGGCTCCATGTCCGCCGCGAGGCCGAACAGATGCACGGCGATGACCGCCTTCGTCCTCGGCGTGATGGCCGCGGCCAGCGCCTCGGGATCGATGTTGAAGGTATCGAGCCGGATGTCCGCGAACACCGCCCGCGCACCGACATATTCGGCCGCATGGGCCGTCGTCGTCCAGGTCAGCGCGGGGACGACCACCTCGTCCCCCGGCCCGACGCCCAGGGCCAGCAGGGCGAGGTGCAGGCCGGCGGTGCAGGAGGTGGTGGCGATCGCATGCCGGGCGGCATGGCGCGCCGCGATCATCCCCTCGAACTTCTCCGTGAGCGGCCCCTGGGTGACCCAGCCGGACTGGAGGCACTGCCGCAACGAGGCGATCTCATCCTCGTCGAAATGGGGGGCCGTGATCTGCATTCGAACATCCAGGGTGGCCGGCGCGGATGGCCGGAACGGTGGCGTGGTGGTCACTCTGCGCTGCGACCAGCTTACAATAAAAGGATTAATCCCTTACTACTAGGGTCACGAGGCGGCGCCGCTCCCGGCGAAGACGTCGATGGATCGGTTGATCCGGGCGAACACCCGGCCGACCGATTCCAGCGAATGGTGCGCCCGGACATAGTCCTGGGAACGGCGGCCCAGCGCGGCCAGGGTCGCCCTGTCGCTCAGCGCGAGGCGGCGGAGCGTCTCCTTGATCGTGTGCGGGGTGGCGCTGATGAGCGGGACCTCGCCCTCACCCAGCAGTCCCGCATCAACGTACAGACGCTCGAGATCCGGCCGCAGATAGCAGATCGCCGGCGTCGCCAGAGCCATCGATTCGATGGAGAAGAGCGCGTACCAGCCGATGACGATCTGATCCACCACCACATCGGCACGGTCGATGGCCGCGAGCACGACCTCGTTGGGGGAGAACTCGATGAGGTCGAGCACCACGGGCACGCCTTCCTCCGCCAGCTCCCGCACCGCCCGGCGGATATGCGCCGTGCCCTTGACCGCTTGGTGGTTGGGCGCGTGCAGCAGGCGGAGCGGGTGCTCCGCTGAGATGGGGAGGGTCTCGTCCTTGGGCGTCACCAGCGCGCCCAGCCGCTCGGTGTCGACCGAGAAGTGGGCGATCATCAGAGTGTCCCAATGGTACATGTAATCAACCCAGTCGCACCCGGAGACGACGTGGTCGGCATAGCGGGTCCACAGGTCGATCTGCCCTTCGACGCGCGCCTTGCGCCGGTGATAGTCGGGATAGTCGACCGTCATCGCATGGTTCAGCTGCAGGTTCTTGCCCCGCGTGAACACCATTACGTCGCCCCCATAGGGCATGACGACGGTCCTGGTCCGGGCAATCCGGTACAACAACGGCTCAAGGCGCCAAATGAACCGTGAATCACGCAGGGCGCCGCCATTGAGATAAATGTAGAGAACACGGTACCGGCTGCAGGCGAACCAGAAGAGCCGCACCATCCCGGCAAGGAAACTGACTTCGTTCCCGCCGAGCGGCAGGATGTGGTCGTAGCGGCTCGTGATGAAGTTCGTCGCGCTGGCGAAGGTCTCGACCGTGTAGCCTTGCCGCTGCAGCGCCAGCTTGTGGTAGATGTTGTTGATCAGCGCCTCGGGACCGAGGCCGACGTCGAACTTTTTCGGCGTGTAGCGGGCGACTAGGGCAAGCGGTAGGCAGACCAGGAGGACGACGGTCTCCAGGACGAACCAGAAGACCCCGTCCAGCCACTCCACAACGATGTTCGTCTTCAAGCATCACCCCGTGGGGAACGGCGCGCCGGCGTCCGGAACGCGGATGGTTTAATCCTTATCAATCATGATGGCAATTGGCTGCCGGTCGCCCGGGACCCGAGGGAGGTCTTCCGGTCTCGCGTCCTTGAAGCCCAGCGTCACCAGGGTGATGGGCTCCGCGGGCCGGCCGCGCAGCTGGTCCGGCGTTATGACGGGAACCTCTTTGAACGTCGTGCCGACCGGGTGCGGCAACCGGTCGATACAGGCGCTGCCGCCAATCCCCGCCATGCGCGCCATGTCGATGGAGAACAGGTCGAACGAATCGGGATCCACCGCCGCCAGGGCCGGATCATCGCGCCAGGACATCGCCGCTCCCCGCCTGCCCCCGGCCGCCTGGGTGCAGCGCGTCGTGAAGTTCGCCCAGGCCGACGAAGCGTCCTCCGCGCGCCTGCACCGCCTCGACCAGCTGTCGCAGGAAACTGGCCGTGCCGGCGCCCGGCCAGGCCGCCGTGTCCACCTCTGCGGACGTGAGGGAGGCCGTATGCGCCTTGTGCTGGTCGAACCAATCCTGGTGGGGCACATTAAGGGCGAAGTTGAACGGGTGTACGTTGATCAGCTTCAGTCCCGGGGTGAAGAAGCGCTCCGCTTGCGCGTCGAAATCCCAGTTGCCGCCGAGCAGCCAATGGATGTCGTCCTCCCAGAAGACCGGATAGCGAACCATGCCCGTCCAGTGACGCAAGGGGCGCAGTCCCGCTTGGCCCTGGAGGCACAGGTTGCTGTCGAACGCCATGCCCTCCCTGACCATGGCCAGGGAAATCCGGCTGCTCTCGACGTAGCTGTGGCTCCGATAGCAGCGGGCCCCCGGATAGAGGTCGCGCAGGTAGCTCAGGACCTCGTCCGTACCCGCACCGTGGCTGGAACCGGGAAGGAAGTTGGGGTGCCAGCCGACCTCCACCCTGCCATCCGCCCGAGCCTGGTCCAGCAGGGGACTAGCGTGCGTGGCGAACAGGGTGGGGACGATGCCGAACCGGGAGCAGAATTCCAGGAAGAGTGCCAGGCAGGCTTCGGACGCCCAATCCAGGTCGGAGGTCAGGACGAAGACCGGCTGCTCGTCCAGGCAGGGGGGGACCGGGTCGGACATCAAGGCTTCGGGCTGCGGCCGCATGCCGGCACTATGCGCAGCCGGACGGCAATTTGTCCATGTGAAGCAAGAGCCTGCACCCTTGCTTCCGCCGCCGGGCCGGTGGCACAGTCGACGCCTTGAGCAGCCCTGGAGCGGACGCCGCATCCCCATGAAGACCATCCGGCGAACGACCGAACTCCCCTATGAGGGAGACGTATTCATCTACGGTGCCGGCAAGGGCGGCGAGATCATCCGCGACATCCTGGCAGCCCGCCCCGCCGTCCGCGTCCTGGGCTTCATCGATACCAACAAGTCGGGCACCCTGGGCTCGCTGCCGATCCACAAATTCTCCGAGTTCGCCCAGCAGGACCGGGCGTACGACTTGGTGCTGATCGCCAGCATGTACTACGCCGACATCTCGCGGCAGCTGAAGGCGGCCGGGATCACCAGGGTGATGAACGCCTACACCGTCTGCCACGACCAGATCGCCGCCCGGCGCCAGGTGCTGCGGGCCTGGATCGGCGCGGCGTTCATCGCGGCACTCGCCGCAGCACTGCTGGCCTGACGCCTCAAACCCATTGCGCCGCGCCAGGTGCGGTGAAATCATGTCCGCACCCGCAGGCCGCATTTTCCAGGTATCCGGAGCCGACGCTTGAATTCGACCATGGTCCCTGAAGAGATCGACCGCTGGCGCCGAAACATCCGCGCCCACACCTTCGGGCAGTACCATGCGGAAATGGGCTGGTCGATCCTGGAGCGCGAGAACAACGCCGACGCGGCCGCCAGACATTTCGCCGAGGCGGTGAACCACGACCCGGGCCGCCTGGACATGCATTTCCTGCTGGTCGAAACGCTATCGGCCGGCAGCAACGGGGCTGCGGCGCAGGCGGCGCGGGCGCGCGCGCTTGCCGCCCATTCGGCCTACCGGGAGCTGGGTGCCTGCCTGGTCTGCCTCCGCCGCTACTGCGACGATCGCCGCGACGCTGCCGACACGCTCCTCCAGGCCCTGACGGCCGAGCATGCCGACAGACCGGAGGTGCGAGCGACCGAAGCGTTCCGGCGGCTCGCCGACGGGTCCGGGCCGGTCGACACGGCCGTGGGCACGCTCGATCCGCGCTTTGCCGACGGCCTCGCCGACGCGCTGGCGACCCTGGCCCAGAAACTCGCCGCGGCGGGCAAGACCATCCGGGCGGCCGCCGCCTATGATTGGCTTCTGGCCGTCGCACCCCGACGCGCCGATGCCTATGCCGCGGCTGCGAACCTGCAGCTGCGTGGCGGTGACTATGTCCGGATGGTGGAGATCGCCCGCGCCGGCGTCGTCGTCGCCCCGCACGACCCGGCCCTGCGGACCGCCCTCGGCCTGGCGCTCATGGTGGTGGGACAAGACTGGGCCGAGGCCCACGCCAGCTTCGCGTCCGTGCTGGAACAGCAGCCGAGCCATTCCGTGGCGCTGACCAACGACTGGTACATACGGATCGCCACAGGCCAGCCGCTGTCCGTGGCGGAGGATATCCGGCGGCGGCTGTCGGGGCAGCCGACCGACGACCTGTACAGGTCGTGGCTGCTGCTGGCGCTGCACGTCGCCGGCGACGTGCCCGGCGTGCTGGCCCTCGCGTCGGAACTGAACGAGCAGTACCGGGCCCAAGTCGACAACGCCCGTTACATCGCGCTGGCGCTAGCCTCGGCGGGCCGGGTGGATGAGGGTGTCTCGCTCATCGAGGCCGACGCGGCGGCCAACCCGCGGACCCGCGTCGTCTGGGCATTCCTACGGGCGAAGCGCGGTGAGACTGCGGAAGCGACCAGGATCATCGAAGCGGCCGTCGAGGGGCTGGAGCAGAACTACTTCGAGCTTGCCTGCTTGGCGCTCCTCTACCAGTCGCAGGGGCGCGATGCCGAGGCGGACACGCTGCTGCGCCGGGGCTACGCCATGGAGCCGAAGCGGCAATGGCTCATGGCGCGGCTGCTGCCGGACGACTATCCGAGACTAGACTCCGCCTATCGCCGGCTGGGGCTGGCGGCGCCGCCGCATTGGCCCGAGGCCCCCCAGCTGGTGCGCTGACGGGCGGCCCCGCTGAAGAGGAACACCGATGGACACGAAGATTTGGCGTGAGCGATGGGAAGAGCGCAGCCGCGTATCGGACGCTATGGCGCGCGACGGCGTCGGCGGCCTTACCGAGGCGGAGCGCCACGCCCTCGGCGGCTATGTGCTCGATCGCCTCGACCTCAGGCCGGACCAGCGGGTGCTGGAGGTCGGATGCGGCACCGGCTGGTATCTACGCCAGATCGAGGAGCGGGCGGCAGAGGTGGTTGGCACCGACATCAGCGGCGGCATGCTGTCCCACCACACGGGCAAGGCAACCCTGATCGAGTGCGAGGCGTCCGAGGTCGATTTTCCCGACGAAAGCTTCGACCGCATCCTGATGTTTGGTGTGTCGCATTACTTCCCGGACATGGCGCATTTCGGCGGCGTCATCCGCAACCTATTCCGGATGCTGCGCAGGGACGGGCTGATCTTCATCGGGGACGTGTACTTCTCGCCCTCTCTGTCCGCCGAGTACACCTACTTCGACGTGGCCGAGGTCTACGGGCTACTTGTGTCGATGGACACGGCTTTCTCCGTCAACGCCCAGCCTCGGGTGAAGCGCGATTTCCACCGGCCCTTCGGCCTGAAGAACGACATCATCATCCGCAAGGACTGACGCGCGCCGCGGCTGGCCACGATGCGTCGGCAGGTCCGGCGTCAGGCCGGCTGCGGGTGGCGCGCTGCGTCCGCCAGCGGCGGCAGGACGACCGCACGGACGTCCGCCCGGTTCTCCTCGATCGCCGGGCCGGATCCGATCATGAAGGACTCGATCCAGTTCTCGACGCTGAGCAGGGACCAGATCAGGAGGCGGCGGTTGGTGCGACCCTCCAGATGGTCGCCGACCAGATCGTGGACAGTGTCCCGGTCCAGGTAGTTGTAGATGTGTGCGTCCTGCCGCAGCAGGGTCCGCCGCACATAGTCGATGCTTTCGCCACGGAACCAGCTGGCGTCGGGAGCCGAGAAGCCCTGCTTCTCGCGCTCCACCACCTCGCGCGGGACGTAGCGTTCCATCAGTTCGCGCAATAGCAGCTTGCCGTCCCGCGTGCGCTGGAAGTAGATCGCGGACTTCGCCCCGGCCTCGTTCTCGTTCAGGCGCAGGTTCTCCTTGAGGCGCCCGAGCTTCAGGTGCGCCGGCACCCGCATCGCGAAATCAACCAGGTCGTTGTCCAGGAAGGGCACTCGCGTCTCCAGCGAATGCGCCATGGACAGCTTGTCCTCGACCACCAACAGCCCGTGCAGGAAGGTCTTGGCCTCCAGGTAGAGCGAATTGTTGACGTGGTCCTCGGGCCGCGACAGCCGGGAGGTGCGGGCAGGGAAGACGGCGCGGAAGATGTCGGCCGAGTCCAGGTTCCTGGTGGTCGCGCCGATGGGCCGGAAGAAGTCGCCCATCCGCTCGGTCGGCACCAGGCGCTGCCAGTAGCGATAATATTCGCCCAGGAACTCGTCGAAGGTCACGTCGCGTTCAGAGCGGTAGTAGCGCCAGGGATAGCCGCCGAACAGCTCGTCGCCGCCGGTGCCGGCCAAGCTGACCTTCACGAACTTGCTGGCGAGCCGGGAGATGCAGTAGTTCGGATAGCTCTGCCCCACCCGGGGCTCGTCGAGGTGCCAGGTGACGTGAGGCAGGACGCGCTCCATGTCCCCGGACTTCAGCACCATCTCGTAATGCTCGGTGCCGAACACGTAGGACATGTGCTCTGCGGCGGCGCGCTCGTCGAAATTCAGCTCGATGCCGGAGGCGCTGCGCAGGTCGAACCCGCAGGTGAAGGTGCGCAGCAGCGGGGCATGGCGTGAGGCCAGGGCGGTGATGGAGCCGGAGTCCATGCCGCCGGACAGATACGCCCCGACCTCCACGTCGCTCACCATCTGGCGGGATACGGCCTGCCGGAACAGATGATCGAGCTCCTCCAGATAGTCGTCCTTGGAGCGGACCGTCTCCGGCTCCTGGAAGTCGAAGTCCCAGTAGCGGGTGATCCGCGGGAGACCGAGGCCGGCGCCCTGTTGCGCGATCTCCAGGAAGCAGCCCGCCGGAAGCATGCGGACGCCGTCCAGCAAGGTCCGGTCGGTGAAGAAGTTCTGGAAGCTGAAATACTCATACAGGGCAGCCTGGTCGACGCGCCGCTCCAGCTCCGGCACGCGCAGCAGCGCCTTGGACTCCGAGGCGAACATGAAATGACCGCCGGAGGTCGCGTAATAGAGCGGCTTGATGCCATAGCGGTCGCGCGCCAGGAACATGCGGCGCTCGCGCCGGTCCCAGATGGCGAAGGCGAACATGCCGTTCAGCCGGTCCAGGACCTTGGGGCCCCAGGCGGCGAAGCCGTTCAACAGGACCTCGCTGTCGGTGCGCGACTGGAAGCGCCACCCGGCGGCCTCCAGTTCGCGCCGCAGTTCCGCGAAATTGTAAATCTCGCCGTTGTAGCTCATGACGTATCGCCCGTCGGCGGTCGCCATCGGCTGCATGCCGTTTTCCGACAGGTCGATGATGGCGAGACGGCGGTGGGCGAGACCGGCGCCGCCTTCCGCCCACCAGCCGCCGCCGTCCGGCCCGCGGTGCAGCAGGGCTGCCGCCATCCGCTTGAGCGTGACGGGGGAGACCGGGCGGTCAGCCGCGTTCAGAAGCCCTGCAATGCCACACATGATCTCACCTTCGGTCCTGGTCCCGGAGTGGCGGTTCCGCCCATCCTGCGTGGAAAGTCTTGCAAAAGCCTTGCCAGCGGGACGATCTGCCCGGGCGTCAGGGCAGGTTCACCTCGCGGCGGCGGGCCTCGACCTCGGCCATGTGCGCCGACCGCCACTCCACCAGCCGCATCAGCCCCTCGTCCAGCGGCACCGCCGCATCGAACCCGATCTCCTTGCGCGCCCGCACCGGACAGCCAATGCGGTTGCGCACGAAGGTGAGCCCGGCCGGCTCGTAGCGCACGCCCACGTCCGTGCCCGTCAGGGCGATGAGCTTCTCGGCCAGTTCCTTGATCGAGGTCCGCAGCCCGGTCCCGACATTGTAGAAGCAGTCGACCGTGTCGGCTTTCATGGCGCAGACGTTGGCCCGGGCGCAGTCGCCGACATAGACGAAGTCGTAGGCCTGGCTGCCGTCGCCGTAGATCGTCAGCGGCTGGCCGCGGTCGATCGAGTCCAGCATCTTCATGATCACCGCGATGTAGGCGCCGCGGTAGTCCTGCCGCGGCCCGTATACGTTCATGTAGCGCAGGCCGACGAAGGGCAGCTTGTAGCGGTGGTGGAAGGCCCGCAGCATCGCCTCGCCGGCGATCTTGGTGGCGCCATAGAAATTGGTGTTGTTGAACGGGTGGTCCTCGGTCATCGGCTCGGACACGGCGTCGCCGTAGACCGAGGCGGAGGACGAGTAGACCAGCCGCTTCACCCCCTGGCGCACGCAGGCTTCCATGACGTTGAAGGTGCCGCGCACGTTCACGTCGAAGGCGGCGCGCGGATAGTCGTGGCACTGCAGCAGCCATAGGGCCGCGAAGTGGAACACGCCGTCGGCACCTTCCAGCGCCTTGTCCAGGATGTCGGTCTGGCAGATGTCGCCGCCGGCCTCGAAGATGCGCACCCGAGGGTCGCGCAAGGCCTCGGCGACGTTCGCCTGGATGCCACGGGTGAAGTTGTCATAGATCACGATCTCGCGGACGTCTTCCCGGGTGAGAAGGTCCACCGTATGCGAGCCGATCAGTCCGGCGCCGCCGATCACCACGAGCTTCTTTCCGCTGAGTTCCATCTCGATGCCCCTGCTGAGAAGTATCCTGTCGTCACCGTAGCCGTGACGCAAAAACCGGGCCGATCGAAGCGAACCCAGGCATACCCTTGATGCAAGCCGGCATTCATGCGAATAGTCAAGGATTACCTCGGTCGGCAAAATGTACCTCAGTTCATCGGCCCAACTTTGTCCAATCCTGCAGACCCGGCAGAATTTTCCCCGCAGGCTTCGGATCGGGTCACGTTGCTTGCCGAATCGGGAAGAAATCGCTGCCCGCGACGGCGCGAACCCGCTTCCCGCGCTTGGCATGAAAATCGCAGTGATAGCGTCGGAGAACGGCGCCGCCGCCCTCCCGTCCACTTCCGCACGAAGCCTATGGTGACCGTCCCATGACACCCGCAACGCCCATTTCCGACGCCGACGCCCTGCTGGCACGGATTTCCTCGCGGGAGGCCAAGGTCGGGATCATCGGGCTCGGCTATGTCGGCCTGCCGCTGCTGCTGGCCTTCGGACAGGCGGGCTTCAGCGTCATCGGCTACGACATCGACCCCGCCAAGATCGAGAAGCTGCGCGCGGGTGAATGCTACATCCAGCACATCGACGCCTCGCCGCTGGTACCGCTGCTGCGCGCCGGGCGGCTGCACGCGACGGACGACTTGGCCGAGCTGGCCTCCGCCGACGCCGTCATCATCTGCGTGCCCACGCCCCTGACTCGGCAGCGCGAGCCCGACCTCAGCTACATCGAGCGGACGGCGGAGTCGCTCCTGCCGCACCTGCGCCGGGGCCAACTGGTGGTCCTGGAGTCGACCACCTGGCCGGGCACGACCGTTGAGGTGATGAAGCCGATCCTGGAACGCAGCGGCCTGGTCTCCGGCCGCGACCTGTTCCTGGCCTACTCCCCGGAGCGGGAGGACCCCGGCAACGACCGCTTCTCGACCCGCACCATCCCCAAGGTGGTCGGCGGCGACGGCGAGGCCGCGGGGCGCATCTCCGCGGCCCTCTACAGCGGGGTGGTCAGCCAGGTCGTCCCTGTCCACTCAACCCAGGTGGCGGAAGCCGTCAAACTCACCGAGAACATCTTCCGCTCGGTCAACATCGCCCTGGTCAACGAGCTTAAGGTCGTCTTCTCGCGCATGGGCATCGACATCTGGGAGGTCATCGAGGCGGCGAAGAGCAAGCCCTTCGGCTACATGCCCTTCTATCCGGGTCCCGGCCTGGGCGGCCACTGCATCCCCATCGACCCCTTCTACCTGACCTGGAAGGCGCGGGAGTTCAACATCAATACCCGCTTCATCGAGCTGGCCGGCGAGGTGAACTCGGCCATGCCGCTCTATGTGGTCGGCGTCCTCCAGAACGCGCTGAACGACCATTTCGCCAAGAGCCTCAAGGGCGCCCGAGTCCTCCTCATGGGCATGGCCTACAAGCGCGACGTCGACGACATCCGCGAAAGCCCGGCCCTGGCGCTGCTGCACCTGCTGGAGGAGCGCGGCGCGGTGGTCGATTACCACGACCCGCACGTGCCCGAGGTGCCGATGACGCGCGAACACGCCGTCTATGCCGGGCGCACCAGCGTGACGCTGACGCCGCCGGGGCTCGCCGCCTACGACGCGGTGCTCGTCTGTACCGATCACCGCGCCGTCGATTACGGCATGGTGGCAGCCCATGCCCGCCTCGTCGTCGACACCCGCAACGCCTTGAAGGGGCTGGAGGGTACGGCACTGGTGGTGCAGGCATGACCGGCCGCTCAGCAGCGGCCCAGCAGGGATCCAGGACATGAAGAACTTCGCGCTCATCGGCGCCGCCGGCTACATCGCCCCGCGCCATCTGAAGGCGATCAAGGAGACCGGCAACCGGCTGGTGGCCGCCCTGGATCCCAACGAGAGCGTCGGGATCATCGACAGCTTCTTCCCCGAGGCCCATTTCTTCACCGAGTTCGAGCGGTTCGACCGGCACATCGACATGCGCCGCCGCCGCGGGGAAGGGGTCGAGTACGTCTCGATCTGCTCGCCCAACTACCTGCACGACGCCCATATCCGCTTCGCCCTGCGCAGCGGCGCGGACGCGATCTGCGAGAAACCGCTCGTCCTCAATCCATGGAACGTGGATGCGCTGGCCGCCTTCGAGGCGGAGTCGGGACAGCGGATCCGGAGCATCCTGCAGCTGCGGCACCACCCGGCCATCATCGCGCTGCGCGACCGCGTCCAGGCGGCGCCGGCCGACAAGGTCTTCGACGTGGACCTCTCCTACCTGACGGCTAGGGGCAACTGGTACCACGTCAGCTGGAAGGGCCAGGTCGAGAAGTCCGGCGGCATCGCCACGAACATCGGCGTCCATTTCTTCGACATGCTCGGCTGGATCTTCGGCCAGCGGCGCGCCAGCACCGTCCACCTGCACGGCGGCACCGCGGCGGCGGGCTATCTGGAATTCGAGCGGGCGCGCGTCCGCTGGTTCATGTCCATCGACGCCGAGCACCTTCCGGCGGAGGTGAAGGCCAAGGGCCAGCGCACCTACCGGTCCATCACGGTGGACGGCACGGAGCTGGAGTTCAGCGAAGGCTTCACCGACCTGCATACAGTCAGCTACGCCGAAATCCTGAAGGGGAACGGCTACGGGCCCGCCGACGTGCTGCCGTCCATCGAGACCGTCCACGGGATCCGCCACGCGGCCCCCCAGGGCCTCACCGGCGATTACCACCCGATGTGCCGCGTGGTCGGGGCGGGGGCCTGAGGCCATGGCCGATCAGGGCTGGACCCAGCATCCGACCGCCATCGTCGACGAGGGTGCACGCATCGGCGGCGGCACCCGCGTCTGGCACTGGACCCATGTCTGCGCCGGGGCGGAGATCGGCGCCGGCTGTTCGCTCGGTCAGAACGTCTTCGTCGCCAACCGGGTGCGCATCGGGAACGGCGTCAAGATCCAGAACAACGTGTCCATCTACGACAACGTAACCCTGGAGGACGGCGTCTTCTGCGGCCCCTCCGCCGTCTTCACCAACGTCGTCAATCCCCGTGCGGAAATCTCCCGCAAGGACGAGTACCGCGACACGACAGTCCGCCAGGGCGCGACGCTGGGCGCGAACTGCACGGTCGTCTGCGGCGTGACCATCGGCCGCTACGCCTTCATCGGCGCCGGCGCGGTGGTGACCTCGGACGTCCCCGACTTCGCCCTGATGCTGGGCGTGCCCGCGCGGCGCGCAGGCTGGATGAGCCGGGCCGGCGAGCGCCTCGGCCCGGACCTGGTCTGCCCGCGCGACGGATCGCGCTATCGGCTGGCAGCTCCCGACAGGCTGGAGATCGACGAATGACGCAGATTCCCTTCATCGATCTCGCCGCCCAGCGCCGGCGCCTCGGCAGCGGGCTCGACCAAGCCATCGCGCGGGTGCTCGACCATGGGGCATTCATCCTGGGACCCGAGGTGCAGGAGCTAGAAAGCCGCCTGGCAGCCTTCTCCGGCGCCCGGCATGCCATCGGCTGCGCCAACGGCACCGACGCTCTGGTGCTGGCGCTGATGGCGATGGGCATCGGACCCGGCTGTGCCGTCATCGTGCCCTCCTTCACCTTCGCGGCGACGGCCGAGGCCGTGGCGCTGGTCGGGGCGGTGCCGCTGTTCGTCGATGTGCGGGAGGACAGCTTTAACCTCGACGCGGAAGCGCTGCCGCAAGCCATCGACAAGGCGAAGTCCCTGGGGCTTTGCCCCGCCGCCGTCATTGCCGTGGACCTGTTCGGGCATCCGGCCGATTATCCCGCGATCGAGGCTGCCTGTGCCGCCTCGGGGCTGCAACTCATCGCCGACGCCGCGCAATCCTTCGGTGCCTCGCTGCACGGCCGGAGGGTCGGTACCTTCGGCCGGCTCACGACGACCAGCTTCTTTCCTGCCAAGCCGCTCGGCTGCTACGGCGACGGCGGCGCCCTTTTCACCGACGACGACGATCTGGCGACATTGCTGCGCAGCCTGCGCTTCCACGGCAAGGGCGCGGACAAGTATGACAATGTCAGGGTCGGACTGAACAGCCGCCTGGACACGCTGCAGGCCGCCATCCTGCTGGAGAAGCTGTCGATCTTCGAAGACGAGCTTTCCAGGCGGGATGCCGTGGCGCGGCGCTACGACCACGGTCTCGAGGGCGCCGTCGCGACCCCGAGGGTGCACCCCGAAGCTGCGAGCGCCTGGGCGCAATACACCATCCGGGTCGCGCCGGAGCGCCGCGACGGCTTGATCCGACAGCTGGCCGCTGCAGGCGTCCCCACGGCGCTCTATTACCCGACGCCGCTGCACCGGCAGACGGCATACCGGCACCATCCGAGGGCGCGTGCCGATCTTCCGGTCAGCGACGCGCTGGCGGCATCAGTCCTCAGCCTGCCGATGCATCCCTACCTGGAACCGTCCGTCCAGGACCGCATCATCACGGCGATCCGCGAGGCCGTCAGGGACTGACTCCGTCCAGGTCCGGGCGGCCGAGGGCGACCAGCCGAACCGACCGGCCCCCGCCGCGTCGCACCAGCTCCGCCAGCTTGTCCGCATAGCCGAGGGTCACCAGCACCACCGCGTCGGCATCGATCTCCGCCAGCCGGTCCAGCCCGGTCACGGGCACCCCATGGAACCGCGGCGCAGGCGCGAGGTGCTCCATCAGGTCGGCATAAGAGGTCAGTTCCAGGCCGGCGGCCGCCGCCGTACGGATGAATTCCGGTCCCATGCCGCCGTCCCCTCCGACGGCGGCGATGGCGATACGCCGGATGCCGCGGCGCCGCGCCTCGGTGACCAGGGCGCGGCATACCGTACCGTGGCCGACCTCAAGCGCGACCGCTTCCGCCACCCGGCTGAAGACGGCCGGATCGCCGAGAGTCAGCGCGCCCTGAGGCCAGGGCACCGTCATGGGACGGGTGCCCATCGCCATGCTCATCAAAGGCAGCGGCGAAGGTCCCGCCAAGCCGGAAACGCCCTTGACCGCCGCGGCGTCGCAGATGATGCGCTCCCGGTCGGTGCCGTCGTTGTAGTCGTAGCCCAGGGATCCCAGCGCTTCGGCCTCTTCGGCCGTCGGCATCAGGAGAGCCGCCGCGAGCGGGAACAGGGCGGCTTCGCCCAGTGCGGGCGGCGCTCCCCCTGCGGCCGTGCCGTAGAGCCGGATGCCCGCCTGCACTGCTGCGAGCGCGACAGCCTCGTCCCCGCGGGCCGGCGGGCTGCCGAGAAGGGGCAGGACCGTGCCGTCCCGGTCTTCGTAGCCCAAGGTGGTGCCATGCAGACCGGTCAGGGCACGCTCCAGGATCTGCGGAGTCCGGTAAAGAACCCGGCCCAAGACCATCCCGAGGGCGGTATCGGCACAGTAGACGCTGACCGGCAGTCCCCGGCGCAAAGGCCCCGCCACGTCCGGGACCGCGTAACAGAGATAGGTGTGGAAACGCGAGCGGCCGTCCTGGAAAAGACCGGCGATCGCCTCCGGCGTCGTCCCTCTGGCGCCGAGATCGACGAGAGCCACCCGGCCCGCCGAGCCCAGCCGGTCCTCCAGATAGGCGTGTGCCAGCCTGCGCACCTCAGCGGCTCGCCGAGCCGCCTGCTGGCGGTTTTCCGGAGCATCGAACAAGGCCAGAACCGCATCGAGCGCCGGCCGGCCGTCCGGCATCGCCGCCCCGGCCAGATCGTCCATCCTGTAGCCGGTCAGAGACCCGTAGCCGGCCGGTATGGCGATGCCCGCCAGCGCCATGAGACTGTCCCAGGCGAGGTGGGGACGCGACTGTAGCAGGGCCCGGGCCTTGTCGGCCCCGAAATCCGCGAATTCCAGGGGCGCCAGCGCCTGCCGCGAAACATGCAGCGGGACGACGGTCATGTCGTATCCACGAAGCCGGATCCAATCCTCCATCAGCGGTGCGAAGAGGACGGCTTCCCGCATCAGCGGGGCGATCACCCCGATGCCCCGCCGGCGGCAATCCTCCACCACCCAACGGCAGTACTCGGCCACGGCCGGCCCGAGGACCAACGCCCCGAATTCGGTCCAGAAGGACATGTCCGGCCCGGCTTCCCGGAGGGCCAGGGCGGCCAGCCGGCGCGTGGGCAACGCCGCCGGTCGAGCCAACCCGGCGACCAGGCGCTCGCGCTCCTGCAGAGCGGCATGACGCGGCACCGGCACGTAATGCAGGGCACGAAGACCCAGGCCAGCGGGCATCGCCAGGTCGGCGATGGGGTCGTCTCCCATGTGAAGGATGCGGTCGGGGAGAATGTCGGGGTGATCGGCGATCAGCTTGTGGAAGAGGCCGCCATCGCGCTTGGAGCAGCCATGTCCGCTGGAGACGTAGAGGGCGGCGTAGAGCCCGCCGTGGATGCCGGCCGCGAGAAGCAGGTCGGTCAGCTCCGCGTGCGACAGATACATGTCGGACAGCAGGACGACGCGCATTCCGCGCCGGGCGAGTTCCTCCAGCCACGGCAGCAGCAGAGGATTGGCAAACACCAGCTCGCGCTCGACCTCCAATTCGATCCGGGCCAACGCGGCGGGATCGCCAAGCGAGGCTTCGGCATAGATGTCCGCCAGCCCGACCTCGGTCGACGCCCGGGTTGCCTGCGCCTTCGACCGGGCCGCCTGTTCCGCCGACTGCCGGACCAGACGGAAAAGTGACGGCGTCACCCCCTCATCGATGATATTCCGCTCCACCGCCCGGCGTCCCACGATGTCGAAGGCGTCCGCCGGGGTGTCCACACGCCGCAGCAGCAAGGTATCGAAAATATCCAGCGACATCAGTTCTGGAACCGGCTCCACGGCTCCGGAAAAGCCAGGTATGCCAATCGGCTGAGTCATAGGCATGCAAGTCTCGGCAGGCGGTCAGGGGGACCCGGGTGGCCCCCGCGGAGTTTCCCGCGGGGTATCCGCCCCCGGGCCACCATACGTCAATCCGGGCCGGGAGAACGAGGCGCCATCGCGACCCCGGAAGCCAAATCGTGGAACGCTCCTCTCCAAACCGCGGCGTCCGGCAGCATCTGTCGGCCGTTGGAGCGGCGGTAATGGCGCCGGCGGTGGACCGGGACTTTGTGGACGGGGGTGCCGATCCCGGCTGCCCGCAGCCGCGCGATCAACGCGGAGAGGTCCGGCCGCAAGGATCACCCGCGCCCGTAGCTGTCCTCGATCCGCACGATGTCGTCCTCGCCCAGATAGGCGCCGGACTGCACCTCGATGATGTTCAGCGGCACCTTGCCGGGGTTCTCCAGCCGGTGGGCGCAGCCGAGCGGCAGGTAGACCGACTCGTTCTCGCGCACGATCAGCCGCTCGTCGTCGCGGGTGACCAGCGCGGTGCCGTTCACCACCACCCAGTGCTCGGCCCGGTGGAAATGCTTCTGCAGCGACAGGCGCTGGCCCGGCAGCACCGTCAGGCGCTTGACCTGGAACCGCTCGCCGGCGTGCAGCGGCTGGTAGAAGCCCCAGGGCCGGAAGACCCGCGGCGGGCTCTTGGCCTCGCTCCGCCCCGCCTCATCCAGGCGGCGCACCAGCGTGCGCACCTCCTGCGCACGGTCGCGCGGCGCCACCAGCACCGCGTCCGGCGGCGCCACCACGATCAGGTCGCGCAATCCCAGCGCCGCCGTCACCACGCCGTCGGAGCGCAGATGGCAGCCGGCGCAATCCTCGACCAGCACGTCCCCGGTGACGGCATTGCCGGCCGTGTCCCGGGGCAGCACCTCGTGCAGCGCCTCCCACGACCCGATGTCGCTCCAGCCGATGGCGCAGGGCACCACCGCCACCTTGTCGGACCGGGAGAACAGGGCGTCGTCGATCGAGACGGCGGGCAGGGACTGGAAGCGCCCGGGCTCCAGCCGCTCGAAATCCAGGTCGCGGGCGCGGCCCGCCACGGCGGCGCGCACGCCCGCCAGCAGGTCCGGCGCCAGCCGGTCCAGCTCCGGCCAGCAGGATGTCGGCGCGCATCAGGAACATGCCGCTGTTCCAGAGATGCCGCCCGCCGGCGAGATAGCCGGCCGCCCGGACCGCGTCCGGCTTCTCGACGAAGCCGTCGGCCCGGTGCACGCCCGGCAGCCCGTCCAGCGGCTCGCCGCGCGCGACATAGCCGTAGCCCGTCTCCGGGCGGGTCGGGTCGATGCCGAAGGTGACGAGATGGCCCGCCCGCGCCGCGGCGGTACCGGCCGCCAACGCCCGTCGCCAAGCCGCCTCGTCGGTGATGACATGGTCGGCGGGCAGCGCCAGCATCAGCGCGTCCGGCGCCGTCTCGGCCAGCACGCAAGCGGCGGCGGCGACCGCGGCGGCGGTGTTGCGCGCGACCGGTTCCAGCAGGATCGGCCGGGCGCCGCCGCCCGCCTCGCGCAGCTGCTCGGCCACCAGGAAGCGGGGTCCTGCGCGGCCACGACCAGGGGCGGCTCCAGCCCCGCGCCGGCGCAGCGGTCCAGCGTGCGCAGCAGCAGGCTCCTCGGCCCGTCCAGCGCCAGGAACTGCTTGGGATAGGTCTCGCGCGACAGGGGCCAGAGCCGGGTGCCGGAACCGCCCGACAGGATCACGGGAATGATACCGTCCGTGGCCATGCGCCGCCCCTATGCCGCGCCCGGTGGCAACTCGGGGAGACACGCCCCGTTCCGACCGGCGGTACCGGTGACGGGGGCCGTCTTATCACGCATCTCGCACCTATGCCGCTCACGGGACGGGTTGGCAGACACCCCCAGCCTATCCGCCGGCCTCCCCCACCCGCAAGGCGCATGCCTGCCGCCGGAAGGGCGGCGCCCCGGTTCGGACGCTCAGGTCCGAACCGGAGCCAGCATCTCCGCCAGTGCGCCCGCCACCCGGTCCGCGTCGTCCTCGGCCATGTCGGGGAACAGCGGCAGCGACAGGCAGCGCGCGTACCAGGCGTCGGCGCCCGGCAGCATCTGCTGGCCATAGCGGCGGCGGTAGTAGGGCTGGCGGTGGACCGGGATGTAGTGGACCTGGGTGCCGATGCCGGATGCCCGCAGCCGCGCCATCAGGGCTGAGCGGTCCAGCCCCAGCCGGTCGAAATCGACCAGCACCGGGTAGAGGTGCCAGCCCGGCCGGCAGAATTCCACCCGCCCCGCCGGCCGCACCGCCGGCGCCAGCGGCTTCAGCGCGCGGTCGTAGCGGGCCACCAGCTCGGCGCGGCGGGCCACGAAGCGGTCCAGCCGGGTCAGCTGCGACAGGCCCAGGGCCGCCTGGATGTCGGTCAGCCGGTAGTTGAAGCCCGGCTCATGCATCTCATAGTACCAGGGGTTCGGCTCGCCCCGGTCGTCGAAGGCGTCGCGCTTGTAGGCGAAGTCGTCAGGATTGCGGGTCATGCCATGGCAGACGAAGCGGCGCAGGCGCGCGGCGAACGCGTCGTCGTTGGTGGTCACCATGCCGCCCTCTCCGGTCGTCATGGTCTTGACCGGATGGAAGGAGAAGCAGGCCATGGCCGAGCGGTCGCAGGCCCCCACCTCCACCTCGTGCCCGTCCGGCCGCAGCACGCGGGTGCCGGCCGCGTGGGCGGCGTCCTCGATCAGGTGGAAGCCATGCTCCTGCGCCAGTTGCTCCAGCCCGTCCATGTCGGCCACCTGGCCGGCGAGGTGGACCGGGATCACCGCCCGCACCCGCAGGCCGGCGGCCTCGGCCCGGGCCAGCGCCGCCTCGGCGTCCGCGCGGCGCATCAGGCCGGTGTCGGGATCGACGTCGGTGAAGACCACCTCGGCGCCGCAGTAGCGCACGGCGTTGGCCGTCGCCAGGAAGGTGACGGAGGGAACGATGACGGCGTCGCCCTCGGAGAGGCCCAGCGCGAGGCAGGCCAGGTGCAGCGCCGCCGTGCCGTTGGCGCAGGCGACCCCGTGGCGCGCGCCCACCCGGTCGGCGAAGGCGCGCTCGAAGCTGGCGGACATCGGCCCCTGCGTCAGCCAGTCGCTGCGCAGGACCGCCACCACGGCGGCGATGTCCTCGTCGTCGATGCCTTGCCGGCCATAGGGGAGGAACGCGCTTTCGGTCATGTCTCCGGCCTTTCCAGCAGGACCGCCAGACGCTCGGGCGTCAGCCAGTCGGTATTCGTGTCGCTCCGGTAGCTGAACCCGTCCGGCACGGCCTTGGCGCCGTGCTTCAAGTAAGCGTCCCGCTTCCACCAGTTGAAAGCGGGCTCGATCACGAACCGGTCCGGCATCTCGAAGGTCTGCCGACTATCATCCTCGGTGATCATGACCTCGTGTAGCTTCTCGCCCGGGCGGATGCCGATGATCTTCTGCGGTAGGCCGGGCGCCATGGACGTGGCGATGTCCACGACCCGCATGCTCGGGATCTTCGGCACGAAGATCTCGCCGCCCTGCATCATGGCGAAGCAGCTGGCGACGAACTCCACCCCGTGCGAGAGCGTGATCCAGAAGCGGGTCATGCGCTCGTCGGTGATCGGGATGTGGTCGGCGCCCTGGGCCACCAGCTGGCGGAACAGCGGCACCACGCTGCCGCGCGACCCCACCACGTTGCCGTAGCGCACCACGGCGTAGCGGGTGCCGACCGAGCCCGACAGGTTGTTGGCGGCGACGAAGATCTTGTCGGAGGCCAGCTTGCTGGCGCCGTACAGGTTGATCGGGTTCGCCGCCTTGTCGGTGGACAGCGCCACGACGCGCTTCACCTTGTTGTTCAGCGCCGCCCGCACGACGTTCTCCGCCCCGTTCACGTTGGTGCGGATGCATTCCATCGGGTTGTACTCGGCCGTCGGCACATGCTTCAGCGCGGCGGCGTGGACGACGAAGTCGATCTCGCGCATCGCCAGGTCCAGCCGGGCTTGGTCGCGGACGTCGCCGATGAAGAAGCGCAGCGTGCCTTCGGTGTCCAGATGGCTCAGCTGCTGCTGCATCTCATACTGCTTGAACTCGTCCCGCGAGAAGATCACCACCCGGCGCGGCTTGGCGTTCTTCAGCAGGTACCGCACGAACTGCCGCCCGAAGGAGCCGGTGCCGCCCGTGATGAGGATCGAGGCGCCGTTGAACTGCGACAGGGCGGCCTTCAGGAAGTCGGGCATCGGCGGGCTTTCCCAGAGAGTTGCGCCGAGGGGCGATTGACGCGAGGCGAACGGCCGGGCGCCATTTGCCCCCTCTCCTTGCCGTTGAACCTCAACGATATCCCCTGGGCTGGTATGATTCGGATGAGAGATGCTACTAAATACCGTCAAAATGGTTAAGCATTCTGGTGATGCCTCCCAGCCCATCGGCTGAGCTTCCCGACCCCTTCAGGCCGAGCGTCTCGCACCCGAGACGGGCAATGTTCAACGCAGCATTGATGTCGCGGTCATGAAGCTGGCCGCAGCTGCTGCATACCCACTGCCTGATCCCAAGATCCGCCAGCCCTTGTGGTCCGGTCGACCTACTACAGGCTGAGCAGATCCGGGTTGTTCCTCGTTCCTGAACATCCACATAAGCCACTCCCGCGTGATCGCATTTGTATCTGAGGTAGCGCCGCAGGATGCCCCAACCGGCGTCGTGAATACTCTTCGCCAAGGAGGATGTGGAAAGTTGCGATGACGAGACATCACCGACGGCGATGACGCGGCAGCGCGCAACGAGTTCTCGGGAGAATTTGTGCAGCGAGTCCTTCCGGCGGCTGGCGATCTTGGCATGGAGGGTTCGTGCCTGCCGCCGGCGTCGACGCCGTTGCGCTTCCGCCAGTTTAGGCTCCACATCGCGGTAGAAGGCGGCCCGTTCCAACCGTGCGCCGTCGGAACAGGTCGCCACCGTGGCAAGGCCGAGATCGACGCCGATCACGCCGCCGCTGGCCTCGGTACGGCACTCAATCTCGCAGACCAAATTGCAGTACCAGCGGCCTCTGGCGTCCTGCGTCAGGCATCCCGACTTGATCCGTCCCTCGATGGGTCGGTGATACCAGAGACGCAGCCTCTTCCCCCGAAAATGCGCCACGCCGCCAGCCAGTACGACATCCTGGTTGGTCAAAGGTATCCAGCCGAAAGCCTTGCGCCCGCGCCATCGAAGCTTCGGCTGCCCCCGTTGACGTCGCCTGGTCAAGAACTCATCAGTGACGCTTTGGATCACCTGAGACGGCAGATCGAGCAGTTTGCTGCTTCCCGCTGTGAGCGCCCTCAGCTCCTCTTTGGAAATCCATCGTGGCCCTCTCTGCGCTGACTTGGCACTGATGTCGTTGCAGTAATTCCAAACGATGTTTACTGCCGATGCCATCCGGCACAAACTCTTCCCGACCCCGGCATCCTTGATGCGGTAGCTGAACGTTTTGTAGGACAGTTTTCCGTTGCAATCGGACGTCATACCTGAAGATCAGTGCGTCGTCGCGTCGAGTAAGGGCCTGGAAGTTCTGGTCAGGCTGCGCTTCATCATAGCAGAAATGAGCGACTGATTTCACAGTTTATCAGTGCCAGGCTCCGCGAACCAATCATCGCAAAACGGTCCACAAACTGGTGATACGATTCTGGCGGCGTTAACGGCCTTTGGTTAGTCTCTGCCTCGGATCGGGCAGGTGATGCGGGCATGATGGAGCGGATGCAGGGACCGGCGGGCCGGGAGGGCGGGACGCCGCTTGAGGCGGCCATGGCGCTCCACCGCGACGGCCTGACGGCGGAGGCGGAAGCGGCGTACCGCGCCCTGCTTCGCGCATCGCCCGACGACACGGACGCGCTGCACCTGCTGGGCGTCGCGGTCCATCAGCAGGGACGCAGCGAGGAGGGGCTCGCCCTCATCGACCGCGCGTTGGCGCTGCGGCACTTCTTCCCCGAGGCCTGGGACCATCTGGGCATGATCCGCCTGACGCTGGGCGACCGCGCCGGCGCCGAGGCCGCCCACCGGCAGGCGGTGCGCCAGAATCCGGGCGCCCCCAAACCCATGACCAACCTGGCGCAGGCGCTGCGCCAGCTGGACCGGATGGATGAGGCGGAGGCACTGCTGCGCCGCGTGCTCTCGATGCATCCGGACGAGGTTCCGGCGCTGCTCGACCTGGGCGACCTGCTGCGGCTGCTGGGCCGAGCCGCCGAGGCCGAGCCGCTGCTGCGCCGCGCGCTGAAGGCGGAACCGGAGTCGGCGCCGGCCTGGGTCGGCCTCGGCACCGTGCTGCAGGCGCTGTGCCGTGCGGAGGAGGCGGAAGCGGCCTATGACCGGGCGGCGACGCTCGACCCGGACCTCGCCGTGGCGCGCTGGGACCGGTCGCTGCTGCGGCTGGCGCGGGGCGATCTCGCCGGCGGGTGGAGCGACTACGAGGCGCGGTTCGACGGCGGGCCGGTGCTGCCCAAGCGCCGCTTCGCCATCCCCCGGTGGCGCGGCGAGGATATTTCCGGTCGCACGCTGCTGGTCTGGCGCGAGCAGGGTCTGGGCGACGCGATCATGTTCGGCGGCCTGCTGGCCGAGGCCATCGATCGGGCCGGCCACGTGATCATCGAGACCGATGCCCGCCTGGTCCCGCTGCTGGCCCGCAGCTGGCCGCGGGCGACGGTGCGGCGGGAGACCGACGATCCGACCGACGTCGACCTGGAGATCCCGGTCGGCAGCCTGCCCGGCCTGTTCCGCCGGCGCCTGGGTGACTTCGGCGCCGGCCCCTGGCTGAAGCCCGATCCCGTCCGCGCCGCCGAGTTCGCCAAGCGGCTGAGGGATCTCGGGCCCGGGCTGAAGGTGGGGCTGTGCTGGACCTCGGGCCTGCAGGCGCTGGAGCGCGACGGCAACTACACCGAGCTTCTGGACTGGGCGGCACTGGCCGCCATCCCCGGCGTCACGCTGGTCAACCTGCAATACAGCGACAGCGCCGAGGAGTTGCGGGTGGCCGCCGCCCGGGGCGTGACCCTGGCAGGCTGGCCGGACCTGGACCTTCGCAATGACGTCGACGGCATGGCGGCGCTGATCTCCGGCCTCGACCTGGTGGTCACCGCGCCGACCTCGGTAGGCGAGATCTCGGCGGCCCTGGGTGTACCGACCTGGCGCGTGGGCATGCCCGGCGACTGGTCGCATCTGGGCACGCCGGTGCGCCCCTGGTTCCCCGCCATGCGCGCCTTCCTGTCCGACGAAAGCGTGCGGGCGACGCCCCCGCTGGTGGTCCATGCGCTCTGCCATCTGGCCGGCCTGGAGCCGCCGACGGTGGCCGCGGCTCCCCCGATGGCCGCGACGCCCAGGGCACGGACGTCGCTGCAGAACGCGCTGACCGCGGTGCCGGCGAAAGCGTCCCCGGTGACGCCGCCGGAACCCAAGCCCGCCAAGCCGGCCCTGTCGCTGCCCCAGGCCTTCGCCCTGCACGAGCAGGGCCGGACGGCCGAGGCGGAGGCGGCGTACCGCTCTCTCATCGCCTGGAAGCAGGACGACGCCGACGCGCTGCACCTGCTGGGGCTGCTGCGCTTCCAGGCGGGCGACGGGGCTGAGGCCGCCCATCTCATCGGCCGGGCGGTCGAGGCGCGGCCCGGCTTCGCGACCGCCGAGAACAACCTCGCCAACATCCTGCAGGCAGCCGGCCGGCTGGCCGAGGCCGAGCGCCATTACCGCGCCGCGCTGGCGGCCAAGCCGGACTTCGTCGAGGCCTGGTCCAATCTCGGCACCGTATTGCAGGGGTTGGGCCGGCTGGATCAGGCGGAAGAGGCGCTGCGCACCGCGATCGAGCATCGCCCCGGCCATGCCGAGGCCTGGACCAATCTCGGATCGGTGCTGAAGGAACTCGGCCGCGCGGCCGAGGCGGAGACCTGTCATCGCCGCGCCCTTGGGCTGGCGCCCGGCATGGCGATGGCCCACACCAACCTGGGATCGGCGCTACGGGTCCTGGGACGGGGCGAGGAGGCCGAGGCGGCCCTGGCGCGGGCGCTGGAGATCGAGCCGGGCCAGCCTCTGGCGCGTTTCAACCGGGCGCTGCTGCGGCTGGAGGCGGGCGACCTCGCGGGCGGCTGGCCGGGCTATGAGGACCGCTTCGTCGCCAAGCGCGACCAGCCGGCCCGCCGCCTGCCCATGCCGCGCTGGCGGGGCGAGGACGTCTCCGGGCGCCGTGTTCTGGTCTGGCGCGAGCAGGGGCTGGGCGACGAGCTGATGTTCGGGTCGCTCTACCGCGATCTGCAGGCGCGCTGCGGCCACCTGGTGGTGGAGTGCGATCCCCGGCTGGTGGGCATCATCGCCCGCGCGCTGCCGGGCGCCACCGTGCGGGCCGAGACGCGGGCGCCGCGCGATGCCGATGTCGAGGTGCCGGCCGGCTCGCTGCCGGGCCTGCTGCGCCCCCGGACGGTGTCCTTCGACGGCCGTCCCTGGCTGACGCCCGACCCCGCCCTGGCCGGGCACTGGGCGGAACGGCTGGGGGCGTTGGGTCCCGGGCTGAAAGTGGGCATCTGCTGGCGCAGCGGCCTGCGCTCGGCCGAGCGCGAGGGGCTCTACAGCCGGCTGGAGGAGTGGGCGCCGCTCTTCCGGCTGCCTGGCATAAGCTGGGTCAGCCTGCAGTACGACAGCGTCGCGGCGGAGCCGGAGCTGGCGGCGGCGGAGGCGCGGCACGGCATCACCATCGCGCGCTGGCCCGACCTCGACCTCGCCGACGATCTGGATGGGGTCGCGGCCCTGGTGGCGGGACTCGATCTGGTGGTCACGGCCGCCACCGCCGTGTCGGAGATGGCCGGCGCGCTGGGCGTGCCCTGCTGGCGCTTCGGCCGGGGACCGGACTGGACGGCGCTCGGCACCGGCGTCCGGCCCTGGTTCGCCAGCCAGCGCAGCCTCACCCTGGCCGAAGGAAGCCGGCCGGCCGAGGCGCTGGCCACCTTCGCCCGCGACCTCGCCCGCCTGGCGCAAGCACCGGCGGCGCCGGCCGAACCGCCGCCGGCCGACGCGCTGGAGACGGCGATCGAGCACCACAAGGCTGGCCGAGCGGGAGAGGCCGAGCGACTCTACCGGCTGGTGCTGGCGGCCGAGCCCGACCAGCCCGTGGCGCTGCATCTGCTGGGGCATCTGCTGGCGGGCGACGGGCGGGCCGCCGAGGGCATCCCGCTGATGCGCCGGGCGGTCGCGCTGGTGCCGGACTTCGTGGCGGCGCTGTCGAACCTCGCCGCGGCGCTGCTGCGGCAAGGCGAGGCCGAGGAGGCGCTCGCCCGCTACGAGGTGGCCCGGCGGCTGCGCCCGACCTCCGCCGGCATCGCCACCGGCCTCGGCACCGCGCTGGCGCGGCTGGGACGGCATGCGGAGGCGGAGGCGGCGCACCGCTCGGCCCTGGCGATCGATCCCGGCTTGGCCGAGGTGCACGCCAATCTGGGCGAGACCCTCGTCGCGCTGGGCCGGCTGGACGAGGCGGAGGCCTGCCACACCAGGGCGACGGCGCTGAAGCCCGGCTGGGCCGGCGGCTGGAACAATCTGGGCCTGCTGCTGACGGCGCGCGAGCGGGTGGACGAGGCCGAGGCCTGCTTCCGCCGCGTCCTGGAGCTTGAGCCCGGCCATGCCGGCGCGCTGACCAATCTCGGGGCGCTGCGCCGCCTGCAGGGGCGGCACGGCGAGGGGGAGGCGATCCAGCGCGCGCTGGTGGAGCGCAGCCCCGACGATCCCGACGCCCTGATCAATCTCGGCATCGTGCTGCGCGACCAGCGGCGCCTGCCCGAATCGACCGAGCTGTTCGAGCGGGCGCTGGCGCGCCGTCCGGGTGACGCGAAGGCGGTCTGGAACCTCGGCCTGAACGATTTGACCCTCGGCCGGCTGGATCGGGGCTGGGCGCGGTACGAGGCCAGGTCGCAGGCGATCCCGCACGACAGCTACCGCGCGGCCGACCTGCCGCGCTGGCGGGGCGAGGACATCTCCGGCCGCCGCCTGCTGGTCCGGCGCGAGCAGGGCCTTGGCGACGAGCTGATGTTCTCCGCCCTCTATGCCGATCTGCGCGCGCGCTGCGGCCATCTGGTGGTGGAGTGTGACAAGCGGCTGGTCGGCCTGTTCGCCCGCGCCCTGCCCGGGGCCACCGTGCGGGCCGAGACCGCGGATGCGCGCGATGCGGACGTCTTCGTGCCGGCGGGATCGCTGCCGGGGCTGCTCTGTCCGGACCTCGCCGGTTTTCCCGCCCGCGCCGGCTGGCTCGGTCCCGACCCGGATCTCGCCGCGCGCTGGTCGGAGCGGCTGGCGGGGCTCGGGCCCGGACTGAGGGTCGGCATCTGCTGGCGGAGCGGACTGAAGTCCCTGGAACGCCGGGGCCTCTATGTCGAACTGGCGGACATGGCGCCGCTACTGCGGCTCCCGGGGATCGTGCCGGTCAGCCTGCAGTACGACATGCCGGAGGACGAGACATCCGCCGCCGAGGCCGCGCTGGGCGTGACGCTGCACCGCTGGCCGGACCTCGACCTGAGGAACGATCTGGAGGGTGCGGCGGCCCTGACATCCCACCTCGACCTGGTGGTGAGCGCCGCGACGGCGGTGGGCGAAATGGCCGGGGCGCTGGGCGTGCCGGTCTGGCGGCTGGAACCGGCGGCCGACTGGTCGAGCCTGGGGACGGCGGCGCGGCCCTGGTTCCCCGCCATGCGCGTCTGGACGCCGGCGGCGGGAGAGCCGCTGGGGACGGTCTGCGCCGCCATGGCGCGCGAGCTGCGGCGGCTGGCGGCGGGCGCGGCACCTCTCCCGGATCGCCAGCCGGCGCCGCAACCGTCGGCACCGCCGGCCGCCGCCGCCAACCTGGAGACGGCCGTCGCCCTGCACCGGGCCGGGCGGCTGGACGAGGCCGAGCTGGCATACCGCGCCGCGCTGACGGCGTCCCCCGGCGATCCCGACGCGCTGCACCTCATGGGTCTGCTGCTGCACCAGCGCGGCGAGCATGGACGCGCGCTGGCGCTGGTGGAGCGGGCGCTGGCCGCCGATCCGGCCTTCGCCCAGGCGCACAACAGCGCGGGCAGCGCCTTGCGCGAGCTGGGCCGGCCGGACGAGGCGGAAGCGGCCTTCCGCCGGGCCTCCGACCTCAACCCTTCCTATGCCGAGGCCTGGACCAACCTGGGCGCCGTGCTGGCCGACCGGCGCCGCCCGGCCGAGGCGATCGAGGCGCATGGCCGCGCCCTGGCGATCCGGCCGGACTATGCCAAGGCGCGCATCAATCTGGGCATTGCGCTGCGCCATGCCGGCCGGCCCGCCGAAGCCGTCGCGGAGCTGCGGCACGCCCTCGACCTCGACCCGGGCTCAGCCGTCGGCTGGACCAATCTCGGCCTGGCGCTGGCCGACCTCGGCCACGAGAGCGAGGCGGCGACCTGCCACGCCAAGGCGGTCAAGCTCGACCCGTCCTTCGCCGAGGCGCGGAACAATCTGGCCATCCTGCAGGTCGGGGCCGGCGACCGCGCTGGCGCCCGCGCCACGCTGGACCGGCTGCTGGCCGACCAGCCCGGCTTCGCGCCGGCGCTCTACAACCGCGCCCTGCTGGCGCTGGAGGAGGGCGACCTGGCGCGCGGCTGGGACTGGCACGAGGCCCGCTTCGCCGCGCGGCAGGCGGAGCCTGACCGGCATTTCACCATGCCGCGCTGGCGGGGCGAGGACGTCCCGGCCCGCCGGGTGCTGGTCTGGCGGGAGCAGGGGCTGGGCGACGAGCTGATGTTCGGCTCGCTCTACCGCGATCTCCAGGCCCGTTGCGGCCATCTGGTGGTGGAGTGCGATCCAAGGCTGGTCGGGCTGCTGTCGCGCGCCCTTCCCCAGGCGACCGTGCGGGCGGAGACGGCGGACCCGCGCGATGCCGATCTCGAGGTGCCGGCCGGCAGCCTGCCCCGCGCCCTGGCGCCGGTGCCGGGCGCCTTCCGCGGAACCGCCTACCTGGAGCCGCGCGCGGATCTGGCGGCCCTGTGGCGGGAGCGGCTGGCCGCCCTCGGGCCGGGGCTCAAGATCGGCATCTGCTGGCGCAGCCAGGTGCGCACGGTCAGCCGCGAGAAATCCTACACCCGCCTCGACGATTGGGCGCCGCTGTTCGCCCTGCCGGGCATCGACTGGGTGAGCCTGCAGTATGACGGCGGCGGCGAGGAGATCGCGGCCGCCGAGGCGCGCTTCGGCATCCGCATTGCCCGCTGGCATGATGCCGACCTGCGCGACGATCTGGAGACGGCGGCGGCGCTGACATCCGGGCTGGATCTGGTGATCACGGCGGCCACCGCCGTGGGCGAGATGGCCGGGGCGCTGGGGGTGCCGGTCTGGCGCTTCACCGGCGCCGGCGACTGGTCCTGCCTGGGCACCGCCGTGCGCCCCTGGTTCGCCTCGATGCGCGTGTTCCGCGCCGGGAACGGCGAACGCGCCGCCGACACGCTGCCGCGCATCGCCATAACCCTGCGTGCGCTGCTCGCGGCCGATCCCGCGCCCGGAGGTCCGGGGGGCGGGACGGGGGAAGGTCCGGGCGGCGATCCGGCGGAGGGAAATACCGAGGCGCTGCTGGAGCGCGCGGTCGGGCATCACCGGGACGGACGGCTGGAAGCGGCGGCGGATGGTTACGGCCAGGTGCTGCGGCGGGACCCGTCGCAGCCGGTGGCGCTGCATCTGCTGGGGCTTGCCCGCGGCCAGACCGGACGGCGGCGCGAGGCGATCGAGCTGATGGAGCGCGCCGTCGCCGCGGCGCCGACCTATGCCGCGGCCCTGGTGAATCTCGGCAACGCCCTGCAGGAGGCCGGGCGCCCGGCGGAGGCGGAGGCGCGCTACCGCCAGGCGCTGGCGGCGCGGCCCGATGCCGCCGACGCGCTGACCAATCTCGGCAATGCGCTCCGGACATTGGGACGGCTGGAGGAAGCGGCGGAGAGCCACCACGCCGCGCTAGCGCTCGATCCGGGCCTTGCCGCGGCGCATGCCAACCTGGCCGCCGCGCTGAAGGATCTGGACCGCCCGGAGGATGCCGCCGCCTCCTACAGGGCGGCGCTGTCCGGCGGACTCGGCACCGACCTTGAGGAGGCCGACGCGCTGACGGGGCTGGGCGACGCGCTGCGGCTGCTGGGACGCGCGGCCGAGGGCGAGGCCCTGCACCGCCGGGCCATCGCGCTCGTCCCGGGGCATGCCGAGGCGCACAACAACCTCGCCCGCACCCTGGAGGCCGCCGACCGGACGGAGGCGGCGCTGGCCGCCTATAACCGGGCACTGGACCTCGACCCGGGGCTCGCCTCGGCGCGGCTGAACCGGGGCCTGCTCGACCTCGCCGCCGGGCGGCTGGAGGCCGGCTGGGAGGGCTATGGCTGGCGTTTCGATGCCGAAACGAAACATCCGAGGCGCCGGTTCGGCATCGGGGAGTGGCACGGCGAGGATGTGTCGGACAAGCGCCTGCTGGTCTGGCGAGAGCAGGGGCTGGGCGACGAGCTGCTGTTCGGCGCGCTCTACGGCGGCCTCGCGGCGCGGGCCGGCACGCTCGTCATCGAGTGCGACCGGCGCCTGACCGGCCTGTTCGCCCGCGCCTTTCCCACCGCCGAGGTGCGGGCGGAGCAGGAGGGGACGGGCGGCGCCGAGCTTCAGGTCGCCGCCGGCAGCCTCGCCCGGCTGCTGCCCTGGTCGGCCGCCCGGGCGCCGGTCGACGGCTATCTAGCGGCGGAACCGGGCCTGAAGGCGCTGTGGGCCCGCCGGCTGGCGGATCTCGGCCCCGGGCTCAAGGTGGGCTTGTGCTGGCGCTCGCGCACGCTGACGACCGAACGGCGCGCCGCCTACTCGACCCTCGACCAGTGGGCGCCGCTTTTGGCGCTGCCGGGCATCAGCTGGGTCAATCTGCAATATGACGGCGGCGCGGCGGAGCTTGTGGCGGCCGAGGCGGCCCACGGCATCCGCGTGGCGCGCTGGGACGGCGTCGACCTGATGGACGATCTGGAGACGGCGGCGGCCCTGACCGCCGGCCTCGACCTGGTGATCAGCCCGGCGACATCGGTCTCGGAGATGGCGGGCGCCCTGGGCGTTCCCTGCTGGCGCTTCGCTCATGCCGACTGGACCGGCTTGGGGACAGCGGTGCGCCCCTGGTTCCCGTCGCAGCGCCAGTTCCCGCTGGCCGAGGGCGTACCCGCCGCGCTGGCGCGCATGGCCGGCGAACTCGCCGCCCTGCGGGGCTGAAGCGTCAGTCCTCCAGCGCCTCGAAGCGGGCGACGTCGTACTCGCGCCAGCGGTCCAGGCGCCAGAACACGACGATGATCTTCTTCAGCTGGGTCCGGCCCTTGGTCGGGTTCTCCATGCCGTTGGGATCGTTGATCAGCTTGAAGCCGTATTCCGGCAGCGGCGACTTCTTCTCGGCGATCTTGGCCAGCTTGTAGCGGAACTGGCGCAGATCGGTCTCGGCGCCGACGCGGAGCCGCAGCTTCTCCATGTTGATCTTGAAGCCGGGCTGGTTGCCGCAATGGGCGCGCGCCATCTCGTAGAGGCGCTTCTCCAGCGGCGGCAGGTCGAAATAGGCCGGATCGTAGGTGAGCATCCGGTTGTCCTTGAGGATCGCCCGGTAGAGCCAGTCGCACAGCTCCACCGTGATCCGCTTCAGGACCTTCTCGCCCTTGGCGTTCTTGCGGTACTCGGCCTTGGCGGACTTCAGCCAGCTGAACCACTCGTCCGTGCCTTCGCCGCCGGTCTCGATGTTCGTCTTGATCTGCGTGCCCTGCAGCCGCTCCAGCGCTCCGGAGATCCGGTCGTAGGACTTGCCCCCCGACGAGACGTGGCAGACGCGGAAGAAATCGTGGCCGGAGAAGCTGAACACCGGCGAGACGGGCTCGCCCCGGTTCATCTTGTCGACCATCAGCGAGGCGATGTAGATCAGGAATTCCTTGTCGTAGATGGTCGCGATGCCGGCATCGGTGCCCTTCACCTCGATGGTCACCTTGCCGTCCTGGTACCGCAGCGGTTCGGTGCGCTTCTCCTTCGTCAGAGCGAAGAAGTTGTACACCATCACCGAGCGCTCGTTCTTCACGCTGCCGATCAGCGGACTGTCCAGCAGCGAGAGCTGGGCTCCTAGTTCGACTGTCCTGCTCATGTCACCGATCCAACGAGGCACGTTGATCCAAAATCGCCTGGTCCCGAAGGCAAGTCCGCCGGTGGGTAGACTTGCCGTACATGGAACGCCGGTGAGGGTGCTTCGGAACCGCCTGAAGGCCCCGACGTCACCGTTCCAACGACTCTTTCCCGGGCGGCCGGCGGGAGACCCGCCGACTGTCACCGAAACAACGAACCGGGGGCGTTTCCCCGACCCGTGCCCGGACGGTCATTACGTCCGAGGGGTCAGAGGCTGTCCACAAGCGATTGTGCCGATGTCACCGAAACAACGAAGATTTGGGGTCCGGAGCTTGGTCGAAACCGCTGGAAAGCCTGCCGGATTCGTTGGATGGGTGACGCAGGCCGGGGGGAACGGGGACATCGAGTCGTTGGAACGGTGACATTCACGGGAATCACGGGGGTCCCGCGACTCGTTGGTTCGGGGACGCATTTTCAGGGGTCGTTGGAACCGGGACGCCGGCAGGGTGGAACGGGGACATGGGCTCGGTGGAACGGAGACGCCGGTTCGATGGAACAGAGACGCATACGCGTTGGAATGGAAACCCAACGGCTCGCAAGCCTCTGTTCTGAAAAGCGGATTCGCCGCCGTAACGAGTCAACACTCTAACTTATTAACGGTGGTAACAGGGATTCAGGGAAGAAAAGACGCTCCGCGCGCGAGTCGGCGGGGGCCAAACGCCTTGGCGGAGCCCGCCCAGGCGGGCATGAGCCAGGCTCGCCGACGTCGCGCACGACTCGGCACGGAAAAAATGCATCCGAGGGGGAGGGGGACGAACGTCACCGAAACCCCGAGCCGGAGCGCCTGACCGGGAGGATGAGCGAATCGGGCTTAACCGATTGAGATTCAATGTCTCCGTTCCCCCTCACTCCGCATGGAGTCGGGCGGGGTCAGGAGGTCAGCAGCTCGACCCGGTGCTCGCCCAGCTGCCGCTTCAGGAACTCAAGCGCGGCGTTCATCTTCTCCTGGGAGAAGGGGTCGCGGCCGTTCAGCACCATGACGAGGTTGCCGGGATCGACGCCCAGCGCGGCGGCCAGGCCGGGCTGCAGGTTGCCGCGGCGGACCTCCACCAGCATGGTGGAGGAGCCGCGGGGGTCGAGATAGTACCGGTTGCCCGACTGCCGCACGGCGAAGCGGATCATGCTGGGCAGGGCGGGCTGGGCGCGCCGGTGCGAGGTCAGGAGCGGCCGCGCGGGACCGTCCTCCTCGGGCTCGTCGGCCGCCGGCGGCATGTCCTGCGAGAAATCGGGCAGGTCGATCGAGCGGTCGGCGATGGTCCGGGACAGCGCCCGCACCCGCTCCACCGACGCCAGGTCGGCCGCGATGGCCTCCTCGGTGGCGCCGGCGGTCAGGCGCTGGGAGATCTGGTCGACATAGGCCAGCCAGCGGTCCATGACGTTGCGCGTGCCGAGCGCCAGCGGCTCCCGCGAGGATTCGACGCGGGCCAGCAGGGGCTCCGCCGTCTCGACATGAAGCTTGGCCAGCCGGCGGCGCAGCAGCGCCAGCTGCGCCTCCACCTCGACGCGCCGGTGCTCCTCCAGCTCAGCCGTGTGGGTCTCGATGACCGCGATGAAGGACAGCACCTCCTCGAAGACCGGGGAGAGGCGCTTGAACTCCGACATGCTGGCGGATGCGCCGCCCGGCTCGATGGCGCGGCAGCGGCGCTCCAGCTCCATCAGGTTCATGTGGAGCTGCTCGATCTTCAGCAGAGTCTTGCGGTAGGTCGAGGCGGCGCTGTCCCGGCGGCTCTCGAACCGGCTGCCGGAATGGGTGGCGAAGATCGGTTCGGGCTGCCCGTTGGCATCGCCCGGCGGGACCTTGTCGCCGACCAGGGCGGCGGTGCGGATCGGTTCGGCCACGGTGACCTCGAGGTGGGAGTGCGCTCCCCCGGCTATACACGGCCAGCCGGGGATGGGTGTCAATAGGCCCTAACCTTCGGAACAGGCAGGAACGGTGACGCTCGATCGGGCTCGGAAAGCCTGGAGCCGGAACGCCTCCGTAACATTACGATACCGCAATAAGCTTTGTAATTCCTTGCTCTTGCCCCGAGTCGCCGCATGTCACCGTTCCAACGATATCGAGTCGCTTTCGGCCGGTCCGGGAGGGTGGAAACGGCGGATTTGCGGGCTTCCGGAGGGGCCGCGGCGGGCCGGGACGTTGGATCGGGGACATCGGGCGCCCTCGTCGGGCACGGGATGACGATAGGGAGCGCCCGGCCGGGGAGAGGTGACGCGCGTCACACTATCCCCTGCGGGCTAGGCCCGGCCCGGGCGGGCGGCCGTCAGCGGGTCGCGGCGGCGGCTGGCGGCGGCCAGGCGAGCCAGCCCTCGTCCCCCTCCAGCGAGCGCAACGGGTGCCAGGACGGGTCGCGGCCGACCAGATGACCCCAGCGGGCGCGGAAGGCCGCCTCCTCCCGGGCGAACTGCGCCCGCCGCGCGGCGCTGCCCGGCCGGCCGAGACTGGCGGATTCCTTGTGCAGCAGCACGGCGTGCGGGGTCCAGACGCTGCGCAGCCCGCGCTCCCGCAGCCGCAGGCACAGATCGACATCGTTGAAGGCCACGGGGAAGACCCCCGCGTCGAACCCGCCCACCGCCTCGAAGGCGGCGCGGGTCACCGCCAGGCAGGCGCCGGTGACCGCCAGGGGGGATTGGGCGCAGAGCGCGTCGCCGTCCGGCCCGGGCGCGTCGCCGGGCAGCAGGCGGTAGCGGTGGCCCGCCACCCCGCCGCCCAGCCCCAGCACCACGCCGCCATGCTGGATGCGGCGGTCGGGATAGAGCAGCTTCGCCCCGACGGCGCCGACGCCGGGACGCACCGCCTGCGCCACCAGCTCGTTCATCCACCAGGGGCCGAGCGGCTCCACGTCGTTGTTCAGGAACAGCAGCACCTCGCCGGCGGCCGACGCGGCGGCGAGGTTGTTCATGGCCGAATAGTCGAAGGGCCCGGCATGGGGAAGCACGCGCACGCCGGGCCGCCGGCGCAGCGCGTCCAGGAACTGGCACGTCGCCGGGTCGGTGCTCTCATGGTCGATGACGATCAGCTCCAGCGCCGGATACTGGGTCCGGTCCAGCACCGCCTCGACGCAGGGGCGCAGCAGCTCCACCCGGTCCTTGGTCGGCACGATGACACTGACCGGCGGCACGGGCGAGGGCAGCGGCCAGCGGACGCGCACCAGCCCGCCCACCACCTCCGCCACGGCGCCGGGCTCCGCCGCGTCCAGCAGGGGCTGCACGGCCTTCCGGTGCGCCTCGGCATCCACGGCGGGTATTGCCGCGCGGCGGTAGAGCGGCAGGGCCAGGTGGCGCACCCGGCCGGGGTGGGCCAGGGCAACCGCCAGCGGGCCGAGCGGAGCCAAGTCACGCCGAACCAGGGCGAGGCGGCCGATCATGTCGCGGCATTGGGCCAGGTCGGGATCGAAGGCGCGCTTCAACAGGGGCGCCAGGGGGCGGCCCGCGCCGTCCATCCGCTCCTCGTCGGTGTAGAGCAGGTCGGTGTCGTCGCTCAGGGCAGCGGCGATGCGGGCCAGCGCGCCGGGGGCGAGCGTGTCGCCGGCCGCGATCCGGCCGACATGGGAGCCGAGCGCCGCGTCGGCCGGCTCGGCACCCTGGGCCAGCGGGCGCAGGCGCGGCTCCTCCGGCACATCAGGAGCGCCCGCCGGCAGCAGCAGCTCCCAGGCGGCATGGTCCTGCGCCGCCAGGCTGGCGACCGTCCGCGCGGCGTCGCCCGCGTCGCCGTCGAGGATCAGCGAGATCAGCCGCCCGGAGGGCGCCGGCGCCGCCAGGGCGCGCATCAGCCGGGCGCGCCAGAGCCGGTAGGCCGCGGCGGGGGCGGCCGCCTGGAACAGGCGGAATGCGCCGCCCCGGGGCTCGCCATGGCGCAGGCGACGCGCCACGGCGCGCAGCAGGGCCGCGGCGCGGTCCCGTGCCGGTCGGCTCCGGTGCCGAGGAGGATGGAGGTCGTTCGTCACGCCCGCTGCTTAGCATGGAAGCGGGGCGCCGGGGGAGCGGCGCGGACCGCTCAGTCGAACATGTTGCTCATGACGGCCCAGACGATCCCGAGAGCGACCGGGGCGCCGACGACCATCACGCCAAGCATCATGAACACGTACATGGTACCGGACCTTCAAGTGGAAGACGGGAGCGACAGGGTTAATGTCCCTGAACGAGGTGGGGACATTACCACCTCCGGCGGGGAAGAGCCCTGCGACAAAGGATGGTGGGGGCCGCGACGGGCTGCTAAGCAGGTGTGATCCCCCGCACTGCGGACAGCATGACCGAGCCTTCCACCGCATCGCCGCCCCCGCCGCCCGACGTCGCGGCTCTGGTCGTCTCCTTCGAGCCGGACGGCGGCATCGTGGACTGCCTCGCCGCCATCGCGTCCCAGGTCGCCGCGGTGCTGGTGCTGGACAACGGCTCCTCGCCTGCGGCCCGGGCCGAAGCGGCCGTCGCGGCGGCCGGGGCCGAGCTGGTCGCTTGGCCGGATAACCGGGGCATCGCCGCGGCGCAGAACCATCTCATCGACCGGGCGCTGGCGCGGGGGCACCGCTGGGTGCTGCTGCTGGACCAGGACAGCGTCGCCGAGCCGGGACTGGTGGCGGCGCTCCTGGCGGCCTGGGAGGCGTCCCCGGACAGGGAGCGGGTGGCGCTGCTGGCCGCCGACAATCGCGAGCCGGGCCAGCGTGCGGAAACGCGCTGGGCGGTCTCGGGGGACGGGCGGCGCTGGCGGGCGGAGAGCTTCGCCGGCCGGCCGGTGATCCCGGACCTGCTGCTGGCCCCCGCCTCGGGCACGCTGATCCGCGCCGACGCGCTGCGCGACGCGGGCCCTCTGCGCGACGGCTTCTTCATCGACATGGTCGATGTCGAGTACTGCGTGCGGCTGCGGCGCCGGGGCTGGCGCCTCCTGGCCGTGCGCGACGCCCGGGTGGGGCACCGGCTGGGCGAGCACCGGCCGGTCACGGTGGCGGGGCGCGCCCTGGCAGTCACGGGACACGGCGCGTCCCGGCGCTATCACCAGGTCCGCAACGCCGTGTGGACGGCGCGGCTGCACGGGCGCGCCGTGCCGGCGCTGACCCGCTGGGCGCTGCGGGTGACGCTGGCGACGGCCGTGAAGGTGCTGCTGTTCGAGCGCGGGCGGCGGCCGAAGCTGGCGGCGATGCTCCGCGGCCTCATCGACGGGCTGCGGCGCCCGCCGGGCTAGCGCTTGAGGCCGCCCACCCAGCGGATCGGCGCCGTGACCTTCCAGGAGGTGGATTGCAGATAGCCGGCGACGGTGACCCGCAGGTTGGTGATCTCGGCCTCGGCTTCCGCCAGGCGGGCCAGCAGGGACTGGATCTCCGCCTCGCGGTCGGCCAGCACCCCTTGCGTCTCCGCCAGCAGGCGGGCGGCCTCCGACAGGCGGCCCAGCTCCTCGCGCAGGCGGGTCAGCTCATCGTTGCGGGCAAGGATCATCGCGTCGCGCTCGGCCACGCCCCCCTCGGCGGCCCCCAGCCGCTCGCGCAGGGACGTCGCCACGCCCTGCAGCTCCAGGATGGCGGCGTCGCGCTCGGCCACGCCGCCCTTAAGTGCGCCGATCTCCTCGCGAAGGCGGGTCGCCAACTCGTTAAGGGCGAGGATCTGGGCGTCCCGCTCCTCGCAGCCGCCCTTCAGGGTGGAGGCGAGGTTGCGGGTGCGGCCCAGCTCGGCGTGGAGCGACGTGATCTCGGCGTCGCGCGCCTGCAACCCGCCATAGAGACGGCCGGAGAAGTCGCGCAGATCCTCGATCAGGGCCCGCTGCTCGGTCTCGATCCCGGGCGCCGGCGGGGGCAGGCGGAAGGCCTGGGCCAGCGGGGCCGGCAGCAGCGGCAGCGACTGCGGGTCGGGCGCCCCGGCACGGATGGCCCGCAGCACGAAGACGCCCGCGACGCCGTGGCTGACATAGGCGCGTCCCGGCGATGAGAGGAACAGCATCTCCGCCTTGGCGAAGCCGGCGGCGCGGCACAGCTCGAGGATATCCCAGCCCGGCACCTGGAAGACGAGGGAGCCGCCCGCCGGGTCCAGCGGGTTGCCGTGATACTCCGGCTCGGCATGGTGGACCAGCGCGCCGTCCTTCAGCTCCGCCCGGATTTCCGTCTCATGATGACCGAAGGCGAAGGGGAAGGAGGCCAGCAGCAGCCCGCCGGGGCGCAGCACCCGGGCGAGCTCCTTGATGCCCAGGGCGAGGTCCGGGATGTGCTCCAGCACGTCGTTGGTCAGCGCCACGTCGAAGCTGCCGTCGGCGAAGCTGAGCCGGGTCGCGTCCTCCGCCGGGATCGGGAAAATGGCGGCGCGCTGGGCGTCGTCGGCGGCGTATTCGGTGCCGTGGAAGCGGGCGTAGCGGCCGCGCAGGCTCAGCGCGAAGGGCGTCAGCGCCTCCTGGGCGTAGACCCGCAGCCCGTACACGTCCTGCGCCTGCGGCCACTGGCTCAGCAGGTCCAGCACCGCGCGCAGGCGGGGATTGAGGCCCCGCACCAGCAGATCCTCGCGGTAGTTCGTCCCGCGGACCTCGACGTCCCCGGGCGGGCAGAAGGTGCCGTGATGGTCGGACCAGGCGCCGGCCTGACGCGCGCGGTGGACCAGCCACTCGATGTAGCTGGCGTCCTGCAGCTCGGGATGGCGGCGCAGCAGGTCGCGCCATTCCGTCAGCGATCCAAGACGGACGATCTGCTCGTTCAGCAAGGGACTTCCTCGGGCCGGAAATGCGGAAGGGCCCGGCCGTCGCGGCCGGGCCCTTCGGTCGGGTGCGCGGATCAGCCGACGAAGTCGGACTGGGTGATCTTGACCACGCCCAGCAGCTCGACCGCGAAGTCGGCCTTGCCGTCGCCGTCGATGTCCGCCTGGATGGTCGTGGTGCCGTTCGCGATGACGACGCGGAGCTGCCGGCTGCCGTCGCCCGAGAAGGGGAAGGCGCTGATGAACTCGAAGCTCCCCGGCGTGGCCGCGGCGGTGAAGGTGCCCACGTCGCTGACGCTGCCCAGGCCCAGCTTGTCGCCCTGGCTCTGGCTGAAGTCGGCGATCAGGTTGCTGGTCAGGCTGCCGCGCGCCAGGAAGGCCTGCCAGTCCACACTGGGGGCGATCTCGACCTTGCCGGCGGTGAGGCTGCGCACCAGCTGCGCGAACTCGGTGCCGGTCACCGTGCCGTCCTGCGCCGCCGTCTGCAGCACGACGAAGGTGTCCGCGCCCAGGCCGCCGATGGCGATGTCGCTGCCCTGGCCGATCACGACCGTGTCGTTGCCCGTCCCCGCCACCAGCAGATCGTGGCCCTGGCCGCCCGAGATCGTGTCGGCGCCGGCGCCGCCGATCACCAGGTCGTTGCCGGCCGCTGCCCGGGCGAGGTCGTTGCCCGCGCCGCCGGCGACCGTGTCGTTCCCGGCGCCGCCGTCCAGAGTGTCGTCGCCGAAGCCGCCCAGGATCGTGTCCGAACCGGCGCCGCCGTCGACGCGGTCGTCGCCGAGGCCGGCGGCCACCAGGTCGGCGCCCTCGCCGGCCGCGACGACGTCGTCGCCGGCGCCCGCATCGACCGTGTCGTTGCCGGCCAGGGCGGAAATCGTGTCGTTGCCGGCACCGCCGAAGATGATGTCGTCGCCGTTCGTGCCGGTCAGGCTGTCATTGCCGGACGTGCCGCGGATCACGGTGACGTTGGGCGAGGCCGACACGGCGGCCTTCACCAGGGCCGGGCCGATGGCACCGGCATCGTAATGGATGGTGGGAGCGGAGCCACCGCCGGACGAGGGCGCCTTGGCCGCCGGTTCGGGCGCGCGGGCCTCCTCGGCGCGGGCGGTCTCGACCGATGCCGGGGCGTCGGGCTGCTGGGGTGCAGCCGGAGCGTCATGGCCGGCGATCTCGGCGCGGGGGGCGGCCTGGGCGGCGGGCCCGCCCTCGACGATCTGCGCCGCGGCCTCGCCCTCCAGCTCCTCGCGGACGGCGGCCACGGCCGCCTCCACCTGCTGCACCAGGATATAGGCCAGGACGGCGGTCACGCCGCTGCTGGAGAGGGTCTCGGCGGCCGTGCGCTGGGCCGCCGGGGTCGGGCCGAACAGCACCCGGTCGATCAGCTCGCGGAACTCGCGGCCGCGCAGGAGCACGTTGGCGCTGGTGTAGTGCGCGACGAACTGGCCATCGATGCGGGCGAAGTGCACCAGCACCTCGCCGGTGTCGCGGCCGGTGAGCACGAACCAGGGATCGCCGGCGTCGCTGACGCCGCTGGCCGTGTCGAACGGCAGGCCGCGCGCCGCGAGCATGCCCGCGGCCCGGAAGATCTCGGCCTTCTCCTGATCGGTCCAGCCCTTGGTCCTCGGGACCGCGGCGAACGAGACGACAGTACCCACTCTCCAGCCTCTTCTTTCGGCCAGTCCAGCTGGCGTCTATAGGCCCTGGCGCTAACGGCGTCCAGCCCATGCGCGCCAAATACCCGACGATTGTGTTGACATTGCAACGCCGGCGATGCCCGGCGCGCGCCGTCCCTCAAGCCTCACTCGCCGGGGAAGAGCAGGGCGTAGGTGACCGGATCGTAGTACTTCATCAGGGTCTTGGCGAAGGCCGCGGGCTCCATGCCCAGGGCGTCGGCCCATGCCTTGAACTGGTCGGCCGGGATGCGTCCCTGGCCGGCCTCGATCTGCGAGATGAAGGTGTAATAGCGCAGCCCCACCTTGTCGGCGAGGTCGCGCTGCGTGAGGCCGCGGTCGGTGCGCAGCTGCTTCAACCATCGGCCGGCTTCCTGCCGCAGCTGCTTCGAGTCCGACTGTACGCGCTCGATTCCTGACTCCATTGACCCGCTCCCTTGGCGGCGCCGTGCCGGACGGCGCGCCCGATTGCCCCCAAAAACCCATTGCGGCGCCCGGCGCGTGCGGGCCGACGCTGGCCCGAACCATGCCACAGCATTGTCCCCCGCCGGGGATCGGTCCCGATGGTAGAACCCCCGCAACGACACCCGGTGCTACGAAACCCCGAGCGCCGGCTGTCCCATGAACGGACCCGGCGCCCTCGCGATACTACCACTTCCGATCGTCGCGACAAAGGAATTCGTTGACACCAATTCGCTATCAATCAATCACTGTACAAGCCCGTGCGCAAGCCGATTCAGGAGCGATGCGAATCGGGCAACCCTGGGGAGGGTGGTACGGCGCCGATGGAAATCTTGCTTTTCGCGCCGCCAGGGCATAGGGGAACTCAGGGCCCGTGTCACCGCGTGTGGCAGGGTCGTCCGTGCGCGCCGTCCGCAAGGCGGCCGCCCGCAGCCAGTCAAGGACCGACCGTATGACTCCCAAGAAGCCGAAGACCGAACTCCAGCTCGCCCTCGGCGAGTGCAAAGACGGCTTCGCCATCGCGGCAGCTTTCAGCTTCTTCATCAATCTGCTGATGCTGGTCTCGCCGCTGTACATGCTGCAGGTGTACGACCGCGTCCTGACGGCGCGCAGCGGCTACACGCTGGTGATGCTGACCGTCCTGGCGCTGTTCCTGTTGGGCGTCATGGGTGGGTTGGAGTTCCTGCGCTCGCAGGTGCTGGTGCGCATCGGCAACCGCATCGACACCCGCCTCGCCGAGCGGCTCTTCACCGCCGTCTACAAGCGCAGCCTGGCGCTGGCGAGCGGCTCGCGCACCCAGCCGCTGTCGGACCTGCTGACGCTGCGCCAGTTCCTGACCGGCCAGGGCCTGTTCGCCTTCTTCGACGCGCCCTGGGCGCCGCTGTTCATCATCGTCATCTTCATGATGCACCCGCTGCTGGGGATGGTCGCGCTGGGCGGCGGCGTCGCGCTGTTCGCCCTGGCGCTGCTGATGGAGAACGTGACCCGCCAGCCGCTGCAGCAGGCCAATGTCGAGGCCATGCGCGCCACCGGCTTCGCCGAGACCAACCTGCGCAACGCCGAGGTGCTCGAGGCGATGGGCATGCTGCCCGGCATGCGCTCGCGCTGGTACGCCTCGCAGCAGAAGATGCTGGCCCTGCAGTCGCTCGCCAGCGACCGCGCCGGCGTCGTCTCCGCCATCACCAAGTTCACCCGCCTGGTCATCCAGACCCTGATCCTCGGCGTTGGCGCCTGGCTCGCCATCAAGAACGAGATCACCCCCGGCATGATGATCGCCTCCTCCATCATCATGGGCCGCGCGCTGGCGCCCGTGGAGCAGGCCATCGGCGTGTGGAAGCTGCTGATCGCGGCCCGCGGCGCCTACAGCCGCCTGACCGAGCTGCTGGAGAAGATCCCGGCCGTCAAGGACCGCATGCAGCTGCCCGCGCCGACCGGCACCATGACCCTCGAGGGCGTCGTGGCGGTGCCGCCCGGCGGCCAGCAGCCGACGCTGCGCGGCATCACCCTGCAGTTCAACGCCGGCGAGGCGATCGGCGTCATCGGCCCGAGCGCCGCCGGCAAGTCGACCCTCGCCCGCCTGATCGTCGGCGTCTGGCCGGCCTATGCCGGCAAGGTCCGGCTGGACGGCGCCGACATCCAGTCCTGGGACCGCGAGCTGCTGGGCCCGCACATGGGCTACCTGCCGCAGGACGTCGAGCTGTTCAACGGCACCGTGGCGGAGAACATCGCCCGCTTCGCCGAGGTCGACGCCGAGGCCGTGGTCGAGGCCGCCCGCAAGGCCGGCGTGCACGAGATGATCCTGCGCCTCGCCCAGGGCTACGACACCCAGATCGGCGAGGGCGGCAGCGTGCTGTCGGCCGGCCAGCGGCAGCGCATCGGCCTGGCGCGCGCGCTCTACGGCGATCCCAAGCTGGTGGTGCTGGACGAGCCGAACTCGAACCTTGACGACGAGGGCGAGGCCGCGCTGAACGCCGCGATCATGGAGCTGAAGGGCCGCGGCCGCACCGCCATCATCATCGCGCACCGCCCGAGCGTGCTGGCCGCCGTCGACCGGATCGTGGTGCTGCGCGACGGTCAGGTGCAGATGTTCGGCCCGCGCCAGGAAGTGCTGTCCAAGTTCGTCCGCCCGGTCGCGACCCCCGTCCAGGCACCGCCGCAGCAGGCGGCGCAGGCCCCCGGTCCGGTCGCTCCGGCAGGGGCGCTTTCGGGTGGTGCGGCCTGAGAGTCACAGCCTCGGTGACTAAAATCCCCTAGTTAAGAAGTCACTGGACAAACCCATTCCGCTATGGAATGTTCATCCCTGGGTGACGCTGCTCTTTGTGGGTAGTGCTACCCCTAAAGTGAGATTCGACCCCATGTCGCTGGTCACGCTCTCGTCCAAACCGCTCATCGAGCATCTGCCGACCGCCAAGTCGGTCGAGACGAGCTATCGCCGTCAGATGATGGCCGGCATCGTCCTCATCGGCGCGGTGTTCGGCGGCATCGGCGGCTGGTCCGCCGTCGCCGAGCTTTCGAGCGCGGCGGTCGCCCCCGGCCAGATCATGGTCTCCTCCTCCCGCCAGCAGGTGCAGAGCCTGGAGGGCGGCATCGTCGCCGAGCTCCTGGTGAAGGACGGCGCCCTGGTGAAGGAGGGCGACGTTCTGGTGCGCCTCGACATCACCCAGGCGCAGAGCCAGGCCGCCGTGCTGCAGGCGCAGAGCGACACCTACGCCGCCGCCCTGGCCCGGCTTCGCGCCGAGCGCGACGGGTCCGAGGCGATCGCCTTCCCGGCGGACCTGTTGGCCCGCCAGACCGAACCGGCGGTGGCCGACGTCATCGCCAACCAGACCGCGACCTTCAACGCCCGCAAGGCGACCATCGAGGGCCAGACCAGCATCCTGCAGCAGCGCATCACCCAGCTGAAGAAGCAGCGCGACGGCCTGGTCTCGCAGTCCGAGGCCCAGCAGCGCCAGATCGCGCTGATCGAGGACGAGCTGAAGGGCCTTCGCGACCTCTTCCAGAAGGGCTACGCGTCCCGCACCCGCATCCTGGCCCTGGAGCGTGAGAGCGAGCGCATCCGCGGCGAGCGCGGCGAGATCCTGGGCAACATCGCCCGCACCACCGAGGCCGTCGGCGAGGCCGAGCTGCAGATCCTGCAGCAGAAGAAGTCCTTCCAGGAGGAGGTCGCCTCGCAGCTGACCGAGATGCAGGCGCGCCTTTCGGACGCCACCGAGAAGCTGGTCGCCGCCAAGGACGTGCTCGCCCGCCGCGAGCTGCGCGCGCCGCGCGACGGCTATGTGCAGGGCCTCTCCGCGCACACGGTCGGCGGCGTCATCCCGGCCGGCCGCACGGTGCTGGAGGTGATCCCCACCAATGACGAGCTGGTGGTCGAGGCGATGCTGCAGCCGCTGGACATCGACAACGTCAAGGTCGGCCAGCTCGCCGACATCCGCCTGAGCGCGCTGTCCAGCCGGACGACGCCGGTGCTGGAGGGCGAGGTGGTCACCGTCTCGGCCGACGCCTTCACCGACGAGCGCACGGGCGCGACCTACTACAAGGCAAAGGTGAAGGTGCCGAAGGAGCAGCTGGCGTTGCTGAACGGTCAGAACCTTCACCCGGGCATGCCGGCCGAGGTCATGATCAAGACCGGCGACCGCACCGCGCTCCATTACATGATCTCGCCCCTGACGGACGTCTGGGCGAAGTCCTTCCGCGAACACTGAGCCGATCCGTGGCCGCGCAAGACCAGACCATCACCAAAGACAAGGACAAGACAGTGCCTTTCGCCCTCGAGAAGCTCGACCAAGGACGCCACGGGCACCTCCGCCGCCGGGCGGTGGAGGACTACCGCTTCGCCGCTGAGTTCTCGACCGTTCCGGTCGCGGCGGTGGAGATGGTCGAGGCCGCGCGCACGCTGCCGGTCGTCTTCATCGGCGCGGACAATCCGCTGCCGCACGTGGTCCTCGGCCTGGAGCCGCAGTCAAACGCCATGGTCGGCCGCGACGGCGCCTGGCGCGCCGGTTACGTGCCCGCCGCGCTCCGGCACTACCCGCTGGCGCTGGTCCCCGGCGACAACGGCGCGCCCGCGGTCGGCATCGATGCCGCCGCCACTGTCCTCGGTGACGAGGGACACGCCCTTTTCGGTACCGACGGTTCTCACAGCGACTATGTTCGCCAGACCGTCGATTTCATGACCAAGCTGGTGGCCGAGTACGAGGTGACGCGCAAGGCCCTTGGCCAAGTCGTCGCCGCCGGCCTCCTGGTGCAGCGCCAAGCCCAGATCCGGGTTGCCGGATCCGAGCAGCCGCGCGGCATCAACTACTGGGCGGTGGATGTCGAAAGGCTCCACGCCCTGCCCGACGCGACGCTGGCGGCATGGGTCCGCGACCACACAATGGCGCTGATTCATTCCCATCTGGGTTCGCAGGGCAACTTCGCCCGGCTCGCTTCCCAGGGATGAGGCGGACGGAAAAGGGGCCAATTATGTTGGTAAAAAAGCCCCTCTTTTGTGGCAACAGACCGCTTGTTGTACCCAAACTGTTGTGTTATCCAGCCAAGTGTGCCGGTGGGCCATCATGGTTCATGACAGCAGGGATAAGCAGGCGTGCCTGAAGCGCTTGAAGTTCTCTCTATCCAGTAAGTGGGGGCGACCGGAAACGGCGCTCTGCGTAAAAGCAAAGTCCAAAGTACCAGGCCGGCAACGGCCGACTCCAAACTCGGAACGAATGGAATAGGGGTTAACTAATGTCGACGCAGGATCTTCTGCTCCAGCAGTCCAACGGAAATCTCCTCGCGTGGGAAGTTTCCGCTGGCTCCTCGGGCTTCACCCAGCTCTTCCAGCTCGCCAGCACGCAGTCCATCGGCGCCGTCGGCGACGTGAACGGCGACGGCCGCGCTGACCTGTACATCAACAGCTCCGCCGGCAACCCGCTCCTGTGGGTCAACGGCGGCATCGGCGGCACCAGCTTCTTCTCGGCGCCGGTCGCCGGGACCGTGCTGGCGATCGCGGACATCTCGGGCGCCACCGGCGGCGAGATCATCACCCGCGACGGCACCAACATCCGCTCCTACTCGGTCGGCACCAACGGCGCGCTGACCCAGAACTTCTCGAGCGGCACCACCCCGTTCCTGGCCGGCGTCGCCGCCGACACCCAGGTCTTCGCGGGTGACATCGTCGCCGGCGGCAAGTCCGAGCTGGTCTTCGTGACCGCTTCGGGCGCCTCGCTGTACTACAACGGCACGACCTTCACCGATCTGCCGAACACCACCACCGGCATCAGCGTCGTCGGCGTCGCCGACCTGGGCTTCGGCTCGGGCGCCGAGATCCTGTACCGCAACACCAACATCGCTGGCTCGCTGGACGGCTACTTCGTCTACAACGCGACCACGAAGACCTTCACCGACGTCGTCGGCATCACGAAGGGCTACAACGTCATCGGCCTGCAGGACGTCACCGGCGACGGCGTCGCCGAGATGATCGTCAGCAACGGCACGCAGACGCTGACCTTCAACACTGTCTCGAAGGCTTTCGAGAACGACCTGACCGGCGTCGCCAACGCTTCGGGCATCACCGTCCGCGGCTTCGGCAACTTCAACGGCACCGTCACCCCGACCTTCTCGCTCGAGCAGAGCGACAACCAGGTGAAGGAAGGCTCTTCCATCACCTACACCGTGAAGGCGACCGCTCCGGTCTCGAAGGACACCACCTTCACCTTCACGACCACGGGCGACACCATCGGTGACACCGTCGAGAAGGCCTCGGGCTCCGACCTGACCCCGGCCTCCGGCACCGTCACGATCAAGGCCGGCCAGACCTCGGCCACCTTCACCGTGACCGCCACGACCGACGCCGCCAACGAGTCGCTGGAGGGCTTCAAGCTCACGCTGCTCGACAACAACCTGAAGTCGGTCGGCACCGCTGTCGCCATCATCACCGACAACTCCCAGTCGACCGGCCAGACGCTGACGCTGACCACCGGCGTCAACCAGCTGACCGGCGGCGCGGGCTCCGACACGTTCGACGCCTCCTCGGCCAACTCGCTGCAGACCGCCGACGTCCTGACGGGCGGCGCCGGCACCGACAGCCTCAATGCCCTGTTCAACGTCGCCAGCACCGTTCGCCCGACGATGACCAGCGTTGAGGACATCACGCTGACCAACACGCAGGCGGTGACCTTCGACCTGACGAACTCGCAGGGCGTGACCGCCGTGCGCAGCCAGTTCGCCACGGCCGACCTGACCGTGCTCGCCATCAGCGACGCCAAGACGACGCTCGAGGCGATCAGCGGCGGCACCGACACCGGCACCGACATCGAGTTCCGCTTCGCCAACGCTGCGCTGGCCGGCACCGCCGACAACGCCACGCTGCAGGTGAACGGCTTCGGTGACGGCACCGGCACCGCCGAGACGATCAACGTCGCGCCCGGCACCGGCTCGAACAGCTTCGAGACGCTGACCATCAACGCCACCGGCGGCAACAGCAACTTCACGCTGAACGGCGCCGGCGGGGCCACCTCGGTCGCCTTCACCGGCGACGCGAACGCCACCGTCACGGGTCTGGACACGCTGGGTGTCAGCAATGTCGACGCCTCCAAGGCGACCGGCAACCTGTCCTTCGCCCTGACCAACGCCACCGCCACCCTGAGCGGCTCCACCGCCGTCGGCGGCGCGGGCAACGACACGATCACGGCCGGCAATGGCAACGACAACCTGAACGGCGGCGCGGGCAATGACCGCTTCGTGTTCGGCACCACCCTGACCGCGGACGACACGGTCAACGGCGGCAACGGCACGGACACCATCTCGCTGTCGGGCACCGTCGCTGACAGCGCCTTCACCAACGTGACCGCCACCGGCCGCCTGCTGGCATCGGCGACCACGAACCTGACGCTGGGCAAGGAAGCCAAGGAAGCGACGATCAGCCGCTTCACGACCTTCGCGCAGACGGCCGAGACCGACGTCGCTGACACCGTGTCCGTCGGCAGCGGCTTCGACGGCAGCGCCCTGACCGTGATCCTGAACAAGGGCAAGGTCAGCGTCGACGCCTCGGCCAGCACCACCTCGCTGAACGTCTCGGGCGCCGCCGCCACCTTCACCGCCGCCGACACGCTGAAGGGCGGCACCGGCGACGCCGACACCATCACCATCTCGGCCGACAATGACGGCACGGGCGCGGTGCTGAGCGGCGCGACGGGCTTCGAGAAGATCGTCGTGGCCGCCAACGCCACCACGGCCGACCAGGACGCCAAGATCTCGCTGGGTGCCGACACCTTCATCGCGGCGGACAAGACCCTCGTGGTCGACGCCACCGCGCTGACCAACTCGGCCGCCACGGTGAACTTCTCGGCCTCCGACATCTCGACCGACACCAAGTCGGTGAGCGTGACCGGCGGCGCCGGCGGTGACACCCTCACCGGCGGTGCGGGCTCCGACACCATCTCCGGTGGCGCGGGCGCCGACAGCCTGGTGGGCGGCGGTCTCAACGACGTCCTGCAGGGCGGCGCTGGTGCCGACACCATCAACGGCGGCGCGGGTGCGGAGAGCATCGACGGCGGCGCGGGCAACGACCGCATCGTCTTCGGCTCGGGCGAGTTCACCTCGGCCGACACCGTGAACGGCGGTGGCGACACCGACACGCTGGCGGTTGCCGGCACCGTTGCCGACAGCGCCTTCACCAACGTGACCAACGTCGGTCGCCTGGTGACCACCGCTGCCGGTGCGGTCCTGACGCTGGACGCCAAGGCCGCGGCCACCATCACCCGGGTGACCAGCTTCGCCGAGTCGGCCGAGACCAACGCGACCGACACGATCGACGTCACCAGCGGCTTCGACGGCAAGGCGCTGACCTTCGTCGCCAGCGTCGGTAAGGTCGACTTCGACGCCTCGACCAGCACGGTCACCGTGACGGCTTCGGGCGCCGCCGCCACCTTCACCGCCGACGACACGATCAAGGGCGGCAAGGGCACCGACGACGTGCTCTCCATCACTGCCGACGACGACGGCACTGGCGCCGTCCTGACGGCCGTGTCGGGCTTCGAGAAGATCGTCGTGAATGCGAACAGCACCACGGCCGCTTTCGACGCCAAGATCGACCTGGGTGCCGACACCTTCATCGCCGCCAACAAGACCCTGACGGTCGACGGTACGGCGCTGACGGATGCCGGTGCGGTCCTGACCTTCGACGCCGGCGACATCGCCACGGCCACCAAGTCGGTGAACGTGACCGGTGGTGCGGGCAATGACGTCCTGACCGGCGGCGCCGGCAATGACTCGGTGACCGGCGGCGCTGGCAACGACGTCATCAACGGCGGCTCGGGCTCCGACGTCCTCGACGGCGGCGCTGGTGCCGACCAGATCACCCTGGGCGCCGGCGACGACAAGGTCACCGGTGGCGAGGGCAACGACACGCTGGTCGCGGGCACCAACCTCGACACGCTGGACAGCATCGATGGCGGCGCCGGTACGGACCGTCTGCGGGCTGAGGGCACCCTCACCGACAGCCAGTTCAACTCGGTGACCAACGTCGAGCGCCTGGAGCTGACCGCCGCTTCCACCCTGACGCTGAACAGCCGCGTTCTGGCTGCCGGCATCACCCGGGTGACGAGCTCGGCCGCTGGCAACGAGACGCTGGCCAACGACGTGATCACGGTCCAGTCGGCCTGGAACGGCCAGACCCTGAACTACTTCGCCAACGTCGGTAAGGTGAACTTCGACGCCTCGGGCAGCACCGTCACGGTGAATGCCACGGGCGACGCGGCCACCTTCACCGCCGCCGACACGATCAAGGGCGGCACCGGCACCGGTGACACCCTGACGATCACCGCCGACAACAACGGCACTGGCGCTGTGCTCAACCTCCTGACCGGGTTCGAGAAGATCGTCGTGGCTGCCAACACCACGGCTACTCACGACGCCAAGATCGACCTGAACTCCGACAACGTCATCGCCGCCGACAAGACCCTCACGGTCGACGCGACTGCCCTGACGAATGCCGGCGCGACGGTCTACTTCGACGCTAGCGACATCAACACCGCCACGAAGACCCTGTCGATCACCGGCGGTTCGGGTAACGACACGCTCATCGGCGGTGCCGGTACCGACACCATCGTCGGTGGTGCGGGTGCCGACAGCATCGACGGCGACGGCGGTGCTGACAGCCTGACGGGTGGCGCTGGTGACGACAGCTTCCTTGTCTCGATTACGACGAACAAGTTCACCTTCGACACGGTCACCGACATCGCTGCCGGTGATAAGATCACCGGTGACTGGGAGAGCGCTGTCGCTGAGACCTTCGAAGGCCGCATCACCCTGTCGGGTGCGGCGGGCTTCAGCGACTACCTCGATGCCGCGGCCGCCGGTGACGGCAGCAACGATGCTCGGGTGTCCTGGTTCCAGTTCAACGGCGACACCTATGTGGTGATCGACGAGGGTGCTGGTGCCACCTACGCCGTGGCGACCGACTCGGTCATCCGCCTCGCCGGCCTCTTCGACCTCTCCGGGTCGTCGATCGCCAACGACGCGCTGACCATCGGCTTCCCGGCCGGCTAATCTCCAGCACGTCGCTGGTGTGAGTACGGACCCCCCGCCTTCGGGCGGGGGGTCTTTTTTTGTGCCAAGGGCAAGGGGGACGGCGTGCGCGGGGCGCTTTGCTCCCGCCGGTCCCGCGTGTTATTCCGCACTAGTCCAATCTGGTGATGCTCGTCTGGCGGAGTGGTGCGGTGGCGGAAGAAGCGCGTGGAGCGATGCTTCTGGAGGAGGGCAGGCGGCTGCTCCGGGATCAGAAGTTCGGCGAGGCGGCGATTGCCTATCGTGCCGCGCTGCAGGCACAGCCCGGCCATGGCGAGGCAAGTTTCGGGCTTGGTGTTTCCCTTTACCGAAGCGGCGAGCGCGCCGAGGGCCTGCGCTTCATGGTCTCGGGCGCCTTATCGGACCGGAACCCCGAATGGGCCGGCCTCGTGGCGCAGGCCTGGAGCGATGGGGCCTTCGGTCTGGCCGCGCGCAGCCTGCTGACCCATCTGATCGCCACCCATCCCGGCCACGCCGCCTGCGCGATGTGGCAGGAGTGGCTGGCGAACGTGGAGAGAACCGTCCGCGCCCACTACGTAGACCGCTACAAGCAGGAACCGCCACCCTCTACGCCGCTCAATCCCAAGAAGCCGGTCATCATCGCCCGCGGCAAGGTGGTTCCTTACGACAAGGCCATCACGCTTTCGGCATCCCTTCTCAACGCGCAGAAGACCGGGGAGGGCATCGACCTGCTGCGCCGGATCATCCAGCAGGTTCCCAACGGTCACTCCGCCTACGCGAATCTCGCGGTCGCGCTGAAGCGGCAGCGGGATTACGACGGCGCGCTGCTGGCCAATATGAACGCCCTGTGGGTCGCGCCGACCTTCACCAACAGCCTCTCCAACGTCGGCAATCTGCTCGTGGAGATGGGGTCGGCCAAATCGGCTCTGGTGTTCCTGCAGGCCGCCGTGCTGATCGCCCCGGACCACGGGAACGGCTGGCTCAACCTCGCGACCGCCTATCACCTCCAGGGCGGCTACACCTGGGAAGCGGAACAGGCGGCCCTCCGCGCCCTCGAGCTGATGCCCAACGAGCCGAAGTGCCTGAACAATCTCGCCAATGTGCGGAAGGCGCAGGGGCTGCTCGCGGACGCGGTCGATCTGTACCGCCGCTGCCTGGAGAAGGTCCCCGACGACGCCATGACCTTCAGCAACCTGCTGCTGGCGCTGCAGTATGCGGACGGCTTCACGGCCGAGGAGATCGCGGCCGACCATCTGCGCTTCGGCGAAGTGTTCGAACCGCGTTATGCCAAGCAGCGCGCCCGCGGCTGGACCAATGCCCGCGACCCGGAGAAGAGGCTGAAGGTCGGTTTCGTCTCCCCCGACCTGCGCAACCATGCCTGCGCCTACTTCATCGAACCGCTCTGGGAGCATCTGGACCGCGAGCGCATCGAGATCCACGCCTATTACGGCGTGATGACGGAGGACACCGTCTCCGCCCGCCTGAAGTCCATGTGCCACACCTGGAACAACGTGGCGCGACTGACCGACGAGCAGCTGGCGGAGAAGGTGCGGGCCGACGGCATCGACATCCTGATCGACGCCACCGGTCATACCGGCCGCAACCGCCTGCTGACCTTCGCGGCCAAACCGGCGCCGGTGCAGGCGACCTGGCTGGGGCATCCCAACACCACCGGCCTGAAAAGCATCGACTGGCGCATCACCGACGCGCTCGCCGACCCGCCGGGCGTGGAGCCCTACTATGCCGAGCGGCTCTGGCGCCTGCCGCACATGTTCGGCGTCTACCGCCCGCTGATCCGCTTCCCCGAGAAGCGGAACTCCGAGGAATATGCGGTGAAGCCGACGCCGGCGCTGGCCAACGGCCACGTCACCTTCGGCAGCTGCAACAACCTCGCCAAGATCACGCCTGCCGTGATCGAGCTGTGGTGCCGCCTCCTGCGCGAGGAGCCGACCTCCAAGCTGCTGATCGAGGCGCCGGGCCTGCAGCAGCCCGATTATGCCGAGGAGTACCGGCAGCGCTTCGTGGCGCACGGCATCGCCCCCGAGCGCATCCGGCTGGTCGGGCGCGACGACCGCTTCCAGTACCTGCGCTACAACGAGATCGACATCGCGCTGGACCCGTTCCCCTGCAACGGCGGCACCACCAACTGCGACCTGCTGTGGATGGGCGTGCCGCTGGTCAGCTGGCCCGGCGCCGGGTTCGTCTCGCGCATGGGCCTGACCTTCGGCACCGCGGCGGGCTTCCCGGAATGGATGGTGGGCTCGGCCGACGAATATGTGGCGCGGGCGCGGCAGCTGGCATCGGACGTGGCGGCGCTGAACCGGCTGCGCCTGTCGGTGCGGCCGCGGATGGAAGCCGGGCCGCTGCGCGACGAGGCCAAGTTCGGCCGTGACTTCGGCGACGCGTTGCGCGCCATGTGGCGTGAATACTGTGACGCCGGGACGATGGCCGCGGCGCAGGGAAGGTAGGATCGCGATGAAGCTGGTGATTCTGGCGGGTGGCCTGGGGACACGTCTCAGCGAGGAGACCGCGCGCGTGCCGAAGCCGATGGTGACCATCGGCGGCCATCCCATCCTCTGGCACATCATGAAGATCTATTCCGCCCACGGGGTGGACGACTTCATCATCTGTCTGGGCCACCTGGGCTATGTGATCAAGGAATACTTCGCCAACTACGCGCTTCACCGCAGCGACGTGACCTTCGACTACCGCACCGGCGAGGCGCAGTACCACAAGTCGGCGGCCGAACCCTGGCGGGTGACGCTGGTCGACACCGGGTCGGAGACCATGACCGGCGGCCGTCTCCGCCGCGTCGGCCACCTGCTGGAGCCGGGCGAGACCTTCTGCATGACCTATGGCGACGGCGTCGGCGACGTCGACGTCACTCGGTCGATCGAGTTCCACAAGGGCCATGGGCTCGAGGCGACGATGACCGTGGTGCGCCCGCCCGGCCGCTTCGGCGCCACGGTGATCAAGGACGGCAAGGTGGTGGATTTCGCCGAGAAGCCGGAAGGCGACGGCGGCGTGATCAATGGCGGTTTCTTCGTGCTGAACCAGCGGGTGGTCGAGCGCGTCACCGGCGACGAGATCCCGTGGGAGCGGGCGCCGCTGGAAGGGCTCGCCCGCGACGGGCAGCTGGCCGCCTTCCACCATGACGGCTTCTGGCAGCCCATGGACACGCTGCGCGAGAAGCAGCAGCTGGAGGCCCACTGGGCGTCCGGCACCGCGCCCTGGAAGGTCTGGTGATGACCCCCTCCTTCTGGCAGGGCCGCCGCGTCCTGGTCACCGGCCATACCGGCTTCAAGGGCGCCTGGCTCTGCCTGATGCTGGAGCGGATGGGCGCGCGGGTGGCGGGCCTGGCGCTGGAGCCCGACCAGGAGCCGAGCCTGTTCGCCCTGGCCCGGCCGGACCTCGTCCTCGGCCACCATGCCGGCGACATCCGCGACGCCGCGCTGGTCGCCCGCACCGTGGCCGCGGTCAAGCCCGACATCGTGCTGCACCTGGCGGCCCAGTCGCTGGTGCGCCTGTCCTACGCCGACCCGCTGGCGACCTACGCCACCAACGTCATGGGCACGGCGCATGTGCTCGAGGCGGTGCGGGCGCTGCCCTCGGTCCAGGCCGTGGTCGTGGTCAGCAGCGACAAGTGCTACGAGAACCGCGAGTGGATCTGGGGCTACCGCGAGGCCGACCCGATGGGCGGCCACGACCCCTATTCCAGCAGCAAGGGCTGCACCGAGATCGTCGCCTCCTCCTGGCGCCGTTCCTACTTCCACGACCCGGCCGGGACCAAGATCGGCAGCGGCCGCGCCGGAAACGTCATCGGCGGCGGCGATTGGGCCCGGGACCGGCTGGTGCCGGACACGATGCGCGCCTTCGCCGCCGGCCGGCCCGTCACCCTGCGCAACCCCAACGCGGTGCGCCCCTGGCAGCATGTGCTGGAGCCGCTGTCCGGCTACCTGCTGCTGGCGGAGCGGATGGCGGCCGAGGGGCAGGCCTTCGCCACCGGCTGGAACTTCGGTCCGGCGGACGAGGACGCGCAGCGCGTCGTCACGGTCGCGCGCCGCCTGGGGGAGCTGTGGGGCGAGGGGGCCCGGGTGGACGTCGCTACGGATGCCGACCTGCACGAGGCGCAGAGCCTGCGGCTGGACTGCACGAAGGCGAAACTGGAACTGGGCTGGCGGCCGATCTTGTCGCTTGACGAGGCGCTCGCCTGGACCTCCCAGTGGTACAGGTCGCACCGCGATGGCGCCGACATGCGCGCCGTGACGCTGGACCAGATCGCGCGTTTCAACGAGAGGGTTTCCCGGTGAGTGCAGGCCGCTGCCGCTTCTGCGAAACGAAGCTGGAACACACCTTCTGCGACCTGGGCGTCCAGCCGCTGTCGAACGCCTATGTCAGCGACCTGCGCCAGGGTGAGAACTTCTACCCGCTGCACGCCTTCGTCTGCGGCGAGTGCCTGCTGGTGCAGATCGAGGCGGTGGTTCCGGCGGACCATATCTTCGATGAGAACTACGCCTACTTCTCCTCCTTCTCCGACACGTGGCTGAGGGCCGCCGAGGCCTATGTCGCCATGATGACCTGGCGCTTCGGCTACGGCCCGAAGAGCCAGGTCATGGAGATCGCCAGCAACGACGGCTACCTGCTGCAGTATTTCGTGAAGCGCGGCGTGCCGGTGCTGGGCATCGAGCCGGCCGCCAACTGCGCCGCCGCCGCGCAAGAGAAGGGCGTGGAGACGCTGGTCCGCTTCTTCGGCACCGAGACGGCCAAGAACCTGGTCGCCCAGGGCCGGCGCGCCGACCTGCTGCTGGGCAACAACGTGCTGGCGCATGTGCCGGACATCAACGATTTCGTCGCCGGCATGAAGATCGCGCTGGCGCCCGGCGGCGTCATCACCATGGAGTTCCCCCATCTCCAGCGGCTGATGGAGCAGGGGCAGTTCGACACGATCTACCACGAGCACTTCTCCTACCTGTCCTTCGGCACGGTGGAGCGGATCTTCGCCCGGCACGGGCTGACGCTGTTCGACGTGGAGGAGCTGCCGACCCATGGCGGCTCGCTGCGCATCTTCGGCCGCCATGCCGAGGACACGGTGCACGCCGTGACGCCCAGGGTCGCCGCCATGAAGGCGCAGGAGAGCGCCGCCGGCCTCGACCGGCTCTCGGGCTACGCCGACTTCGAGGAACGCGTGCGCGCCATCAAGCGCGACCTGCTGGACTTTCTCATTGCCGCCAAGCGCCAGGGCAAGAAGGTCGCGGGCTACGGCGCCCCGGCCAAGGGCAACACGCTGCTGAACTATGCCGGCGTGCGCACCGACCTGGTGGACTTCACGGTCGACCGCAGCCCGCACAAGCAGGGCCGCTACCTGCCCGGCACCCGCATCCCCATCCTGGCGCCCGACGCCATCATGGCGGCCAAGCCCGACTATCTGCTGATCCTGCCCTGGAACCTCCGGGACGAGATCATGGGGCAGATGGCCGGCATCCGCGACTGGGGCGGCAAGTTCGTGGTGCCGATCCCCGGCCTGCAGGTGCTGGGATGAAATTCACGCCGCTGGCGATCCCCGGCGCCTGGCAGCTGGACGTCGACCGCCATGAGGACGAGCGGGGCTTCTTCGCCCGCAGCTGGTGCGCGGAGGAATTCGCCGCGCACGGGCTGAACGCCGGCTTCATCCAGTCCAGCGTCTCCTACAACCGCCGCCGCGGCACGCTCCGGGGCATGCACCTGCAGCGAGACCCGCACGGCGAGGAGAAGCTGGTGCGCTGCACGGCGGGCGCCATGTACGACGTGCTGCTGGATCTGCGCCCCGACTCGCCCGCCTATCTGCGCTGGGCGGCGGTGGAGCTGACGGCGGACAATCGCCGGTCCGTCTACATCCCCAAGGGCGTCGCGCACGGCTTCCAGACCTTGAGCGACGATTCGGAAGTTCTCTACTGCATGACCGTGACGTTCCACCCCGCCGCCTCCATGGGCGTGCGCTGGAACGACCCGGCCTTCGCCATCGACTGGCCCGTGGCGGAGATCACCATCTCCGACCGCGACGCCGCCTATCCCGACTACCGCCGAGAGTGACATGACCGAGAAGATCCAGAGCGCCCTCAAGCACATCGCCCAGTCCCCGGCGGGGCAGGAACGCTTCATCGAGCTGCTGCTGCAGCTGGAGCCGTCGCTGCGCAAGGAGGGTCTCGACGTGCGCGAGGAGATCACCGGCCCGCTGGTGGACGGCCTCTACGGCGACGACGACCGGCTGCAGAAGACGCTCTCGGACGGCACGGTGGTGGAGTTCCTCTACCGCTCCAAGATCGCGCGCGACTTCCTGATGTCGCAGCCCTCGGTCCCCGACCATGTGTGGGAGCCGCAGACGACCAAGCTGCTGGTCCATCTGGCCAAGGGCTGCCGCACGGCGGTGGTCGGCGGCGCCTATTTCGGCGACCAAGCGATCCTGATCGCCAAGGAGATGGCGAAGTCGGGCGGCACGCTGCACGCCTTCGAGCCGAACAAGGAGCAGATGGGCATGCTCCGCCGCAACATGGAGCTGAACGGCGTCCGCAACATCGAGGTCCAGAACAAGGGCCTCTGGGACAGCAGCTCGGCCCACCTGACCCTGGTCGGCTACGACAGCTTCGCCCATCCCGAGCAGGCCGAGGCCGGCGCCGAGGACGCCTTCTCCACCGTCACCATCGACGAGTATCTGGAGAGCGCGGGTGCATCCACCCTCGACCTGATCATGCTGGACATCGAGGGCGCCGAGCTGCGCGCGCTGCAGGGCGCCCGCCGCATGATCGAGCGCTCGGGCAGCGGCCCCGCCATCGTCTTCGAGGTCCACCGGCACTATGTCGACTGGACCAACGGCCTGCAGAACACGGACATCATCCGCTACCTGTCCAGCCTGGGCTACACCAGCTACGCGGTGCGCGACTACAACTCCAACCACGACATGGCGGGCCTGCCGGTGGAGCTGATCCCGGCCGACGCCGTGTATCTGGAAGGCCCGCCGCACGGCTTCAACATGATGGCGGTGAAGGATCCGGCGCGCGTGAGCGGCCCTGAGTTCCGCATCCGCCGCGGAGTCAGCCCGAAGCTGCTGCTGCACCGGGACCCGAAGCTGCACCAGCCGGTGCCGGATACGGCCGCCTGACCGTGGCGAGGCTCACCGTTCTCGGTGCCCGCGGCTTCGTCGGTTCCCGCCTGGTGCGGGAGCTGGAGCGCCGCGGGCAGCCCTTCGACGCGCCGGAGACGGCGGACCGGGCGGCGCTGGAGCGGCTCCTGGCGGATAGCCCCGACCTGGGCGACGTCGTCTATTGCATCGGCCTGACGGCCGATTACGCCAAGCGGCCCTTCGACACGGTGGAAGCGCACACCAGCCTGCTGGCGCGCATCCTCCAGCGCGGCAATTTCCGGCGGCTGGTGTACCTGTCCTCCACCCGGCTCTACGACACGCTGCCGCCCGGGCACTATGCCGAGGACCAGGCCTTCCGCCTGTCGCCGGCCAATCCGCGCGACGTGTACGATCTGTCCAAGTGCCTGGGCGAATGGCTGTGCCTGAACACCGCGCCTGACCGGACCATGGTGGCGCGCCTCGCCTGCGTCTATGATTCGGAGGAGGGGGCGACCGGCTTCCTGCCGGACCTGCTGCGCCGGCTGCCCAACGAGCGCGACATCCACCTGGACAGCGCCACCGGCTTCGTCCGCGACTACATCCACTCCTCGGACGTGGTGGAGGCGCTGATCCGCATGGCGGGCGAGGGGACCGGGATCGTCAATCTCGGCTCCGGCCGCAACGTCTCCAACGGTGAAATGGCGGCTTGGCTGAACGGGCTGGGCTGGTCGGTCACGCTGGCGCGGGAGACGCCGCTCCAGGCGGCCGCGTCGGTCGACGTGACCCGCCTCACCCAGGAGGTGGGCGTCCGGCCGGTGCAGCTGGAGGCGTTCCTCAAGGAGTTCGCGAAGAGGATTCCGCGATGAAGATCGTCAACATGACCCAGGGCGAGCTGGCCCAGTACGTCGCCCGCCAGATCGCCAACCTGATCCCGGACAACATCCCGGTCGACCAGGACCTGCTGGAGCGCTGCCTGCCGGACGCGCTGGACCGCACGCGGACCTGCGTCAACGCGGTGCGCTGGTGGCGGCAGGACGAGTTCAACTACCTGCATTCCACCCAGTACTGCATCTTCCTCTACTATCTCTCCAACACGATCTGGAAGGCGATGGGCGACACCGCCCTGCCGACGCGCCTGTTCCTGCTGAACAAGGCGATGAACGGCATCGACTGCTTCTACGAGATCGAGATGCCCGACATCTTCTTCATCGGGCATTCGGTGGGGATCGTGCTGGCCAAGGCGACCTACGGGCGCCACCTGGTGCTGTACCAGAACTCCACCGTCGGCAAGAACCACGGCGCCGCGCCTGTTATCGGCGAGCGGGTGGTGATGTACCCGAACTCCGCCATCATCGGCGACTGCCGCATCGGCGACGGCACGGTGGTGGGCCAGGGCGTCAGCGTCATTAGCGGCACCACCCCGGGCAACAGCCTAGTCTTCAACGGCAAGGGCCGCGAGCTGGTGTTCAAGCCCTACGAGAAGAACCTGCTGGACGACATCTTCCGCTTCTAGGCGGCGCTCTGCCGGCTCGCGGCCTCGGCCGGCAGGTCCAGTATGTGCAGCCAGCTGTCCGGGCGGCGCAGCGCCTCAGCATAGTAGGCGCGGGCCCGCTCGGCGCTGGGGAAGGGCAGGGGGAGATGGTCGTCCCCCTCCGACGTCAGCAGCCACCAGTCACCGTCCCGGCGCAGATAGAAGTTGCGGCTGCGCGTCATGGCCGTCCTCCCTGCGGATCGTCAGGGTGGGAAAACGGCGTCCGACGGGGCCTTGTGCCGTCGCCTATCCTTTGTAGCGCGCGAGATAGCCGAAATCCTGGCTCCTCAGCTTCCAGTCCTCGTCGGGCGCGGTGACCGCGGGCAGCGGCCAGGCGGTGGCCGACCCCATGGGAACGGCCACCACGTTGATGTCGCCGGCCCAGTTCCCGACGTCGACGGTCACGCCCTTGGCGTTGTTGCCGGACACGAACGGCGCGTAGAACCAATGGCAGCGATAGCCCAGCTCCGTCAGGAGCGTGATGGCGGCCTGGGTCTTAGCGCCCGGCTTGCCCTCGAACAACAGGGTCGGACGCTGCTCCGCGATCGTCCGCCGGGCGCCCTGGATCACTTCCAGGTCGAAGCCTTCGCAGTCGATCTTGATGAAGCGGACGTCGGGCACCGCCAACTCGTCGAGCGTCACCATAAGGCACGGAACCGTCTCCTTGGACTGGTCTCCCAACCCCACCGCCCCGAAATTCAGCGGGCGGTCCAAAGGCGGCGCCGGGAAGCGCACCACCCCCGCCTGGGCGCCGACGCAACATTGGCGCAGCACCACGTTGCCCAGCCGGTTCTGCACGGTGTTGGCGGCCAGCAGCTGGAACACGCCGGGGTTCGGCTCGAAAGCCCAGACCGTGGTCCGGGGAAGGCTGCGCGCCGCGGGCAGGCCGATCGAGCCGATGTTGGCGCCCACGTCCAGGAACGCGCCTGATGGCGCCGCCTTCAGACTATCGACGATGAAGTCCAGTTCCGCCCGGGCGAATTCGCCCGCCTCGCGCAGGCAGCGGCCGACGGCCGAATCGTGCGACGGAAACCAGAAGTTCAGCCCATAGGCGGAAGTAATGTCCAGCATGTGCCCCTCAGCATCCCCGGCATGATCGGCGGGAACTATAGTGGCGGCACCTTGCCCGGTGAAGCCCCGGGCGCGCTGGTGGAAACATTCGGACAATCCTGCGCCCCGGCCCGGCATCAATTGCCAAAGCGCCGCCTTCATGCTAGTCGGCTCAGGGCTCCACAACCGAACTCCTGAGGGAACATGTCTTCCTGGTCTCACGGCTACGTCCACGACATCGAATATACGAGCGGCGCCTACCGTGAGCTGTTCCCGTCCCACCTGAACCATGCGCTGCTGACCAACGGCCTGCTGCCGCCGGACATCACCAAGCCCTTCACCTGGTGCGAACTGGGCTGCGGCAAGGGCTTCACGGCGCTGCTGGCGGCGGCGAGCCATCCCCAGGGGCGCTTCTGGGCCTTCGACTTCAACCCGTCGCACATCGCGTCGGCGCAAGCGCTGGCGGCCGAGGCGGGGGTCGAGAACCTGACCTACGGCGAGGACAGCTTCGAGGAGCTGGCGGCGGCGCCCGAGCGCCTGCCGCTGTTCGACTACATCGTCCTGCACGGCATCTACAGCTGGATCAGCGAGGAGAACCGGGGCCACATCCGCAGCTTCATCCGCTCCCGCCTGAAGCCGGGCGGCGTGGTGTACATCAGCTACAACTGCCTGCCCGGCTGGTCGCAGGCGATGCCGATCCGACGCCTGATGCGGGAGTACGCCGCCTGCTTCGCCGGCCGCACCGACCAGCGCATCGAGAAGGCCCTGGCGGAGATCGGCAAGCTCAAGGAAGCGAAGTCCCGCTTCTTCGCCACCAGCCAGGTCGCCTCGCAGCGCTTCGACCAGATCAAGACCGGCAATCGGAACTATCTGGCGCACGAGTACATGAACGACGACTGGCACATCTTCTACCAAGCGGACGTGGCGCGCGACATGGCCGAGGCGAAGCTGAGCTACGCCGGCTCGGCCAACCTGTTCGAGTACGACATGTCGCTTTGCCTGCTCGAGGAGCAGCGCAAGATCATCAACGAGCTGCCGGACCCGTCCCTGCGCGAGACGGTCAAGGACTTCTTCCTGAACCAGCAGTTCCGCAAGGACATCTATGTCCGCGGCGAAGTGCGGCTGGACCGCAACGCCATGGTCCAGCGCCTGTCGGAGCTCAAGGTGGCGCTGGCCGTCGCCCGGCCGTTCGTCTCGACCAAGTTCCAGCTGCCGCTGGGTGAGGTGACGGGCAACCAGGCAGTGTACGAGCCGCTGCTGAACGCGCTGGCCGACGGTCCGAAGTCCCTGCAGGAGCTGGGGCAGGCGATCGGCGCCAACACGCAGCTGCGCAGCGTCGTCCAGGCGGCCACGCTGCTCTACGGCGCCGGTTCCGTCGTGACGGTGCTGCCGACTCCGCCGGCCCAGATGGCCAAGCGCCTCAACCGTGCCATCGCCGCCCGGGCGCATGGCGGCGACACGCTGCAGTTCCTGACCGTTCCGCTGGGTGGCCAGATCGTCAGCAGCAGCATCCTGGAGCGGTTGGCGCTGGATGGCATCGTCAATGCCGGCCTGCCCGATAATGTGGAGGCCTTGGCGCCCCATGCCTGGCGCTCGCTGAACGCCCGTGGCCAGCGTCTGCTGCGCGAGGGTAAGCCCCTGGAGAGCGAGCAGGAGAATCTGACGGAGATCCGCGAGCAGCTGCAGGCGTTCTTCAATCAGAAGCTCAAGGTCTGGCGCGCCCTCGACATTCTGTAAGGACCCGAGATGGGCGCCAACGCCGCGATTTACTTCCACCCCGAGGGCTACGACACCTCGGCGCCCAAGCTCATGGGCCGACATGCCGCCGGCGAGGGCTTCCTGCGCGGCTTCCTCCGGCATGCCGACGTGGACCGGTTCTTCTGCCTCAGCCGGACGCAGGCGCTGGCGCAGCCCTTCGCCGACAACGTGGCCCGCCTGGCTCCCGGCAAGCCGGTGATCTGGATACCGGCGGAGGCGCCGGAGCAGATCGCTGCCGCCGGCTGCATCTACACGCCGGGTCCCGGCCTGGCGGAGGAGGCCTTCCGGCGCCGGGCCTCGGGCCAGCGCGCCTACAGCATCTGCGGCGTGACCCATACGACCGCCTCCTTCACGGCGCTGGACTCGATCGCCGACATGCTAACGGCGCCGGTGCAGCCCTGGGACGCGCTCATCTGCACGTCGCGGGTCGTGCTGGACACGGTCCGCCGCCTTCTGGACGACCAGGCGGATTACCTGGCCGACCGGCTGGGGGCGACGCGCTTCCCGACGCCGCTGCTTCCGGTGATTCCGCTGGGGGTGGATTGCGGCGCGCTGGCCCCCGACGCCGCCGCCCGGGCCTCGTGGCGGGAGCGCCTGGGCATCGCCGCGGAGGATGTCGCGGTGCTGTTCATGGGCCGCCTCAGCTTCCATGCCAAGGCGCACCCGATCCCTATGTACCAGGCGCTGGAGCGGGCCGCCCGGTCCACGGGCCGCCGCATCCACCTGATCCAGTCCGGCTGGTTCGCCAACGAGTTCATCGAGGCGGCCTTCAAGAATGAGGCGGCGAACCACGCGCCCGGAGTGGTCCATCACTGGCTGGACGGACGGAAACCCGACGTGCGCGGCGGCATCTGGTCGGCGGTGGACGTGTTCGTCTCGCTGTCGGACAACATCCAGGAGACCTTCGGCCTGACCCCGATCGAGGCGATGGCCGCCGGCCTGCCGGTCGTCGTCTCGGACTGGGACGGCTACAAGGACACGGTCCGCGACGGCGTCGACGGCTTCCGCATCCCGACCCTGATGGCGGGCGAGGGACTCGGCGCCGACCTGATGCGGCGTCATGAGCTCGATATCGACACCTACGACGTCTATTGCGGCCGGACCAGCCAGTTCGTCGCCATCGACGTCGCGGCCTGCGCCGCCGCCTTCGAACGCCTGATCCTCGATCCCGGTCTGCGCGCGTCCATGGGCGCCGCCGGCCGCGCCCGCGCCTTGGAGCGGTACGACTGGCGTGTGGTCATCGGGCAGTACCAGGCCCTGTGGGCGGAGCAGGAGCGCATCCGCGCGGCCGGCGCCGAGTCCGCCCCGCGCAAGCCCGGCCGGCCCGGCCGGCCGGCGCGGCCGGACCCGTACCGATCCTTCGCCACCTACCCGACGCGCACGCTGGACCTGGGAACGCTCTTCGTCGCGCGGCCCGGCGCCGGGGCGGCGGAGGTGACGGCCCTGCTGAACTCCCCCATGGTCCAGTATCTGAACGCCTCCCTGCCGGCGCCGGACGAGCTGGCGGCCCTGCTCGCCGCCGCTTCCGTCCCGCTGCGCGTGGAGACGCTGCTGGCGGCCTTTCCCGAGCAGCGGCGCGGGCATCTGGCGCGCGGCCTCGTCTGGCTCGCCAAGTTCGACCTGGGCGCCTTCCCGACGGCCTGACCGCCCGGACGCACTGGGCGAATTCTGGGACGGGCCTCCGTAGCGCTTTGTGCTTCGGTGCCGGGGCCGGTATAAGCGCATGATATGTGTTGAACGCTGGATTCCACGATGAGCCAAGAGCGCAAGGTCCTTCATGTCGGCTGCGGGGCGCCCAACCCGATGAAGCTGCATGCCCACTTCCGCAAGCCGGGCTGGCGCGAGGTGCGGCTGGACATCGATCCGGTCGTGAAGCCTGACATCGTGGCCTCGATGACCGATATGTCCGTCATTCCCGACGGCGACATGGACGCGCTCTACTCCTCGCACAATGTCGAGCATCTCTATCCGCACGAGGTGCCGGTGGCGCTGCGCGAGTTCCGGCGGGTGCTGAAGCCGACCGGCTTCGCCCTGATCACGCTGCCGGACCTGCAGGAGATCGCCAAGCTGGTCGCCGAGGACAAGCTGGAGGACGCGGCATACCAGTCCCCGGCCGGTCCGATCTCCCCGCTGGACATGCTCTACGGGTTCCGGCCGTCCATGGCGCGGGGCAACCTGTTCATGGCGCACCGCACCGGTTTCACCGCCAAGACGCTGGGCCAGCACTGCGTGGCGGCGGGCTTCGCCGAGGTGCGCCTGTGGAAGGGCTCCTGCTTCGACCTGTGGGCCCAGGCCTTCGTGACGCCGCCGCCGAAGCAGGCGGAACAGCCCGCCGCCGCCGTCGAGGCGTGAGCCGATGCGCATCCTGTTCATCCACCAGAATTTCCCGGGCCAGTACAAGCACATGGCCCCTTATCTCGCCGCCTCCGGCGAGCATCAGGTGGTCTGCCTGGGTGAGCATGAGAACGTCGCGCCCCGGAACCTGACCATCCCCGGCGCAGCCATCGCCACCTACCCGAAGCCCAACGGCGCCAATCCCAGCACGCATCACTATGTGCGCAACCTCGAGGGTTGCGTGCGCCGGGGGCAGGCGGTCGCCCGGGCCTTGCTGAAGCTGCAGCAGCAGGGCTTCACGCCCGACGTGGTCTGCGCCCATTCCGGCTGGGGCGAAAGCCTGTTCGTCAAGGACGTGTTCCCGGACGCCAAGCTGCTGGCCTTCATGGAATTCTACTACCGGGCGACGGGCAGCGACGTCGGCTTCGACCCGGAATTCCCGTCGCAGATGGACGATATCTTCCGCGTGCGCATCAAGAACGCGGCCATGCAGATGAGCCTCACCGCCATGGATTGGGGGGTGACGCCGACCCGCTGGCAGTGGGAGCAGCAGCCGTCCGAGTACCGGGACCGGATCAGCACCATCCATGACGGCGTCGACACCGACCTGGTGCGCCCCGACCCGGCGGCGGTTCTGACGATCCCCGGCAAGGGTTTGAGCTTCCGGCCGGGCGACGAGGTCGTGACCTTCGTCAACCGCAACCTGGAGCCCTACCGCGGCTACCACACCTTCATGCGGGCCATGCCGGAGATGCAGCGCCGCCGGCCGAACGCGCATTTCGTGCTGATCGGCGGCGACGACGTCAGCTACGGCAAGTCCACGTCCGGCACGTCTTACCGCGCGCAGTATCTGGCTGAGGTCGCCGACCGCGTCGACCATGATCGCATCCATTTCCTGGGCCGGGTCCCCTACGACCAGTTCCTCTCGCTGCTGCAGGTCTCGGCCTGCCACGTCTACCTGACCTATCCCTTCGTCCTGTCCTGGTCGATGCTGGAGTCGATGGCCGCCGGCTGCCTGCTGGTGGCCTCGGCGACCCAGCCGGTGACGGAGGTCGTGAAGGACGGGGTCAACGGGCTGCTGACCGATTTCTTCGACCATCAGGCGCTGGCGGAGACCGTCGACCGTGCCCTGTCCGCGCCGGACCGGATGGCGGCGATGCGGGCCCGGGCGCGCGAGACCATCGTCCGCGACTACGATCTGCGCCGCGTCTGCCTGCCCCGCCACGTCAAGCTCATCGAGGACTTGGTGGCCGGCCGTCTGGGTCCCCAGGGCAAGCCGCTGCCGCCTGCGCTGCGGAAGGTCGTCGCCGAGCGCGAGGCGCGCCTGCGCGGCGCCAAGGCGCGGACCTGACCGGTTGGATATGCCATGAGCGACGAGCGGCCGCCCGCCCCCCAGCCCATGCTGGCCCGGACCATCACCTTCTCCTACGACGAGGGGGAGGACCGGGTGCTGGTGAACTGCAAGGCCGAGGATCCGGAGCGGCTGGAGACGCTGATGCTGAGCCGCCGGATGGTGCGCAACATCCTGCGCACCTGCGCCGGCATACTGGCCCAGTCCAGCGAGCGCGCCGGCCGGACGCCCAGCGGCTACCGCGAGGACGTGCTGGCGATGGAGCATCTGGGCGCGGTCGCCAGCAGCAGCCAGCACCAGTCCTCGCTGCCGCCGATGCAGGCGGTGCCGACGCAGGAGGTCGAGCACCGGCATCTGGTGCTGCAGCTCGACATCGACAGCCGCGCGGACGGCGGCTACATGCTCCGCTTCCACGACCGCACGGGCATGTGCGTCGCCACGGGCGTGACCCGGGTGGAGATGCACCATGTGCTGGACGCGCTGGTCGGGCTGTCCCGGCGCGGCGAATGGGGCCTGGACGCCGAGGCCGGCTGGCTGGCCTCCGCCGGCGAGGCGTTGCGCCCCGGCCGCGCCGGCGCCCTGTCCTCCTGAGCCGGGAGGGCCCGGTGCGTGCCTCCCTCCTCGCCCTGGCATTCCTGGCGCTCACCGCCATGACGCCCGACCCGCTCTGGCAGGACGCCGAGCGCGTGCTGGTGCGCTGCCATGTCGACCGGGGCGGCGCCCCGGCGGACCCTGCCGGGCTCGAAGGGCGGCTTTGCGGCGGGCTGGCCGGGGCGGTGGCGTCCCGCCTGAAGGACCGGCTGCCGGTCGAGGTGGCGACCCCGGCGGATGCCCGGATCGTCGAGGCGGGGTCGGTCCTGCTGCTGCTCCACGCCCGGGTGCAGCCCGTGGCCGAAATCGTTCCGGAAACGGAAGGATCGGCCCTGGTGCTGTCCCTGCAGACCGGCCGGGGCGATCCCGCGGCGCAACCGGCACCTTCCTGGTTCAAGGTGGCGCCCAAGGCCTTGCCCTTCCCGCTGGCCGACGCCCCCCTGCGCCAAGCCATGGACGCGCTGGCGGCGGACCTGCTGGGGCGTTGAGACACGGGCTGGGACAAGTCCGTGACCCGGCACATCGCCAGAAAGTGTTAAGCCTCAAAGGCTAGGCTGACGGGAGAGACGCGCGCCACGCGCCCCCGACCAGGAGCTTCGCCTTGTCCTTCATCCATACCGGCCTCGACGGCTGCGCCTGCCCGGTCTGCGCCGGGCCGACGGTTTCCGCCCCGACCGGGGACATGGGCGGCGGCATCATCGCCGACGGCAAGCCGGTGCTGACCCCGGACCAGGCGGCGGCGCTGATCGGCCGCGACGCCGACAGCTGGAGCGGCGCCACGGTGACCTTCGGCTTCCGTACGGCGGCGCCGCCGGCGAGCTACGGCCAGGAGGGGGGCGCTTTCACCGCCTTCTCCGCGACGCAGCAGATCGCCGCCCGCCTCGCCATGGGGCTGTGGGACGACGTGCTGGCGCCCTCCTTCCGCGAGGCGCCGGAGGGCTCGGCCCAGATCCTGTTCGGCAACACCAGCTACAAGAGCTTCCAAGCCTACTCCTCGACCCCGGGCGAGGGGCGGGGCGGCGACGTCTGGGTCAACCCGACCATGACGACCAACCAGCAGCTGGTGAACGGGCAGTACGGGCTCTTCACCCTGATCCACGAGGTGGGCCATGCGCTGGGCCTCAACCATCCCGGCGACTACGACGCCGGTTCGGGCAGCGGCAGCAGCTATCAGGTCGAGGCGCAGTACCGGCAGGACAACCAGCAATTCACGGCCATGTCCTATTTCTCGGCCCTGAACAACGGCTCCTACCACGGCATCCCGCCGCGCTACGCGGCGACGCCGCTGCTGCACGACGTGCTGGCGGCGCAGGCGATCTACGGTCCCGACCTGACGACGCGCACCGGCGACACGATTTACGGCTACAACTCGACCGCCGGCCGCTCCGCCTTCGACTTCACCCGCACCCTGCTGCCGGTGGTCACCCTCTGGGACGCCGGCGGCCAGGACACGCTCGACCTGTCCGGCGCCCAGGGCAACAGCGTGGTGGATCTGCGCCAGGGCGGCTATTCCGACGTGAACGGCTACACCCGCAACATCGCCATCGCCTTCGGCACGCAGATCGAGAACGCGGTGGGCGGCAAGGGCGCCGACCGGATCACCGGCAACGAGCTGCCCAACCTGATCACCGGCGGCGCCGGCAACGACACGCTGGAGGGCGGCGCCGGGACCGACACCGCCCGGTTCAAAGGCAACCGGGCCGGCTACGAGCTGACGGTGGGCGAGACCGCGGTCACCGTGCGCGACCGCAGCGGCGCCGACGGCACCGATACGCTGACCGGCATCGAGCGGCTGGCCTTCGCCGACCAGATCGTGGACCTCGCCGACGTGGCGCCGCTGCCGACCGCGACGTTGTCGAACCTGCGGCTGGTCGAGGGCACCGAGCGCGGCGGCACCGCCCTGTTCCAGCTGGTGCTGACCCAGCCGGCGGCCCGCCCCGTCACCCTGGCCTACGCCACCAAGGCCGGCACCGCCGCGGCCGGCCAGGACTTCACCGCCACCAGCGGCACGATCTCCCTGGCCGCCGGCCAGTCCTCCGCCTTGATCCCCGTGAAGCTGCTGGCGGACACGGCGGGCGAGGGGGACGAGAGCTTCCAGCTGGTCCTGTCGCAGGCCAACGGCGTCCGCTTCGCCGCCGGCGCCACGCTGGCCGCCACCGCCACCATCCTGGACGACGATCCGGTCGGCGCCGACAGGGTCGCGGGCGGCCCGTCCAGCACGGCGGCGCTGGAGGTCGGCCGCACCGTGCGCGGCGGGCTGGAGAGCCGCAGCGACCAGGACTGGTACCGCGTCACCCTGCGCGCCGGGCAGAGCTACAGCATCGATCTGCGCGGCCGCGCCACCGGCGAGGGCTCGCTGGAGGACCCCTACGTCCAGCTCTATGACTCCGCGGGCGCGCGCCTGGCCGGCAGCGACGATGACGGGCTGGGCCGCAACGGCCGCCTGACCTACACCCCCACCAGGGACGGCACCTTCCTGGTGGCGGCCGGCAGCTGGGACGGCGACTTCGCCGGCAGCTACGCGCTGACCGTCACCCCGGGCGGCCCGGCCTTGCCCCCGGCCGTTTCGGTGACGGGGACCCGGGCGGTGGAGGGCGGCCAGCTCTCCTTCGCCGTGAGCCTTTCGGCGCCGTCGGCCGACCTGGTGACGGTCTGGGCGGCGACGGAGGACGGCACCGCCGCCGCTGGCGCCGATTACCGCGCCGTCTCCCAGGCCGTGCGCTTCGAGCCCGGCCAGACCGCCGCCACCGTCACGGTCGCCGTCGCGGCCGACACCGCGCGCGAGGGCGACGAGAGCCTGACCCTGCGCCTGTCCACGCCGCAGGGCGCGGTGCTGGCCGGCGGCGCGCAGACGCTGACCGCGGCCGGCACGCTGCTGGATCCGGACGGCGCCTCGGCGCCCAAGCAGAAGGCGCTGCTGCTGGGCATGGCGGACGGCGGCATCGTCGGCTGGATGCCGGAGCTGGGCGCCGACGGCTTCCTGGCCGCCGGCGGCTTCGATCCGGACCAGGTGCGGGTGACAGCCGTGGCCGACTTCACCGGCGACGGCAAGATGGACCTGCTGCTGCAGCAGGCGGACGGCCGCACCCTGCTGTTCGAGTTGGTCAAGGGCCCCGGCGGCTACGCCCCGCTGCCGGAGATGGGAAATTTCCGCCCGGCGGCCTCCGGCGATTTCGCCGGCACCGGCGCCAGCGACGTGCTGCTGCGCGACGCCGCCAGCGGCGAGCTGCGCATCCTCGACATCGCCGCCGGCAGCAACGCGCCCTTCCTGACCCTGTCGCCGGGATTCTCCGTGGTCGGGGCCGGCAATGTCGACGGGCAGGGGCGCGACGACGTCCTGTTCCGCAACGACGCGACCGGCGGCGTCTTCGCCTGGACCGGGTCGGGCTTCCTGGACCTGCTGACCGTCGGGCCGGGCTGGGCCGTGGCCGATGTCGGCAACTTCACCGGCGACCGGGCCGAGGATCTGCTGCTGCGCAACACCGCCACCGGCACGCTGATCTTCTGGGACGTGAAGGGCGGCGCGGCCGGCTTCCGCGATTTCCTGACGCTCGGCGCCGGCTGGTCGGTGCTGGGCAGCGGCGACATCGACGGCGACGGCCGCGACGACGTGGTGATGCGCCAGGCCGACACCGGCCAGGCCATCTGGTGGGACGGGGCCGGCTTCCACGATTTCGGCTCGGTGCTGGCGAAGGTGTCGCTGCTGGGGATCGGGCTCGCCTTCTGAGCAGCCCTTCCAAGCGGGCCCCCGGAGCCCCTATAGTGGGGCGGGGGCGTCCGGGCACGGGAAGAGAAGCATGCTCATTCATCAGGCGGAGGGGCCCTGCGCCTGCCCCCTCTGCGCCGGCGACGATCCGCGGCTCGACCCGGCCGGTGGCACGATTACCGCCGGTCCCCGCGCGGCCGCCTCGCCCGACACGCTGGACAAGGTGCCGTTCCGGCCCGAGCAGGCGGCGGCGCATCTGGGGCGCGACGCCAGGATCTGGGAGGATCCCGTCGTCACCTTCGGTTTCCGCGAGGCGACGCCGCCCGGCTCCTACGGCCGCGAGTCCGAAGCCTTCACTCCCTTCTCCGAGGCCCAGCGCGCCGCCACCCGCGAATCCATGGCGCTGTGGGACGATGTGGTGGGCATCTCCTTCCAGGAGGGGCCGGACGGCGTCTCGCAGATCCTGTTCGGCAACAGCACCCACCGCAGCTTCCAGGCCTACGCCTCTCAGCCCGGCGCCGGGCGCGGCGGCGACATCTGGGTGAACCCGAACCAGGCGAGCAACCTGCGCCTCGGCATGGGCGACTATGGCCAGCACACGCTGGCGCACGAGATCGGCCACGCGCTGGGTCTGCGCCATCCCGGCGAGTACGACGCGTCCGACACCAGCGCCCCGACCTATTTCGAGGACGCCCAGTTCCGCCAGGACACGCGCCAGCACACGATGATGTCGTACTGGAGCGCCTTCACATCGGGCGCCACCCATGTCGGCACCGCCTCCACGCGCTACGCCGCGACGCCGCTGCCCTACGACGTGCTGGCGGCGCAGCGCCTCTACGGTCCCGACATGGCGACGCGGACGGGCGACACGACCTACGGCTACAATTCCACCGCCGGGCGCGCCGCCTTCGACTTCACCGGCAACACGGAACCGGTCGTGACCATCTGGGACGCCGGCGGCGCCGACACGCTGGACCTGTCGGACAGCCGGCACGCCGCCGTGCTGGATCTGCGCCAGGGCGCCTTTTCCGACGTGAACGGGCTGAAGGGGAACCTCTCCATCGCCTATTTCACGCAGATCGAGAACGCGGTCGGCACGCGGCAGGCCGACCGCATCACCGGCAACGAGCTGCCCAACCTCGTCACCGGCGGCGGCGGCAACGACACGATCGACGGCGGCGCCGGCATCGACACGGCCCGGTACCTGGGCGGCCGCGCCGGTTACGAGGTGGTCCAGTCCGGCTCGACCGTCACGGTGCGCGACCTCTCCGGCGCGGAAGGGACCGATACGCTGACCGGCGTGGAGCGGCTGGCCTTCGCCGACATGGTGGTGGACCTGGCCGCCATCCCCGCGCAGCCCACCGTCACCCTGTCGAACGTCCGCGCCGTCGAGGGGACGGAGCGCGGCGGCACGATGATGTTCGAGCTGGTGCTGAGCCAGGCGGCCACCCAGACGGTCACGGTCGCCTATGCCACGCGGGGCCTGAGCGCCCAGCCCGGCCAGGATTTCGAGGCGGCAAGCGGCACCGTCACCCTGGCGCCCGGCCAATCCTCCGCCCTGATCCCGGTGCGGGTCTTCGCCGATTCCGTGGCGGAGGGGGACGAGGCCTTCCAGCTGGTGCTGACCTCCGTGACCGGCGCCCAGCTGGCGGGCGGCGGCGAGCTGCGGGCCACCGCCACGCTGCTGGAGGACGACCCCTCCGCGGTGGACGAGGCGCCGGCCGACGCGACGACGACGCGCGAGCTGACGCTCGGCCAGTCGGTCACGGGCGGGCTGCAGCGGCAGGGAGACGCAGACTGGTACAAGGTGTCGCTGAAGGCCGGCACCGCCTACGCCATCTCGCTGCAGGGCCGGACCTCGGCCGACGGGTCGCTCGAGGACCCGATGCTGAAGCTGTTCAACCCGGACGGCCAGTTCCTCGTGGAGGACGACGACGGCGGCGCCGGGCGCAATTCGCTCATCACCTACACGCCGCTGTTCGACGGCACCTACTACGTCCAAGCCCAGGCCTGGGACGACGACTATGCCGGCACCTACACGCTCGTGGTGCGCCCGAACTGGCAGCCGCAGGTGCCCGAGCTGTCGATCGCGGCCGCGCGCGTCACGGAGGGGGAGGGCGGCACCGCCGCGCTGGTCTTCACACTCACCCTGTCGGAAGCCGCCATGGACGCGGTGACCGTCTGGGCGGCGACGGAGGACGGCACCGCCGCGGCCGGGCTCGACTACCGGCCGCTGTCGCAGGCGTTGCGCTTCGAGCCGGGCCAGATCAGCCTCACCGTCACGGTTCCCGTGTCCGGCGACCGCACCGCGGAAGGCGACGAGACGGTGACGCTGCGCCTGTCCGACGTCCGCGGCGCCGTCTTCGCGGACAATGCCCTGACCCTCACCGCGGCCGGTACGCTTGCCGACGACGATGTCCAGTCCGCCCCGCTCCAGCCCGGCGTGCTGCTGGCCCTGCCGGACGGCGCGGTGCTGGCGTGGGCGCCGGATCTGGGCGCCGAGGGCTTCCGCGACCTGGGCGGGCTGGACGGGACCGCCCGGCTGGCGGCGGACCTCACCGGCGACGGCAGGCTGGACCTGCTGCTGCGGCGGGACGACGGGCGCTACGCCGTGCTGGACGCGGCCCAGGGACCCGGTGGCGCCGTCCCGCTGCCCGATATCGGGGCCGACCTGCCGCTGCTGGCCGGGCGCTTCGTCGGATCGGGCGCCGCCGACCTGCTGCTGCGGGACCCCGCGACGGGCGCCCTGCGCTTCCTGGACGCGGCGACGGGAACGACGGAGCCCTTCCTGACGCCGGGGGCGGCCACCTCGGTGGTCGGCGCCGCCGACCTGGAGGGGCGCGGGCGCGACGCGGTGCTGTTCCAGAACGCCGACACCGGCGCCGTCATCGCCTGGAGCGGCGGCGCCTTCCGCGACCTGCTGACCCTGCCCGCCGGCTGGAGGGTCGCGGCCACGGGCGACTTCATGGGCGACCGGGCGGACGATCTGCTGCTGCAGGACACCGTGGCGGGCACGCTGCTCTTCTGGGATGTCGGGCGGGGACCCCAGGGCTTCGCCGACTTCCTGACGCTGCCGCCGGGCTGGGCCGTGGCGGGCGCGGGCGACCTCGATCTCGACGGCCGCGACGATGTGCTGATGCGCGAGGCCTCGTCGGGGCGGGCGGTGGTGTGGAACGGATCCGGCTTCCTCGACCTGGGCACGGTGCTGTCCGGGGTTGAGCTGCTGGGCATCGGGCCGACCGGGTAGGGCGCGACATGACCCAACCGCAGAGCCAGCTCAGGGTCCGCGCCGCCGGCCCGGAAGACGCCGCGGCATTGGTGGCGCTGAACAACCAGCTGGTGTCCCAGACCGACCTCATGGTCCTGCTGCCGATCGAACCGGCGACCGGCACCGGCCAGCTGCGCGCCCTGCTGGAGCGGCAGGCGATCGAGGGCAGCCGCCTGATCCTGATCGCCGACATCGACGGCGCGCCGGTCGGCATGGCCATCGGCACCGCCGATCCCAACCCGCGCTACCGCGGCGTGGTGGAGATGGAGGTCGGGGTCGTGCAGGCCGCCTGGGGGCGCGGCATCGGCCGCATCCTGATGCAGCTGGTGGAGCGCCGCTGGACCGAGCGCGGCGCCCGGCGCTTCCAGCTGCGCGTCCTGGATCGGAACGAGCGCGGCCTGCGCCTCTACCGCAGCCTCGGCTACCAGGAGGAGGGCCGGCTGCGCTGCAACGTGGCGATGCCGGACGGCAGCTTCGCGGATCAGGTGCTCATGGGGAAGCTGGTCTGATTCCCGCCCCGTCCGCCTGAGATCCGGGGCGCGCTCCCCCATACCGCCGTTCCAGAGCCGCGCGGATGTTGGCCGCCGTGCGCTTGCCGAAGCCGGGCAGCGCGGCGATCTCCGCGTCGGTGGCGCGGAAGACGGCGGCGACCGAGCCGAAATGCGACAGCAGCAGGCGGGCGCGCCGCGCGCCGATCCCGGGCAGGCCGCCGACGATGAATTCGGCGGCGCGGTCCGGGTCCTCGGGCTTGGCGTGGCGGGGGGCGACCTCGCCGCTGCCATCGCCCTGAAGGTGGCGTGCCATGGCGACGATGAGGGCGGCGGTCTGGTCCTTGCCATCCGTGTGCAGGACCGAGGTGCCGCGCAGCACCGCCAGCCGCGACAGCGCCCCCGCCAAGGCATTGCGGCTGATGCCGATGCCGGTCGCGAAGGGATCGCCCTCCACCAGCCACAGCACCTTGGCGTAGGTCTCGGCCAGCCGGGCCGCCTGATCGGCGAAGCGGCCGTCCATGATGCTGCGGACGAAGTCGTCGGCCGTCTTGCGCTCGGCCGCCGCGTCGGGGCCGATGACGAAGTTGGCGACGCTGAGCGGCCGCACCTCCAGCTCCACCTCGCGGTGCGCCGCTAAAAGCCCGCGCATGGCGGGCGGCTCGCGGTTGTCGATGATGATGCGCACGCCGGTCATGGCCGTTCCTCCCGAAGGGGGAACAGCCGGACGGGCGCTAAGTCTCAGCGCGCGCCGACCGCGCGGTCGGAGACGTAGGGGTTGGTCATGCGTTCCTGCCCGAAGGTCGAGGGCTGGCCGTGGCCGGGCAGGAAGGTGACGTCGTCGCCCAGCGGGAACAGCTTGTCGCGCACCGAGCGGATCAGCGCGTTATGGTCGCCGCGCGGGAAGTCGGTGCGGCCGATGGAGCCCTGGAACAGCACGTCGCCGACCAGGGCGAAGCGCGCCGCGTCGTTGTGGAAGACGACATGGCCCGGCGTGTGGCCGGGGCAGTGCAGCACCTGGAAGGAAAGCTCGCCCACCGTCAAGGTGTCGCCCTCCTCCAGCCAGCGCGTCGGCGTGAAGGGGCGGGCGTGGGTCATGCCGTAGCCGGCGCCGTCCTGCGCCAGCCGGTCGATCCAGAACTGGTCCTCGCGCTGGGGCCCGTCGATCGGCACGCCCGTCCGCTCGGCCAGATCCGCCACGGCCGCCGCATGGTCGACATGGGCGTGGGTGACCAGGATGCGCTCCAAGGTCAGTCCCTGCTTCGCCAGCAGGTCCAGGATCGTGTCCACCCCGTCGCCGGGATCGCAGACCGCCGCGCGCTTCGTGGCCGTGCACCAGACGATCGAGCAGTTCTGCTGGAAGGCCGTGACGGGGATGACCGCCACCTTCAGGGGGGAGGCGTTCGCCTTGCCGTCGGTCATCGTCCGCCTCCTCGCGCCGTCAGAGCGGCTTGTCGTTGGTGAAGGGCGGCGCGCCGGCATTGCCGGCCTTCATCCGCGCCTGGTCGTCCTTGTACTGGTTCAGGTGGATGCGGGTCAGCCGGTCCGGCTGCTCGGTGCCGGGCAGGCGGCCGCGGGCATCCACCTCGCTGGCGGGGCGCTTGCGGATGATCAGCTCGATCCCGCTCTCGCCCACCGGCGTCAGGGTCTGGTCGAAGCGCGGCAGGCCGTAGCGGTGGCCGCCGTTCAGCAGTTCGATCTTCAGGATCTCGGCCGTGGCGTCCAGCTTCTGGACCAGCTCCACCAGATTGATGGACCGCTCGCTCCAGGAGCGCGGCTTGAAGATGCTGAAGGTCCACTTATGGTCGCGGTTGAAGCTGCTGGGGAAGACGCCCTGCTCGTACAAATCCTCGTCCGGCACCATGATGATCACGTGGCCGCCGGGCTTGGTCACCCGCAGCCAGTTGCGCAAGCCCTCCACCGGATCGTTCAGATGCTCCAGGCAGTGGCTGGAATGGACGAAGTCGAAGGTGTCGTCCGCCACGCCTTCCATGAACTGGGCGTCGCCGTCCTCCAGGTCCCAGATGCGCACGCTCTCCATGAGCGGGAACAGCTCGGTGTAGAGCGACAGCGGGTCCGGCGCGCCGCCGATGTCCACGCCGCTGCCGCGGAAGTAGCGCGTCGCGAAGTTGGGCTCGCGCAGGCGGCGGGCGATGGACTTGCTGCATTCCTTCATGGGGCACGGCCTTGAAGCTGGAACTGTGATGGGGCCGGAATAGCCGAATCCGCACCGGCGCTCAACCCCGGCACGCCGTTCCATCCCCCGGAGTACCACCAGGAGAGCGGGGGCCGCCCCGCCGGCGCCCGTGACAGGGGGCGGCTTTGCGCGCAAAACGGTGGGAAGGGATGTCCCATTGCACGCCGCGCTCGCCGGCCATGCCCGGGCCTGTGCAGGAAGTTGTTGACGACGCCTCGCTGATCCCCCCCATCTCTCGGGGAGATGCCCATTGCCGCGCCCCACCGATGGCGCGATAAGAAGGGGCGCCCCGGGCGGAAACGCCCTGTGAGGAAATGTTCACGGTCACCATGGTTTCGAAACGGTCCGACAGTCCGGCCCCCTCCCGGGTCGACACGCTGCTTGCCGCCCATCCTATCCTGGTCGAGACGCCCGACCGGCTCACCGACATCGGCAGCTGGCACCTGCACATCCCCTTCGCCTTCTGGTGCATGTCGGCGCTGAGGCCGCGGCTGTTCGTGGAGCTGGGCACGCACAGGGGCGACAGCTATTCGGCCTTCTGCCAGGCGGCCGACCGGCTGCAGACCGGCACGCTCTGCTACGCCGTGGACACCTGGGCCGGCGACGAGCATGCCGGCGCCTACCAGGATGACGTGTACAACGAGCTGCGGGCCTACCACGACCCGCGCTACGGCCGCTTCTCGGCGCTGGTGCGCGCGACCTTCGACGAGGCGCTGGGGCATTTCGCCGACGGTTCCGTCGACCTGCTGCACATCGACGGGCTGCACACCTACGAGGCCGTGCGCCACGATTTCGAGACCTGGCTGCCCAAGCTGAGCGACCGCGCCGTGGTGCTGTTCCACGACTGCAATGTCCGCGAGCGCGACTTCGGCGTCTGGAAGCTGTGGGAGGAGGTCTCGGGCCGCCACCCGCACCTGTTCTTCCCCTTCGGCCACGGGCTCGGCGTGCTGGCCGTGGGCAAGGAAGTACCGCCGGCGCTGGCCGAGCTGATCGCCCTGCCGGAGGCCGAGCGGCAGGAGCTGATGGTCCGCTTCCACCGGCTGGGTCGGCCGATCCAGCTGATGGGCGACCGGGTGCGCCTGCGGCTGGAGCGGGACGAGCTTCGGGACACCATCGAGCGCTACACCGAGGAGCTGACCCGGCTCCGCGAGGAGAACGGCCGCTATCCCGGCGCCATCGAGGAGCGCAACGCCCAGATCGTCAGGCTGACGACCGAGCTGGCCCACGCCCGCGACCGGCTGTCGCTGATCGAGCCGGGCATCCTGGTGCGCGACGACCGCATCCTGCAGCTGACCGAGGAGGTGGCGAAGCTCTCCGAGCGGGTGCTGGCGGTCCAGAACACGCTGGGCGAGCGCGAGCGCCACATCGCCGACCTGCTGCGCGAGCTGACCTCGCTGCGCGACCTGGCGGGCTCGCTGCAGGGCGGCGTCGCCGAGCGCGACAACCGCATCCTGCAGCTGATCGCCGAGATCACCGACCTGCGCGACCGGCTGGGCGCCACCGAGGGCGGCGTCGCCGACCGCGACCGCACCATCGCCGAGCTGCGCGCGATGGTGACCGAGCTGCGCGAGGCGGCGGCCGAGCGTGACCGCCTGCTGGGCTATGTCGACCGCGCGCACCATGCCGAGGCCGAGGCCGCCGCGCTGGCCGCCGGCAACGCGCAGCTGAAGGCCGATCTCGACGGTGCCACCGCCGACCGCAACGCCTGGATCGCCGAGCTGAACCGCCGCGAGCGCGAGTGGGAGGGCCAGTCCGGCCAGGCCGCCGCCGAGATCGCCCGGCTGAACCAGGAGATCCTGGCGCGTGAGGCGCGCATCGCGGCCCTCTACGCCTCGGCCAGCTGGAAGGCGGGGGCGCCGGTGCGCCTCGCCGGCCGCACCGCCCGGGGCCTTGCCCGCGGGCTGCGCGCCGCGGTCAGGGGGGTACTTCGGCCCCTCTTCTTCCTGATCCCGCTGCCGGCCTCGACCAAGCACCGCATCAAGTTCTCGCTCTACCACCGCCTGCCCTTCCTGGCGCCGGCTGGCAGCGGCCCGGGCGACTGGGTGATGGCGGAGCAGCGCGTAGCGCAGATGATCCCGGCCCCGATGGTCGATCCCGGCGCCGTGCCGGCCCGCGCCCCGGAGTTCCCGGAAGTCCAGGGCGAGCCGGACGTCAGCATCATCATCCCGGTCTACAACCAGCTCGACTACACGCTGCGCTGCGTCCAGAGCATCGCCGAGACCGAGACGAAGCTGAGCTTCGAGGTCATCCTGGCGGACGACTGCTCGACCGACGGCACCCAGGCGGCCTTCGAGGGGGTGCGCGGCATCCGCTATGTCCGCAACCCTGAGAATCTCGGCTTCCTGCGCAGCTGCAACCGCTCCGCCGGTTTCGCCCGCGGCCGCTATATCGTGCTGCTGAACAACGACACGGTCATCCATCCGGGCTGGCTGGACGAGCTGATCGGTACGTTCAAGACGGTGCCCGAGGCCGGCATGGTCGGCTCCAAGCTGGTCTATCCGGACGGGCGGCTGCAGGAGGCCGGTGGCATCATCTGGCGCGACGGCTCGGGCTGGAACTTCGGCCGCTTCGACGATCCGAAAAAGCCCGAGTACAACTACCTGCGCGAGGTCGATTACTGCTCCGGCGCCTCCATCGCCGTGCCGCGCGACCTGTGGGAGAGGCTGGGCGGCTTCGACGACGCCTTCGCCCCGGCATATGGCGAGGACAGCGACCTGGCCTTCCGGGTGCGGCAGGCCGGGCGCAAGGTGCTGTACCAGCCGCTGTCCTGCGTGACCCATTTCGAGGGCATCTCGCACGGCACCGACACCAGCACCGGCGGCAAGGCCTACCAGGTCGCCAACGCCAAGCGCCTGTACGAGCGCTGGCAGGGCGCGGTGGCCGGCAACGGCGAGCCGGGCGAGCGGCCGATGGTCAACAAGGACCGGGGCGTGTCCAAGCGCGTGCTGTTCCTGGACGCCTGCACGCCGACGCCGGACCAGGACGCCGGCTCGGTCACGGCGCTGGGGCTGATGCGCGCCTTCCAGGGCGCCGGCTACAAGGTCACCTTCGTGCCGGAGGACAATTTCCTGTACATGCCGCCCTACACCACCGACCTGCAGCGGCTGGGCATCGAGTGCCTGTACTACCCGTACAACGGCTCGGTGTCGGAGCATCTGGAGCAGGCGGGCGACCTGTACGACGTGGTCTTCGTCTTCCGCGTCGGCGTGGCCGAGAAGCATCTGGAGGCCATCCGCCGCCTGGCGCCCCGGGCCAAGATCATCTTCCATACCAGCGACCTGCACTTCCTGCGCGAGGAGCGGCAGGCCGCGCTGGAGAACGACGCGAAGCGCGCCCGCGACGCCGAGCGCATGAAGGAGCGAGAGCTGGCCGTCATCGGCTCGGTCGACTGCGCCGTCGTGCACAGCGTCTATGAGCGCGAGCTGCTGGTGAAGCTGCTGCCCCAGGCGAACGTCTACGTCTTCCCCTGGATCCTGGACGTGGAGGGCACCGACGTGCCCTTCGCCGAGCGCCAGGGCGTGATGTTCCTGGGCGGCTACGGCCACCCGCCGAACGTCGACGCGGTGGAGTATTTCGTGGCCGAGGTGCTGCCGCTTGTCCATGAGACGCTGCCGGACATGGTCTTCTACGCCGTCGGCGCCAACCCGCCCGACAAGCTGAAGGCGCTGGCCTCCGACAAGGTGGTGGTCACCGGCATGGTGCCGACGCTGAAGCCCTGGTTCGACCGGGCGCGGGTGTCGGTGGCGCCGCTGCGCTACGGCGCCGGCATCAAGGGCAAGGTGGCGGTCGCCATGTCCCACGGCTCGCCCATGGTCGCCACCCGCGTGGCGTCGGAGGGCATGCAGCTGGTCGACGGCGAGCATGTGCTGGTCGCCGACGATCCCCGGGCCATGGCCGACGCCATCGTGAGGCTCTATCGGGACGAGGATCTGTGGAACCGCCTGTCCACGGCGGGGCTGCGCTTCATCGACGACAATTATTCCTGGGCCGCGGGCCTGAACCATGTCCGCCGCATCCTGGACAGCGTCGGCGCGGGCGAGACGAAGCTGGCGGCGGAGTGACATGCACACCAGTTCCCTGAACCACATGGCCGACCTGGTCGGACGCTATCTCGACCCGGCCCGGCCGATCGAGGTGCTGGACATCGGCTCCTACGACGTCAATGGCTGCTACAAGCCGCTGTTCGACAAGCCCGGCTGGAAATACCAGGGCTGCGACCAGGCGGAGGGGCCGAACGTCGACTTCGTGCTGACCGACCCCTACCGGCTGCCGCTGCCGCCGGGCAGCCTGGATCTGGTCATCTCCGGCCAGGCCTTCGAGCATGTCGAGTTCTTCTGGATCAGCTTCCTGGAGATGACCCGGGTGCTGAAGCCCGGCGGCATGATCTTCCTGATCGCGCCGTCGCGCGGGCCGGAGCACCGCTATCCCGTGGATTGCTGGCGCTTCTACCCCGACGCCTACCGGGCGCTGGCGCGCTATGGCGGGCTGGAGCTGCTGGAGGTCACCACCGACTGGGAGCCGCATCCCGATCCCGACAGCGGCCCCTGGGGCGATACGGTCGGCGTCTTCCGCAAGCCGGCCACGGCGCCGGCGGGCGGCAAGGGCCGGCTGCTGATCGACCTGGACGCCGGCACGCTGCAGGAGATCCCGGCCGACGGCGCCGAGCCGCGCACGCTGGACCTCTACGCCCGCGAGGCGGGGGAGCGGATCGGCGAGCTGCTGACCAAGGTCTATTGGCGCGCCTGACGCGCCCGCCATCGAGGGTTGTTCCATGTCGCAGGATGAACTGGCCGCCCCGGCCGACGCCGCCACGGCTCCTACCGCGCCGCCCGATGCCGCGCCGGTGGTGAAGCCCTGGCCGGACGGGCCGCTGCTCCCGATGGATTTGGCGCCCGGCCTGACGGTGGGCGCGGAGCGGCTGGCCCGGCTGGAGGCCTTCTTCGAGGCGAACTGCCGGAACCCCGACAGCGCCTACCAGAACTTCTACCGCGGCTACAATTACACCGCCTATTCCGGTCCCAGCTTCCAGCGCATCGCCTACTGCATGGCCGTGCTGGCCGAGGTGGCGCCGCCGGGCGGCACGGTGCTGGACACCGGCTGCTTCGGCGCCGAGCTGCTGGCGCTGAAGTCGGAGCGGCCCGACGTCGCCATCAAGGGCCTGTCCTACGAGGGCTGCATCGCCACGGTGCAGGAGACGGGATTCGAGTTCGATTCGGTGCTGACCGGCGACCGGCTGGAAGTCTGGGTCAACAAGAGCGACCTCGAGCGCGAGCGCATGCCGTACGACGATGAAAGCCTGGACGTCGTCTCGGCCTTCGAGGTGGTGGAGCACTTCAAGTACGGGCCCCAGAACTTCATGGCCGAGGCGCACCGCGTGCTGAAGCCGGGCGGCGCGCTGGTCGTCACCACGCCCAACATCAATTCCATCCTCAGCATCTTCAAGATCCTCGACGGCCAGCACCCGCACGAGCACCACGCCTATTTCCGGAACCCGGAATACGGCGTCGTGCATCCCTACGAGTTCAATCACCGGGAGCTGCGGGCCCTGGTGGAGGCGTACGGCTTCACGGTCGAGGTCTTCACCACCTTCTTCCGCGAGCATTATGTCCACTGCGCCGACAAGATGCGGGTGGTGCTGGACTTCATGGAGAAGGCCTTCCCGGGCACGCTGGCGCTGGGCCTGCCCGGCGACAAGTTCCTGGTGGTCGCCCGCAAGACCGGCCCCATCGCCAATCCCTACCCGCCGGAAGTTTTCGAGGGCTGAGTCTTACAACCGGAAGCCCTGTCGCTGTATCCTGCGGGGCGGTCGGGCAGGGGGCGCGGGTGGCCGGGGGGCGGACCAGCATCTGGGCAGACGACAGGGCGCGGCTGGGCTGGACCCTGGCGCTGCTGTGCTTCTGCGCCACCGGCCTGCCGCGCACCTTCACCGCCGCGGCCGCCCAGTCGGTCTTCCTCGACCGGGTCGGCGCCGAGCTGATCCCCCTGACCTACGTCGCCATGGCGCTGGTGACGCCGCTGCTGGGCATGGCCTATGCGGCGCTGGAGCGGCGGCTGCCGCTGCTGTGGGTCAGCGCCGGGCTGGTACTGCTGGACATGGCGGTGCTGGCGGGGCTCCGGCTCGGCCTCGCGACGCCCTGGGGCGACGGCTTCGGCTTGGCGCTGGGTCTCTGGTACCAGGTGGAATGGGCCCTCACCAGCCTGGTCACCTGGGTGCTGGCGACGCGGCTGCTGACCCTGCGCGAGGGCCGCGTCTGGTTCGGGCGCATCACCATCGGCGGGCTGCTGGCCCAGGGGTTGGGCGGCCTTGCCGTCGGGCCGCTGCTGCAGGGCATCGGGCCGGCCGACCTGCTCTGGTTCAGCGTGCTGGGTGGCGCCGGCGGCCTGGCGTCGCTGGCCCTGCTGGCGCGGCTGGTGCCGCCGGGCGCAGCGTCCGACGCCGACGCCGAGCCGGAGGACGAGGCGCTGGCCCCGCCGGGCGCCGCCCGGGCGCGGCGGCTCTTCCCCATCCTCTTCGGCGGCTCGATCTTCGCCTATTTCCTGGTCGAGTACCTGTTTCTGCGGGTGCTGGAGACCAACGTTCCCGACCCCGCCGACACGGCGGCGCTGCTGGGCGGGCTGTCGGCGGCGGAGGGCTTCCTCAGCATCGCCGTCAGCGCCGCCGCCCCCTGGCTGTTCCGCCGCGCCGGACTGCCGGTGGCGCTGGGGCTGCTGCCGGTGGCGCTGCTGGCGGGCGGGGCGGCGACGGGCCTGCTGATCCTGGCGGGCGGGCCGCTGCATCCGCTGGCGCTCTGGCTGGCCCTGGGCACGCTGCTGGTGGACGCGGTGCTGCGATACACGCTGGACCGGCAGGCCGGGCTGGCGCTGCTGCAGCCGCTGCCGGGTCGCGAGCGCACATCCCTGCAGCTGCGCATCGAGAGCCTGGCCGAGCCCGTCGCCTGCGGCGCCGCCGGGCTGGCGCTGCTGGGGCTGGGCATGGCCGGTGCCGATGCCAGGCTGCTGGGCGGCATCGGCTTGGCCGTGGCGGCGCTGGCGCTCTGGCGGCTCTGGATCGGCGGCCGGGCGCAGCGCCTGTTCCGCGACCTGCTGGCCGAGGCCATCCGCCGGCGCGACCTGCCGGCGGCCGATCTGGCGCTCGACGAGGCCAGCCTGGAGATCGTGGCGGAGGGGCTGCGCTCCGACCAGCCGTCGCGCGTGCTCTACGCCCTCACCCTGCTGCAGGAACGGGCGCCCGGCCGCATCGCGCCGCGCCTGCCCGACCTGATCGCGCATCCGCAGCCGCTGGTGCGCTCGGCCGCGCTGTCCGCCTGCGCCGCCCAGCCGCATGAGGTGCTGTCGGCGCTGGGGCTGCAGGGGCTGGCGCTGGAGCGGCTGCGCGAGGAGCACGACCCGGCGCTGGCCGTCGCCATGGCCGGGCTGCTGCGCTCGCTGGGGCAGGCGGGGGCACTGGACGGGCTGGTACCCGCCCTGTTCCGCGCCCACACGGTGGCGGTCGCGGCGGCGCTGCTGGCGCACGGGACGGGGGAGGCGCGGGAGACCGCTTTGGCGCTGACGCGCGAGCTGACCGGCTCGCTGGCCGCCATCGACCGGGTGGCGGCGGCGCGCATCCTGCGGGCGGCGGCGACGCCCGACCTGGAGCCCTTCGTCGCGGCGCTGCTGGTGGACGGGGATGCCGAGGTGCGGCGCGAGGCACTGGGTGCCGCCGCCGCTCTGGGTGGCGCCGATCTCGCGCGGCTGGTGGTGGGGGAGATCGCGCGCGGCCGCACCGGCCGCGAGGCGCTGGACGAGCTGGCGGCCTTCGGCGCCGCCGCGCTGCCGCCCATCCGCGCGGCCCTGGATGCGGCCCTGCCGGGCACGGCCTGCCGCGTGCTGCTGGAGGGGCTGGCGCGGCTGGGGACGGCGGAGGCGCTGGAGCTGGTCGCCGGGCGGCTGGAGTCGGGCACGCTCGCTGAGCGCCGCTTCGCCGCCGCCGCCCTGGTCCGCGCCGGGCGCCGGCACCCCCGGCCGGAGCGGCTGTGGCGGGGGCTGGAGCGCGAGCTGGCGGTGCATGGTGGGCTGAGCCGCCTGGCGGCCGGAGCGGAGCGGGCTGGGCCGCCGGCGCTGGCCACCGCGCTGGCTGAGGAGGTCGCGGCCCAGGCCGAGCTCGCGCTGGACCTGCTGGGCGCCGGCACCGACCCGTCGCGGCTGGCGAAGGCGCGGCGCGCGCTCCTCTCCGGTTCCGCGGAGGAGCGGGCGATCGCGCTGGAGATGATCGAGGGGTCGGCGCCCCGGCATCTCCGCGCCGCCCTCATGGCGCTGGTGGAACCGTCGGGAGCGCCGCCGGTGCCGGTGGACGATCTGGCCGCGGCGTTGCGGGCGCTGGGGCCCGACGATGCCGGGCCCTGGCTTCTGGAGATGGCGGCGCACGCGGCGGGAGTGGATGATGGGGACGCGACGGGCGAGGGGAGGGCGGAGGTGCTGACGGTCGAGAAGGTGCTGCTGCTGCGGTCCACCGAGATTTTCGCCGGCGTGCCTCAGGCGCAGCTGGCCGGGCTGGCGGGCCATGCCAAGGCGCTGGCGTTCCAGGCGGGGGAGACGGTCTTCGCCGAGGGCGACTTCGGCGACGCGCTCTATGTCATCGCCGACGGCCGCGTGGCGGTGGAGCGGGGCGGACGCACGCTGGCCGAGCTCGGCCCCGGCGAGATGGTGGGGGAGATGGCGGCGCTGGACCCGGAGCCGCGCTCGGCCACCATCCGCTGCCTGGAACCGGCGCGGCTGCTGCGCATCGGCCACGGCGTCATGGGCCAGTTTATCGACGACTATCCCGACGTCGCCCGCTCGGTCGTGCGGCTGCTCATCCGGCGGCTGCGGCGCGCCAACGCCATGCTGGTGGCGCGCTGAGCTCTCAGCGGCGCTCGCCGTAGACCATGCCGTCGAGGACCTCCTGCGCGAGCGCGAAGGACTCAGGGACTCCGATGTCGATGAAGGGGCCGTCGGCCACCAGCGTCGCCGGCCGCAGCTCGGCCGCCCGCGCCTCCAGGAAATCCTTTTCGAAGGAGAAACGATCCGGCACCGGGTAGCGGTCGAACAGGTCGCGCGGCAGCAGGTAGACGCCGCCGTTGATCAGGCCCGGCCCCCGGCCGCCCGAGGCGGAAAACCCCGTCAGGCGTCCGTCCTCGACCGTTACGGTGCCGAAACGGCTGGCGTCCTCCACCGGGCGCAGCGCGATGGCGAAGGGGGCGCCGGTGCGCGCCTGGGCGGCGGCAAGGTCGGCATAGGCCAGCCCCAGGAAGGTGTCGCCGTTCAGCGCCACGGCCCGCTCGGCCCGGACCTTCTCCAGCCCCAGCCGCAGGCCGCCGCCGGTGCCGGCGGGCTCCTCCTCGATCGCATAGTCGACCGCCATGCCCCGGTAGTCGGTGCCGATCGCCTCGATGATCGCCTCGCGCCGGTAGCCGACCGACAGCACCGCGCGGGTGATGCCCTGGCCGCCCAGCCAGTCCAGCAGATAGGCCAGGAAGGGCCGGCCGCGCACGGGCGCCAGCGGCTTCGGCAGGTCCGGCACGGCGGAGCGCAGGCGCGTGCCCAGGCCCCCGGCCAGGACCAACGCCTCGGTGACGGGGGCCACCATGCTCAGCCCCGCCAGGCGGCGGCGCCGCCCTCCGAGAACTGGCAGAGCATCGGCGTGCCCTCGCCATCCTTGAGCGCGCGCATCAGCTCGGGCCGGCGGGTGGGATCGACCAGGAACATGACGAAGCCGCCGCCGCCGGCGCCCGAAACCTTGCCGCCATAGGCGCCGGCCGCCAGCGCGCGCTCATAGACCTCGTCGATGGCGCTGGAGCTGATCTTCGCCGCCGTGCGCTTCTTGCTCTCCCAGCTGCTGCCGAGGATGCGGGCGACCTGGCGGATGTTGCCGCGCAGCAGCGCCTCCTTCATGGCGACGGCGTCCTGCTTCAGCCGGTGCATCGCCTCCAGGCTCTCGGACTTCTGCTCCTTCACCGCCGCGACCTGCTGGTCGATGATGTTGGCGCTCTCCCGGCTGACGCCGGTGTAGTAGATCACCAGCGACGCCTCCAGCTCGCGCAGGATCGACTGCTTGATGCGGAGCGGGTTCACGATCACGCGGTCGCGGTCGTAGAACTCCATGAAGTTGAAGCCGCCGAAGGTGGCGGCGTACTGGTCCTGCTTTCCGCCGGACAATCCCAGGTCGATGCGCTCGATCTCCCAGGCCAGGTGCGCCACGTCGTACTCGCCCAGCGGCAGGCCCAGCCATTCCTTGTAGGCCTCGATCATCGAGACCACGACGGTGGAGGAGGAGCCCAGCCCCGAGCCCGGCGGCACGTCGGCATAGGTCGTGACGGTGACGCCGAGGGGCTCGCCCTTGCAGAAGTCGCGCACGATGCGGCGGTAGACCGCCTTGTGCAGCGCCAGCGGATCGCCCGGGCGGATCGTCTCCTCCGGCCCGCCCTCGTAGACGGCCTCGCGGTCGGCGGCGACGAAGCGCAGCCCCTTGTCCTTGCGCGGCTCCAGGTGGGTGTAGGCGTACATCCCGATCGTGCCGTTCAGGATGTAGCCGCCGAACTGGTCGCAGTAGGGGGAAAGGTCGGTGCCGCCGCCGGCGAAGCCGAGACGGAGCGGAGCCCGGGCGCGGACGATCATGCGACTGCCCTCGTGATGCGCTCGACCTCGACGTCGAGCATGGGAATGCCCACCAACCCATGGTTTATGGGGCTTCCATAAACCTTGAGCGGGAGGGCGTCGTGAAGCCAATGCTGCTGCGTGTTCGACAGCGCGTCGCCGTCGGCCAGCGCGGCGCAGACCATGTAGTCGCCCGTGGGCAGCAGCGGCATCTGGAAGGTGAAGCTGGCGGTCATGCGGGCGCCGGGCGCCAGCCGCAGGTCGCGGTGCTGGTGCGACAGGTAGGTGTTGTCGCCGAACAGGTACTGGCCCAGCCGGTCCTTCAGGTAGAAGCCCACCACCGGACGGGCGACCTCCTCGCGGGCCTCCACCGTGACCGACAGCGTGACCACGCCGCCGGCGCGCACCAGCTCGGGCCCGCCGCCCTCCTGGCTCAGGCGCACGTCGACGATGCTGCCGCGCCGCTCGCCGAAGCCCGAGGCGTCGGGGTTGAAGTCCATGGGCTCCAGCGTGTGGCGGTACTTCTCCGCCTCCAGCATGGCGAGCCGCCAATCCTCGCTGCGCACCGCCCGTACCGAATTGTGCCGCGCCAGCACGGGGTCGGGCGTGTCGGAGGCGGCCGCCGCGGCCTCGGCCGCGAACTCCGCCAGATAGGCCTCGCAGACCTGCTTGGCCGGGCCGGACTGGCGCAGCACGCCGCGGTCCAGCCAGATCGCGCGGTCGCACAGGCTCAGCACCGCACCGGTGTCGTGGCTGACGAACAGCACCGTGCCCCGGCGCTGGAAGTCGCGCAGGAAGCGCATGCATTTCTGGGCGAAGAACACGTCGCCGACCGACAGCGCCTCGTCCACGATCAGCACGTCGGCGTCGACATGCGCCGCCACGGCGAAGGCCAGGCGCGCGCTCATGCCGGTGGAATAGGTGCGCACCGGCTGCTCGATGAAGTCGCCGATGCCGGCGAAGGCGACGATGCTGTCGTAGCGCCGGTCGATCTCCTCGCGGGTGAGGCCGAGGATGGCGGCGTTCAGATAGACGTTCTCGCGGCCGGTGAAGGCGGGATCGAAGCCGGAGCCCAGTTCCAGCAGCGCCGCCACCCGGCCGTTGACCGCCACCGACCCGGCGCTGGGCGTCAGCACGCCGGAGATGATCTGCAGCAGGGTCGACTTGCCGGCGCCGTTGCGCCCGACGATCCCGACCGTCTCGCCCCGGCGGATGGTGAAAGCGACGTCGCGCAGCGCCCAGTGCTCGCCGGCGCCGGGGGCGTCCTTGCGCGGCACCAGGAACTGCATCAGCCGCTCGCCCGGGCTGCGGTACATGCGGTAGGCCTTGGACAGGCCTTCGGCGCGGATGGCGATGTCGGAGGTGGTCACGTCAGAGGACATCGGCGAACCCGCTGCGCAGGCGGCGGAAGGTGAACAGCCCCAGCACCGCGACCAGCCAGCCGGCGGCGGCGTAGCGCGCCAGGCCCATGAAGTCGGGCTGGTGGCCGAAGATCAGGATGGCGCGGGCCTGCTCGACGATGAAGGTCAGCGGGTTCAGCTGGATGGCGCCGCGGAACTCCTCCGGCACCGAGGCCAGCGGGTAGAAGATCGGCGCCAGGAACATCATCAGCGTCGTCAGCAGCCCGACCACATGGCCCAGGTCGCGCACGAAGACGCCGATGCCGGCCAGCAGCCAGGAGATTCCCAGCAGCACCAGGCACAGCGGCGCCAGCAGCAGCGGCACGTAGAGGATGGTCGGCGGCAGCGGCAGCCCCACCACCAGCATGGCGCCCAGCAGCACCAGGAACGACACCGCCCAGTGGAACAGGGCCGAGCCCAGATTGACGAAGGGCAGGATCTCCAGCGGGAAGACCACGCGCTTGACGTAGGTCGCCCGCTCCACCACCAGGTCGGGCGCGCGGGTGGCGGTGTCGGCGAACAGCCAGAACATGATCAGCCCGGCGAACAGCACGATGCCGAACTCCGCCGGGTCGTCGCCGGCGGCCGCCTGCCAGCGCATCTTGAAGATGCTGTGGAAGACGAAGGTGTAGACCAGGATCAGCGCCGCCGGCGTCGCCAGCGACCAGAGCAGCCCCAGGCCGGAGTTGCGGTACCGCCCCTCGACCGCCCGCCGTGTCATCTGGCGGACCAGCAGCCCGTGGCGCAGCGGCAGCAGCACGGGGCCCAGCAGGAGGTCGGTCAGCCCGCCCGCGCGGCCGGCCGCGGCGGGGGTGGTGGGCTGGGGGGATGCGCTGGACAAGGTGGAAAAAGCTCCTTCCGGTGCCATCCGGCACGGGCGGCGTTCCATATCCCGAACCGTCCATCGCGGCAAGATCGCAAATGGTGGGGCGGACCGGCGGGGGGAATCGCAAAACCTTGATCTGATCTTACTAGTTACGAAGTCACTGGACAACCCCGTTCGGGAGTGGTAGTCGTGATCCTGCCAGAGGGGCGCCCTGGCCTCGCGGCCGCTTCGGCCGGCCGCAGCCCAAGTTCGGTAGCATCACACCCATGTCCACCACCGGCCTCCTGACCCCAGACGATTTCTCCGCCAACCCGTCGACCACCGGCCTGCTCGGCGCCGGCGGCAGCGTGCTCGGCGCCGTCGATTTCAACGGCGACAACGACTGGTTCCGCGTCGACCTCACCGTGGGCGTAACCTACACGATCAGTCTGGCCGGCGCCGGCCCCGCCGCGCTCGCCGACCCGGCCGTGGCGATCTACAGCGGCACCGGGCGCATCCTGCGCTTCAACGACGATGCCTCGGCCGCGACCCGCAATTCCAGCCTGACCTACACCCCGGCGCAGAGCGGCACTTTCTTCGTCGCCGCCACCTCGGCCCTGGCGGATCAGGGCGGCGGCTACAACGTCTCGCTGGATGCGATGCCGGCCGCCCCGGGCGTCACCGCGAACGCGCTGATCGGCGACTTCCTGTTCCAGAACACCACGACGGGCGCGGTCGCGGCGCAGCTCAGCGCCGGCGGCAGCCTCGCCTCGCGCTACCTGACCATCGACGGCAACCGGACCGTCCAGGCGGCGGCCGACATCAACGGCGACGGCCTGGCCGACCTGGTCTATGGCGGCGACGACGGCATCACCGCCCGCCTGGCGCAGCGCTCGGGCGAGGCGGCGGCGAAGACCATCCTGACCATCACGCCGGACTGGAAGGCGGCCGCCACGACCGACTTCGACGGCGACGGCCGGGCCGACCTGATCCTGCAGCATGACAGCGGCGTGTTCGGCACGCTGCGCATCGGCGTGGACGGAAACGTCTGGACTCCCCTGGAGTCGATCGGCTCGGAGTGGCGGGTCGTGGGCGCGCTGGACGCCAATGGCGACGGCACGCCCGACATCATGCTGCAGAACCAGCAGACGGGCTGGGTCGTGACGCGCCCCGTGGGCACCGACGACACCGGGCTGCGCCCGATGTTCCAGGTGGAGACCGCCGTCCGCCTCGCCGGCACCGGCGACGTCACCGGCGACGGCCGCGCCGAGATCCTCTACCAGCGCACCGATACGGGCGAGTACGGCTATCTGCGGCCGGATGGGCTGGGCGGCGTCCAATCCATCGCCGTCGGCGACGCCGGGCTGGAATGGCGCCTGGTCGGCGTCGGCGACCTGGACCTGCCGGTCTACGGCTGAACCCCGCACCACAGGCCGGCGCGGCTTCCACTTACGGGTGGGACGGCAGCCCGCCGTTGCCACCCGGCGGGGGATCGCGTATGCACGACGCCTGATTTCCCCTTTCGCGCCGGCCGTCATGCAGGTTACTCCGCTCGCCATCCCCGAAGTGATCCTGGTGGTGCCCAAGCGCTTCGGCGACGCCCGCGGCTGGTTCATGGAGACCTACGCCCGCGAGCGCTACCGCGATGCCGGCATCGCCGCCGACTTCGTGCAGGACAACCACTCGCTGTCCGGCCCCGTCGGCACCGTGCGCGGCCTGCATTTCCAGAAGCCGCCCCATGCCCAGGCCAAGCTGATCCGCGTGCTGCGCGGGCGCATCCTGGACGTGGCGGTGGATGTGCGCGAGGGCTCGCCCACCTATGGCCGCCACGTCACGGCGTGGCTGTCGGCGGAGGGGGGCGAGCAGCTCTACGTGCCGGCCGGCTTCGCGCACGGCTTCTGCACGGTGGAGCCGGACACCGAGGTCGCCTACAAGGTGGACGCGCTGTACGCGCCCAGCCACGATGCCGGGCTGCTGTGGAACGACCCCGCCCTGGGCATCGACTGGCCGGTGGCGCCCCATGCCGCCACCGTCTCGGACAAGGACATGAAGCTGCCGCGGCTGGCCGATATCGGCGTGCCGTTCCCGGCGGCCTGACAGGAGTGCCAAGGCCTTGAAGATCATCGTCACCGGCGCCGCCGGCTTCATCGGGTCCGCCGTCTGCCGCCTGCTGCACCAGGACGGCACGGACGAGATCGTGGCGCTGGACAAGCTGACCTACGCCGCCAGCCTGGAATCGCTGCAGGGCGTGGTCCCCGGCAACCGCGCCGTGCTGGAGCAGGTGGACGTGGCCGATGCCGACGAGGTCCGCCGGGTCTTCCGGGAGCACCGGCCGGACGCCGTCATGCACCTGGCCGCCGAGAGCCATGTCGACCGCTCGATCGATGGCTCCGCCGTGTTCATCCGCACCAACGTGGTCGGCACGCACGTGATGCTGGAGGCGGCGCGGGAGTACTGGAACGGGCTGGCCGGAGAGCGCAAGGCCGCCTTCCGCTTCCACCACATCTCCACCGACGAGGTCTACGGTTCGCTGGGCGCCGAGGGGCTGTTCCGCGAGGACACGGCCTATGCGCCGAACTCGCCCTATTCGGCCAGCAAGGCGGCCTCGGACCATCTGGTCCATGCCTGGCACGAGACCTACGGGCTGCCGACGCTGCTGTCCAACTGCTCCAACAATTACGGCCCCTTCCATTTCCCGGAGAAGCTGATCCCGCTGATCATCCTCAACGGGCTGGAGGGCAAGCCCCTGCCGGTCTACGGCAAGGGCGACAATGTCCGCGACTGGCTCTTCGTCGAGGACCATGCCCGCGCACTGGTGACCATCCTGAAGCGCGGCGTGCCGGGTGGGCGCTACAATGTCGGCGGCAATGCCGAGCGCCGGAACATCGACGTGGTCCATGCCATCTGCGACCTGCTGGACGAGCTGGTGCCGGCGGGCAAGCCGCGGCGCGAGCTGATCACCTACGTCGCCGACCGGCCGGGCCACGACAAGCGCTATGCCATCGACGCCTCCAAGATCAAGCGCGAGCTGGGCTGGGAACCGCAGGTGACCTTCGAGCAGGGGCTGCGCGCCACGGTCGAGTGGTACCTGGCGAACCGCTGGTGGTGGGAGCCGATCCGCCAGCGCAAATACTCCGGCGAGCGGCTGGGCACGCTCGCGCCCGCCCACGCCACTCCGGCCACGGCGGGCTGAGCCCATGGCGCGGCTGCTGGTCACCGGCGGGGCGGGGCAGGTCGGGCTGGCGCTGCAGCGCCTCAGCTTGCCCGAGGGCTGGAGCCTGTCCTGCCCGGCGCGGGACGCCTTCGACATCGCCTCGCCCCAGGCCGTCGCCGCCGGGCTGGACGGCATCGACCTGGTGGTGAACTGCGCCGCCTACACCGCCGTGGACAAGGCCGAGAGCGAGCGTGATGCCGCCTTCGCCGCGAACCGCGACGGCCCGGCGAACCTGGCGGCGGTTTGCGCCGACCGGGGCATCCCGCTGATCCATCTCTCCACCGACTATGTCTTCGACGGTGAGAAGGCGGGCCCTTACGCCGAGGACGATCCGGTGGCGCCGTTGGGCGTCTATGGCGCGTCGAAGGAGGCGGGGGAGCGGGCGATCCGGGAGCGGCTGGCCGCGCACGTCATTCTGCGCACCGCCTGGGTCTACGGCCCCGACCGGACGAACTTCGTGCGCACCATGCTGCGCCTGGCGGCCGAGCGGCCCGAGGTGCGGGTGGTGGACGACCAGCGCGGCTGCCCCACCGCGGCGGCCGACATCGCCGCGGCGATCCTTGAGGTCGCCCGCCAGCTGCTGGCCGGCAAGACGGACGGCTACGGCACCTTCCATCTCTGCGGCACGGGCGAGACCAGCTGGCACGGCTTCGCCGCCGAGATCTTCCGCCAGTCGGGCGGGCGCGGCGCGCCGGTGCCGGCCCTGCACCCGATCCCGACCTCCGCCTACCCGACGCCGGCCCGGCGGCCGCGCAACTCGGTGCTGAATTGCGGCAAGCTCGCCCGCACCTATGGCATCATCACGCCGGGCTGGCAGGACAGCCTGGCGCAGTGCCTGGACGTGCTGCTGCCGACTTCCCAGGAGAAGACCCGATGAAGGGCCCCACCAAAGGCATCATCCTCGCCGGCGGTTCCGGCACGCGGCTGCACCCGGTCACGCGCTCGGTCAGCAAGCAGCTGCTGCCGATCTACGACAAGCCGATGATCTACTATCCGCTGTCGGTCCTGATGCTGGCCGGCATCCGCGAGATCCTGGTCATCAGCACGCCGCAGCACCTGCCGCTGTTCCAGGATCTGCTGGGCGACGGCAGCCAGTGGGGCATCGAGCTGCACTATGCCGAGCAGGCGGCGCCGAACGGCCTCGCCGAGGCCTTCATCATCGGCCGCGACTTCATCGGCCAGGACCCCTGCGCCCTGGTGCTGGGCGACAACATCTTCTACGCCGAGGGGCTGAGCGCCCAGGTGCAGCGCGCCGCCCAGGCCCGCGCCGGCGGCACCGTCTTCGCCTACTGGGTGGAGGACCCCCAGCGCTACGGCGTGGTCGAGTTCGACCGCACCGGCAAGGCCGTGGGCATCGTCGAGAAGCCCAAGGACCCCCGCTCCAACTGGGCGGTCACGGGCCTGTATTTCTACGACAACCGCGTCGTCGACATCGCCCGCTCGATCAAGCCCTCTCCCCGCGGCGAGCTGGAGATCACCGACGTCAACAACGCCTATCTGCAGATGGGCGAGCTGCGGGTGGAGCGGCTGGGCCGCGGCACGGCCTGGCTGGACACCGGCACCCATGACAGCCTGCTGGAGGCGGCGGAGTTCGTCCGCACCATCGAGCACCGCCAGGGGCTGAAGGTGGCCTGCCTGGAGGAGATCGCGCTGGCCATGGGCTTCGTCGGCGAGGAGGCGGTGCTGGCGGTCGCCAAGCAGTACCGCAACAGCCCCTACGGCCAGTATCTGGTCCGCCTGGTGGAGCGCCGCCGGTCGGACGAGCCGTTCCAGCCCTGATCCTCAGCGGCTGGTGCGCGGGTGGGCGGCGCTGCCGCCGTCCTCCTGCAGCACCTCCAGCGCCATCGCGCGTCCGCCGTCCATCCGGAAGCGGATGCGGCTGGAGCGGCTGCCCTCCAGGGCGAAGAGATCGCCGCCCAGCGGCCGCATCGCCACCTCAGCCCGGCCCTCGCGCTTGTAGAACAGCGCCCCGCCCTCGGCCCTGACCGTCCGCTCGCCATAGCGGCCGGCATAGCGCGCCAGCTCGGCCGGGGACGGGCGCGGCGGGTTCAGTTCGGCGCGGGCGGCGGTCAGCGCCCAGGCGAAGCGGGCCTCGCCCGTACGCTTGGCGAGCGTCTCCAGCGCCTGGACATGCGCCGCCGCCAGCGCCCGGCCCGGTTCCGTCGCGACATCGGGGGCGACGCCCGTCCCTTCCCAGTTGCCGCCGCTCACCGCATGGATGGGCCGGTAGACCGACACGCTGGCGACGAATCCCGTGCCGACGGGGAACAGGGCGTTGTTGTTGGCGCCGCCGGCAGTGCGGGCGCCGACCAGCGTGCCCAGGCGGAACTGCTGGACATGGTAGGCGAACTCCTCGGCGGCCGAGGCGGCGTTGCCGTCCACCAGCACGAGGAGCGGCTTGCCCGTCACCCGCCCCGCCGGCAGATGGCCCAGCACCCGCGACTGGTCGGGCGCGCCGTCGTCGCCCTGGAAGGTCATCATCAGCCGCTCGGGCGCGCCGGGCATGAAGTGGCTGATCGCGTAGCGCACGGCGCTGGTGGAGCCGCCATTGTTGCCCCGCAGATCGATGATCACCGCCTCGCCGTCGCGCAGGAAGCGCATCGCCGCGTCATAGGCGGACCCCGTCGCATCGGGCTGCCAGTAGAAGGACTTGATGCGGAGATAGCGGACATTGCCGTCCAGGATCGCCATTTCCTCCAGCCCGTGATTCGCCCGCCGGGCTTCCTCGGCGTACAGCTCGGCGCCGCCGCCATCCTCGGCGTTCCCCGCCTTCAGCCGCGCATGGACGGCCGGGTCCCAGCTCAAGCCCAGATGCCCGTCGCGGCCGGCGGCCTGCAGATCCTCGGTGACACGATCGGCGAGGTCGAGCGGGCTGGAGACGGCGTAGCGCCCCACGCCCAAAGCCTGCTCCAGCTTTCCGGCGATGGGCTCCTTCAGTTCCGGCGCCACATAGCGCTCGCGGATCAGCTTGGCGACCTCGGCCACGGCGCCGCGCGCCTCCTCCGGCGAGAGCGTCTGGGCGGCAGCCGGAAGGCCGAGCAGCAGGGCGAGGGGAGCCGCGAGGCACGCGGCGGCCAGTCGGCGGATCATCGGTCGCTCCTCATCTCAGGGTTTCCCGTCCCGCCGCGCCAGCTCCGCCTGGATGCGCTCCAGGAAGGGGCGGGATTCCAGCCGGGCGATGGCGTCGGCGACGATCTCCGCCAGCGGCACGCCCAGCTCGGCGCCGAGCCCGTCGGCGGCGGCGTTGGTGGCGGCCCAGTGCCGCCGCAGGGTGGGTAGAAGCGCCAGGGCGGCGTCGGTCAGGCGCACGATGCGCTCGCGCGCGTCCGCCCCGGGCTCGGTGGCGACCAGCCCCTGCCGCGCCATCTCCGCCACCGTCTGGCTGGCCGCGGAATGGGTGATGCCGGCGTGGGCGGCGATGGCCTTGATGGTGCTGGGCCCGGCTTCCGACAGCACGCGCACCACCGGCGTGAAGCGCGGCCGGTAATCCAGCCCGGAGGCGCGGTAGGCGGCCTCCACGTCGGCGTCCAGCCGCTCGACCAGGGTGCGCAGGAGGGAGCCGAGGGTCGGCTTGGAGATCGTCATGCGCCGACAATATATAAGTGCTGTTATATTGTCCAGCGGCAGGGTGCCGCCGGTGACGTCCCGCCCCTCACATCAGAAGAACACGCGCCATTCCACCCAGGCGCCGTGCCCGTGCGCGTGGGCCAGCAGCCGCTCGGTCCCCTGGTGCGCGCCGCCGTCCCAGAGCCGCAGCGTCAGGGCGGCGGGGCCTTCCGCTTGCAGCTCGAAGCTCAGCCAAGCCAGCGGCCGCTCCTTCGTCGCGCGGGCCCCGGCCTCCTCCATCGCCGCGGTGATGCGGGCCTGCGTGGCGGCGGGCAGATACTGCCAGACGAGGGAATGGTAGAGCACTGTCGCAGCATCGGTCTCCTCGGCCAAGCGCGCGTCCACCCAGTCGGCCGCGTCAGCCCGGTTAACCCGCACCCCGGCGGCGCGGGCGAGATCCATGGCGCCCGCCAGCATGGCCATGCGCTCGCTCTGGTCGGCCCAGACATAGGCCCGCAGGCGCAGCCGCTGCTCCGCATCCTCCAGATCGATCGGCCTGATATCGCAGCCTTGGCGCGACACCACCCGCAGCGGCGCATCCATCCTGGGCGAGGGGCCCAGCCAGTCGGTGGCGACCTCCACCGAACTGCCGATGTCGCCGAACAGCGTGTCGGTCAACCGGTAGCGGAAGCGGTCGCCCATCAGGTTCAACCCGGCGCTGGCCCCGATCTCCAGCAGCCGCAGCGGCCGCCCGGTCAGGTGCGCCACCTCCAGGAAGCCGCCCAGCAGCACGGCGGAGCGGCGCGCCTCGTTGGTCTGCGGCGGCGAGGCCAGCCAGGCGCGCATATGCTCCGGATGCGCCGCCAGCGCGTCCCCGACGGCGGCCCACAGCGCCTCGATGTCGGCAGCGTGCGGCGGGTAGCAGGCGGCCAGGGCGGGGGCGCTCCCGGAGAGCACCAGCGCGTGCAGGGCACCCGCGAAGCGCAGCGCCAGTGCATCGGCCTTCGGATCGCCCGGCCAGTCGCCCAGCAGGTCGGCCGGCGCCTGGCCCGCCGCCAGCGCCAATCCCGCCCGCTCCAGCAGCCGGGCGGTGAAGGGGGAGCCGAGCTCGTCGCACCAGCGCACCTGGGTGGCGAAGGCGGCGAGCACGTCCGGGCGGGCGGGGGCGGCTGGCATCGGGTTACTTCCTCGGCGTCGCTGCGATCCGCCCGCGACTCTATTGAGCGCTCCCGCCCGGCGCAACCGGCCCCCTCCCGCCCTTTCGGGGTGGCTTCTATGTATCGGGCGCATCGCCGCATGCACGGTGGCCCCAATCCCGCCGGGGCGGCACCCTGCCTCGACGCCGCCTTTCGGGCGGTATGCCGTTCCGGGTCCGGAACGATTGCATTCGGGCCAAATGCCTGCGAGGGGGAGAGGGGCTATGAAGCGTCTGCGCAAGCGCGTCCTGGTGACGGGCGGGGCGGGGTTCCTGGGGTCGCACCTGTGCGAGCGGCTGCTGGCGGAAGGCTGCGACGTGCTGTGCGTCGACAACTTCTTCACCGGCACCAAGGACAATGTCGCGCATCTGATGGGCAGCCCGCATTTCGAGCTGATGCGCCACGACGTGACCTTCCCGCTCTATGTCGAGGTCGACGAGATCTACAATCTCGCCTGCCCGGCCTCGCCCATCCACTACCAGCACGACCCGGTGCAGACGACCAAGACCAGCGTCCACGGCGCCATCAACATGCTGGGCCTGGCCAAGCGCGTGCGCGCCAAGATCTTCCAGGCCAGCACGTCGGAGGTCTATGGCGACCCGTCGGTGCACCCGCAGCCCGAGACCTACCGCGGCAACGTCAACCCGATCGGGCCGCGCGCCTGCTACGACGAGGGCAAGCGCTGCGCCGAAACCCTGTTCTTCGACTATCACCGCCAGCACAATTTGAACATCCGCGTGGCCCGGATCTTCAACACCTACGGCCCGCGCATGCACCCCAACGACGGGCGGGTGGTGTCGAACTTCATCGTGCAGGCGCTGAAGGGCGAGAACATCACCATCTATGGCGACGGCAGCCAGACCCGCAGCTTCTGCTTCGTCGACGACCTGATCGAGGGCTTCATCCGCCTGATGGCGGCGCCCGACGACGTGACCGGGCCGATCAACATCGGCAATCCCGGCGAGTTCACCATCCTGGAGCTGGCGGAGGCGGTGGTGCGGCTGACCAACTCCAGCAGCCGCTTCGATTTCCGCCCGCTGCCGGTGGACGATCCGCTACAGCGCAAGCCGGACATCGCCCGCGCCCGCGACCTGCTGGGCTGGCAGCCGACCATCCCGCTGGAGGAGGGGCTGAAGCGGGCCATCGCCTATTTCCGCAACCTGCTGGAGACGCGCGGCGACATCGCCCCGGTCTCGACTCAGGCCGAGGGCATGCCGGCCCCGGCGGCGCGCAAGGCGTCCGCCAGCCGCGGCGCCAGCGCGTCCAACGCGTAATCCGCCGCCACCCGGGCGCGGCCGGCCCTCCCCATGGTCCGCCGCAGCCCGGGATCGGCGCGCAGCCGCTCCAGCGCCGCGACCCAATCGCGGGGGGAGCCGGCCAGGAAGCCGCTGACGCCTGGGTCGACGATGACGCGGTTCTCCCCCACGGGGGAGGCGACGACGGGCCGGGCGGCGGCCATGTACTGCAGCAGCTTGTAGCCGGACTTGCCGCGGGTGAAGGGCGTGTCCGGCAGCGGCATGATGCCGACGTCGAAGCCAGAGATCTCATCCGCCTCCGTCGCCTCCGACCAGGGGCGGAACGCCTCCGGCACGCCCGGTAGGCCCACCGGCGCGGCACCGACCGTCACCAGGGTCAGCGGACCCGTCTCCGCCAGCCGGCGCAGCGGCTCCGCCACCTCCGCCAGATAGGCGGCCGAGGAGGGGGTGCCGATCCACCCCACCCGGAAGCCGCCCCCATCCGCCTCGCGCGGCGCGTAGCGGGCAAGGTCGACCGGCGTCGGCATGCGGTGCAGGCGCCGGGCGCCGGCCGCGCGGGCCCATTCCTCCAGATGCGCATTGGCTGTGACGGTCAGCGCCGCCCCCGCCACCAGACGCTCCAGCTTGCCCGACAGGCCGGGCCGGCCGGCATAGCGGCGGTGCCAGGCATCGTCGAAATCCAGCGCGTAGGGCGTGCCGGCCAGCAGCGCCGCTTCCACCCCGGTCGGCAGCCAGGGCAGCGCCTCCTTCTCGATCCACAGCAGGTCGAAAGCGCCACGGTCCCGCAGCGCGCGCAGCCGGCGGGCGTAGTAGCGGGCGAGGGCCAGCGGGTCGGTGCGGCGGCCGGCGAACTGCCGCTCAAGATATGGATCGTCGAAGAAGGGCCGCACGGCCACGTCCAGCCCCGCCTGCGCCAGCCAGGGCAGAGGGTCGAAGAAGCGCAGACGGCTGCTCGGCCCCAGCCGGTCGTAGCGGGGCAGGGCCAGGACCCGCAGCGGCGTCACCTCCGTCGCGGTCACGCCTTGCGGACGACCGCCAGGATGCCCTCGACGGGCTGGCCGCCCTCCTGCCGCAGCGTGGTGGAGCGCAGCTCCAGCATCGCCAGACCGGCAGTCTTCAGCGCCTGCTCGACATAGTCGCGGCGATGCGTGTAGCGGCCGCTCTCCCGCAGCGTGAAGGGGGCGGCCCAGGGCTCCGCCGCCTCGACCGTGAGGATGCCGAGGCCGTGCGTGTTCAGCGCACCGGCCAGCGCGCCCACCGGGCCGCCGAGATCCCCGAAGTAGCAGAGCACGTCGCCCATGACGGCGATGTCAAAGGCGGCCGGGCGGGCGGCGAGCCAGCCCACCAGCTCCGCCTGCTCCAGCTCGTCATAGATGCGCCGGGCGGCGGCGATCTCGATCATGCCCATGGACAGGTCGACGCCGCGCAGCTGCCGCGCATAGGGGCGCAGCGCCTCGCCGGCCAGGCCGGTGCCGCAGCCGGCGTCCAGCACCTCGCGGTCGGCCGCCGGGGTGCCGGCATATGTCGCCAGCGCCTCGCGGATCAGCGCCGGGACGCGGTAGTCCAGCCCCTGCACCGTCTCGTCGAAGCGGCGGGCCGAGGCGTCGAACAGCTGCTCGACATAGGCGCCGTCGGCGCGGTCGGGCGCCTTCTCCAGTCCCAGCGCGGCGGCGGTGTGGCGCAGGATCGGGTGGTCGCCGGCGGCCATGCGCCAGCGGGCGACGAGGCCCTGCACCTGCTGGCCCTTGCCCGCCGCCTGCAGCGCCGCGGCCGTCTGGCCCAACTCGACATGCGCGCCGGCATGGTCGGGATCGATGGCGAGGGCTGCCAGCGCCTCCTCCGCCGCGCGCTCGGGCTGGCCCAGGCCGCGCAGGCTGAAGGAGAGGTGGACCAATGCCGAAAGGTTGCGCGGCTCGATCTGCAGCGCGTGGCGCAGTTCCGCCACGGCCTCCTCGTGGCGGCCGGTCTCGCCCAGCACGATGCCGAGATTCAGGTGCGACACGGCCAGCTCCGGCCGCAGCGCCAGGGCGGCGCGGTACCACTCGACCGCGCCCTCCATCACGCCCATGCGGCGGTAGGTCAGCGCCAAATTGCCGGCGGCCTCGGCATAGGTGGGACGGGCGACCAGGGCGTTCTTGTAATGCTGGATCGCGACGTCCAGGTGGCCGGCCTCGAAGAACAGCGTACCCAAGTTGAAGTAGGCCTCGGCCAGCAGCGGCTCGCGCTCGATGGCGTCGACATAATGGACAGCGGCCTCGTGGGCCATGCCCAGCGCCTGGCAGGCGGCGCCGAGATTGTAATGGTGGACGGCCACATCGGGCGCCAGGCGGATCGCCTCGGCATAGGCGGCGCGGGCGCCGTCATAGTCGCCCTGCGTCTCCAGCGCGAAGCCGAGGTCGCCGTGCAGATCGTCCCGGGTCGGGGCCAGCTCGGCGGCGCGGGTCAGCAGCAGGGTGGCGCGCGCCATGTCCCCGGCCTCCATCGCCGCCTGCGCTTCGGCATACAGCGAGTCGGCGTCGGTGTTGGCGCCGAGGGAGGTAAGCGTAAGGTCGGTCATGCGCTGGGGCCCCTGTCTCATGCCCGCGGTTCTCACGAAAGAGACAGCGGAATCAAGCGACAGAATAGAGTGCCGCGCGGGGCAAGAACAGTGCAAAGCGCCGGACAAGCTTGCGGCAGGGGTACCTCGAAGAGTAGGAATGTGTGTGGCTGCATCCCGCCACGCCAGCATGGCTGCATGCTGGCATTATTCCGGTGGAGCTGCGCGTGACCAGGGTCCTCTCGATCATCAGCACCAAGGGCGGCACCGGCAAGACGACGCTGGCGCTGAATCTCGCCGTGTCCTTCCGCGAGGCGCGCAAGTCGGTCGTCGTGCTGGACCTCGACCCGCAGGCCACCGCCACCGCCTGGAGCGACGCGCGCCAGGACGGCGACAGCCTGTCGGTGCTGTCCTGCCAGCATGGCCGCCTGCCGGCGGTGCTGCAGGCGGCGCGCGAGGGCGGGGCCGACCTGGTCATCATCGACACGGCGCCGCATTCCGAAGCCGCGGCCCTGGCGGCGGCCAAGGCGGCCGACCTGATCCTGATGCCGCTACGGCCCGAGATCTTCGACCTGCGGGCCATCGCCAACACGGTGGAGATGATCCAGGTGGCGAAGAAGCAACCTGTGGCGGTGCTGAACGCCGTGCCGGTGCGCGGGCCCAAGGTGGCGGAGGCGCGTGGCGCCCTGGCGGAGATGCAGCTCGAGACCGCTCCCATGACCATCGGCAACCGCGCCGCCTTCGGCTATGCCGCCATCGCCAGCCAGGGGGTGGAGGAGTACGAGCCGGACGGCGTCGCCTCGGTCGAGATCAAGGCGCTGCGCAAATGGATCGCCAAGCGTATCCCGGGCTGAGGCTTTCCCGTCTCCGGGTCCCGCGAGCCTGCCGGCTGCGCCGGTGGAGGCGGGCATGATGGCCCCGCTCGCGGATGCGGGCATGATGGCCCCCGCCGGCGAATGCGGGCATGATGGCATGGTGGCATGCCGCTACCCCTTTCTGGTAATCTCGCCCCGACTGTCCCCTTTCACAGGAATGAGATCATGGCCGCGAAGCGACCCGCTCTCGGCGCCGCTCTGAAGGCCGCCGCCGCCCCCGCGAAACCCGAGCCCAAGCGCGCCGACCCGGCGCCTGCGCCCGCCACGGAGGAGCGCCGCTACGTGCCCCCGCCCTCGCGCAAGGGCACCGCCCCTGTCACCGTCCACCTCTCGCCCGACGCCCGCCGCATCCTGCGCCAGCTGGCCCTGGACGAGGACAGCAGCGTCCAGGCGCTGATGGTGGAGGCCGTCAACATGCTGCTGGCCCAGCGTGGCAAGCCGGAGATCGCGGCGCCGCAATGAGGCCGCATTGAGGGGCGCTCAAGGACCAAGCGTAGGTCGCATGGAGCCGAAGGCGTAATGCGACGCTTCTCCGGCGGGTATGTCGCATTGCGGCTTCGCCTTCATGCGACCTACGGTTCAGGACCATCGAAGGAGGCCGCCTTTACCTCTCCACCCGCTCCGGAGTCTCGCGCCTGACGCGGGCGAGTTCCTCGCGGGCGGCTCGGGCGTCCGCCTGGGCGGCTTCCAGGGCCTGCTGGTGGCGCTTGCGCTCGCTGGCGTCCATGACCAGCAGCACCTGGCGCTCGGACTGGGCGGCGCGGTGCAGGCGGGCCTCCAGCCAGATGCCGTCGCCGGTCTCGATCTCCGCCTGGCCCTCGCCGACGGCCAGCGTCCGGCGCAGCGCCTCGACCCGCCAGCCGCGCGCCCGGGCGGCTTCCAGCAGCGCGTCGATGCCGGTGGCGTCCTGGCGGCCGTCGGGCCGGAACAGCAGGTCGAAGGTCTTGTTGGCGGCGGCGATGCGGCCGCCCGTCTCCAGCAGGCAGACGGCCTCGCCCAGCGTGCCCAGCGTCGCCGACAGGCTGCGCGCCTGCTCCAGCTCCGCCTCCAGCCGGCGCTTCTCCAGGGCACCCAGGCGCAGCGTCTCCAGCGCCCGGGCGAGGTCGCCGATCTCGTCGCGGCGGGCGAGCTTCGGCACCGGCAGCGCCAGATCCTCCACCCCGATGCGGTTGACGGCCTCCGCCAGCCGCGCCAGCGGGCGCACCACCTGACGGCCGAAATAGAGGCTCAGCGCCGCCATGCTCAGCAGGGTGGTGAGGGCCACCGTGGCGAAGCCGGCATGGGCCAGCAGGACCGAGCGCCCGTGCGCCTCAGCCGCCTCGGCCGCCAGCCGCGCCTCCATGCGGCGCTGGAACTCCTGGATCGGCTGCATGACCTTGTCGCGGGCGATGTCGTAGCTCTGGTCGAACAGCAGGCCGCGGGCGCGGCCCAGATCGCCGCGGTCGACCCAGCGGATCGCCTCCGCCTCCACCCGGCCCAGCCCCTCCGCGTTGGCGTGCGACTGTTCGATCAGCGCCAGCTCCTGCACGGGCGCGCCCAGGTAGCGCAGCTCGGTCAGCACCCGGTCGCGCGTGCGGGTCTCCTCCAGCTCGCGCCGGTAGGTCTCGAGATGCCGTGGCTCGCCGAAGGTCGCGTAGAAGCGGGCGGAAGTGGAGAGGATGTCAGCCGCCTGCACCAGTTCGCGGCCCAGGCGCGAGAACTCGGCCTGCCGGGCGAGCGCCGCGCGCTCGCGGTCGGTGGAGGCCAGGCTGGCCAGCTGCAGCGCGATGGTCAGCACCGCCAGGGCGGCGCAGAGGCTGGAGATCAGCAGGGCGCGGTCGCGGATGCGCATCGCCGTCAGCGCCCCCGCCTCACGCGGGGAGCACGCGCGTCACGGCCGTTCCCTGGCCGAATCCGCCGACGCATGGCGCCTCCCGATCCCGGACGGCGGTGGGGCTTCTCGGATGGGCCCCGCTACCCTACCGTCATGATTTGGAATGGTTCCACACTCGCGCCGCGAAGGCCAGACTCTTCGCGCGCCAAGCGGCTGGAAAGGCGTCATGGCGGCAAAGGAAAAGGCCCTCCGTGAGGAGGGCCTTCTCGGAACGCTGGAATGGACCGTCGGGGAACGTCAGGCCTTGATATCGACCACCTGACCCCGGCCGCCGGTGGGAGCCGCCTGGGTCTGCTGCTGCTGCGCCCCCAGGAGCGCCTCCGTGCTCGCGGCCTGCTGCTCGGACGCCTGCTTCAGCTGCGAGACCTGCTGCTGGCTGCGGGCGGAGAGAAGGTTGATGGAGGAGGCGTAGGCGGCGGAGCTGTCGATCTGCATGGTCGAGTTCCTCAAACGATCGGGGTGAGTATGGACCCGCCCGGCCGTATTGCCAAGTGACTCGATTCGCCGCCGGCCCTGCGCCGCGCGGGGATCAGCCCAGCGAGCTCATGATGCTGAAGCAGAGCTGGTCGCCCTGGGCGTGCAGGGTCTTCAGCGCGTCCTTGGGCAGCGGGATGCGCTTGTCGCGGCAATAGGCCACGATCATGCGGGCGAGGTTGTAGGACTCCACCTCCAGCTCCTGTCCCTGGCCGCCCGCCTCGCTCTGCAGCCGGACCGACGGCGGCGGGCCCTCCACCACCTGGATGCGGGTGATGCGCCGCGACGGGTCGAAGCCGTCCAGCGGTACGGACTGGAAGACGAGCTTCAGCTCGTCGTTGGAGAAGATGATGTGCCGGATCTCGGTGATCATGACGTCCTCGGTCGAGAGCGGGGGCTCAGGCGCCCGCGCGCTTCTTCTGGCGGCGGCGGTAGATGGTGCAGGGATTGATCTCGAGCAGGGCGGCGGCGCGGGTGATGTTGCCCCCGCACAGCCGGATCGCCTCCTCGATCGCCTCCTCCTCCAGCATCCAGAGCGGCCGGATCAGGCGCTCCGGCGCGTCGGCGGCGGTGGCCCAGGGGCCCGGGGCGGGTGAGGGCGGGACGGAAGCCGGCACCGGCTCCGCCCGCGGCGGCGGCTCGGACGGGATCGTCACCGGCGTGCCCGGCAACCCGCGCGACAGGTCCGGCGGCGCGCTCAGATCGGCCGGCCGCGGCGACGGCGCCTGGGCGGCCGCCGGCACCGGTGCCACCGGCGCGGCGCCCGGCATGGCGAAGGGGAAGGGCAGCGGCCCGGCCATGGCCGCCCAGCGCGGGTCGGCCAGCATCGGCGGCACGATCAGCGTCGGCTTGTTCAGCGGCGGCGGCAGCATGAAGGGCTGGATCAGGTCGCCGTCGTTCAGCACCACCACGTTGCGCACGACGTTCTGCAGCTGGCGGACGTTGCCCGGCCAGGCGTAGGTGCGCAGGATCTCCTCGGCCTCGGGGCTGAAGTCGCGGAAACCCTTCCGCTCTTCGCGGCTGTAGCGCTCCAGGAAGTCGCGGGCGATCAGCACGATGTCGTCGCCGCGGTCGCGCAGCGGCGGCAGCTCGATGGAGATGACCTGCAGCCGGTAGAACAGATCCTCGCGGAAGCGGCCGGCCTGCACCTCGGCGAAGGGGTCGCGGTTGGTGGCGCAGACGATGCGCACATCCACCGCCTCGGCCTTCTCGCTGCCGACCTTCTTGACCATGCCGGTCTGCAGGAAGCGCAGCAGCTTGGCCTGCAGCGAGAGGTCCATCTCGCCGATCTCGTCCAGGAACAGCGTGCCGCCGTCGGCCTGCAGGGCGGCGCCCGCATGGTCGGCCGTGGCGCCGGTGAAGGCGCCCTTCACATGGCCGAAAATCTCGCTCTCCATCAGGTCCTTCGGGATCGCGGCGCAGTTCACCGGGATGAAGGGCCCCTTGCGGCGGGGGGAGCGCAGATGGACGGCCTCGGCGCAGACCTCCTTGCCGGTGCCGCTCTCGCCGGTGATGAAGACGGTCGCCTTGCTGGGCGCCGCCGCCTCGATCATGCGGTAGACCGCCTGCATCGGCGGCGAGCCGCCGACGAAGCCCTGGTAGCGCGCCGCATCCTGCTCCGGCGCCGGCTCGGGCGCGGCCGCATCCGGCTCGCGGTCGCGCTGGGCGATGGCGACGGCCAGCGCCGCCCGCAGCCGGTCGGGCGCCGCCGGCACCAGCAGCACGTCGGACGCGCCGGCACGCATCGCCTCCACCGCCAGCTGCACCGAGCCCTGGGCCGTCAGCACCACGACCTGCGGCGCGCCGGGGCGGGACCGCAGCTCCCTGACGAAGGACAGCCCGTCGCCGTCCGCGACCTGCAGGTTCAGCAGCACCACGTCGGCGCCGCTCTCCGCCAGGGCCTTGCGCGCGGCGGCGGCGTTCTCCACCGGTTCCAGCGCGTGGCCGTCGCGCTTCAGCGCGCCCACATAGGCGTGCGCCATGGACGGCGCCGGTTCGACGATCAGGACGCGGGTCGACGGGGAGGGCATGCGCGGGGAGGTCCGGAATGGTGCCGACCGCATTGCAGTCTGCAATATACTCCCGGAAGAGGTAGGTGCGCGTCAAGGTCCTTGCATTCGGCAAGACCCAGCCGGTCACTTGGCGGCGATGGTCACCGTCAGCACGTCGGCATAGTCGCCGGCCGCGAGCGTCGGCGAGGCCGGCACCGACACGGACAGCACGCCGCGCCGGGGGGCGCCCGAGGCCGCGCGCTCCGCCCGCAGCCCGCCGGCGCGCTGGGCCGCCGCGTCGTCATAGGCGACGCTGTAGGGCACGCCCTGGGCGGTGCCGTCGGGGCGCAACTCGCCGCCGTTGCGCGAGGCGACGCTGACCGTGTAGCCGCCGCCGGCGTTGCAGCGCTCCTCCACCGTCGCGACCGGCTGGGCCGACTGGCCCTTCACCAGATCGACGGTGGCGGAGGTGGCGCCGAGGTCGACGGTGCAGACCGCCGGAACGGTGCCGCGCAGCGTGAGGCTGGCGGAGGAGCCGCCGGACTGGGCGGCGGCGGTCAGGGGAAGGGCGATGAGCAGGACCAGGGAGAACAGGCCGGGTGCCGCGCGCCATGCCGGCGCGGTCCTCCGTTCACTTTCTCTACGCCCCGGCCTCCTTTTGAGGTCCATGGCGGGTACTCCCCCGTGAGGGCCGCCGGGCGGGGCGCCTTCAGCGCGCGCTCACCGTGACGACCAGGCTGTCCGAATAATCCCCGGCCAGCGCCTGCGACACGTCACCCAGGGTGACCGTCATCTGGTGCCGACCGTATCCCCCGCCATAGGACAGGCTGACGGGTCGGTCCAGCCGCACGGAGGCGCCGTTGACGGACAGGGTGTAGGGCACGCCCTGCGAACGGGTCCGGTCCATGAACCGGCCGCCATTGTCCGACTGGACGGTCACACTGTACCCCGAATTCCCCGACACCTCCAGGTCGAAGCTCCGGGCGGCGCCGCTCTGCATCTGGCCGAAATCCAGCATGCTGGTGCTGCCGTCCAGTTGCCGGCTGATGCCGCCCACCACCACGTTGGCCTGCACCGCGGCGGCGACGTGGGTGGAGACCTCGACCGTGCGGATGTCGACGACCTCGCCGATGCCGTTGCCCTGGATCGAATAGACGCGGAAGGTCACGCGGTCGCGGTAGGAGCCGGCGCCGACCGCCTGGCCGCCATTGATCGTGCTGTAGAACTGGAACTCCACCCGGTCGTTCTTCTTGCCGTTCAGCTTGCCGGAGAAGGTGCCCGCCGCGGAACCGGTGACCGGGTCGGTCAGCCTCTGGCGCAGATTGCCGTCGACCCAAAGCTCGTAGTTCAGCCGCCCGCCGCCGTCCGCCATGCGGCGGACATTGCTGCTGCCGTTCTCGCCGTCGTCGATGCCGACGATGAAGTCGCAGGCGTTGCCGTCCATGAGCTCCACGGCGAAGGTGTGGAAGCCGCGCGGCGGCGCCGGGCCGTAGGGATCGTAGACGCTGGTCGTCTGGACCGGCTGCAGGTCGCGGATGCGCAGGTCGCAGCGCTGCGCCCAGGCCGGGGCGGCGGCCAGCAGCGTCAGGCAGAGGAGGAGGGCCGCGAGGGCCAGGGTGCGGGTCGTGCGCATGGTCGTCCCCATCCTAGCAAAGCCGATGCCGCGGCGGGGCGGGGAAACGCCCGCCGTCACGGCAGCACCTCCAGCGTGAACTCGCCCAGGGTGACCAGCCCCTCGGCGTCGGGGCGCACCTCCACCGGGATCGGCTTCACCGTGACGCCCTCCAGCAGCAGTTCCCATTTGCCCGGGCGCACGCTGTCGACGCGGAAGCGGCCGCGCCGGTTGGTGAAGAAGCGCAGATCCTCCCGCCGGTCGCCGGCTCCCGCCTTCACCGGCCGCAGGATGCCCGACAGCAGGCCCGCCGGTTCCCCGTCCGGTCCCTTCAGGACGCCGTCCAGGGCCACGGTGGCGTCGGTGCCGATGGGCACCAGCGTGCCCGTGCGGTAGCCCGGCTGCACCGCCGGCCGGTCGGTGCCGATGTCGTAGCCCAGCGGCAGGTCCGGCACGTCCAGCAGCAGCGGCCGCACCAGATAGGCCGAGATGTTGGGCACCACGGGCGGGCCCAGGAAGTCGCTCCTGGCGGCGAAGCGGTTGTTCACCGGATCGACGCCGATCTCCTTGCCGGCCAGGCTCGGGTGCGGCACGACGATGGCGAAGCTGTTGCTCACCGGCCGGGTCACGGCGACCTTCCCGTCGGCGAAGGCCAGGGCGCTGGCGACGTTCACCGTCGTCCGGTTCTCCGGCGCCAAGCCGCCGGTGACGATCCGTTCCGACCAGTCGTGGCGCACCGAGGCCAGGAAGCGCTGGTGGGTGTAGCCGACGCTGCCCTGCGCCCGGTCGGGCCCGGCGCGGTTGTTGTAGTCGGCGAACAGGTTCCAGGCGTCGACGACGCGCAGATCCTGGTAGCGCCAGTCCAGCCGCCGCTCCCGCCGGATCGTGTCGACGCTGGCGCCGACCGCTTGGCGGCCCTTGTCCAGGCTGTAGCGCAGGGTCACGTAGGCGCCCTCCTCCTCGGTGCCGTCGGTGCGGCGGCTCTTGGAGAGGGTCACGTCCAGGCTGCCGACCCGGTCGATGCGGCGGCGCAAGGATATGTCGGCGGAATAGCCGTCCATCATGCTCGCGTCCCGGCTCACTTGGTAGCGGGCAGACAGCGTCGCGGTCAGCTCGGGCAGCAGCGGCTGGCCCAGCCGTGCCGCCAGATCCCAGGAGATGCTGTTGCGCGGGTCGGTGGTGCCGAAGGTGGCGAAGGCGCTGTCGCGCCACGTCGCCTGAAGGGTGACCGTGCGCTGCTGCCAGAACTCCTCGCCGGTGCGGAAGTCGCGGTAGCGCAGCGTGCCGGCCATGCCCCTCGACGCGCCGAAGCTTGCCGCCGGTTCCACCGAGAAGGTGCCGAGCGAGGTGGTGTACAGCGCCTCGGCCCCGGCCACGGTCTGCAGCCGGTCGGCCTGCACCGAGGCGCCGAGGGTCAGCTGGTCGGACAGTCCGACCCGGTGGTAGCCGCTGAAGGTCAGCTTGTCCTCGTCGTAGCGCAGCCGGTCGCGCTCGGACAGCGACGGGTAGCCCACCGCGTAGGAGAACTCGTTGACCCCAGGGGCCAGCAGCTGGCTGTCGAAGAAGAACGGAAAGTTCAGCAGCTGCTGCCGGCCATAGACGTCGGTGATGCGCACCGTGATGTCGTTGGTACCGGTCGTGCCGGGAAAGTTGGAGAGGTTGTAGGGCCCGGCATCCAGGCGGAAGGTGCGGGTCGGCTGGCCGTTGACCAGCACCTCCACCGTCGAGGGGTTCTCCAGGATCAGGTCCTGGCGGCCGGTCGGCTGCACCTGCCGGTAGGGCTGCAGCGAGAAGTTGCGCGATACCGACAGCCCGCCCAGCGCGCGACCGGACTGGCCGACCGCGACGGGGTAGTTCAGGTCGCCCGCCTGGACCCGGATCGACTGCTCCACGAAGTCGTGCACCAGCCGGGCGGGGCCGCGCGACCAGCGGCGGGTTCCGTCCTCCCGGTAGAAGGCCTCCGCCTCGATCACCCAGCCCTTGAGGTTGACGGCGTTCTCGAAGCTGACGCTCAGCGGCTGGCGCCCGTCCGGCTTGTCGTCGGCGGGGAAGGCCAGGTACTCCACCGCGGCGCGGATGTTGGTGTAGGCACTGACCGCGGCGGTGGGAAGCACGAGATAGCCCCGCGCCGCGTCGCCGCGGGTGGAGACGTTCAGCGTCTGCTGGCGGCGCAGGGCCGGCGGCACCTTCACGTCGACCAGCAGCTCCGCCTGGTCCAGCCGAATCTCGACCCCGCCGGGCTCCAGCTTCGACGGGCTGCCGAAGCCGTCGGCGCCGGAGATGGCCTTCAGCCGCGCCAGCGGCTCCTCCTGGGTGAACTCCTGCAGCATGCCGACCAGCCGCGCCACGTCGATCTGGCTGTCGGCCGGGTCTGCGGCGATGCGGGCGGGGACCAGCCCCAACTCGCGGCCGTTGATGCGCAGCGGCAGGTCGAGCGTGCGGACCTTCGCCTGCTTCTTGGCGCCGAACACCTTGCTGAACAGGGCGTCGGAGGAGGCGGGCTTCGTCGGCTCGGCGGGCGGCGAGGGCGCGCCGGCGTCGCCGGTGACGGTCTCGGGTGCCGCGACGGCGGCGATGGGCAGGGCCGCGCCCAGCATCAGGGCGGCCGCCAGGGCCCGGCGCCGCGATCCGGACCGGGCCGGGCGCCCGCCCGGTTCAGTGAGGGGGGAAGGGGAGGATCGTCCTGGCGTCACGGCACATTGAGGGTGGCGGACACCGGCCCGGCGGCGAGGCCCGCCGGCCAGGGCACGAGGAAGCGGCGGGTGGTGCCACCCAGCAGGTTCTCGCCCACCAGGCCCGCCAGCTGCTCCTGCCCCGCCAGCGTCACCGAGCCGCCGCCGGCCTGGACCGCCAGGGTGGCGTCGCGCAGCACCTTGCGGGCGGTGCCGTCGTTGCGCAGGACCACCTCCAGCGCCTTGCCCGCCGGCGTGTCGGCCGGCTTGGCGGAGAGGACGGAGACCTTGGGCGCGGCCGTCGGCGGGACGATGTAGAGAGAGGCGACGTACTTCACCAGCAGCCGCACCTGGCCGCCCTGCGGCGCCGGCTTGCCGATGTCGATCGGCAGCTGCTCCGCGATCAGCCGGAAGGAGAGCTCGCGGTCGGGGTTCGGATTGCCGACCCATTGGACCCGGATCGACTGGTTCTCGTTGGGCTGCAGGATGATCTGCTCGGGGAAGACGACGAAATTCTCGGTGTCCTCGGTCAGGACGTCCTCGCCCTCCATGCCCATGGCGCGGGCCATGACCTTGACCTCGACCGCGACCGGCTCCTTGCCGTCATTCTCGATGCGGAAGATCTGCGTGGCGCCGCGGCCCGAGGGCTGCAGCTCCATCTCGATGGGGATCAGGCGGAAGGCGGCGGCCGGCAGCGGCGCCAGCGCGATCATCAGCGCGGCCAGGAGCGGCAGCAGAGAAGACGGGGAGGGGGCGAGGGGGCGCATGGAAACCGTTTCGACTCCGCATCCAAAGACTTAGCAGCATAATACTTTGGGATGTTTGAATCATTGGTATAGGGCGGCGTCAAGCCCGGCTCTGGCGCGGCGGCCCCGGCTGCGCTATCAGCGGGACGGAACATGCCGGCGGCGGTCGCGCGGCAGGGAGGAAGCGATGGCGAAGATCTATGTGGCCCGCAGCGCGAAGCTGAGCGACTGGGCGTCCGACGTCGGCCTCAGCAAGCACATCTTCAAGGTCGGGGTCGCCGAGGACCCGAAGGCCGAGATCGCGAAGGGCTGGGCCGGCGAGACCGACTGGACCCTGGTCAAGGCCCAGGAGGCGGGCGAGGTCACCGAGGAGCAGGCGCTGGAGCGGCTCGCGCGCAAGGACAAGCTGGTCGACCCGACCTACTATCCGCGCATCAAGGGCGCGGCCGGCATCTTCAAGGTGCCCCCGAACAGCGTCCAGAACCACATCGTCCTGACCCGCGCCCTGGCGGGGGAGGGCGAGAGCCTGGACGTCAAGATCAAGACCGCCGACTTCGCCCAGTACCTCATCGCCAACGCGCTGAAATAGGTGTGTGCCTGGGGCCGCCCAGCCGGTGCGGGTAAGCGCCGTCGGCTGGGAAGCGCCGCAGGTCGGGAGGAGCGTCAACGTATCCCGGCGTCTGCCGGTGTAGGTCGGGATGCGCTTCGCTCCTCCCGACCTACGGGCACGACGCCCGCCGCGATCCGCAGGACGGCCGATGGGCACCCCGGGAGTGGCATGGGGCGTGCTTTTCTTTGTTGGATGCTGGTGGAGTGGAGCGGCGTCGGTGGTGCTGGGTAATGGGTCAGACAAAGATTACCGTCTACGCGTAGAGCATATGTCCTCCCTTGTCACCCCTCCCCGTCCTGCGCCTCCTTCCAGGGCGGCAGCGGCTGCTCCAGTCGCCAGCTGCCGTCGTCGCAAACCTCGTGCCGCCGTTCGGAGGAGGAGCGGCGCCAGGCCGTCTCCTGGATCCAGAAGCGGCCGAGCTCCCGGTTGCGCTCCATGTAGGGCGCCAGCTGCTCCGGCCCGATCTCGAAGATCTCGCGGTAGCGCTGGATCAGGATACGCATCGCCCGGGCGCGGGACGGCGCCATGAGGTCGGCGCCGTCGGTGCGGCCGTTCGGCCGGCGCTCATAGTCCTGGCGGGCGATGAGGTCGAGCAGCGCCACCTCCAGCGCGTTCAGATGCACGGTCAGCGAGGCGCCGATGCGGCTCTCCCGGTCCTCGATGTTGCGCTGGCGCCAGCGCCGCTGCCGCTCGGTTCGCTTGCGGCGGCTCTCCCGCTCCTTGAGCTCGGCCAGCGCCAGCAGGCGCTCCATCTCCTCGCGGTCGTCCCCGGCCATGCGCGTTCCTCCTGAAGCGGGGCGGCATCATGCCGGAGAGCGCGGCCGAAATCACCGGCGCGCGACAGCCGGAGGACCGTCGCCCATGAAAAAGGCCCCGCCACCGTCGCCGGCGGCGGGGCCCTGTCAGGCCGCACGGGGCGGAGCCGTCACTCCGCGTCGACGATGCGGGGCCGCATCGGCGCCGGCTCCTCCTTCGGCGTGAGGAAGCGGCTGAACTTCGGCGACAGCCAGTGCTGCAGATCGTCCATGACCGTGAAGACGGCGGGCACGATCACCAGCGACAGCAGGGTCGAGGTGATCAGGCCGCCGATCACGGCCACAGCCATCGGCGCGCGGAACTCGGTGTCGTAGCCGAGGCCGGTGGCGATGGGGATCATGCCGGCGATCATGGCGATGGAGGTCATGATGATCGGCCGGGCGCGCTTGGCGCCGGCATCCATCAGGGCCTCGCGCCGCGACATGCCGCGCTCCTCGATCGACACCAGCGCGTACTCCACCAGCAGGATCGAGTTCTTGGTCACCAGACCCATCAGCATGAGGATGCCGATCAGGGCGGGCATGGACAGCGCCATGTTCGCGATCAGCAGGGCCACCGCCGCGCCGCCGATCGACAGCAGCAGCGCCGTCAGGATCGTCACGGGCTGGAAGAAGTTGCGGAACAGCAGCACCAGCACCGCGATGATCAGCAGCACGGCCGTGCCCATGGCGACCATGAAGCCCTTGAACATGATCGCCATCTCCTCGGCGCCGCCCACCTTGGGCTTGGAGATGCCGGGCGGCATGTTGCGCATGGAGGGCAGGTCGTTGATCGCCTTCATCGCCTCGCCCAGCTCCATGCCGCGCAGATCGGCCTGGATCGAGATGCGGCGGGCGCGGTCGAAGCGGTCGATCTGGGTGGCGCCGGCCCCCATCTCGATGTCAGCCACCGCCCGCAGCGGCACCGTGCCGCCGGAACCGGTGCGGACCCGCAGATTGCCGATCACGTCCAGGTCCGACCTGTAGTCGTCCTGGATCTGCACCCGGATCGGCACCTGCCGGTCGCCCAGGTTGAACTTGGCCGAGGCGCTGTCGATGTCGCCCATGGTGGCGATCTTGGCGACGCGGCCGATGGAGGCCACCGACACGCCCTGCTCGGCCGCCAGGTCGAAGCGCGGCTTGATCAGGATCTCGGGCCGCAGCATGGCCGCGGTCGAGGCGACGTTCGCCAGGAAGGGCAGGCCCTGCATCTCCCGCAGAACGACCTCGGCATGTTTTTCCAGGGCGGGACCGTTGTCGCTGGTCAGCATGATGCTGATGTCCTTCGGCCCGAAGCCGGAGGTGTTGTTGAAGCTGGCCTTCACGCCCGGGACCTGCTCCAGCATCGGCTGGACCGCGATCTCGAACTCCTTCTGCGTCAGGTCCCGCTCGCCCTGGTCCTTCAGCAGGATCCAGACGCGGCCACGGCGGATCTGGCCGCCCTGGCCGGCGCGGGCCCAGATCATCTTCACCTCGGGCCGGGTCGAGATCAGGCCGGCGACGCGCTGCACGGCGGCATCGGCCTCCTCGATCGTCACGCCCGGCTGCATCTCGACGTTCAGGCTGGACATGCCCGTGTCGCGCGGCGGGAAGAAGCCCTGCGGCAGCATGGCCATCATGACCAGCGACAGCAGGAAGAAGCCGAAGCCCATGGCGATCGTCTTCCACCGGTGGGTCAGGCACCAGTCCAGCACCCGCATGTATTGCGGCGTCCAGCGGCCCTCATGCTCGGGCTGCTGCTGCGGGGTGAGCATGTAGGCCGCCATCAGCGGCGTGATCAGGCGCGCCACCAGCAGCGAGAACAGCACCGCCACCGCGACGGTGACGCCGAACGACTTGAAGAACTGGCCGGCGATGCCGGGCATGAAGGAGACGGGCAGGAACACCACGACGATGGTCATGGTGGTGGCGACCACCGCCAGCCCGATCTCGTCCGCCGCCTCCAGCGCCGCCGCGTAGGGCCGCTTGCCCATGCGGATGTGCCGGACGATGTTTTCGATCTCGACGATGGCGTCGTCGACCAGGATGCCGACCACCAGTGCCAGGGCCAGCATGGTGACGCCGTTCAGCGTGAAGCCGAACCACTGCATCACCAGGAAGGTCGGGATGGTGGAGAGCGGCATGGCCAGAGCCGAGATCAGCGTGGCGCGCATGTCGCGCAGGAACCACCAGACCACCGCCACCGCCAGGATGGCGCCCAGCACGATCGCCTCGACCGAGGCGGCGTAGCTTTCCTTGGTGAACTTGACCGTGTCGATCACCAGGCCGAAGCGGACGTCGGGATAGTCCTTCTCGAGCTGGGCGATCGCCTTCTTGACGTGCTCGGAGACGGTGACCTCGCTGGAGCCCGGCGCCCGGCTCAGCGCGAAGCCGACCGCGGGGTTGCCGTCCAGGCGCGAGACCTGGCGCATCTCCGAGGTGCCGTCGATCACGGCGCCGAGGTCCGACAGGCGCACCTTGCGGCCGCCGGGGATCGAGATCTCGGTGTTGCGCAGATCCTCCACCGTCCGGGCGGCGCCCAGGGTGCGGATGGCCTGCTCGCTCTGGCCGACCGTGCCGCGGCCGCCGGGCAGGTCGACGTTCAGGTTGCGCAGCTGCGCGTTGACCTCGTCCGCGGTGACGCCCAGCGCCTGCAGCCGGCCGGGGTCCAGGTTGATGCGGATCTGCCGCTCCAGCCCGCCGATGCGGTCGATCTCGCCGACGCCCGGCAGGCGGGTGAGGGTGCGGCCGATCTCGTTGTCGATCAGCCAGGACAGCTCCTCGACCGAGCGGGTCTCCGACGCCAGCACGTAGTACAGGATCGGGTCGCCGGTGACGTCGATGCGGGTCACCTGCGGCTCGTAGATGTCCTGCGGCAGGTCGGAGCGGACACGCGCCACCGCGTCGCGCACGTCGGAGACGGCACGGTCGGTGTCGTAGCCGATCTTGAACTCCAGCGTGGTGTTGCTGAAGCCGTCGCTGATGTTGGAGTTGACGCGGCTGATGCCGGTGATGCCGGAGACCGCGTCCTCGATCTTCTTGGTGACCTGCATCTCCAGCTCGCTGGGCGCGGCACCGGGGCGCGACACGCCCACCGTCACGATCGGGAAGTCGATGTCCGGATCGCTGGTGATGCTCATCGACCCGAAGGAGACGAGGCCCGCCAGCGTCAGGATGATGAAGAGGACGACCGGCGGCACCGGGTGCCGGATCGAGGTCGCCGATATGTTGCGGAGGTTCACGGCCGGGCCCTCCTCACTTCGCCTTGGGGAGCGGCTTGACCTCGACGTCCGGCATCTTCTCCGCCACCGTCACCAGGTCGCCTTCCTTCAGGTAGCCGGCGCCGGTCACGATGATGCGGGCGCCCTCGTCCACGCCGGACATCAGGGCGATGCGGCCCTGGTCGCGGGCGCCGGTCTCCACCACATGGGCGCGGGCCTTGTTCCCGTCGCCGACCGAGTAGACCACCGGCCGGCCGTCCTTGTAGACGACGGCGTTCTCCGGCACGACCAGCGCGTCCATGCTGCCGGTCTCGACCCGCCCGCGGGCGAACATGCCGGGGCGCAGGGCGGGGTCCTTCGGCACGTCGATCTTGACGATGCCCATGCGGGTCTTCGGGTCTACGGTGGGCGCCACCAGCCGCACCTTGCCCTCGAAGGCCGCGTCGCGGTCGCCGTCGACGCGCAGCGTCACAGACTGGCCCTCGCGCAGGCGCAGTATGTCGACCTCCGGCACCTCGGCCGCCAGCTCGACCCGGTCGTCGCGGATCATGCGGAACATCTCGGCGCCGCCGCCGCTGACCATGCCCAGGCGGGCGGAGCGGGCGATGATGGTGCCGTCGGCCGGCGCGCGCACCTCGGCCTGGCGCAGGCGCGCCTCCGACTGCTCGCGGTTGGCGGCGGCCACGGCCACGCGGGCCTGCGCCGTCGCGGCGGTGGCCCGCTTGTTGTCGAGGTCGCGGGCGCTGGTGTGGCCGCCCTTGGACAGCTCCTCGGCGCGGCGGACGTTGGCCTGCGCCTCGGCGGCGATGGCCTGGGCCTCGCGCAGCGCGGCCTCCTTCTGAGCCAGGTCGGCGCGCAGGATGCTGTCGTTCAGCCGCACCAGCACCTGACCGGCCTTCACCTTGTCGCCGACATCGACCAGCACCTCGGTCACGGCGATGCCGGTCGCCTCGGCGCCGATGGTCAGCTCGTCCCAGGCGGTCAGCGAGCCGGTGACCGGCAGGGTGGCGCTGATCGGCGCGCGGCCCAGTGGCTGCGCCGTGACGGTCAGGGTCGAGGCCTGCTTGGAGGCGTCCGCCGGGGCGGGGCCGCCGCCGCGGGTCGCGAAGACCCCGATGCCGACGGCGACGGCCAGCAGCGAGACGCCGCCGGCGATCCACCAGCGGCGCTTGCCGCGGATTCTGGTCTGGCCCGTCATTCCGCCCATGACGTGGACCGGGTTCTGCTTCGCCGTCGCCGACGCGATCGGCTCCACAGGTTGGCTGTAGCTCATGTTCCCCCTCTTCGGGACGCGGCACCCCGGCCTGTCCCTGGCTTGGCCTCAACATACGTCCGGGTTCCCATCCTTCCCGCAGGGCGGCGCGGGAAGGCCGGGATACCGGCCCGTTCCGATAGTTGCAGACACGCTATTACGCGTCCGCGTAACGGAATAGAGGGGTATTGTATCAGTTTGTAACGCTGGACGGCAGGGCCGCTCTTTTGCGCCCCGAAAAGAAAGCGGCGCCGGAAAGCCTCCGGCGCCGCTCCTGCCCCTCGAAAAACGAGGCGATATCAGTACTTGACGCTTGCCGACAGGCCGAAGGTGCGGCCCTTGCGCAGCGCCGAGAAGAAGGCGCGGGGCGTGCCGGTGTCGGCGCCGACGGTGCCCGGCGGCAGGCGCGGAACGAAGCCGTGGCGCAGGTCGAACCAGCGGGTCGCCAGCGGGATGCTGTCCTCGTCCAGCAGGTTGCGGCCGAACACGGCCAGTTCCCACATGTCGCTGCGCACGCCGGCGCGGGCGCCCAGCAGGTAGGAATCCCCGGTCTCGGCCAGGTTGTGGACCTGGACGTACTTGCTGGACTCGTAGGTCAGGTCGCCGCTCAGGAAGAAGCGGGTCTCGCCGACCAGCGTGTCCTCATAGGTGGCGTTGGCCGAGACCTTGTGCTTGGAGCCCAGCGGCAGGCGGTTGCCGCTGATGTCGCAGAGATCGCCCTGGTAGCCGGCCGGGATCAGGAAGCCGCCGGAGTTCAGCACGTACTCGAAGTCGTCGCAGCCCTTGGTGAACTTGGCGTCGGTCAGCGAGTAGCCGAAGCCGAGGGTCAGCTGGTCGGTCGGCGCCGCCTGAACCTCCAGCTCGAAGCCCTTGATCTCCGCCGCGCCCTGGTTGGTGGCGATGGAGGTGAGGGCGCCCTGGCCGGTGGGGCTCGCCAGCGCCTGGGTCAGCTGCACGTCGGTGGCGTCGATGTAGTAGCCGGAGGCGTTGACCTGCAGGCGGCCGCCCAACCAGGTGGTCTTGGCGCCGATCTCGTAGTTGTCCGACTCCTCCTGCAGGTAGAAGGGCTTGCCCACCGTGTTGCCGGCCGAACCGTTGACGCCGCCGGGCTTGTTGCCCTTGGCGAAGACGCCGTACAGCAGCGCGTCCTCGGTGAACTGGTAGTCCAGGGTGAAGCGAGGGGTGACGCTCTGGTACTTCTCCGAACCGGCGAAGCCCTGCACGCCCGGACGGCCGGGGGCGCAGCAGTCGATGCGGCTCTTCTCCTCGACCGCCCAGCGCACCTCGCCGGTGGCGGTCAGCTGCTCCGTGATGTCGAAGGCGACCAGGGCGAACAGCGCCTTGTTCTCGATCTCGGTCAGCACCGAGCCGGGCGACGTGACCTCCTGGCCGGCGGCGTTCTCGAAGGGCAGGCCGCCCTTGCCGCTGGCGAAGGTGATGTCGACGTTCTCTTCCCGGTTATGGAAGAAGTAGCCGCCGCCCAGCCAGCGGAAGCGGTCGTCCTGCGGGCTGGCGAGGCGCAGCTCGGTCGAGTAGTCGCGGATCAGGTAGCGGCTGGAATTGGCGAAGGCCGGCTCCTGTGGCACGCCGCCGACGACCGGCGGGCCGAAGAAGACGAACGCGTCGGAATGGTCGCTGTCGGTGCCGTAGAAGCGCTTGGCCCAGCGGTAGCCGGACTGCGAGGTCAGCGTGTAGCCCGAGCCGCCGATGTCGTAGTCCGCCGCCAGGCTGGCCAGATACTGCTGCACCTCGACGCCGTCATAGGCGGTGCCGTCGGCGGTGCCGTTCGGCAGCGGGTCGGTGTTCAGCGCGATCAGGTCCGGCCGCGGCTTGATGACGCCGCAGTAATACTGGTTGTTGTTGGTGCTGACGATGGTGCCGCCGGCGCGGAAGGCGGCGGAGCGGAAGCCCGGCTTGCAGTTGTTGGCGGTCGCCGGCTGCAGGAACAGCGCCAGCGGGCCGTCGTCGTCCTTGCTGATCTGGCCGCGGGCGCGGACCGTCAGATTGTCGCTGGCCTGAAGGAACAGGGTGCCGGCGACGCTGTCGCTCTGCTCGTCGCCGACCTTCTTGCCGGTCAGCCGGTTGCGGTACTGCCCGCCATATTCGAAATGCCGGGCGTTGAGGCTGGCGAACAGCTTGTCGGCGATGATCGGGCCGCTGACATTGCCGGTCAGCTCCAGCTCGTCATACTCGGCGACCGTCAGCTTGGCGCCGGCGCGCGCCTCGTTGCCCGGCGTGCGGGTGATGAAGTTGATGGCGCCGGCGTAGGTGTTGCGGCCGTAGAGCGCGCTCTGCGGGCCCTTGATGATCTCCACCCGCTCCAGCTGGCTCAGATCCAGGCTCTGGATGTCGCCGGGATAGTAGATGCCGTCGATGAAGTAGGCGGTGCCCGATTCGACGCCGAACTGCACGCCGGCCAGCACATTGGCCTGGCCGCGGATCACGGGGCGGTCGGTGGTGCGGCCGAAGGCCTGGGAGAAGCTGAGGCCCGGGGTGAAGCGGGCGATGTCGTTGACGTCGGTGATGCCGCGCTCGGCCAGCGCCTCGCCGGTGAAGGCGGTGACGGCGACGGGGGCCTGCTGCAGCGACTCCTCGACCTTGCGGGCGGTGACGACGATCTCTTCGATCTGGGCGGAGGCCGGCACGGCGGTGATCGCCATCCCCAATCCGACGGCGCTGCCCAGAAGCATCGACTTGAACGAGACCTTCACTGCCATCTGCCACCCCCTGCTTTATCGCGCCGGCCCCACCCGCGACGGGGGCCTATCACGCACTTTAGATGGGGGTAAGCGTAAGGGGAGCCCGGGAGGCGATTCAAGCGGCTTGCCTAGTTGTCATGTCATTATGACATTTAGGACTGAAACTTGTGTCCCCTGCGCCACACCGCCTCAGTAGAGGGCCGCGCTGGCAAGGCTGTCGCCGCCGTAAAGCGAGACGCGGCTGCGCTGGTGCCCGGCGGCGTACATGCCGACGATCACGCTGTCCACCCGCTCGCCATCGCCGCACGGCAGCAGCAGCCGGTCGAGCCGGCGGGCGGCGCCTTTCAGCGCACGCGCGTCCATGGTGCAGGCCACCGGCGCGCGCTCCGTCCGGCAGCGTTCGTATGGCGCCAGCATCGTCGCGTGCACCTCGGGCGGCAGGCAATCCTCGAGATAGCGGCCGGTGAAGTCGCGGCCGTCATAGCGGTTGATGGCGGTTCCGGCCAAGCGGACATAAAGCCGCTTCGGGCCGTCATGCAACTCGATGATGCCGATATGCCCGAACCAGGGCTGGAAATCCTCGGCCCGGAACTCGCGGCGCGCCGGCAGGGGGCGACCGTCGCGCACCGTCTCCCAGAGGGCCAGAAGGCCCGCCAGTTGCGCGTTCTCGATGTCCATGCGTGTCTCTCCCCGGCGGATAGCGCCCGCCTACCCCGTTTACGTACGCTCGAAAGTGTTAATGGTGGGTTACCGGTGCCACTGGGCGTCGGCAGCCGGTTGCCTCGGCGGGCTCGGGGTGCTTCTCTCCCTGCAGGAAACGAGTGCTACCGGAGGAGTCGAGATGCGGGCGTTGGCGGCGGGGGCCCTGTCCCTGGGCATGGTGGCGCTGGGTACCGGGATCGCCCTGGCGGAACCGCCGGGAGCGCCGGGCGCCGCGCCCTTCTGGACCACCGGCGCCAAGGAAGGCATCGGCACCGCCATCGGCGCGGAATCCCCGGTCTGGTACGCGCTCGGCCAGGGCGTGCTGCAGGAGGTCTACTACCCCGCCCTCGACGTCGCCAATGTCCGCGAGCTGCGCTTCCTGGTGCTGGACGGGCAGGGCAAGGTGACGACCGAGGGGGAGGGGATGCGCCTGTCGGTGGAGCTGGCCGATCCGCGTGCGCTGACCTACCGGCAGGTGGCGACCGACGCGCAGGGCCGCTTCCGCCTGACCAAGACCTGGATCACCGATCCGGCGCGCCCGGCCCTGCTGGCCGAGGTGCGGTTCGAGGCGCTGGACGGCGGCGCCTACCGCCTGTTCGCCCATTACGACCCGTCGCTGGCCGGCAGCGGCCTGTGCGACGCCGGTTCGGTGATGCGGGGCGCGCTGGTCGCCACCGACGATGGCGCGTGCGATCCGGAGAAGGTGCTGGAAGGCGCCACCGTCGCCACCGCGCTCATGGCCTCCACCCCGTTCAAGGCGGTGTCCAACGGCTATGCCGGCAGTGAAAGCGACGGCGCCGCGCTGCTGGCGAAGGCGGGCGGGCTGACCCCGGCCCATGCCGCGGCCAAGGGCGGCAATCTGGTGCAGACGGCGGAGATATCCATCGATAAGGACACCCGCTTCACCCTGGCGCTGGGCTTCGGCCCGGACGCGGCGGCCGCGGTCGCCACCGCCGAGACCGCGCTGAAGCGCGGCTGGGACAAGGCGTCCAAGGCCTATGCCGAGGGCTGGCACGACTATCTGGACGGCCTCGCGCCGGCACCGAAGAGCGTCGCTTCCGACCCCGCCCTGAAGACGCTCTACACCGTCTCGGTCATGGGGCTGAAGGCGCATGAGGACAAGAAGTACCCGGGCGCCGGCGTCGCCTCGCTGAGCCATCCCTGGGGCGAGGCGCAGGAGGCCGACCGCTGCTGCCGCCACGGCTATCATGCCGTCTGGGCGCGCGACCTCTACCATGTCGCCACCGCCATGGTCGCGGCGGGGGACAAGGCCTATGCCGAGCGCGCGCTGGACTATCTGCTCAACGTCCAGCAGAAGCCCGACGGCCTCATCCCGCAGAACACCCGGCTGAACGGCAAGCCGATCTGGCCCGGCCAGCAGATGGACCAGGTCGCCTATCCCGCGCTGATGGCTTGGCAGCTGGGCCGCACCGACGCCAAGACCTGGGAGAAGCTGAAGCTCTCGGCCGACTATGTCGCCGATTTCGGCCCCGACACCCAGCAGGAGCGCTGGGAGGAGAACAGTGGCGCCTCGCCCGCCACCGTCGCGGCCGAGATCGCCGGCCTGGTCGCCGCCGCCGACATCGCAGGGAAAAACGGCGACAAGGAGCGGCAGCAGCGCTACCTGGAGATGGCCGACCTCTGGCAGTCCAAGGTCAAGGAATGGACCGTCACCTCCAAGGGCGAACTGCCGGGCGCCGAGGGCGGCCGCTACTTCATCCGCATCGCGCCCAAGGGCCAGCCGGACGCCGCCGACCGCATCACCATCACCAATGGCGGCGGCAACCACGACCAGCGCCGCATCGTTGACCCGAGCTTCCTGGAACTGGTGCGCCTCGGCGTGCTGCCGGCCTCCGACCCCGACGTGGTCGCCAGCCTGAAGGTCGTCGACCAGGTCATCGGCAAGCCGGCGCCGGGCGGGGCGATGCTCTATTACCGCTACAACAACGATGGCTACGGCGAGACCACCAACGGCCAGCCCTACACCGGCGAGGGTAAGGGCCGGCTCTGGCCGCTGCTGACCGGCGAGCGGGGCGAGTACGAGCTGGCCGCCGGCCGGGACGCCATGGCGCATCTGCGCACCATGGCCGCCACCGCCAACCAGGGCCACATGATCGCCGAGCAGGTCTGGGACGAGGGGCCCGACTTCGGCAAGGGCACCGGTTCCGCCACGCCGCTGGCCTGGTCCATGGCCCAGTTCGTGCGGCTCGCCCACTCCATCGACGCCGGCCGCCCGGCGGCGACCCCGTCCATCGTGGCCGAGCGCTACCTGAAGCCGAAACCGTAAGGCGCGGAAGATCGGACCGGAACGGCACGGCTGTTCCGACTGTCATCATCAGCCGAAACGGCCGAGGGTTCCGCTTCACTTCCCTGTCGCGCCGCAGGTACAATGGTTGCTGATCGCTCGGTGCCAGGGGTGTTTTGTGTCGTCGGTTCAGGTGCTCGCCATCGTCGGAGGTCGTCTCGAGAGCGACAACGCCGCCATCTTCGCCGAATTGAAGCGCCTGTCGAACGGGCGCATGGCGATCCTCGCCACCGCGTCGGGCGAGCCCGACGATGTCGGCAAGGAGACGGTCGAGATCTTCGCCGCCCACGGCATCCTCTCCGCCCTGCTGCCGCTGCACGGCCCCGAAGCCGCCGCCAACGCCCAGGACCCCGCATTGGTGGCCGAGATCGAGCGCTGGGGCAGCGTCTGGTTCACCGGCGGCGACCAGTCGCTGATCTCCGCGGCGCTGGAACCCGACGGCATCGAGTCGCCGGTGCTGGCCTGCATCCGCCGCCTGCATGCCGAGGGCGGGCTGGTGGCGGGCTCCAGCGCGGGTGCCGCCTGCCAGTCCGGCCCGATGATCGTCGGCGGCGCCTCGGTGCAGGCGCTGGCGCACGGCGTCACCGAGGATCCGGCGACGCCCGGCATGATGATGGGCCGGGGGCTGAACTTCTTCCGCCACGGCCTGATCGACCAGCATTTCATCCGCCGCGGCCGGCTGGGCCGGCTGCTGGTCGGCATGCAGACCAGCGGCAGCCGCTGGGGCTTCGGCGTCGACGAGAACACCGCCATGATCGTGGAGGGCGACAGCCTCCGCGTGGTCGGCGAGTACGGCGCGCTCATCATCGACCTCGGCGCCGCCAAGGTGACGGGCGACCGCCGTCGCTGGGACGGGGTGCGGGTCTCCTACCTGGACAATGGCGACGGCTTCGACCTGAAGGCCATGAAGCCGCTGCCGAACCCGGCCAAGAAGCGCATGCGCTGCAGCAAGCGCTCCTGGACCGCGCCGGCGCACAGCCGCCGCAACATCTTCGGCCCCTACACCTTCTACGAGCTGCTGGTGCGCCTGGCCGAGGGCGACCCGGCGCACTACACCGAGGACACGGCGCTCGCCTTCGAGCCCATCTCCAACACCGCGGTGAAGCTGCATTTGCAGCGCGACAAACGCCGCTCGAAAGCGCTGTGCGCCCGGACCCCGGCCGGCATCCGCTACACCGCGCTGGACTTCCGGCTCGACATCCGCTGCGAGCAGCTGAGCCGCGCCGAGTGGGTGCGCTGGCGCACGGCCGAGCAGCGCAGCCTGGTCGGCCCGGGCGACATCCCCGCCGGCAAGATCATCGTCACCGGCTCCTCGCCGCTGAGCGGCCGGCCCGAGCTGATGGACGGGATCATCGAGCGCATCCAGGGGCCGGTCGGCGTCATCGCCGCCGCCTCGGGCGATCCCAAGGACGCGGCCGCCGACTATGTCCGCCTGCTGCGCCGCCACGGGCTGGAGGCGGAGGATCTGGGCATCACGCCCGGCACCATGCCGACGCTGATGGACGACCCGGCCATGGTCGAGCGCATCGCCGCCAAGAAGACCATCCTCTTCACCGGCGGCGACCAGAAGCGGCTGGTGGACACGCTGCTGCACCGGGGCGCCGAGACGCCGCTGCTGACGGCCATCCTGCACGTCTACCTGTCCGGCGGCACGCTGGTGGCGGTCAGCGGCGCCGCGGCGGCCCTGTCGGGCATCATGATCGCCGGCGGCGGCAGCTACCAGGCGCTGCGCTACGGCGTGGCCGCCGACGCCGGGCACGAGGGCATCCTGATCGAGGAGGGCTTCGGCCTCTTCGACATCGGCGTGCTGGACCAGAACGTCATCGACCGCAACCGGCTGGGCCGCCTCATCGTCGCCTGCGCCGAGGAGAACAGCCGCTTCGGCTTCGGCCTGTGCGAGGATTCGGGCCTGGTCGTCCATGGCGGCGGCACCGAGATCGAGGCCATCGGCCGCACCGGCGTGGTACTGGTGGAGATGGCGCCCGACCAGATCCAGGTCCAGGGCGACGTCTTCGCCGCCAAGGGCGTGCAGCTGGCCCTGCTGAAGCCCGGCGTGCGCACCGACGCGCTCAGGGCCGGCGCGCCCGCCGTCGCCGACGACGCCACGCGGCGGGTCGAGGATCTGGTGCGCATGCTGGAGCGCGAGGTCGAGCAGGCCACGCGCCGGGGCAACGGACATGACGGCCGCATCCTGGTGGCGATGCGGCGGGGACAGCTGGGCCGGGTCGAGGTCGACCTGGAAAGCGAAAGGCTGGGCGGCGACTAGGCGTCGCCCGGAAGTCATTGATGCATTAAGCCGGCGTCAGTCCGGCGGGGGAGAGAGGGGCGAGCATGGAAATCGTGAAGACCTCGGTCTATGTCGGGCCGAACATCTACGCCCGGGTCCCCGTCATCCGCTTCGCCCTCGATCTCGGCCAGCATGCCGAGACGCGCGTCGACGCCGCCACGGCCCAGCACCTGCTCGGCGCGCTGCCGGGCCTCGGCCGCGACGACACCTTCGCCGCGCGCCTGCAGGGCGGCACGGTGGGACTGGCGGAGGCGCTGGGCCACATCGCGGTCGAGCTGCAGCGCGCCGCCGGCAGCACGGTCGAGCTGGCGACCATCGTCGAGCGCGGCGGCAGCCGGGTGGATGCCTTCTACGCCTTCGAGATCGAGGCGACGGGCCTCTCGGCCGGCGACTTCGCCTTCGACTATCTTCTGGTGCGCCTCGGCCATCCCGACGCGCCGCGCGACTTCGACTTCCACGAGGAGCTGGAGGTCTTCCTGGACCGCGCCGCGCGCCGGACGCTGGGCCCCTCCACCTATTCGCTGATCAAGGCGGCGGAGGATCGGGACATTCCCTGGTTCCGCCTGAACGACAAGAGCCTGATCCAGCTGGGCCACGGCAAGTACCAGCACCGGATCGAGGCGACCACCACCAGCCGCACCTCGGTCATCGCCACCGAGATCGCCTCCGACAAGAACCTCACCAACAAGATCCTCTCCGATCTGGGCCTGCCGGTGCCGGAGCAGCGCATCGTCTACAAGCTGTCGGAGGCGCTGAAGGCGGCCGAGCGCATCGGCTATCCCGTCGTGGTCAAGCCGGTGGACGGCAACCATGGCCGCGGCGTCTCGGTCAATCTCAACACGCCCGAGGAGGTCGAGGCCGCCTACGACAAGGCCGCCGATATTAGCGACGGCATCATCGTCGAGAGCCTGATCCTGGGGCTGGACCACCGGCTGCTGGTGGTCGACGGCCAGCTGGTCGCCGCCGCGCGGCGCATGCCGGGCCATGTGGTCGGCGACGGGAAGAGCACCGTGGCCGAGCTGGTCGCCATCGTGAACCAGGACCCGCGCCGCGGGGTCGGGCACGAGAACGTGCTGACCCGGCTGGAGCTGGACGACCAGGCGCTGAAGCTGCTGGCCGAGGCCGGCATGGACGTGAACAGCGTGCCACCGGCCGGCGAGACGGTCTTCCTGCGCAAGACCGCGAACCTGTCGACGGGCGGCACCGCCATCGACGTGACCGACACCATCCATCCCGACAACCGCGAGATGGCCGAGCGCGCGATCAAGGCGGTGGGGCTGGACGTCGGCGGCGTCGACTTCCTGACCAGCGACATCACCAAATCCTACCGCGAGACCGGCGGCGCCATCTGCGAGATCAACGCCGGGCCCGGCTTCCGCATGCATGTCGCCCCCAGTGAGGGCACGCCGCGCGACGTCGCCGGCAAGGTCATGGACATGCTGTTCCCGCCGGGCAGCCGCTCGCGCGTGCCGACCGCCGCCATCACCGGCACCAACGGCAAGACCACGACCAGCCGCATGCTGGCGCACATCATGAAGCAGGCCGGCCACCATGTCGGCCTGACCACCACCGACGCCGTCTACATCAACGGCAACCTGACGGTGAAGGGCGACATGACCGGCCCGACCGCCGCCGGCATGGTGCTGAAGGACCCGGGCATCGACATGGCGGTGCTGGAGACGGCGCGCGGCGGCATCCTCAGGGCTGGACTGGGCTACGACCGCTGCGACGTGGCCGCCGTGCTGAACGTCGCTTCCGACCATCTGGGCCTGGGCGGCATCGACACGCTGGAGGAGCTGGCGCGGGTCAAGCGGGTGCTGGTGGAGGTCGCGCGCGACACCGCCGTGCTGAACGCCGACAACGAGTACACGCTGCGCATGGCCGAGCACACCACCGCCAAGCAGGTGATGTGGGTGACGATGGACCCGGCGCACGCGCTGGTCGGCGCCCATATCCGTGAGGGCGGGCGCGCCTGCGTGCTGGAATCGGGTGCCAACGGCGACATGGTCACGCTCTACGACAAGGGCGCGCAGCTGCCGCTGATGTGGACCCACCTGATCCCCGCGACCATCGAGGGCAAGGCGCGGCACAACGTCCAGAACGCCATGTTCGCCGCCGCCATGGCCTATGCGCTGGGCAAGTCGCTGGACGAGATCCGCCATGGCTTGCGCACCTTCGACAGCACCTTCTACCAGACGCCCGGCCGCATGAACGTTTTCACCGAGCATCCCTTCAAGGTGATCCTCGATTACGGCCACAATCCCCACGCCATGGCGGCGATGGTGGACCTGGTGGACCGGCTGGCGCCCAAGGGCAAGCGCATCGTCGTCATGACCGCGCCGGGCGACCGCCGCGACGAGGACATCCGCGAGGTCGCCCATACGCTGGCCGGCAAGTTCGACCTCTACATCTGCAAGCGTGACGACAGTTTGCGCGGCCGCGGCCCCACCGAGGTGCCGGACATATTGCGCACGGCACTGCTGGAGAAGGGCGTAGGGGACGAGCAGATCCGCATCATTCCGGAGGAGGAGAAGGCGGTCGACACGGCGCTGTCCTCCGCCCGGCCGGACGACCTGGTCCTGGTTTTCGGCGCCGACATCACCCGCTGCTGGAAGCAGATCATCTATTTCCGCCGCGAGCCCGGCACCGACGCCATCCAGACCGAACGCCGCGACGACCCGGTGGCGGATTACAATCCGCCGGCCGGCTACAAGGTGGTGCGCGACGGGCGCGGGGTGATCTTGGTCGGGGCGGGGTGAGGGTGGTCCGTGCTTCATCCTTCTCCCCTTGCGGGAGAAGGATGGGGCCCCAAGCCTGCTTGGGGAGGATGAGGGGTCGGCCGCCGCAGGCGGGCGTTCTCAACGGCTGATCTTGCAATGAAGGTAGAGAACGTCGGGCTTGCGCCCGCCGACCCCT
>DASPNP010000023.1:0-3107 GCA_035626475.1 Azospirillaceae bacterium
GAGCGCTCGCCCGCCAGGAACAGGGCGCGCAGGCAGGAGATGTCGTACTGCCCGATCAGCCGGCCCTCAGGGTCCTCGCGCTTGATGGCGCGGAAGGCGGTCGGGGCGGTGAACAGGGTCGCCACCCGGTGCTGCGCGACCACGCGCCAGAAGGCGCCGGCGTCGGGCGTGCCCACGGGCTTGCCCTCGTACATCAGGGTGGTGCAGCCGTGGAACAGGGGGCCGTAGACGATGTAGCTGTGCCCGACCACCCAGCCCACGTCGGAGGCGGCCCAGAACACCTCGCCCGGCTTCATGCCGTAGAAGTGCTCCATGGTCCATTTCAGCGCCACCGCGTGCCCGCCATTGTCGCGCACGACGCCCTTGGGCTGGCCCGTGGTGCCGGAGGTGTAGAGGATGTAGAGCGGGTCGGTGGCGGCGACGGGGACGCAAGCCACGGGCTCCGCGCCGTCCGCCTCGCGCCAGTCGACGTCACGGCCCGGCACCAGCTCCGCCTGGGCCTGCGGGCGCTGCAGCACGACGCAGCGCTCCGGCTTGTGTTCGGCCTGCCCAATGGCGGCGTCCAGCATCGGTTTGTAGGGGATGACCCGCGCCCCCTCGATCCCGCAGGAGGCGGAGACGATCACCTTGGGCTTGGCGTCGTCGATGCGGGTCGCCAGCTCGTTGGGCGCGAAGCCGCCGAAGACGACGGAATGCACCGCGCCGATGCGGGCGCAGGCCAGCATGGCGACGGGCGCTTCCGGCACCATGGGCATGTAGAGGATGACGCGGTCGCCCTTCTCCACGCCCAGCTCCTTCAGCGCCCCGGCGAAGCGCGCCACCTGGTCGCGCAGCTCGCGGTAGGTGAGGGTGCGTACCGTGCCGGTGACCGGGCTGTCGTAGATCAGCGCCGCCTGGTCGGCCCGGCCTCCCTCGACATGCCGGTCCAGCGCGTTCCAGCAGCTGTTCAGCTCGGCGCCCCGGTACCAGCGGTAGAAGGGCGCGGCGGAATCGTCCAGCACCTTGTCCCAGGGTTTGGTCCAGTCGATGGCTGCGGCGGCCTCCGCCCAGAACCCCTCCGGGTCGCTGAGCGAGCGGGCGTGCATCTCCTCGTAGCTGGCGGCCATGGCCTGTCTCCCTGTGGTCCTCCCGCGCGGCGCCGTTGCACCGGCCTCCGCTCTTGTCCGATGCCATTCCAGACCGCGCGTTGATCCCCGTCAATGGTGCGGCCGGGGCTCGGGCGAAGTTCGAAAGGTATGCTCCCTATCCCGTAAGAAAGTGGCGGAAGGTCTTGATCGATCTTACCTTTGCCGGATGTTAACCTTGACCGTGCGGGAGTGGGGCCCGCCGTTCCGCCCGTCACAGCCTTGCCGCCATGATCGTCGAGACCCGCCACATCACCTTCTCTCCAGACGCGCTGCGCGAGGCGCTCCGGCAATACCGGTCGCTCTTCCCGGAGAAGCAGCCGCCAGGGCAGGTGGGGCGCATCTGGATCAGAAGCCAGTCGCCGCTGGTGCTGGAGGTGTCGATCCAGGCCATCGGCGCGACCAACTTCCGCGAGCTGCAGATGGGCGAGAACGAGGTGGGCGGCATGCTCATCCTCTACTGCCGCAAGGCCAAGATCCCGCTGCCCCGCGCCGGCACCAAGTCGATCGAGGCGCGGGGCGACAGCCTGGTGCTGACCGTCTCCAAGGCGATGCCGGTGGTGCGGGGGGATTGAGGCGGTTCCCCGCGTCGCGCAGGGGAGAGGCTGGGACGGGGTGCGTCCTTCGACAGGCTCAGGATGAGGGACGAGGGGCGCTAGGCACTCCCGGCTCTTAGGGCGCAAGCCCAGCCGGGAGCAGCGATAATCTCCTCATGCTGAGCCTGTCGAAGCACGCACAACCTCGACGCTGCCGGACTCAGACCCACCCTCAGACGAAGGCGTTGCCCAGCTCGGCCGTGCTCTCCACGCCGACGCGGTCGAAGGAGGTCTCCAGCCAGGCGGAGGCGGCCTCGCGGCCCATGCCGCGCAGCTCCAGCAGGAACGCCAGATCGTTGTTCATCTTGGTGGAGACGCCGAGCGCGGCCATCTCCTCGGCCGCCGCGACCATGTGCAGGTTGATGGCGCGCACGCCGGCCTCGGCTTCGCTTAGCTTGTGGCCGCGGATCAGCCGGTTGATCAGCTCCATCGCCCTGAGCTCGCGCAGGAAGGTGGAGTTGAAGCTGATCTCGTTGACCCGGTCGACGATGGCGGTCGTCTGGGTCGGCACCTCGGGCCGGGCGAGCGGCGTCACCTGCACCACCAGTATGTCGGCGGACCGGCACTCGTGGATCAGCGGGTAGAGGGTCGGGTTGCCCATATAGCCGCCGTCCCAGTAATGCTCGCCGCCGATCTCCTCGGCCTGGAACAGGAAGGGCAGGCAGGTGGAGGCGACCAGGCATTCCGGCGACAGCTCGTCCCCCGAAAACACCTTCAGCTTGCCCCGGGTGACGTTGGTGGCGCTGACATAGAGGCGGGGCGCCGCCAGCCCGCGCAGCACGTCGAAATCCACCAGCCCCGTCAGCGCGTGGCGCAGCGGGTTCAGCCCCAGTGGGTTGAACTGGTAGGGCGACATGACCCGGACCATGAGGTCCAGCCCGGCATAGAAGGGCGAGCCCTCCAGGTGGCGGTTGCCGGTCCAGCGGTCCATCCAGGTCGGCTGCAGCGGGCTCAGCACGTTGCTGCCGGCCAGCCGGTGCCACAGCCGGTCCAGCAGCTCCCGCGCCGCCTCCCGGCCGCCGGTCGCCATGCCGTAGGCCAGCAGCGCGCCGTTCAGCGCGCCGGCGCTGGTGCCGCTGATCCCCTCGAAGTCCAGCCGCCTATCCTCCAGCAGCCGGTCCAGCACGCCCCAGGTGAAGGCGCCGTGCGCGCCGCCGCCCTGCAGCGCGAGGTTGATGCGCTTGGCCGCCGTCACGCGGACGAGACTACCGGGCGACGCGCCGCCTCGCCAGCGACCCTCGGCGTCGCGCTATGGCCTCCGTGTGCCGACGGACGCCACCCGTATCACGTTCCCGATGACCTCGCTCAATCTGCCCCGCGCTTGGACGAGCTTGGGCCGGTATTCCGCTTCCGGTCGATACTCCGGAGCCTGGGCGGGATCGCTCGG
>DASPNP010000024.1:0-44389 GCA_035626475.1 Azospirillaceae bacterium
GGAGCCGATGTCGTCCAGCGCCACCCGGAATCCCGCCGCGCGGTAGACGTCCAGGATGCCCTTCAGGTGCGCCTCGTCCCGCGCCTCGTGGCTCTCGGTCACCTCGAACACCACGTTGCGGGGGGTCAGCCCCAGCTCCTCCACCAGCGCGCCGGTGCTGCGCAGGCAGTAGGAGGGGTCGTAGATGCTGGAGGGGTCGAAGTTCACGAACAGGGTGGCGTCGCCGATGCCGGCCCCGGCGGCCGAGGTCAGCGCCGTGCGCCGGGCCAGCAGGTCCACCGTGTGCAGCAGCCCCGCCTCGTCCGCCACCTTCATGAGCTGGCCGCCGCCGACGATGCCGCCGTCCGCCTCACGTCCCCGCAGCAGCGCCTCGTAGGCGAAGCGGCCGCCGTCGGCCCGCACGATGGGCTGGAAGAAGGAGGTCAGCCGGTCCTGGCGGATCAGCTCCAACAGCCAGTGGCCGCGCACGGCGCCGGCGAACTGCCCCACCGTGACGGCGGAGAGGTAGTCGCCCAGCGTGGCGTCGCGGTCGGCGTCCACGCAGGCGACCCGGCCGGCGCCCAGCTCCTCCGCCGTCAGCACGACGGAGGCGGCGTCGGCGAAGGCGGCGGCCTGCGCCCGGTCCAGCAGGAAGGCGTGGCAGTCCGCCGTCTCCGCCGCGACCGGGGCGATACCCGCGGTCGCCAGCCGGGCCAGGAGCTTGTTCCGGCTGTGTTCCATCGGCAGCCACAGGACCAGCCAGTTGCGGTCGTGCAGCAGGGTCCGCACCTGCTGGCAGTCCGGACAATCGTCGAGATGGACCTGCATGCGCCTCCCCCGGGGCAGGATGGACAGCGCCGCCGGCGGCCGGCGGCACGGCAGGTGAACTAGGCCGGGCACCGCCGCTGGCAACCCGATCTAAGGGGGTAGGGGGGACGCGGACGCCCCAGCCCGGCGCGGGGCGGCGTCCCGGCCGGTGCACTGGTCAAAGCGGCGCCGGGACCTTATGGTCCCGCGCCATCCAGAGCCCCTGCCGCCGGAAGGTCCCCAAGCCCATGATCCCGCGCTACAGCCGCCCCGAGATGACCCGCATCTGGGAGCCGGAGAACCGGTTCCGCATCTGGTTCGAGATCGAGGCGCACGCCTGCGACGCGCAGGCGGAGCTGGGCGTGATCCCCAAGGAGGCGGCCGAGGCCGTCTGGAAGCGCGCCAAGTGGGAGATCGACCGCATCGACGAGATCGAGCGGGAGACCAAGCACGACGTTATCGCCTTCCTGACCAACCTGGCCGAGCATGTCGGGCCGGAGGCGCGCTTCGTCCACCAGGGCATGACCTCGTCGGACGTGCTGGACACCTGCCTCGCCGTGCAGATGAAGGAGGCGACCGACCTCCTGCTCGAGGACATGGACAAGCTGCTGGCCGCGCTGAAGCGCCGGGCGCTGGAGCATAAGTACACCCCCACCATCGGCCGCAGCCACGGCATCCATGCCGAGCCGACCACCTTCGGCGTGAAGCTGGCCGGCCACTACGCCGCCTTCCAGCGCGGCCGCGAGCGGCTGGTGCGGGCCCGCGAGGAGATCGCCACCTGCGCCATCTCGGGCGCCGTCGGCACCTTCGCCAACATCGACCCCCGGGTCGAGGAGCATGTGGCGGCGAAGCTGGGGCTGACGGTGGAGCCCGTCTCCGCCCAGGTCATCCCGCGCGACCGCCACGCCATGTGGTTCTCGACGCTCGCCGTCATCGCCGCCTCCATCGACAACCTCGCGACCGAGGTGCGGCACCTCCAGCGGACCGAGGTCCGCGAAGCGGAGGAGTATTTCTCGCCGGGCCAGAAAGGCTCGTCGGCCATGCCGCACAAGCGCAACCCGGTGCTGTCGGAGAATCTGTCCGGCCTGTCGCGCCTGGTGCGCAGCCATGTCATCCCGGCGCTGGAGAACGTCGCGCTCTGGCACGAGCGCGACATCAGCCATTCCTCGGTCGAGCGGGTCATCGCCCCGGACGCCACCATCGCCCTGGACTTCGCCCTGATGCGCCTGACCGGCATGGTCGACAAGCTGCTGGTCTACCCGGACCGCATGCTGGCGAACCTGGAGAGCCTGGGCGGGCTGCACAACAGCCAGCGCGTGCTGCTGGCCCTGACCCAGGCGGGCATGAGCCGCGAGGATTCCTACCGCGCGGTCCAGCGCAACGCCATGCCGGTCTGGCTGGAGGGCAAGGATTTCCGCGCCATGCTGAAGGCCGACGAGGAGGTGATGCGGCACCTGAGCGCCGAAGCGATCGACGACGCCTTCGACCTCGGCTACCACACCAAGCACGTCGATACGATCTTCCACCGGGTCTTCGGCGCGTGACCGCGCTGGACGAGTATCTCGCGCGCATCGGCCTGGACGGTCCCGTGCGCCCTGACGCCGCCTCGCTGGTGGCGCTGCACCGGGCGCACGCGGCCGCGATCCCCTTCGAGAATCTGGACCTCTGGATCAACAGGCCGATCAGCCTGGAGCCGGCCGACCTGGTGGAGAAGATGGTCCGCCACCGGCGCGGCGGCTTCTGCTTCGAGCAGAACACGCTGTTCGCCCTGATGCTGGCGGCGGCGGGCTTCCGTCCGCGGCGCCTGCTGGCCTGCGTCACATTCGGCCTGCCGTCCATCCGCCCGCGCACCCACATGGTGGTCCTGGTCGAGGCGGAGGGCCGGCCCTGGATCGCCGATGTCGGCTTCGGCGGTCATGGGCTGGTCGAGCCCGTCCCGTTCGAGCCCGGCCGCGAACATGCGGTGGGCGACGAGACCTGGCGCGTGTCGGCCTCCTTCGACGGCGGCTGGGAGATGGAGGTGCTGCGGCCCGGCGCCCCGGACTGGACCTCGCTCTACTGGTTCGACCTGGCGGTCTTCCGCGAGCCCGACTTCGCCATGTCCTGCTTCTATGTCAGCCACGAGCCCGCCTCTCCCTTCCTCACCCGCCGGGTGCTGGGCCGGCCGGCCGGGGACGAGCGCGCGGTCATGCGTGACGGGCTGCTGACCCTGACCCGCGGCACCGAGGTCGAGGAGCGAATCATCGCCACGGAGGCGGAATACCGTAGCGTGGCGCTGGATCGTTTCGGGATCGAAATACCGGAGGGCGCGGTGCTGCGTAGTGTTGAGGGGATCGCCGGCTGACGGGCTGTGCAGAAATAGTCAGGGGAGTTCGATCCTCCTCTCCCGTCACCCCGGCGAAGGCCGGGGCCCAGGGGTTGCAACGGGATGCGGCCGATGAAGCGCTCCCCAGTACATCGCTTACGGATCGGCTTGAGTTGGCCGTGCTTCATCGAAGTTCCATGGCTGCAACCCCTGGGTCCCGGCCTTCGCCGGGATGACGGCTAGTGGGGGCTCTCATCGCGAGCCATTGCCCGGCGGACCTGCATGCCGCCCCACCCATCCCTGCCATGCGCAAAGCCCGGCTTGTGGTGGGGGCATCGGGGCGGCCACTCTGCGGCTCCCGCCCCGCAAGATCCCGCCCGCCATGTCCGCCCCCACCGTTCCGCCAGCGCACAAGCCCTGGAGCGTCTTCGCGATCCGCGCCTACGCGCTCTACTGGGCCAGCCGCTTCCTCGTCACCTTCTCGGTCCAGATCGTCAGCGTCGCCGTGGGCTGGCAGGTCTACGACCTGACCCGCGACCCGCTCGACCTCGGCATCATCGGGCTGGTGCAGTTCCTGCCGGCCCTGGCGCTGGTGCTGGTGACGGGCTCGGTCGCCGACCGCTACGACCGCAGGCTCATCATGGCGCTGTGCGTCGCGGTGGAGGTGACCTGCATCGGCGGCCTGCTGTACCTGGCCTGGTCCGGACCGACGGGCGTCTGGCCTTATTTCGCGCTGATGACCGGCTTCGGCGTGGCCCGCGCCTTCTACGGCCCGGCCACCCAGGCGCTGATGCCGAACCTGGTGCCGGTCGAGCGGCTGCCGGACGCCATCGCCTACAACTCGTCCGCCTGGCAGGTCGCCAGCATCGTCGGGCCGGTGGCGGGCGGTCTGCTCTACGGTGTCGGCGTGCGCGTCGCCTACGGCGTGCCGCTGGCGCTGATGAGCCTGGCGGTGCTGCTGCTGGCGGCGATCCCGGTGGTGGCGCAGTCCAGGAACCGCGAACCGGCCAGCTGGGACAATGTCGTCGCGGGCTTCCGCTATGTCTGGAACAACAGGATCGTCCTGGGCGCCATCTCGCTGGATCTGTTCGCCGTGCTGCTGGGCGGCGCCGTGGCGCTGCTGCCGGCCTTCGCCCGCGACATCCTCGAGACCGGCCCCTGGGGCCTGGGCCTGCTGCGCGCCGCACCCGGCATCGGCGCCGTGGTGGTGGCGCTGTGGCTGGGCTGGAAGCCGATCCGCGACCATGCCGGCATCTGGATGTTCGTCGGCGTCGCGCTCTACGGCGTGGCGACGGTGGTGTTCGGCCTGTCGGAGACGGTGTGGCTGTCCATCGCCGCGCTGGCCCTGCTGGGCGCCGGCGACATGGTCAGCGTCTATGTCCGCGAGACGCTGCTGCAGCTGGCCACCCCGGACGAGGTGCGCGGCCGGGTCAACGCCGTGAACATGGTGTTCGTCGGCGCCTCCAACGAGCTGGGCGAGTTCCGCGCCGGCGCCATGGCGGCGGTCATCGGCGTGGTGCCGGCGGTCGTCTTCGGCGGGGTCGGCGCGGTGATCGTGTCGGGCCTCTGGGCCTGGTGGTTCCCGCAGCTGCGCCTGGCGCGCCGGCTGGACGGGACGGACCTGCCCCGGGGCTGATCCGGACGGGAGCGGACCCCGCTCCCGTCCGCACCCGGCCTCAGGAGGTCGGGACGCCCTTGCTCTCCACCGGCTTCGGCGGCGCGACCGCGGCGGCCCCGCCGGTCGTCGGGGTCGCCGGGACCAGGGTGATGTTGATCGGGCTGGTGTACTTGTTGTCGGCGCCGGTGGCGCTGTCCACCGCCCAGCCGACCAGGCCGCCGGCCAGCACGTTGCCGACCGTGGCGCCGGCCACGTCCGACTTGTTCATGAAGGTCGCCTGCTGGAACCCGTCCTTGGTGCAGACGACGGTGATGTCGTGCTTGGTCTTCTGGACCTTCACGGTGCCCGGGGTCGACTCGACGCGACCGATCGACTTGGCCTCGCGCACCAGGTCGCAGGCGGCGCCCGCCGGGTTGGTGTTGACCACGATGTCCTGCGACGTGCCCTCGACGATGGTCGAGCAGGCGGAGACCGCCATGGCCGAGGCCAGGACGGCGAAACGGGTGAGGATGTGCATGGTTGCCCCTGGGAATTGATCGGTGGGCCAATCTCGGCCACCGTTCATGCCCGGGATAGGAGGGGACGCGCGGTAAAGCTTCGGTTCAGGCGGCTCATACGAATCGGTGACAATTCCCGAACGGGAAATAGCTCCTATGCGCCTCGCCTATCGCAGCGCGAACCTCAGCGCGGACCCACCATGGCGTTCGCCCGGCCGTCATAGCGGAAGCGCTCGCGCGCCTCGACGTCGGCGGCCGAGAGGGTCAGGCGCAGCGGCGCGCGGCTGTCGGCGGCGGTGCCGTGGTCCAGCGCGACGCTCTCGATCGGCACGGCGATGAGCGAGCGGCCGAGGCCCAGGATGCCGCCGCTGCCGATGACCATCTGCTGGATGCGGCTGTCGGTGCCGGCGGTCAGGAAGTCGCGGACGCTGCCGACGCTCTCGCCGTCGCTGGACAGCACGGTCCGGCCCAGCAGCATCTCCGCCTCGCGCGCCGTCAGCCGCCGCACCGGTCCCGGTTCGCCCAGCGCCGCGCCCTGGGCGGTGGCGGCCGGCGTCGGGGCGGGAGCGGGGTCGGCCACCGCGACCGGCGGGGATGCGGGCGGCGCGGCGGTCTTTCCGGCCGTGCGGTCGTCGGTCGGCGCGTCGCCGTCGGGGCCGGCCTTCACCGGGGCGGCGTCGGTGGTGGGGATGTCGCCGGGGCGGGTGCCCGTGGTCAGCGGCGCCGTCGCCTCCGCCCGCCCGGCCGGCACGGGCACCGGCGTGGGCTGCGTCTGGGCCAGGGCCAGGGGCGCCAGGATGGCGGAACCGGCCAGGAGGATCGCGGCGGTCGGCAGGGCGGGGCGCATGGCGGACTCCGGGTGTCTCCGGAATGGGGAACGTTCCGGCCGGCATCCTCGTTCCCCCGACCCGTCCGGGAGAGGCCGTGCCCCCTCGGCAAGTCCCGCGCCCGCCGCCGGACCGGGATGCCGAGCGGGCGGGTGGCGGGCGCGGCGGGACGTGCTCTAATCGCCGCCCGCCGCGCTCTTGCCCATCGGTTCCCCTGGCATGCCCACCCCCGAGATCGTCCTGCTGCTGGTCGCCGCCGCCTTCTGCGCCGGCTTCATCGACGCCATCGCCGGGGGCGGCGGGCTGATCACCATCCCGGCGCTGCTGGCGGCCGGCCTGCCGCCGGGCCAGGCGCTGGCGACCAGCAAGCTGCAGGCCTCCTTCGGCACGGCGATGGCGACGGCGGTCTATTGGCGGGCGGGGCAGATTGACGTGCGCGCCATGGCGGGACCGGTCCTGTGCGCGCTGGTCGGCTCGGCGCTGGGCTCCTGGACCGTGCAGCGGATCGACCCGGCCTTCCTCGGCGCCGTCGTGCCGGTGCTGCTGGTGGCGATCGCCATCTACTTCCTGCTGTCGCCCCGGGCCGGCGATCTGCCGGCGCGCCAGCGAGTCTCCATGGGCGCCTTCGCGCTGACGGTGGGCTTCGGCGTCGGCTTCTATGACGGGTTCTTCGGCCCCGGCGCCGGCAGCTTCTACGCCATCGGCCTGGTGGCGCTGCTGGGCCAGCCGCTGCGGCAGGCCACGGCCAACACCAAGCTGCTGAACTTCACCAGCAACGCCGTGTCGCTGGCGGTCTTCGCGCTCGGCGGCAAGATCCTCTGGGCCCTGGGCCTCGCCATGGCCGGCGGGCAGCTGGCCGGCAGCTATCTGGGCTCGCGGGCGACGCTGCGCTTCGGGGCCAAGATGGTGCGGCCACTGCTGGTGACCATCTGTCTCGCCATGACCGCGCGGCTGGTGACGATGCCGGACAACCCGCTGCGGGTCTGGGTGCTGGGCCTGGTGGGCTAGCCCCGCCGCAGCAGGAACACGCCCTGCTCGCCGACCCAGTTGGCGAGCCAGCTGTCGGCCCGGGCCGGTACCGGCGCGCCGCCGCGGTCCAGGATGACGCTGCGCTCGACCACCAGGCCGAGGTCGCGGCTCAGCGCGTTGAAGTCGGCGATGGTGCAGAAATGGATGTTGGGCGTCTCCCACCATTGGAAGCCCAGATGGTCGGTGACCGGCATGCGGCCCCGGCTCATCAGCTGCCAGCGCAGGCGCCAATAGCCGAAATTGGGGAAGGACACGATGGCGCGGCGGCCGATGCGCACCAGATGGCGCAGCACGCCCCTGGGATCGCGCGTCGCCTGCAGCGTCTGCGACAGCACCACATAGTCGAAGCCGTCGTCCGGATAGTCGGCGAGGTCGGTGTCGGCGTCGCCCTGGATGACCGACAGGCCGCGCGAGACGCAGGCGCGCACCCCGTCCATCGACAGCTCGACGCCGCGCCCGTCGACGCGCCGCTCGTAGACCAGATGCTCCAGCAGCTCGCCGTCGCCGCAGCCGACGTCCAGCACCCGGGCGCCCGGCTCGATCATGTCGGCGATGCGGCGCAGGTCGGGGCGGATGGTCCGGGGCGCCTGGGCGTCCATCACGGCGTTCCCCTCAACCCGCGGTGGCGGGCGCAGCCCTCCATGAAGCCGCGCACCACCTGGTAGAATTCCGGCACGTCCAGCAGGAAGGCGTCGTGGCCCTTGTCCGTGCCGATCTCGACGAAGCTGACGTTCGCCGCCACCGCGTTCAGCGCATGGACGACGGCGCGGGATTCCGAGGTCGGGAACAGCCAGTCGCTGCTGAAGCTGACCAGGCAGAAGCGCACCGGCGTGCCGCCGCCCGGCCCCCGGAAGGCGTTCGCCAGCGTGCCGCCATGCTCCGCCGCCAGGTCGAAATAATCCATGGCGCGGGTGATGTAGAGGTAGGAGTTGGCGTCGAACCGGTCGACGAAGGTGATGCCCTGGTGGCGCAGGTAGCTCTCCACCTGGAAATCGGCGTCGAAGCCGTAGGCGACCCGCTCCCGGTCCTGCAGGTTGCGGCCGAACTTGCGGTGCAGGGCCGCTTCCGACAGGTAGGTGATGTGCGCCGCCATGCGCGCGACCGACAGGCCGCGCACCGGCTTGGTGCCGGCCTCCAGATAGGCGCCGCCGCGCCAGTCAGGGTCGGACATGACCGCCTGCCGGCCGACCTCGTGGAAGGCGATGTTCTGGGCGCTGTGGCGGGCGGCGGTGGCGATGGGGATGGCGGCGAAGACCCGCTCCGGGTAGCGCGCCGCCCATTGCAGCACCTGCATCCCGCCCATCGAGCCGCCGATGACGCAGAACAGCTTGTCGATGCCCAGGCTGTCGACCAGCAGCTTCTGCGCCTGCACCATGTCGCCGATGGTGATGATGGGGAAGTCCAGCGCCCAGGGGCGGCCGGTGGCGGGGTTCGGCTCCTTCGGCCCCTCGCTGCCCATGCAGCCGCCGACCACGTTGGCGCAGATGACGAAGTAGCGGTCGGTGTCCACGGGCCGCCCGGGGCCGACCATCAGCTCCCACCAGCCGGGCTTGCCGGTGACGGGGTGGGTCTCGGCCACGTACTGGTCGCCGGTCAGCGCGTGGCAGACCAGGATGGCGTTGGACCTGTCGGCATTGAGCGCGCCGTAGGTCTGGTAGGCCAGGTGGAACGGCCCCAGCGCCACGCCGCTGTCCAGCCGCATGGGCCGGTCAGCGCCCAGCAGCGCCCGGTGGCCCGGAAGCGGCCACGGCGAGGGGGGCGGCGCTGGCATGGAGGCGGTCGGCGCGGTCATGGCAAGGGTGTCCCGGAGCAGGCCCGCATTGCTAGGAACGGGGTACTCCCGAGTCAACGTTTTCTTTGCTTTTGCCGGGGGCGGTGGCTACTACTTAGCTCCCCCCGACGGACCCATCCGGCAGCCCCCGATGTCATCCAAGACGCCGACGATTGAGGCCCTGCGCCGCGAGATCGACGAGATCGACGACGCGATGCATGACCTCATCATGCGTCGCGCCGAGGTGGTGCGGAAGATCGCGCAGACCAAGGCGTCGGACCGGCCGATCTTCCGGCCCGGCCGCGAGGCGGAGATCCTGCGCCGGCTGGCGGCCCGCCACCGCGGCCCCTTCCCGGTGACGGCCCTGGCCCGGGTCTGGCGCGAGCTGATCTCGGCCTATACCCGCCTGCAGGGCCCCTTCGCCGTCGCCGTCTTCGCGCCGGAGGAGAGCCGGGGCTACTGGGACATCGCCCGCGACCATTACGGCAGCTTCACGCCGATGCAGGCGGTGAACTCGCCGGTGGGCGTGCTGCGCGCGCTGGCCGACGGCAGCGCCCAGGTCGGCGTCGTGCCCTGGCCGGAAGAGGACGAGAACGACCCCTGGTGGCGCTATCTCCTGTCGGAGGACGCCAAGTCGCCGCGCATCGTCGCGCGGCTGCCCTTCTGCGGCACGGGCAACGGCCGGATCGAGAATGGCGACGCGCTGGCGGTGGCCTGCGTGCCGTTCGAGCCCACGGGCGACGACCACACGCTGCTGGGCCTCGAGCTGGCCGGCGACGTCAGCCGCGGCCGGCTGAAGGACATGCTGGAGGCCTCCGGCCTGCAGGCCAGCCAGTACCGCACCTACCATCTGCCGGGCGGCGGCTCGGTCCATCTGGTCGAGGTGGAGAGCTTCGTCGACGGCGCCGACCCGCGCCTGGGCGTGCTGGCGCAGCGGCTGGGCGACGCGCTGGTGCGCTGCGTGCCCGTGGGCGTCTATGCCACGCCGCTGGCGGCGGACCATCGCCGGGGCTGAGCGCCCCGCCCCCTCCGCTCCCCGCCGCTCACGTTCCCTGTTCCAGTACCAGTGAGGTCGCCATGACCGGCCCCGTTCCCAATCCCGGCATCCTGGACATCGCCCCCTATATCGGCGGCGAGTCCCACGCGCCCGGCGCCGGCCGGCTGATCCGTCTCGCCTCCAACGAGGGCGCGCTGGGGCCGAGCCCGAAGGCGATGGAGGCATACCGGTCCGGGTCGGAGAGCATCCACCGCTACCCCGACGGCGGCTCCGGCGCGCTCCGCGAGGGGCTGGCGCGGCGCTGGGGGCTGGACGCGGCGCGCATCGTCTGCGGCGCCGGCTCGGACGAGATGCTGCAGCTGCTGGCCAAGTGCTACGCCGCGCCGGGCGACGAGGTGCTGTACAGCCGCCACGGCTTCCTGGTCTACCCGATCGCCGCCAAGGCCGCCGGCGCGACGCCCGTGGCCGCGCCCGAGACCGGCCTGCGCACCGATGTCGACCAGATGCTGGCGCATGTCACCGAGCGCACCCGCATCGTCTTCGTCGCCAACCCGAACAACCCGACCGGCAGCTACATCTCCAAGGCGGAGATGGAGCGGCTGCATGCCGGCCTGCCGCCCCACGTGCTGCTGGTGATCGACGCCGCCTATGCCGAGTATGTCGACGCGCCCGACTACAGCGACGGGGCCGAGTTGGTGGAGCGGCACGCCAACGTCGTGATGACCCGCACCTTCTCCAAGATCTACGCGCTGGGCGGCATGCGGCTGGGCTGGGCCTACTGCCCCGCCGCCGTGGCCGACGTGCTGAACCGGACCCGCGGGCCCTTCAACGTCTCCAGCGCCGCCCAGGCGGCTGGCTTGGCGGCGCTGGAGGATGAGGATTTCATCGAGCGCAGCCGCCGCCACAATGCGGAGTGGCGGCAATGGTTCACCGACCGGCTGCGGCAGGACGGCTTCACCGTCCACCCGTCGGTCGGCAACTTCGTGCTGGTCTCCCTCAAGGACCTGCCCGCCGGCAGGAACGACGCAGAGGGCGCGCGCCAGCACCTGAAGTCGCGCGGCATCCTGGTGCGCCAGATGGGTGGCTACGGCCTGCCCGATTCCTTGCGCATCACCATAGGGCTGGAGGCGGAGATGCGCGCCGTCGCCGAGGCGCTGGCCGAGTGGGTGAGGGGATGAGCGCCGCCGGCGGGAAGGCGCCCCTGTTCCGCCGCGTCTGCCTGGTCGGGCTGGGGCTGATCGGCTCGTCGCTGGCGCGCTGCCTGAAGGCCGACGGCGCCCTGGCCGGGACGGTGGTGGCGGCCGACGCCAGCGCCTTCGTCCGCGCCCGGGTGTTGGAGCTGGGCATCGCCGACGCGGCGTTCGAGGATCCGGCGGAGGCCGTGCGCGGCTGCGACCTGGTCATCCTCTGCACGCCCATCGGCACCTTCGCCGAGCTGGGCGCCCGCATCGGGCCGGCTCTCGAGCCCGGCTGCACCCTGTCGGACGTGGGCTCGGTGAAGCAGGCGGCGCTGCGCGACCTGGGGCCGCATCTGCCCGAGGGCGTGCATCTGGTGCCCGGCCACCCCATTGCCGGCACCGAGCATTCCGGCCCCGACGCCGGCTTCAAGGATTTGTTCCAGGGCCGCTGGTGCATCCTGACCCCGCCGCCGGGCACCGACCCGGCCGCCACGGAGCGGGTGGCGGAGCTGTGGCGCCGCTGCGGCTCGCAGATCGAGGTGATGGAGGCCGCGCACCATGACCGGGTGCTGGCCATCACCTCGCACCTGCCGCACCTGATCGCCTACACCATCGTCGGCACGGCGGCGGACCTGGAGGAGGACACCAAGTCCGAGGTGATCCGCTTCTCCGCCTCGGGTTTCCGCGACTTCACCCGCATCGCCGCCAGCGATCCGGTCATGTGGCGCGACATCTTCCTGAACAACCGCGAGGCGGTGCTGGAGATCGTGCAGCGCTTCACCGAGGACCTGACGGCGCTCCAGCGCAACATCCGCCGGGGCGAGGGGGAGGAGCTGTTCGACCTCTTCACCCGCACCCGCGCCATCCGCCGCTCGATCATCGACGCCCGCCAGGCGTGAGCGGGACCGGGGCGGTTCGGCCCACCGGCCGCCCACCCGACCGACGGTGCCATGGTTCGTAGGTCGCATGGAGGCGGAGCCGTGATGCGACATCCCGGCCTGATCATGTCGCATTGCGCTGCGCTCCATGCGACCTGCGGCGCTAAGCATCCGACATCCCAGCACTTTCGCGTTCTGTTCGCGGATGCCAAGTCCAAGCGCGCCGGAACTGGCGCTTGGGCGCGCTGCCCTTGGGTCCGGCAAAAGGCCCGGAAGTAGTAGGGGCTTCCGCCTGTCCGCTCCATTAACCATTGCTTGGCTGCAGGTTTGAAAGCAAACGCCGAAAGTTTCAAGGCGGGCGCGTGGGCTTTCCCTGTATTACCGGGCGCGGCATCGGGCCGCAATATTCCGAACCGTCTCACCATACCGTTGACAGGAACGACGAATTCACAGAAAGGTCATGGCCGAGCCGTACGGGTTGCGCCCGACGATCCTTAAGGAGGCGCACGGCGATGAGGGTTTCCCGCTCATGATGTCCTATGCAGTCCGGCGCCTGCTGGAAGCCATACCGACGCTTCTGGTGATCGTCGCCCTTGCCTTCTTCCTGATGCACGCCGCTCCCGGCGGGCCGTTCGATTCCGAGCGCGCCCTGCCGCCGGAGATCGAGGCGAACCTGAAGAAGGCCTACAATCTCGACCAGCCGGTCCCCATCCAGTTCGTGCTGTACCTGAAGGATGCGCTGCAGGGCGATTTCGGCCCCAGCTTCACCTACAAGGACTTCACGGTCTCCGAGCTGATCGGCACCGGCTTCCCCGTCTCCATGCGCCTGGGCCTGACCGCCATCGCGCTCGCGGTCGTCATCGGCTGCGCGCTGGGCGTGCTGGCGGCGATGCGGCAGAACAGCCGGGCCGACTACGGCGTCATGGGCGTGGCGATGGTGGGCATCACCATCCCGAACTTCGTGATGGCGCCGCTGCTGACCCTGGTCTTCGGCATCTATCTGGGCTGGCTGCCGGTGGCGGGCTGGGGCGACGGGTCGCTGCAGTACCTGCTGCTGCCGGTGGTGGCGCTGGCGCTGCCGCAGATCGCCATCATCTCGCGCCTGACCCGCGGCGGCATGATCGAGGTGCTGCGCTCCAACTTCGTGCGCACCGCCCACGCCAAGGGCCTGCCGGAGCGGACCATCATCGTGCGCCACACGCTGCGGGCGGCGCTGCTGCCGGTCGTCAGCTATCTGGGCCCGGCCATCGCCGGCCTGGTGACGGGCTCGGTCGTGATCGAGCAGATCTTCGGCCTGCCCGGGATCGGCCGCTACTTCGTCCAGGGCGCGATCAACCGCGACTACACGCTGGTCATGGGCACCGTCATCACCTACGGCACCCTGATCGTCTTCATGAACCTCCTCGTCGATCTGGTCTACGGCCTGATGGACCCGCGGGTACGGTACGACTGATGGCACACGACATCACCTCGGGCGCCGCGCGCGCCCAGATCATCGAGAAGGCGGCCCAGATCTCCGAGGAGGTCCAGGGCCGCTCCCTCTGGCAGGACGCCCGCCGCCGCCTGTTCGGCAACAAGGCGGCCGTGGTCAGCATGGTCATCCTGGGCATCATCTCCCTGATGGCCCTGTTCGCGCCGCTGCTGAGCCCGCACGACTACGACGCCGTCTACTGGGACTACATCGCGGTGCCGCCGCAGATGGAGAACAGCCACTGGTTCGGCACCGACGCCAACGGCCGCGACATGTTCATCCGCACGCTCTACGGCGCGCGGGTGTCGCTGATGGTCGGCATCGTGACCACCTTCGTGGCGCTCATCATCGGCGTCGCCTACGGCGCCGTCGCCGGTTATGTCGGCGGCCGGGTCGACAATCTGATGATGCGCTTCGTCGACGTGCTCTACTCCATGCCGCTGATGTTCTTCGTGATCATCCTGGTGGTGGTGTTCGGCCGCAACATCCTGCTGGTCTTCGCCGCCATCGGCTGCGTCGAGTGGCTGACCATGGCGCGCATCGTGCGCGGCCAGACCCTGTCGGTGAAGCGCAAGGAGTACATCGAGGCGGCCCGCGCCGCCGGCGTCTCCAACGCCTCCATCGTGCGCCGCCACATCATCCCGAACGTCATCGGCCCGGTCATCGTCTTCATGACGCTGCTGGTGCCCGTCGTGATCCTGGTGGAGAGCTTCCTCTCCTTCCTCGGCCTCGGCGTGCAGGAGCCCATGACCAGCTGGGGCGTGCTGATCTCCGAGGGCGCCAGCCAGATGGAGAACGCGCCGCACATGCTGATCTTCCCGGCCGTGTTCCTGGCCGTGACGCTGTTCTGCTTCAACTTCATCGGCGACGGTCTGCGCGACGCGCTCGACCCGAAGGACCGCTAAGATGACCGCCGTTCTCGAAGTCCGCGACCTCCAGGTCCGCTTCTCCACGCCCGACGGCGAGGTTTCCGCCGTCAACGGCGTCAGCTTCGACGTGCACGAGAGCGAGTGCATCGGCATCGTCGGCGAGTCCGGCTCGGGCAAGAGCCAGCTCTTCATGGCGATCATGGGCCTGCTCGCCAAGAACGGCCGCGCGCTCGGCTCCGCCAAGTACCGCGGCACCGAGCTGGTCGGCATGCCGGTGAAGGAGCTGAACAAGATCCGCGGCGACAAGCTCGCCATGATCTTCCAGGACAGCATGACCTCGCTGACGCCGCACCTGAAGATCGGCCGGCAGATGACCGAGGTGCTGCAGGAGCACAAGGGCATGGGCGACGCGGACAGCCGCGCCCGCGCGCTCGACATGCTGAACCTGGTGCGCATCCCCGAGGCCGCCCGCCGGCTGGAGCAGTACCCGCACGAGCTGTCGGGCGGCATGCGCCAGCGCATCATGATCGCCATGGCCCTGCTGTGCGAGCCGGAGCTGCTGATCGCCGACGAGCCGACCACCGCGCTGGACGTGACGGTGCAGGCGCAGATCCTGGAGCTGATGTCGGTCCTGAAGCGCGAGACCAAGGCCGCCATCGTGCTGATCACGCACGACCTCGGCACGGTCGCAGGATTGTGCGACCGGGTGCAGGTCATGTATGGCGGGCGCTTCATGGAGACGGGCGACGTCCGCCAGATCTTCTACGATCCGCAGCACCCCTACACCAAGGGCCTGCTGAACTCGATGCCGCGCCTGACCGAGGACCGCCGGCACAGCCTCTACGCCATCCCGGGCCAGCCGCCGAACCTGCAGCGCCTGCCGCCGGGCTGCCCCTTCCAGGAGCGCTGCGAGTACGTGCACGAGCGCTGCGTCTCCGAGCTGCCGGTGCTGGCCGAGGCGCGGCCGGGCCAGAACAAGGCCTGCCACCTGGTCAGCCTGGACCAGCCCGTGACCGATCCGTCCCGTCCCTCCGTCCCGGTCCAGCCGCGCGTTCCCGCGTCGGCGGCCTGAGGTAGCGCGATGACCACCGAGCTTCTCCGCGTCGAGGACCTGAAGGTCCATTTCCCCATCCGCACCGGCGGCGTCCTCTTCGGCAAGTACACGCCGCTGAAGGCCGTGGACGGCGTGACGTTCGACCTGAAGTCCGGCGAGACGCTGGGCATCGTCGGCGAGTCCGGCTGCGGCAAGTCGACCCTCGGCCGGGCCATCCTGCGCCTGATCGAGCCGACTGACGGCCGCGTCGTCTGGATGGGCAGCGAGGACATCAGCAAGCTGGGCCGCGAGGCCATGCGCCAGAAGCGCGCCGATATGCAGATCGTCTTCCAGGACCCGCTGGCGAGCCTGAACCCGCGCATGACCATCGGCGACATCATCGCCGAGCCGCTGACCGTCTTCCAGCCGGAGCTGTCCAAGAACGACCGCAAGGCGCGGGTCAAGGACATGATGGCGAAGGTCGGCCTGCTGCCGCAGATGATCAACCGCTACCCGCATGAATTCTCGGGCGGGCAGTGCCAGCGCATCGGCATCGCCCGGGCGATGATCCTGAACCCCAAGATGATCATCTGCGACGAGCCCGTGTCCGCGCTCGACGTGTCGATCCAGGCGCAGATCGTCAACCTGCTGATGAAGCTGCAGGAGGAGTTCGGCCTGTCGCTGCTGTTCATCAGCCACGATCTGTCCGTCGTCCGCCATGTCAGCCACCGGGTCATGGTGCTGTATCTCGGCAAGGTGATGGAGATCGCCGACCGCGACAGCATCTATGCCGAGCCGCTGCACCCCTACACCCAGGCGCTGATCTCCGCCGTGCCGGTGCCGGACCCGGACCTGGAGAAGAACAAGGAGCGCATCGTGCTGGGCGGCGACCTGCCCTCGCCGATGAACCCGCCCTCGGGCTGCGTCTTCCGCACCCGCTGCCCGCGCGCCACCGACATCTGCGCGCAAGTGGTGCCGCCGCTGGAGGAGAAGATCCCCGGCCACCGCGCCGCCTGCCACCATTGGGGCCCGCCCGGCGACGTCAGGGCGTGAGGGGTTGGGTTTAGGATAAGGCGCCCTCCGGGGCGCCTTTTTCTTTTGGGGGCCGTGAGATCGCTAATTTCCCAACCCGTCATCCCGGCGCAGGCCGCGACCCAGGGGTTGCAGCCATGCACCGCCGATGAAGCGGCGGGGTTGGGACGTGGTGCGTCCTTCGACAAGCTCCAGGATGAGGGATGGTGGATGCCAGGCACTCCTCGCTCCTAGGCCATTGGGAGCAGCTAAATCATCCTCATCCTGAGCCTGTCGAAGGACGCACAGCAGCAACGCTGCCTTTCCCACCCTCTCCGAAAGCCGGATAGCACGCTCATTACCTGGGTCCCCGCCTCCGCGGGGATGACGGGGCATTGCATGCTCCCGTCGCCTTTCCCCTGACTCCGCCGCCCCTCCCGGTGTACGCTGTCCCGCAACCACAGGGACACGCCCCCGCCACATGCTCGCCCTGCACGGCACCGTCGAGGACATCGCCCGCCTGGAAGCGGCGCTGGAGTCATGTGGCGGCGACGGGCGGGCGGCGATCCTGGCCGAGCTTTCCTGGTACCTGCGCGACCGCGACACGGTGAGGGCCGCCGCGCTGGCGGAGGAGGCGGCGCGGAGCCGCGATCCCGCCGTGCGGGCCCGGGCCGACCTGATGCGCGGCCACTGCGCCATGGTGCGGGCGGAGCTGCCGCTGGCGCGCCGGCTGCTGGACCAGTCCCTCAAGGCGTTCCAGGCGCTGGGCGACCGGCGCGGCGAGGCCGATCTGCGGCTGGTGGAGACCGATTTCGCCCAGGCGGTCGGCGACACCGCCCGGCGGATGGACCAGATCGAGCGGGCCGAGCCGATCTATCGCGAGCTGGGCTTCGAGCCGGGGCTGGTCAATGCCGGCATCCGCCGCGCCCATATCTACAGCCAGATCGGCCGGGTGCGGGAGGGGCGGGAGCTGGCGCTGGACTGTCTCGCCCGGGCGGAACGGTTGGGCGACGCCGCCGGCCAGTCGCTGGCGCTGTTCGTGCTGGGCTGCAGCGCCATCGAGCGGGGCGAGCACAACGACGCCATGGCCTTCCTGTCGCGCGGGCTGGAGCTGGCCCATGAGGAGAGCCTGCGCTTCGCCGAGGCGGCCTGCCAAGCGACGCTCGCCGTGGCCTGCTCGCGCATGGGCGACCAGGCCGGGTACCTGTACTGGCTGGACCTGGCGCACGCCTCCTACGCCTTCCTCGGCCGCACCCAGCAGATCGCCTATGTGCTGAACAGCCTGGGCTTCCTCTACACCCAGCTGGCCGAGCACGGGCGCGCGCGCGGATATCTGGACGAGGCGCACGCGCTGCTGCGCGGCCAGGAGAACACCCGCACCTTCGCGCTGAACCGGCGCTATGCCGGTGATCTGGCGCTGGCGCTGGGCGACGCCGCGGCGGCGGCCGAGACCTACCGCACCGGCTGGCTGACGGCGGCGCGGCTGCTGCAGGTCGACCTCCAGATCACCTGCCTGCGCGGCCTGGGCATCGCCCTGTCGCGGCTGGGCCAGGCGGAGGAGGCGCGCGACGCGCTGGAGCAGGCGCTGACCCTGTCGGAGGAGACCCAGTCGCGGGTCGAGGGCGAGATCGACACGCTGCGGGCGCTGGCCGAGCTCTACCGCTCCCACCGGCTGTCTCTGCCCTGCGGGCTGGGCCACGCCTCGCCGGCGGTGGCCTATCTGGAGCGGGCGCTGGCGGTGGCGCGCGGCATGGACGGCTACCGCATCCGCCCCGAGCTGCACGAGGAGCTGGCCACGGCCTATGAGGAGGCCGGCGACGTTATGGCGGCGCTGGCGCAGCAGCGGGCGGCCTTGGCCGCGTCCCGCGCCATCTTCACCGCCGAGGCCGACAGCCGCCTGCGGGCGCTGCAGGCGAGGCTGGAGATGGACCGGGTGCGCGCCGTCGCCGACGCCGAGCGCGCCCGCGCGGAGGAGCTGGAGGCGGGCGCCCGCACCATCGCGCTGCTGGGCGAGATCGGGCAGCGCATCACCGCCAGCCTCGACGCCGAACAGGTGTTCGAGACGCTGCGCGCCAACATCGGCGCCCTGCTGGACACGCCGGTCTTCGGCATCGCCCTGCTGCGCCAGGAGCAGAAGCGGATCGACTTCCCCTACTTCGTCGAGAACGGGGTCAGGGTGGAGACGGACTCGCTGCCGCTGGACCACCCGACCAGCGTCGCCGCCCGCTGCCTGCGCGAGGGGCGGGAGGTGCTGCTGGTCTCTCCTGAGCAGGTGCGCGGCGCGCCCATCACCCCGGGCACCAGCATCGACGATCCCCAGACCGTGCTGTTCCACCCGCTGACCGCCAACGGCCGCATGCTGGGGGTGATGACCTGCCAGAGCTACCGCCCCGACGCCTACAGCGCGCGCGACCGCGACATCGTCCGCACGCTCGCCTCCTACGGCGCGGTGGCGCTGGCGAACGCCGAGGCCTTCCAGGCGCTGGACCGGGCGCTGACCGAGCTGCGCGACGCCCAGGCGCTGCTGGTGGAGCGCGAGAAGATGGCGGCGCTGGGCCAGGTGGTCGCCGGCATCGCGCACGAGGTCAACACGCCCGTCGGCATCGCGCTGTCCGCCGCCACCGGCCTGGGCGACGCCATCCGCCGGGTGGAGGAGCGGCTGGCCGCCGGCGCGCTGCGCCGGTCCGACCTGGAGGAGCTGCTGGCCGACGGGCGCGAGGCGGCCGCCATGGTGGAGCGCAACGCCCGGCGCGCCAGCCAGCTCATCAGCAGCTTCAAGGAGGTCGCGGTCGACCAGACCAGCGACCAGCGCCGCCAGTTCGACCTGGCCGCCTATCTGGACGAGGTCGTCACCAGCCTCGGCCCCCGCATCCGCCGCAGCCTCAGCCGGGTGGAGATCGCGGCGGAGCCCCCGCTGGCCGTGGACAGCTATCCCGGCGCCATCGCGCAGATCGTCACCAACCTGGTGATCAACGCGCTGGACCACGGCTTCACCCCGGGGCAGGGCGGCACGATCCGCATCTCCGCCCGCGCGCGGCCCCAGGGCATGGTGGAGCTGGCGGTCAGCGACGACGGGCGCGGCTTCGCGGCGGACGCGCTGGCCCGGCTGTTCGAGCCCTTCTTCACCACCCGGCGCGCCGCCGGTAATACCGGCCTTGGGCTGCACGTCGCCTTCAACCTGGCGGGCGGGCGGCTGGGCGGGACCTTGCGCGCCGAAAGCCCCGGCGGCGGGGCGCGCTTCGTGCTGAGCTTCCCTGCCGTGGCGCCGGATCGCGATCCGGCGGCGGCCCCGGAGCCGGCGCTTACGGAAAGTTAACCCTGCCGGGCCAGGGTGGGGCATTCCCGCCCGTCACCGGACCTCGCCCCCAATGCCGCTCCTCCCCGGCGCCTCGCGCATCGAAGCCGGCCCGCTGGCCTCCCTGCTGTTCATGCCGCTGCTGGCCGGCGTCACCGTCGCCGCCTGCCTGTTCTGGGCGGACCCCCTGGCCGCGGCCGAGATGGTGGGCGGTGGTGCGGCGATGGGCTGGACGGTGCTGGCGGGCTCGACCGTGAAGCTCTGCTATCTCGGCACGGCGGCGGCCCATGTCGGCCACCTCGTCTCCGAGCGGCTGGGCGGCATCGCCGCGGTCTTCGGCATCCGCCAGGACGAGGAGGAGGCGCCCGCCCCTGCCCTGTCCGACCCCGGCTTCTGGGCACGCTTCCCGAACGAGGTCGACGCCACCCTGCTGGCCATCGCCCTGACCACCCTGGCGCACCGCCTGGCGATGTGAGGGGGCGCCGGATTACGGCTCCGGGCGTTTGATCCACAATTCCGTCACCCCGGCGGAGGCCGGGGCCCAGGGGTTGCAGCGGGATGCGTCCGATGCAGTGCTCCCCACCGGCGGCGCTGGACAATCGCTCGTCATTTGGTCGGCTTCATCGACCTTGCATGGCTGCAACCCCTGGGTCCCGGCCTTCGCCGGGATGACGGTTGAGAGGTGGACCAACGGGTGAGAACCAACCCAGCGGTTCCACGGCCGCCCTTAGACGTCCGCCGCCGGCCCGTCCAGGAAGCCGCGAAGGATGTCCGCCAGTTCCGGCGCATGCACCTCCAGCAGCCCGTGGCCCCAGCCGGGCAGGCGGCGGAAGGAGCCGTTGCGCACCAGCGGCTCGGCCCGCAGCGTCTGCTTCGTCAGATCGTCGTCGGGGCAGAGTACCAGCACCGGGTGCGCCAGCTTGGGCAGATACTCGCCATGCTGCCAGGCGAAGGCGGCGGCGTGGCCCCATTCATAGTCCGGACCCGGCAGCAGGCTGTCGGTGAATTCCCGCTGCAGCATCTCCACCGTCTGGCCGGGCCCGCGGAACAGCAGGTAGGGCTTCCAGCGCCGCGCCAGATGGCTGCCATCCTCCTCGGGCTCGACCGGGACATAGGCCTTGCGCTGCGCCGCAAGCTCCTCGTCGCTATAGACGGGGGCGCCGATCAGCACCAGGCGCCGCACCCGCTCCGGCCGCTGCAGCGCCAGGCTGAGCGCCACCTTCGACCCGGTGTGGAATCCCACCAGATCCAGCTTCGGCAGGTCGAGGGCGTCCAGCGCGTCGCCCATGGCGGCGGCGTAGCCGGGAATGCCGCAGGGCTCCGCCGGCCGGTCGCTCTGGCCATAGCCCGGCGTGTCGGCCGCCATCGCCAGCCGGTCTGTGCCCAGCTCCCGCAGCAGGATTTGGAAGCTGCGGGACGAGCTGGGCGACATGTGGAAGCAGAGGATAGGCGGCGCCGTCTCCCGCTCCGGCCGGCGGTAGCGCAGATGCAGCTGGCCGAAGCGGCAGTCGGCATAGGCGCGCCGCTCCCGCGCTCCCGTGACCGGCAGTTGCTGGGCCATGGCGCACCTCCGCTGCTGATTTGTCCGGACAAATTACGCCGAAGCGCCGGGTGCGGCAAGCCGGGGCATTGATGAAATGGGGCGGAAGTCCCTATCTATAAGAGGGCATTCCTTCGGAGTAGCTGCCGTGAACGTCATCGAGGTCGCCGTCTATGCGCTGGTCCTGGCGGGCGGGACCGATCCCTTCACCTGCGAGAAGCGGCCGCAGGGCGTCGCCTGCACCAACGGCCTGGGCGCCGTGCTGAACGACCATGGCAACATCGAATATTCGAACGGCGTCCAGGTCGCGAAGCTGAAGGATGGCGGCATCGCCTTCACCAACGGCGTCACCACGCACCGGGGCAGCGCCGGCTGGATCCAGTTCTCCAGCGGCGTTTCGGTGCGCCGCATGTCGGACGGCAGTTTCCGCTTCAACAACGGGATGAGCTGCAAGGCGGTGGAGCCGACGAAGGTCGACTGCCGTAAGGCGGACTGACACCTGAACGTCATAGTCGAGGCCAAGAGCTGGTGCAGTCTTGCCACAGCGTTCAGGATATCATGCGCATTATTCGGGGTAACGCAGCACTTCGTTGACTTGGATGTGTTGTAAGGCGTGATGTCGAACAGGCCGTCCGCCAGGGTGGCCGCAACCGGGTCGACGCCGCCCATGCCCTTGCGCCTCCCCCGCCTGCTGCCCGTCGCCGGCGTCGCCCTCGTGGCGATGGCGGTCTGGCGCGCGCCTGAGGTGCCGGCGGCGCCCAAGCCGCTGGACGGCGAGGTCCGCTACCTGCGCATCGCCGCCGGCCCGGCCACCACGGCCAGCTTCGCCGGCGGTTCGGCGCTCGCTTCCGCCGTGACCCGCCCGCCGGGACTGCCGCCCTGCGGCGCCGATGGCGCCTGTGGCGTGTCGGGGCTGGTGGCGCTGGTGCAGAGCGTGCCCGGGCCCGACGCGGTGGTGGCGGCCGTCGCCGCCGGCCGGATCGATTCCGGCCTCGCCCCCGCCGACTCCGTGCTGGCGGCCCGCTGTGCAGGGGCCGCGGACATCTCGGTCATCGCCAATCTGTACGAGGAGGCGCTGCACGTCGCCGTGCGGCCGGGCCTGGACGCGGCGTCGGTCGCGGATCTCAAGGGCAGGCGCGTCGCCATCGGGGGGGCCGGCAGCGCCGAGCGCCGCTTGGCGGACCGGGTGCTGACCGCCCACGGGCTGAAGCGCCGCGACGTGCGCTTCGTCGAACTGTCGGGCGCGGAGGCCGCCGAGGCCCTGGCGGCAGGCGAGATCGATGCGCTGTTCCGCCTGTCGCCCTGGCCCGACGCCGAGCTGTCCGGCCTGGCGGAGCGGGGCCAGGCGCGGCTGCTGCCGGTGGCGGGGGAGGGGGCCGAGCGGCTCATGGCCCTGGCGCCCTTCGGCGGGCCGGTGACGCTGCCCGACGGGCTCTATCCCGGGTCGGGCGCCGTGGCGACGCTCACCCAGCCGGTGCAGTGGATCGCCACTCCGGCCCTGGAGCCGACCCTCGTGGCGAAGCTGGCCGAGGCCCTGGCCCGCCCGCAGAACCGCGCCCTGCTGCGCGGCCCCGACGACGCCCTGACGCTGGCCGACCCCGCCGCCGCCCCGCTGGCCTGCCCGGGGCGGTGAGGCTTTCTCCGACAGTACGATTCGACCCGTAGGTCGCATGGAGGCGGAGCCGCAATGCGACGTGCTCCGGTGGATTGTCGCATTGCGCCTGCGGCTCCATGCGACCTACGAGTGGAAGCCTTGGCGTGGTGCGGCCTTCGACAGGCTCAGGCCGAGGGGGATTTTGCTGCTCCCGACGATGCTCTGGCAAAAGAAAACGGGGGGTGCCAGGCACCCCCCGTCCTCATGCTGAGCCTGTCGAAGCACGCAGCAGGATTCAGCCTTTCCAGACCGAACCCGGCCCTTACTCCTCGCCCTTCCCGTAGACCTGCTCCTGCAGATAGTTCTGCAGGCCCAGGCGCTGGATCAGGTCCAGCTGGGTCTCCAGCCAGTCGATGTGCTCCTCGGTGTCCTCGAGGATCTGGCGGAAGATCTCCTTGGACTGGTAGTCGCGCACCGACTCGCAGTACTGCATCGCCTCGATGAGGTTGTCGCGGTTCAGCCGCTCCGCGCCGAGGTCGCAGGTCATCATCTCCGGCACGTCCTCGCCGATCTTCAGCTTGTGCAGATCCTGCAGGTTGGGCAGGCCCTCCAGGAAGAGGATGCGCTCGATGACCTTGTCGGCGTGCTTCATCTCGCCGATCGATTCCTCGTAGACCTTGTGCGCCAGGCGCATCAGGCCCCAGTTCTTCAGGATGCGGGCGTGCAGGAAGTACTGGTTGATCGAGGTCAGCTCGTTGGTGAGGATGACGTTGAGGTGACGGATCACCTGCGGATCGCCCTTCATGTCCCTAGGTCCCTTGTTCTTATCAGCCGGTCGCTGCCGGCGAATTTAACCAACCCGCCCGTCCCGCGCACGGGCAAATCCGGTTCGGCCTCCTATCCCACCGACACCAGCGCCACGGGGAAGCGCGCCAGCAGCTGGCCGACCGGCAGCCGGCGCCCGTCCGGCACGCCCACCGCGGCCCCCGTCAGCAGCTCGGTGAGGTTGCCCTCCGGCAGTTCCGGCAGGTGCAGCACCGTGTCGTTCCAGGATTCTGGCGCCGGCATCGGCCGGTCGGCGCCCTCCATCAGCGGGGCCGCCAAGCGCGGCGCCACCACCAGGGCCGCGTGCCCGCCGTCGCGGCGCAGGAAGGCGACCACGCGGTCGGCATGCGCGCCGCTGACCTCCACCGGCACATAGTCGCCGCGGCCGAACAGGGTGGGGTGGTCGCGCCGCAGCCGGAGCGCCGTGGCGACCACATGCTGCTTCACCCGCCCGTCGCGCCAGTTCTCCAGCAGCGCCTCCGGCCCGGCCTGGCCCTGCAGGCCCTTGCGCAGCGCCTCCCAGTTCGGCGGGCGGCGGTTGTCGGGGTCGACCAGGGTCAGATCCCAGAACTCGGTGCCCTGGTAGAGGTCGGGCACGCCCGGCACGGTCCAGGTCAGCAGCGCCTGCGACAGGCCGTTGACGGCGCCGACGGGCGCCACCCGGCCGACGAACTCCAGCATGTCCGAGAGGAACGCGGCGCTGCGGGCCGGGTCCAGGATGGCTTCGATGAAGCGCTCCAGCGCCTGCTCGTAGTCGGCGTTGGGCGCCGACCAGCCGGAGCGGTACTTGCTCTCGCGCACCGCCTTCAGCATGTAGGCCAGGATTCGGTCCTTCAGCTCGGCAAGGCCCGGATGGTCGGCCGAGGTGATCTCCAGCGGCCAGACGCCGACCAGCGTCTGGTATAGCAGGTACTCGTCGTTGCGCCCCGGCGCCGGCAGCCCGTCGATGTCGCGCTTCTTCAGCCGGTTCAGCCGCTGCCACTTGCGCACGCGCTTCGACCATTCGTCGGGCAGCTCCGACAGCACGTCGATGCGTACCCGGGCGTCGGCGCCGCGCTTATGGTCGTGGGTCGCCACCGACAGCATCTGGAACGGGTAGCGCTTCAGCCGCTCCTGGTTCAGATGGTGGAAGGCGGCGGCGCTGGTGCCGAACCGGTCGGGATCGCCGCCGACCTCGTTCAAGGACACCAGCCGGAAGTAGCGGTAGAACAGCGTGTCCTCCAGCGACTTGGCCATGACAGGCCCGGTCAGCTGCTGGAACTTCATGGCGATGCGGTAGATCTCCGAGGCCTTGTAGCCCGGCCGCTTCTCGCGCGCGATGTCGCCGGAGAGCGCGTCGCGGAGGAAGTCGTAGATGGTGACGTCGATGCCGGCCTCGGCCGCCTTGCGCGCCTTCTCCACCGCCCAGTCCAGGTACTTCCGGTCGTCGGGCGCGATCTGCTTCTCGGTGATGTAGGTACGGTAGACCGGGAAGTGGGCGATGATCTCGGTCAGGGCCCGGCGGATGCCGGTCTGGGTGTAGTCGCGGCTGGAACGGCTGCCCTGGGCCAGCCGGTGCAGCTCCTGCGCCAGCACGAACAGCTCGCTCGACAGGTTGCGGCCGATGATCAGCCGCTTGGCCGAGAGCAGCATCTCCTCGTAGGGCGCCGGCCGCTCGATGAAGCGCTCATAGGTCTCGGTGAGGGTCGCCTCGCCGGACGGGTCCACGAACAGCCCGTTCACCAGCACCATGAACTCGTAGCCGGTGGTGCCGGCCACCGGCCATTCCTCGCGCAGATGCTCGTGCCGGGCCAGGATCTTCTCGACCAGCAGATAGAGCGGCTGGTCGAGGCTCAGCCCGGGGATCGCCGCCGGCGCGCTGCCCAGGTCCATCAGGTAGGCGGCGCGCTGCTGCACCGCCTCGCAATAGGCCTTGGGATCGAACAGCCCGTCAATATGGTCGATGCGCAGCCCCTGCAGCTTGCCGTCGCCGATCAGGCGGAAGACCAGCCGGTGCGCCAGCTCGAACAGCTCCGGCCGCTCCATGCGCAGGCCCGCCAGTTCGTTCACGTCGAAGAAGCGGCGGTAGTTGATCTCGTCGGAGGCCACCTTCCAGAAGGCGATGCGGTAGGCCTGCCGCTCCAGCAGCTCGTGCAGGCACTGGACGCTCTCGGGCTCGCCGGCGCGGCCGTTCTGCTTGGCCAGCGCCCGGTCGATCTCCTCGCGGGCGCGGGGCTCGGCCTCGGCCAGCTGCCACAGCAGGGACTTCAGCTCGTCCGCCTGCCGGCGCATCGGCGCCAGCCGGTCGGCGGTCTTGCCGGCGGCCTTCAGCCCGTCGATGCGGGTGATGATGTCGGCCAGGCGCCGGCGGCCCTCGCCATCCTCCAGCCGCAGCAGCGCGTCGCGCAGCAGGCGGGGATATTCCTTCAGCGCGATGGGGAAGCGGTGGCTCCAGTACCAGACGGAGATGCCGGTCTGGTCCAGCTTCAGCTGCAGCTCGCCCCGCTCCAGCACCGCGCCGTAATGGTCGCCCAGCACGGGCAGCACCAGCTTGCCGCCGCCGGCCTCCCAGCCGATGTCGAAGAAGGCGGCGTAGGGGCTGGCCGGGCCCCATTCCAGCACGTCCAGCCACCAGGGATTGTCGCTGCCGCCGACACCCATGTGGTTCGGCACGAAATCCAGGATCAGCCCCATGCCGTGGGCGTGCAGCGCCTCCACCATACGGTCGAAGGCGGCCTCGTCACCGACCTCCGGGTTGAAGGCGGCGTGATCGATGATGTCGTAGCCGTGGGTGGAGCCCGGCCGCGCCTTCAGGAAGGGCGAGGCGTAGAGATGGCTCACCCCCATCTCGGCGAAGTAGGGGACCAGCTCGGTCGCATGGTCGAAGGTGAAGTCCTTGTTGAACTGCAGCCTTACGGTCGCGCGCGGGATGCCCGTCACGGCGGGCTTGGCGTCGGCCTGGGCGCTGTCGGGCAGGGACTGGTCGGGCATGGCGAGGGGCTTCCCGTGAGGAGGGCCGAAGTGAGGGTCGTGCCCATGAACACTCCGCACACGGGTTTGGTGCCCCGGAAAGGTGATGCCTTTTCGCTTGCCCTGGGATGGGGTGATGCCGATATATGGCGGCGGGAGGTTGGCGGCGGACGGGTCCCTCGCCAACCCGGTCAGGTCCGGAAGGAAGCAGCCGTAACGAGTTCCGGCTCGGGTCGCATGTCCAGCCTCCCACCCTCATCCTTGCATGCAGCGGCTCATTACGTCCGATGGGGCCGCCTCATCGTGGGCAGCGACACGGCGCCCGCGGATCGCTAGACTGCCGCCTCATCCGTGCGATCCGGCCTTTGAGAACACCTTGAGCGACGAGACCCTGGTCCAGGACAGCCCCACCGCCGCGACGCCCGCCTCGGGCGGCGCCGCCTACCGCGTGCTGGCGCGCAAGTACCGCCCGAAGAACTTCGAGGAGCTGATCGGCCAGGACGCGCTGGTGCGCACGCTGCGCAACGCGATCCAGTCCGGCCGCATCCACCAGGCCTACATGCTCACCGGCGTCCGCGGCGTCGGCAAGACCACGACCGCCCGCATCATCGCCCGGGCGCTGAACTGCGTCGGGCCGGACGGCAAGGGCGGGCCGACCATCAGCCCCTGCGGCGCCTGCGAGCAGTGCGTCTCCATCGCCCAGGACCGCAACGTCGACGTCATCGAGATGGACGCGGCGAGCAACACCGGCGTCGACAACATCCGCGAGATCATCGACAGCGTCCGCTACGCCCCGGCCGGCGCGCGCTACAAGGTCTATGTGATCGACGAGGTCCACATGCTGTCCAAGGGCGCGTTCAACGCGCTGCTGAAGACGCTGGAGGAGCCGCCGCCGCATGTGAAGTTCGTCTTCGCCACGACCGAGATCCGCAAGGTGCCGGTCACGGTGCTGTCGCGCTGCCAGCGCTTCGACCTGCGCCGCGTCGACCAGAGCACCCTGGTCGGGCATTTTGGCAGGATCGCCGAGAAGGAGGGCGTGCCGGTGGAGCCGGAGGCGCTGGCCCTGGTCGCCCGCGCCGCCGACGGTTCGGTGCGCGACGGGCTGTCGCTGCTGGACCAAGCGATCGCTCTCGGTGGCGGCACTGTCACGGCCGTACAGGTCCGCGACATGCTGGGACTGGCCGACCGCACCCTGATCGTCGACCTGTTCGAGAACGCGCTGACCGCCAAGCCGGCCGACGCGCTCGCCATCCTGGACGATCTGCACAAGCGCGGCGCCGACCCGATCGTCATCACCCAGGATCTGCTGGACCTCACCCATTTCCTGACCCGCGCCAAGGTCGTGCCGGGCACCGGCGAGGACAATTCCGTGCCCGAGGCGGAGCGCACGCGCGGCGTCGACCTCGCCCAGCGGCTGGGCATGCCGGCGCTGGCCAAGGCGTGGCAGATCCTGTTGAAGGGCTTGGGTGAGGTTCAGCAGGCGCCGGTGCCGATGCAGGCGCTGGAGATGGTCGTCATCCGCCTCGCCTACGCCGCCGACCTGCCCAACCCGGCCGACCTGATCCGCCGGCTGCAGCAGGAGGGCGGCGACATGGGCGCGCCCCGCGGGCCTTCCGGTGGCGGCGGTGGCGGCGGTGGCGTCCATGCCTCGGGCGGCGCGCCCGTCATGGCGGTGGTGGGCGGCGGCCGGGCGGCGATGGCCCAGGCGGCGCCGCAGCATCAGGTTCACGCCCGCGCCTCGGAGCCGGCGGCTGACGCGGCGCTGGAGCCGATGCCCCAGACCTTCCGCGAGGTGGTCGAGCTGTTCCAGAAGCGGAAGGAACCGATCCTGCAGGGCAACCTGCACAGCTTGGTGCATCTGGTCCGTTTCGAACCCGGATTGATCGAGTATCGCCCCGAATCCATGGCCCAGCAGAATTTGTCGGGCCGGGTCAGCCAGCTGCTGACCGAATGGACCGGCAAGCGCTGGATGGTCAGCGTCTCGGGCGCGCCCGGCGAGCCGACGCTGGCCGAGCAGGAGCGGGCGGCGAAGAACCGCGAACGCGAGGAGGCCGCAGCCCACCCGGTCGTGCAGGCGGTGCTGACGGCCTTCCCGGGTGCGAAGATCGAGGCGGTGCGCGACCTCGCGGCGGAGGCGGCCGCGGCTGCCGCCGCCGCGGCGAAGGCGGCCCCCGCGGCGATGGACGAGGACGGCGACGTCCCGCCCAACCCCTATTTCGACGGCGTGCCCGACATGGGCGAAGATTGGGAAGGAGACTTCTGAGCCATGAAGAATCTCGGCCAGATGATGAAGCAGGCCCAGCAGATGCAGGCCAAGATGACGGAGATGCAGGCGAAGCTCTCCGAACTGGAAGCCACGGGCCAGTCCGGCGCCGGCATGGTGACCGTCGTGGTCAACGGCAAGGGCGAGCTGCGCAAGATCAAGCTCGACAAGTCGGTCGTCGATCCCGAGGACCCCGAGGTGCTCGAGGATCTGATCGTCGCCGCCTTCAACGACGCCAAGGGCAAGGTCGAGGCGCAGATCGCCGAGGAGACCAACAAGCTCATGGGCGGCCTGAAGCTGCCGCCGGGCATGAAGCTGCCGTTCTGAGGTCGGCGCCAGCCCCTTATCCTTCTCCCCTTGCGGGAGAAGGATGGGGCCCCAAGCATGCTTGGGGAGGATGAGGGGTCGGCCGCCGCAGGCGGGCGTTCTCCACCGCCGTCCCAAGATCAGTCGCCGAGAAGGCCCAGCTGCGCTGGTCCACCCCTCACCCTCCCACTGCTACGCAGCGGGCCCCTCCCTCTCCCGCAAGGGGAGAGGGATTTTTCAAGCGAAACGCGCCCCGAAGGGCTCGTTCTCGATGCCCAGCGCGTTGGTGAAGCTGGAGACCATCCGGTAGAGGCCGGCCAGGGCGATCAGCTCGATGATCACGTCCGGCGCCCAGGCGGCGGTCAGGCGCGCCCACAGCGCGTCGTCCACATCCGCCCGCTCGAACAGGGCGTCGGCGAGATCCAGCACCAGCCGGTCGTCGGCATCCATCGCGCCCGGGTCAGGCGCGCAGGTGGCGGCGACCGCCGCTTCGTCCAGCCCGGCCGCCCCGGCATAGGCGGCGACGTGCACCCCCCATTCATATTCCGACCCGGCGCGGGCGCAGGTCCGCAGGATCATCAGCTCGCGCTGGCGGATGCTGACCGCACCCTTGTCCAGCAGATTGCCGGCGAAGACCCGCGACAGGACGCGCGGGTTGTGCGCCAGCGTCCGGAACAGCGCCAGCGGCGGCGCGCCGGGCGGGCGCACCCGGTCGATCGGTTCGGCGACCAGCGGGTCGTAGGGTGGCTCGGCGGGGGCGAGGCGGGGCATGGCGTCCTCCTGTCATGTGTGCTACGGAATGCGTAGCATGGGGCGAGGCGAGGCGCTACGAAAAACGTAGCGGCATGACATGACGCGCGTGAGGGGATCGAGGACGGGCCGGCCGGTCATGGTCCTGCTGGACCTGCTGGGCCGCCGCTGGGCCTTGCGCATCCTGTGGGAGCTGCGGGAGGAGGGCCTGAGCTTCCGGGCGCTTCGGGAGCGCTGCGACGACGTCTCCCCCAGCGTGCTCAACACCAGGCTGGCGGAACTGCGCGAGGCCGGCGTGCTGGCGGCGGGCGACGGCTACGCGCTCACCCCCGCCGGGCGCGAGCTGCTGGGCCTGCTGCTGCCGCTGCACCGCTGGGCGGAGGCGCACCTGCCCGGCGGGCGTGAGGAACCGTGACGCGCCGGACGGGTCACTCGGCGTAGATGACCGTGTCCAGGAAGCCGATGGAATGGTGGCGCAGGCGGAACCGGTAGTCGGGCCGCAGCTCCGCCGCCAGCGCCGCGAGGTTGCCGATGTCCCCGGCCCGGTGATAGGCGGAGAGCAGCAGCTTCGGCTTGTTGCGGCGGATCGTCTCCGCGGCGCCGCGCAGGGCCTCCGCCTCCGATCCCTCCACGTCCAGCTTGAACAGCGTGACCGGACCGAGGTCCAGCTCGTCCAGCGCGGCGACCGGAATCTCCTCGGTGCCGGCCTCGTCGACGGCGCTGCCGATCTGGCCGGACCCCTGGAAGCGCAGGGTCGTGCCGCGGGACCACAGGCCGCACCGGTGCAGCGTCACCCCGTCCATGGCGCCCACAGTATCGCGGAAGCGCGAGGCGTTGACCGGGTCGGGCTCGAAGGAATGGACATGGCCCCAGCGGCCGCCGGTATGGGCGTGGAAGTCCGCCACCGTGTCGCCGGTGAAGGCGCCGCCATCGACCAGGATTTCGTCGGGGCCGACCGCCATGGCGTCGGAGCCGAAATAGATGCGCTCGTAAGGGCGCCGCGCCTGGTCCAGCCAATGGGGCGCCCAGGACAGGCGGAACAGCATGAGGGCGGCCAGCGTGCGCCGGCATTCGGGCTCGCCGTACCAGCCCGCGGCGCGCGCCTGCCGCCATGCGGCGATCGAGTGATCCGGATTGATGAAGTCCAGGAACGGCCGCTCGGTGCCGCAGTTCCGCCAGTGGAAGTGCCGCATCGCGTGGAACAGCAGCATCGTCCGCACGCCGGCCCGCCGCGTCAGCGGGACGAAATGGTCCATCCCCCAGCCGCCGGGGGCGCAGATGACCGCCACCAGATCGGGCATCCGGGCGGCCAGTTCAAGGAAATCCTCGTCGCCGGCCATGATGCGGCCGAACATCTCCCGGCCCTGCCGGGGATTGTCGACCAGAAGCCGGACGTCGAGGCTCCGCAGCGCGTGCTCGACGAAGGGGGCCGCGATGGCGGCGCCGACGCCGAGCAGCGCCACCGGCGCGCTGGAGAGGTCGGCACCGTCGCCCTCATCCTCCAGGAGCCGCACATCCCGCCGGCCGGAGCGCTCATAGGCAGCGACGCGGCGTTCCAGCTCCGCCTCGAGTTCCTCGGTTGTCCAGTGGGCGGCGGACGGCATTGCGACCTGTTCGGATGGGGTGCGGACGGCACATGCCGCCCCGCGCCGCGTTGCGCGCGCCGCGCGATCTTATGTGCCGCCGCCGACAATTTCCACGCTCAGCTGATGCCGCCCGCCGCGCCGGCACCGGCTCCCGGGCGGATCAGCGGCCCCGCGCCACGATGAACAGCCGCCGGAACGGGAACAGCGTGCGTCCGTCAGGCTCGGGCGGGTAGGCCTCGCGCAGCGCGTCGCGGTAGCGGACCTCGAACGCGGCGAAGGACCCCGCGTCCAGCGCGTCCCGCACCGGCACCAGGGCCGTGCCGCGGGTCCATTGCAGCACCGGGTCGGCGCCGTCCAGCACGTGCAGATACTCGGTCTCCCAGATGTCGACCGAGGCGGCGTGCGGCGCCAGGATGCGGTGATAGACGGCGGGGTCGTGCACCGGCGCCTCGCGCAGCACCTGATACAGCCGCCCGGCCCAGGGCTCCTCCGCCGCCACCCGCCGCAGCAGCGTGTGGCTCGGCGAGGCGAAGTTGCGCGGCATCTGCGCCGCCAGCACGCCACCGGGCGTGAGTGCCGCCATCAGCGCCGGCAGCAGCCGGTCGTGCCCGTCCAGCCAGTGCAGGGCGGCGTTGCTGAAGACCAGGTCGACGGGTTCCGTCGGGTGCCACGCTGCGATGTCGCCGCGCTGCCAGCCGATGCGGCACGGCGTGGCGGCGGCCTTCGCCAGCATCTCGGGCGAGCTGTCCAGCCCCGTCACCCGGGCCTCCGGCCAGCGCTCCGCCAGCAGGCGCGTGAGATTGCCGGTACCGCAGCCGAGATCGACGATCCGGCGGGGCGAGACGGGGGGAAGCGCCGCGATCAGATCGTGGCCGGGCCGCGCCCGCGCCGCCTCGAACAGGCCGTACTGCCCCGGGTCCCATGCCATGGCGCCGCTCCTCGATTGCCTCGGCGGCAGGGTGCGACGGGGCGGCGGACGGGTCAAATGCGGGCGGGGGAGGGCAGGGCTGCGCTCAGCCCTTCTTCGCCCGGGACCGCCCCTTGCCCTCGCCCAGCGTCAGGAACCAGAGCGCGGTCCAGCCGGGCAGGGCGTCGCCGCCGGCCATCAGCGCGTCCGCCGCGCCCTCCTCGCTCTCGAACAGCAGGTCGCCGGCCGGCTGGGGAAAGCCCCCGTGCGGCTCGGGTCCCAGGTTGGCCAGCAGGGTCAGCACCTCGCCGTCCGCCAGGGTCCAGGCGACGCGCAGGGCCCGGTCGCCCAGGCGCACGCCCTCGGTCGCCGTATTGCCCATCCCTGCCAGGCGCGGCACCAGGGCGGTGCGGCGCAGCTGCAGCAGGACCGAATGGTAGGCGAGCCAGTCCTCGTGCTCCTCCCGCGTCAGCCGGCCCCAGTCCAGGCGCGAGGCGCTGAAGGTCGCCTCGTCCAGCGGGTCGGGCGCGCCCTCGATCTGCGGCTCGAAATGGTGGAAGGACCTGAAATCCTGCTTGCGGCCCCGGCGCACGCCCTCCGCCAGATCGCCATGGAAGTCGCAGAAGAACAGGAACGGCTCCGGCGCGCCCCATTCCTGGCCCATCCACAGCATCGGGATGTGCGGCTGCAGCAGCAGGATCGCCGTCAGCGCCCGCACCGCGCGCGGCTCGGCCAGCGCCGTCAGCCTGTCGCCGCGCGGCCGGTTGCCGACCTGGTCGTGGTTCTGCAGATAATTGACGAAGGATGTCGGGGTCAGGTGCGCGCCCGGTTCGCCCCGATCGCGGCCGCGATAGGCGGAGCGGGCGCCCTCATAGGTGAAGCCGCGGGTCAGCGCCTTCAGGAAGTCGCCGGCCGGGTCCCCGGCATGGTCGGCGTAGTAGCCGCCATCCTCGCCCGTCGCCAGCAGATGGGCGGAATGGTGCCAGTCGTCGTTCCACTGGCCGGCATAGAGCCTGGGCCGCCCCTCGCCGTCCCGCTCCAGCCAGCGCGCCTGGTTCAGATCGTTCTCCAGCACCAGATGGACATGCCGGTCGGGCAGGCGGGCCTTCACCGTCTCCGCCAGCTCCCGCAGGAAATGCGGCTCGCTCTCGTCGCGGATCTCCTGCACCGCGTCGAGCCGCAGCCCGTCGAAGCGGTACTCCTCCAGCCAGTAGAGCGCGTTGTGGATCAGGAAGTCGCGGACCGGCCGGCCCTGCTTGCCGCCGACATTAACCGCCGGCCCCCAGGGGGTGGCGTGGCGGCGGGTGAAGAAGCAGGAGGCGTAGGCGTGGAGGTAGTTCCCCTCCGGCCCGAAATGATTGTAGACGACGTCCAGCCAGGCGGTCATGCCGCGCTCATGGATGGCGTCGACCAGCGCCTTCAGCTCGTCCGGACCGCCATAGCCGCTCTCGGGCGCGAAGAGCTGCACCCCGTCATAGCCCCAGCCGCGCCGTCCCGCGAATTCCGCCAGCGGCAGCAGCTCCACCGCCGTCACGCCCAGGCTTTCCAGATGGTCCAGCTTGTCCATGGCGGCGCGGTAGGTGCCCTCCGGCGTGAAGGTGCCGACATGCAGCTCGTAGAGGATCGTCTCCTCCCAGGGCCTGCCGCGGAACTCGGGATTGTTCCAGGAATAGGCGCGGGGATCGACCACGACCGAGGGGCCGTGCACGTCGAAGGGCTGCCATCGCGAGGCGGGGTCCGGCACCAGCAGGCCCTTGCCCTTGTCCGTCTCGGGCCGGAAGCGGTAGCGGGTACCGGGGCCGGCGTCGGCCACGGTCAGCTCGAACCAGCCCTTGCCGCGCTTCTCCATGGGCAGCAGGCGCGGGGTGGCGCCGCCCTCCAGCGCCAGCTCCACCCGCGCGGCGTCCGGCGCCCATAGCCGGAAAGCGACGCCGCCGCCGTCCAGCAGCGTGGCGCCGAAGGGCATCTTATGGGCGAAGCGGTGCGCGAAGCCGGCATCGGGCATGCTGTCTCCCATCCCCCGGGTGCTTCCGTCAGGCCGAGGCGGCGGCCTTGGCCTGGGCGATCTGCTCCAGCCGCCCGCGATAGCCGCTAACAGCCGCCTGGACCTCCTGTTCCACCGCCGCCAGGTCGGTGCGGCGGCCGGTCAGCGCCGCCAGGCCGATGCCGGCGTCGCGCAGGATCGCGGTGTCCTCCAGCGGCGTTGCGGGATGGTGGCGCAGCCGCTCCGCCTGCTCGAACAGCTGGCGGCCATAGCGCTCGGCCTGGGTGCGCACCTCGCCCTCGGGCAGGCGGCGCATCAGATCGTGGACCACGCCGGGCACGCGCAGCAGATGCTCCACCGCCAGCTTCTCCGGCTCCGCCCGGCCCTCGGCGGCGACCAGGCCGGGGCGGGCGAACTCCACCAGGAAGGCGATCTGGAAGCCGTGGCGCACGACCTTCTGCTCGTTGATCTGGGCCTGGGCGGCGGCGGTCAGCTCGGCCACGTCGGCGCCGGCGAACTCGCCCAGCGCCTTGAGCCGCAGCGTGTTCGGCACCTTGACCAGCGGCACCTGCTGCCCCTCGCGCGGGCTGCGGCGGCGGTCCGGCCCGACATAGTCGGAGGTGACCACGAAGTCGCGGCGATTCTCGACCAGGTTCTGCAGCCGGTCGGCGATCTGCTTCTGGCTGAAGGGCTTCATCAGCAGATCGTCCGCGCCCGAGCTGGCGAAGCGCATCAGCATGGGCTGCGTCGCCTCCCACACCACCACCATGACGGGCACGAAGGGGTTCACCGGGAGGTGGCCGTGGCGGAGCTGCCCGACCCATTTCATCGGGTCGCCCGCCTCGGTGGGCGCGCCGTCGACGACGATCAGGTCCGGCGCCATCGCCTGGAAGGCCGCGGTCGCCTCGGCGGTGCCGGGGAACTCCTGGATCTTGTCGATGCCGTACCGCGCCAGCATCCCGCGCAGCAGGCGGCGCGGGTTCAGGTCGGGGTCGATCAGCATGACGACGAGCTTGGAGTAGTCGTACTCAGCCATGGGGCTCGTCGATCAATTGGAACAGCAGGGTGGTGCGGCCGCCGACCGAGGCCGCCTTGCCGGCCGGGAACTCGCGCGTCGGCGGCGCGCCCGTCGGGTGCCCGGTGTCCAGCAGGCAGCGCCAGGCGTCGCCTCCCGGCAGCGCGGGCAGCACGAAGGGTACCGCATCGTGGTGGGCGTTGACCACGACCAGCAGCGTGGCCCCCGCCTCCGGCAGCCCGTCGGCGCCGAAATGCCGCCCGGCCCGGCCGCCCAGCAGCAGGCCCAGGCAGCGGGCATGGGCGTCGCGCCACTGCTCCGGCGTCTTCTCCGTGCCCTGGGGGGTGATCCAGGTGATGTCCTTCACCCCCTCGGGCGAGAGCTCGCGGCCGTGCAGGAAGCGCTCGCGCCGCAGCACCGGGTGGTTGCGCCGCAGCTCGGTCAGGCGGCGCACGAAGGCGGTCATGGCCGCGCTGTCGGGCGTGCGGGTCCAGTCGACCCAGGAGATCTCGTTGTCCTGGCAATAGGCGTTGTTGTTGCCCTTCTGCGTGCGCAGCCGCTCGTCGCCGGCCAGCAGCATGGGCGTGCCCTGCGACAGGAACAGCGTCGCCAGCAGGTTGCGGCAGTGGCGCAGCCGCGGCTCCGTCACCTGCGGATCGTCGCTCGGCCCCTCGACGCCATGGTTCCAGCTGTGGTTGCCGTCATGGCCGTCGCGGTTGTCCTCGCCATTGGCGTGATTGTGCTTGTGGTTGTAGGAGGCGACGTCCAGCAGCGTGAAGCCGTCATGGGCGGTGACGTAGTTGATGCTGGCATGCGGCCGGCGCGAGCGGCGCTCGAACAAATCGGCCGAACCGGTCAGCCGCGCCGCCAGTTCCGGCAGCACGCCCTCGTCGCCGCGCCAGAAGCGCCTGGAGGTGTCGCGGAACCGGTCGTTCCACTCCGACCAGCCGGCCGGGAAATGCCCGACCTGATAGCCGCCGGGACCGACGTCCCAGGGCTCGGCGATGAGCTTCACCTGGTTCAGCACCGGGTCCTGCCGCACCGCGTCCAGGAAGCCGGAGCCCGGGTCGAAGCCGTGCGCCTCGCGGCAGAGCGTGGTGGCGAGGTCGAAGCGGAAGCCGTCCACCCGCATCTCCGTCACCCAGTAGCGGAGAGAGTCCATGATCATCTGCAGGACGCGCGGATGGGCGACGTTGAGCGTGTTGCCGGTGCCCGTATCGTCGATGTAGTAGCGCCGGTCGTCCGGGTTCAGCCGGTAGTAGCTGGCATTGTCGATGCCGCGGAAGCTCATCGTGGGCCCGAGATGATTGCCCTCGCCGGTGTGGTTGTAGACCACGTCCAGCAGCACCTCGATCCCGGCGTCGTGCAGCCGGGCGACCATGGTCTTGAACTCGCGCGTGCTGTCGCCGGCCATGTAGCGCGGCTCCGGCGCGAAGAAGCAGAGGGTGTTGTAGCCCCAGAAATTGTGCAGCGACTTCTCGACCAGATAGCGGTCGTCGGCGAAGGCGTGCACGGGCAGCAGCTCCACCGCTGTGACGCCCAGCGCCCTCAGATACTCCACCACCTGCTGGCTGCCCATGCCGGCGAAGGTGCCCTTCAGCGGTGGCGGCACGTCGGGGTGGCGGATGGTGAAGCCGCGCACATGGGTCTCGTAGATGACCGTCTCGCCCCAGGGAACCCGCGGCGCCCGCTCGGTGCCCCAGGTGAAGGCCGGGTCGACGACGCGGCATTTGGGCATGCCCCGGGCATTGTCGCGGCGGTCGAAGGAGAGGTCCTCGCGCGGGCTGCCCACGCGGTAGCCGAAATGCGCGTCGGACCAGCGCAGCTGCCCCACCAGCGAGCGGGCATAGGGGTCCAGCAGCAGCTTGTTGGCGTTGAAGCGGTGGCCGCGCGACGGGTCGTAGGGGCCGTGCACCCGGTAGCCGTAGACCAGCCCCGGCCGCGCCTCCGGCAGGTAGCCGTGCCAGACGTCGTCGGTCACCTCCGGCAGGGCGACGCGCTCCAGCTCGCGCGTGCCGCTCTCGTCGAACAGGCACAGCTCCACCTTCTCGGCATGGGCGGAGAAGAGGGCGAAATTGACCCCGAACCCGTCCCAGGTGGCGCCCAGCGGATAGGGGCGGCCCGGCCAGACGGCGGTGCGCGCGGCGCCGGCGGTCCTCATGACCGGATTCTCATCTCTGGACGGCTCCGGGTCGGCGGATGTCCTGCGGGGTCACGGGTTTCTCCTGCGCCTTCTGATCGTGCACTTGTCGCCGCGGTCCCGGTCCTGTCGGGAGGCGGGCCGGCCATGGTGCCCGGCGCCCCGCAGCATGCCAAGCGAAACATCGCCCGCCAAGCCTCCGCCCCGGGAGCGGCGGGAGGAAGGCTGGGTCAGGCGGGGTAAGACCGGAATGGGGACTGAAGCCGGAGATTGCACAGTGGCATGGGCGTAGGCGTCATCATAGGCAGAATCCTACACGCTTTCCCTACGATCAAGCCGCGGAGTGTCGCCATGCTCTTGTCCGCCCGTCTCGACCATCTTCTGGACCTCGATCCGGCCGCCCTCGCCCCGGCGAGCCGGGAGCCGACCTTCACCGCGTTCCTGCGTCTCTTCTGGAACCGCAACGGGCTGAGCGCCAGGGTGCCCGGCCTGTTCCGCTCCTGGATCGCCGCGCATCCCGTCGCGCAACCGCTGCGGATCGACGGGGCGCGCGACGTCTGGGTCGGCAACCCCCTGCCGATCGAGGCGCTGCTCTCGGACGGGCGGGGCACGCAGGGGCTGCGGTGCGCGGGCGGCACCGTCTATCGGCTGCGCGAGGCGTCGGGCGAGTATATGGACTGGCGCGCCGGCATCGACGGCCTGCCGGTGGAGATGGTCGCGCCCGGTTCGCTGGCCGGGCGCACGCCGGCGCTGCGCTTCATCCAACCCCATGACCATTACCGCTCCTGCTTCGGGCCGGGATCGATCCGCCGCCGCTGGCTGGAGGAGGACAGGATGCGGTTGCTCTGGCTGGAGCGCCTGCTGCGTCATGGTCTCGCCCTGAGCTTCGAGGCGCGCGGCATCGGCCCCGCCGACGCCATCTGGTCCTGCGTCATGGAGGCGGCGCCGAGTCTCTCGCGCATGACAGAGGGCTATCCGGAGTTCGACCCCAACCAGCCCCGGGACGGGCAGGGGCGCTGGACCGACACGGGCTCGCGGGGCGGGTCGCCATCGGCATCGTCGGCTGACGACCGGCCCGGCCGGGAGCACATGCGCTTCCTGGTGGACCCGAGCAATGCTCAAGCGGGGAGTGGTTCCACCTATCGCAAACCGGACAGCGTCTGGAGCGACTCAGGTCTGACGAACGAATTCAGGGAGAAGATCGACGAGCTGGAGATGTCGAATGGGAACTACGCGGCCAGGAACTCCACACAGGGTGGTGTCGGCGCTCTCGGGAGATATCAGCTCAGGAAATGGGCTCTTATGGCGGGAGGATATCTCGATGAGAACATCAGATGGACCGGCAAGGACGGTATAAACAGCGCGGAGGATTTTCTCGCGAGCCCGGTTGCTCAGGAAATGGCGATGAATCTGCTCTCCAAGTCGCTGGATGATGAATTCCGGCTTGGCGGCATGAAGGCAAGACTTGGGAAGACAATCGTTGGGTTTGTGGCTCCGTTCAAGATAACGGAAGCCGGACTTGCGGCCGTGGGCCATCGTGCGGGTGGTCCTGTCGTGATCGATTACATAAAGCTTCTAGAGAAGCATGAGTGGGATAGTAACCGAGCAAGGAAATCCAAGGACTGGGATCCGAAGTATGATATGGTTGAAACTCGCCTGAGGAAATTCAGCTCCGTGGAGTACCGGAAATGACGGCACCGGCACGCCGACCCATCGCGGTGTTCGCAACCCTCGTCGCTTTCGCGGCATGGGCAGGCGCGGCCTTTGCCGGCGAGAGAATCCTGATGTTGGACAACAATCTTGGGGCCGAGCGGCCCTTCGTCGAAGCGTTGGTGGAACGCGCCAACAGCGATAACCCATTCACATTGCTGTTTATCGAAGAGGTCTATGCCGCGAGAGCGGAACTGAACGGCGACGGATTGCAGGAACTGCTGCTCACCTTCGTGAACCTGCGCTGGTGCGGCAACCAGGGGAACTGTGGAGCCTTCATCTACAGCAAGGAAAGGGACGAGTGGCACTATCGCGGCAATGTGCAGGCCTGGGAAACCGGTGATCCACGCGACGTTAAGAGGTCCGCTTACGAGCTGGTCCTGCTGCCGCAGACCCACAACGGCTGGCGCGTCCTCGGCGACCAAATTCCTGACGGAAGCGTCTACTGCTGGTCGAGGATTGAGGAGCCCAGCGTTGTCGACGTGACGCCCTTCGGTGAGCCTGTGCCTGTGGGCTCCGAAGGGTACTTCGCAGTTGGTCCGAAGGAGGTCGGCGCGTGCCGGTGAAGCGGCAACCCTGAGCGGGTGTCTCACCGCTCCGCCCGCAGCGCCATCTCCAGCACCTCCAGCAGCGGCGGCCAGGTGACCAGGGCGCGCCATTCCTCGGGCGCGGCCCAGCGGGCGGCGGTGGCGTCGTCGCCGGGGACCGGCTCGCCCGAGACCCAGTCGGCCAGCACGTCGATGATGGTGTAGTGGAAGCGGACGCGGCCGTCCGCGTCGCGCTCGATATTGTCGACGCCGGTCAGCACCGACACCGGGCGCACGGTGACGCCCGTCTCCTCCAGCGCCTCGCGGGCGGCGGTCTCGAACAGCGTCTCGCCCAGCTCCTGGCTGCCGCCCGGCAGGCTCCACTCGCCCAGGCCCGGCGGCTTGCCGCGCCGCACCAGCAGCACCGCGTCGCCCCGGCGCACGATGACGCCGACGCCGACGCGGGGATGATCGGGGTATTCGTGGGGCATGTCCTATCTCCCTCTCCCCTTGCGGGAGAGGGCGGGGCCCGTCGCCTCGGCGACGGGAGGGTGAGGGGAGCCGCAGCCGGCCCGGTCGCTCACCTCGGTCCCGCAAAAGGAAACGGCCGGCGTTGCCGCCGGCCGCCCCTCACCCCTCCCAAACCTTCGGTTCGGGTCCCTACCCTCTCCCGCGAGGGGAGAGGGAGGAAGGCATCAGTACATGTGCTGGCCGCCGTTGATCGACAGGGTCGAGCCGGTGATGAAGCCGGCGTCGTCGGCCACCAGGAACAGCACGCCGCGGGCGATCTCCTCGGCCTTGCCCAGGCGGCCGACCGGGACCTTGGCCACGATCTTCTCCAGCACGTTCGGCGGCACGGCGCGGACCATGTCGGTGTCGATGTAGCCCGGGGCGATGGCGTTGACGGTGATGCCCTTGGCCGCGCCCTCCTGCGCCAGCGCCTTGGTGAAGCCGTGGATGCCCGACTTGGCGGCGGCGTAGTTCACCTGGCCGTACTGGCCGGCCTGGCCGTTGATCGAGCCGATGTTGACGATGCGGCCGAAGCCCCGGTTGCGCATGCCGTCGATGACGGCGCGGCAGACGTTGAAGCAGCTGGTCAGGTTGGTCTGGATGACCTCCTGCCACTGCTCCAGCGTCATGCGGTGCATGACGCCGTCGCGGGTGATGCCGGCATTGTTCACGACCACGTCGATCGGGCCCAGATCCTTCTCGATCTGCGCGATGGCGCTGGTCACGGCCTGGAAGTCGCCCACGTCGAACTTGTAGGCGCCGATGCCGGTGCGGGCGGTGAACTCGCGCGCCCGCTCGTCATTGCCGGCGTAGTTCGCCGCGACCGTGTAGCCCGCGTTCTTCAGGGCCAGCGAAATGGCTTCGCCGATGCCGCGCGTGCCGCCCGTGACGAGTGCAACTCTACCCATTTTTGTTTCCCCCCGGAGTTAACCGTTATGAATTGAGGCGGCGATGATAGCGGCACCGCCACCCGTCGCGCCATAACGACTTAGGGGGTAACTGCACGTCTGGCGTGCGGGACGGGGTCGCGTGCGCAAAAGGAAAAGGCCGGGGCGCGCGGCCCCGGCCTCTCCTTACCTACGAAAGCTCCGGCCTCAGCGCTCGACGCAGAGGGCGATGCCCATGCCGCCGCCGATGCAGAGCGTGGCGAGGCCCTTCTTGGCGTCGCGCTTCTGCATCTCGTGCAGCAGGGTCACCAGCACGCGGGCGCCCGACGCGCCGATCGGGTGGCCCAGCGCGATGGCGCCGCCGTTGACGTTCACCTTGCTGGTGTCCCAGCCCAGATCCTTGTTCACGGCGCAGGCCTGGGCGGCGAAGGCCTCGTTCGCCTCGATCAGGTCCAGCTCGTCGGCCTTCCAGCCGGCCTTGCGCAGCGCCTCGCGGCTGGCCGGGATCGGGCCCGAGCCCATGATCGCCGGATCGACGCCGACGGTCGCCCAGGAGACGATGCGGGCCAGCGGGGCGATGCCGCGCTTGGCCGCGTTGTCGGCGCTCATCAGCACCAGCGCGGCGGCGCCGTCATTGATGCCCGAGGCGTTGCCGGCGGTGACCGAACCGTCCTTCTTGAAGGCCGGGCGCAGCTTCTGCAGGGCCTCCACGGTGGTGCCGTGCTTCGGGTACTCGTCCTGGTCGACGATGACCTCGCCCTTGCGGCCCTGGATCTTCACGGCCGCGATCTCGTCCTTGAAGCGGCCGGCCTTCATCGCCGCCTCGGCCTTGTTCTGGCTGGCGGCGGCGAACTCGTCCTGCTGCTCGCGGGTGATCTGCCACTTCTCGGCGACGTTCTCCGCCGTGCCGCCCATGTGGTAGCCGTTGAAGGCGTCCCAGAGGCCATCCCTGATCATGGTGTCGATCATGGCGGTGTCGCCCATCTTGGTGCCGTTGCGCAGATGGACGACGTGCGGGGCCTGGCTCATGCTCTCCATGCCGCCGGCGACGACGATGTCGGCGTCGCCCAGCTTCACCGCCTGGTAGCCGAGCGCGACCGTGCGCAGGCCCGAGCCGCAGAGCTGGTTGATGCCGTAGGCGGTGCGCTCGACCGGGATGCCGCAGGCGATGGCGGCCTGGCGGGCGGGGTTCTGACCGCCGCCGGCGGCCAGCACCTGGCCCATCACCACCTCGTTCACCTCGCCGGCGTCGACCCGGGCGCGGGCCAGCGCCTCGCGGATGGCCACCTCGCCCAGCGTGTGGGCCGCGACGCCGCTCAGGGCGCCGTTGAAGGCACCGATCGGCGTGCGCGCCGCACCGGTGATGACGACATCGACCATGGCCATTCCTCCTCGAATTCAATTCTTCGTTAGCGCCTGGATGGGCTGCCGCACAGGTTAGGCGGAGTCTCTTGTGCGGCGCAAGATGGCCCGGGCACCGCCGGCCCCCGATGCCACCAATGGGCGTCAGGACTCGGCGGCCACGCCCTCCGGCCGGTTCTCCGCGCGGGGCTGCGGCGCCACCAGCGGGAAGCTCAGGGTGAAGCGGGCGCCGCCGCCCGGCGCCTCGCCGACCTCCACCCGCCCGCCCATGGGCCCGGTGACGATGTTGTAGAGCAGGTGCAGCCCCAGGCCGGAGCCGCCCTGGCCGCGCCTGGTGGTGAAGAAGGGGTCGAAGATGCGCGACCGCAGCGCCGCCGGGATGCCCTTGCCGTCGTCGCGGTAGGTCAGCTCCACCTGCGCCTCGCCCAGCCGCCGCGCCTCCACGGTGATCGTGCCGGCCCGGCCCTCCTCGAAGGCGTGCAGCAGCGAGTTCTGCACCAGGTTCGTCAGCACCTGGGCGAAGGGGCCGGGATAGCCGTCCACGACGATGCCGGCGGGGATGTCCTGCGCCACCCGGACCCGCAGGCGCTTCAGCTGCGGCCCGAGGTTGGAGACGACCTCCTCGACATAGGGTCCCAGCTCGAAGGTCCGGCGCTCGCCGCTGGCCTGGTCGACCGCCACCTCCTTGAAGCTCTGGATGAGCCGGGCGGCGCGGGCGCTGTTGGCCTCGACCAGCCGGGACAGCTCGCCTGCGGCCTCCAGATACTCGGCCAAGTCCGAGCGTTTCAGCGCCCCGGTCTCGACCAGCGAGCGGATGCGCGCGGTCTCCGCCGCCATCTGCGAGGCGGCGGTCAGGGCCACGCCGACCGGCGTGTTCACCTCGTGCGCGACGCCGGCGACCAGGCTGCCCAGCGAGGCCATCTTCTCCTGCAGCACCAGGTGGGCCTGCGCGTCCCGCAGATCGGCCAGCGCCTGCTCCGCCTGCAGGTGCGAGACCTCGGCCGCCAGCCGCCGCGCCTCCGCCTGGTCGCGGGCGCGGCGCAGCAGCGTGCGGGTCCGGGTGCGCGCGGTCTGGGCCGACAGGCTGCCCAGCAGCACCAGCGCCGCCGCGGTCATGACCAGCCCGAAGCGGTGGGCATGCCCGTCGGGCGGCGGCGCCGACCAGGGCGCCCCCTGCAGCTGCGCCGCATAGACCGCACCGACCATCGCCGCGAAGCTCAGCATCACCGCCAGGATGGCGCGGTTGCCGCCGAAATTGGCCGTCACCGCGATGCCGCCGACGAACAGCGGCAGGTAGGGCGAGCCGATGCCGCCGGAGATGTGCAGCAGCGCCCCCATCATCAGCAGCCCGAGGAAATTGTTGGCGAGGTTGACCGCGTGGGCGCGGCCCGTCGTCCTCACCAGCAGCAGGTTCGCCAGCATCAGCAGGGCGTAGATGCCCCAGAGCAGCGGCTCCGGCCGCAGCAGATCCCCGTGCGAGACGGCTTCCTGCGCCAGGATCACCAGCATGCCCAGGAAGATGCCCAGCGAGGTGCGGATATAGCCGCGGTAGCGCAGCCGGTCGCGCTCGTCCCCGCGCGGCGGCCGCACCGCCGCCGGCAGGAACCAGTCCACCGCCGCCGCCAGCCCGCGCGTGATGAGGGCGCCCGCGCCCCGTGCCATGCCCCGCCCCCGCCTTGTCCCGGCGTCCCAGGGTTGCCCAAAAGCCGGTGCCTGCACAACCGCTATCAGGGGCCTATACGGATGGTCGGGGGGAGTGCTGTGCCGTTGACGATACCCTCTGCCCGTCATCCCGGCGCAGGCTGGGACCGAGGGGTTGCAGCCATGCCCGATCAATGAAGCGCGCCCGTAGGTCGCATGGAGCGAAGCGCAATGCGACATTCTCCGGCGGGATGTCGCATTGCGCCTGCGGCTCCATGCGACCTACGAACCACACCGGCGCTGCATCCACCGCATCCCGCTGCAACCC
>DASPNP010000025.1:0-79871 GCA_035626475.1 Azospirillaceae bacterium
TCGTCGCGCGGCGTGCCGGCCGGCGGCGCCAGCGCCACCTCCGGGTCGGCGGGCTGCGACGGCCGGGCGGCGAGGGGCGCCGGGGCGGTCGCGCTCTCATCCACCGTCACCTGCGGCCGCACCTGCTCGACCGCCACGTCCGGCGCCGGCTGGGTCACGGCGACCTGGGGCGCCGGCTGCTGGACCTGCACCTGCGGCGGGGCCAGCTGCGCGCTCACCGCCGGACGCTCGGTGGTGACGCTGACCTGCGCCTCGGGCTGCTCGATGATGATCTCGGGCTCGGGCTGCCGGACGATGACCTCCGGCTCGAACTGTCGGACGATGACCTCGGGCGGGCGCTGGCGGACGATGATCCGGGGCGCCGGCTGGTTGACGGCGATCTGCGGCGGGGGCTGCTGCACCTGGACCTGCGGCGGCGCCTGGGTCACCGCGACGGTGGGGTCGACCGGGGTCACCGCCACCCGCGGCGCCTCCTGCCGCACCCGGACGTCGGTGCTGTCGGGGCCGACGGTGGAGCCGGCGAAGCCCTGGGGCTGCCCGACCCGCGAGGCGCTCTCGGCGGCGTCCGCCGCGGTCATCGGATCGGCGCCGGCGCCCAGCGCGCTCTCCACCCGCTGGGCGGCGCTGCGGTAGGCGTCGGCGGCGGCCGGGTTGGCGGCGTTGTCCTGGGCGGCGCGGTCGAGCGCGGCGCGCAGCTGGCGCAGCGCCGCCTCGATCTCGGTCGCAGCGTCGGCACGGGCGGGCGCGGCATCCTGGGCCCAGGCGGGGGCCGTCACGGGCGAGGAAAGGACGAGCAGCGCCGCCATGGCGGTCAGCATCCTGGTACGCATCGGCGATCTCCGGGAGAGGACGGGTCCGTCGCCCCCATCAACCGCCGGCGCCCCGGCGTCGTTCCCCGCCCGGGGCGCCTATCGCAGCCGCTCCGGCATCGGCGGCGGCTCGGCCGGCGGGATGGGCACCGGCATCGGCGGCTCCTCCACCGGCACGGGGTCGTCGGGGTCGACGCCCGGCCTTTCGGGGGTCGCGGGCGGGAAGGGCGGCAGCGGGCCGGCGGCGTTCAGGCTGAGCATGGTCCTCTCCGGTTGGGGTGCATCCTTCCCGTCCGGAACCGTGAGGGCACCCCCTCTGTTCCCCTGGCACCGCCCGTCCGGCCGGCCGGGCTATCGAGCAAGAGGGAACACCGATGGCTGATTACGACGATCGCTACGAGGACGAGCGCCGCCGCTACGGCCGGCAGGACCGCTTCGCCGACCGTCCGGGCGAGCGCTACGGCGACCGCTCCGAGCAGGGCTACAACCGCGACTATGGCGGCTCCAACGCCGGGCGCGACTACCGCGACCAGGAGAGCGGCGCCGCGCGGGGCGGCAGCTACGGCGAGTACACCGGCGGCTACGGCGGTGGCTACGGCCGGAGCTACGGGACGAACCAGGGTGGCGGCTACCAGGGCCAGGGGGGTGGCGGTCATCAGGGCGGCCAGCGCAATCCCGGCGCCGGCTTCCACGGCGGCACCAACTACGGCGGCGCCGGCTTCGGCGACCACCGGCAGCAGGGCGAGTACCGCCAGGGCCGCGGCCGCGACTACAGCCACGACATGCGGCACGACATGGAGCGCTACGCCCGCGGCGGCTACGAGGCGGACCAGGGCTACAATCCCGACGCCCTGTTCGACGACCGCGGCCGCGACTACGGCAATGAGGGGCTGTTCGAGCCGGGCCGCATGGGCGGCATGTACGGCAGCAGCTACGGCCGCACCTTCGGCGGCTACACCGGCCGCGCCGACATCGAGCGCGGCCGCCAGGGCGGCGGCGACTACGGCCACCGCGACCAGGGCCGGCACGAGTACGGCCGCATGGGCGAGGCGCGGCGCGTGAGCACCTACGACCGCGGCTCCTCCTACGGCGGCTCCTCGCACGGCGACGAGGACCGCGGCTTCTTCGCCCGGGCCGGTGACGAGATCGCCTCCTGGTTCGGCGCCGACGGGGCCGAGCGCCGCCGCGAGATGGACGCCCGCCAGGGCGACCAGGGCGCGCAGCACCATGTCGGCCGCGGCCCGAAGAACTATACCCGCTCCGACGACCGCATCCGCGACGACATCAACGACCGGCTGACCGACGATCCGCATGTCGACGCCTCCGAGATCGACGTGACGGTCAGCGGCGGCGAGGTGACGCTGACCGGCACCGTCGACAGCCGCTTCACCAAGCGCCACGCCGAGGACATCGCCGAGAACGTCTCGGGCGTGCGGCACGTGCAGAACAACCTGCGGGTCCGGCAGTCCGGCCAGTACGGCTCCAGCTCCGGCTACGGCCAGAACACCGGCGAGTCGGTCGGCGGCAGCCTGGCCAGCACGCTGCAGAGCGCCAACACCGGCTCGCTGCCGGGCAGCACCACCGGCGGCGCGCTGAACAATGCCGGCGGCGGCGTGGGCGGCACGGCCGGGGCGGCCTCCTCGGGCCGCGCCGGGACCATGACCGGCACCACCGCCTCGACCGGCGGCGCGGGCTCGGGCCTGGGCGGCGGCACCGTCGGCACCGGCGTCAGCGATCCGGACAAGAACCGCTGATCCGGCAGGACCGGCGGCAGGGGAAGGGGCGTCCCGCGGGGCGCCCCTTTTTCGTTCCGGAGCCGTGACAATCGCTCGCCGCTAACCAAGCGTTAGGACGGCCGGTGTGCCATGGGAGGCGTCCCGTCTCCCCAGCCCGCGAAGCACCATGGCCTCTCCCGCGCCGCACCTCCCCGACGCCTACGTCTCCTTCATCCGGCCGGTCACCATGGACACGGTCGCCGGATTGCTGGAGGCCTGCCAGACCCTGATGTCGGAAGGCGCCAAGCGCATCCACCTGGCGATCGGCAGCGGCGGCGGCAACATCATCGCCGGCCTGTCCGCCTACAACCAGCTGCGGGCGCTGAAGGTGGAGTGGACCACCTACAACATCGGCAGCGTCGACAGCGTCGCCATCCTGCCGTTCCTGCTGGGCGACCGGCGCCATGCCGACGACTGGACCAGCTTCCTGTTCCACGGCGTGTCCTGGACCTTCGGCAACAGCGGCGAAACCTCCTCCAGCCAGGTCATGGACGCGATGGCCTGCGTCGGGACCTACGAGGAGGCGCTGAGCGGCATCACCGCCGCCCGCACCGGCCTGGAGGCGTCCCGCGTCCGCGAGCTCAGGGCGCGCTCCACCGTCGTGGGGTCGGAGGAGGCGGTGCGGATGGGTCTGGCGACGTCGATCGCTCCCTTCGCCATTCCGCAGGGCGCGCGCTGGTGGCAGGTCTGAGGCGCTGCCGCGGCCGGCAATCCGCCGCCTCCAGATGGTTGGCGGGCAGCCGCCCGTTCTCCGTCCCCTGGACCGCCATCATAATCCTCCCGCGCCGCCGGATTCCCTGAACGCCCGCCATGTCCCGCCGTTCCCGCCTTCCCGTCGAGGAGGCGGGAACAGGGGGCGCGCATAGCCTGTTGCCATCTCGTCCCATCGCAGCAGGAGACGCGCCGTGGCCGAGCGGCCCTTCGATTCCCATAGCCCCGTCTCCCCGCACCCCATCTCCCAGCAGCAGGGCCAAGTGCAGGGACAGCCCGGCGGCGACATGCCGGCCGTCGCCGGTTCCGGCAGCTACGAGACCCTGGCCGGTTCGCCGCCGCCGATCAGCGGCCTGGCGCCGCCCGACGCCGACCATTTCTACCAGGAGAGCCTGCAGATCCTGACGGAGAGCGGCATTCCCTTCCTGGTCGCCGGCACCTTCGCGGTGAACTGCTACACCGGCATCAACCGCCCGACCAAGGACATCGACATCTTCTGCAAGCCGGGCGACTTCCCGCGCATCCTGCTGCACTTCAAGGAGCGCGGCTTTGAGACCACGATCAAGGACGAGCGCTGGCTCGCCAAGGTCAAGCGCGGCAAATGCTTCTTCGACGTGATCTTCGGCTCGGCGGCGGCGGTCGTCACCATCACCGACGCCTGGTTCCAGGAGACCCACCCGGCCGAGTTCTACGGCGTGCGCGTGAACCTGACGCCGCCGACCGAGATGATCTGGTCCAAGGCCCTGCTGCAGCTGCGCCACCGCTACGACGGCGCCGACATCGCCCACCTGATCCTGCGCCAGAGCGACCGCATCGATTGGCGCCGGCTGCTGCAGCACATGGAGCAGTACTGGGAGGTGCTGCTGATCCATGTGCTGAACTTCCGCTTCATCTACCCGGCCGAGCGCGACCGCATCCCGCGCTGGCTGATGGAGGAACTGCTGGACCGGGCGAAGGTGCAGCTCGACCTGCCGACGCCCAAGATCAAGGTCTGCCGCGGCCGCCTGTTCGCACCGGAGGACTACCGCGTGGATGTGGGCGAGTGGGGCTTCGCCGACGTGGTCGGCCTGCCAGCGCAGAACACCGACGACGAGGATTGACCGCATGGACGGACAAGAGGGGCAGTCGCCTCGGCGCAAGCTGCGGGTGGCCGCGATCGGCGACGTGCACGCCTCGCCCAATGCCAAGGGGCGCTGGCGCGAGACCTTCCTGGAGATTTCGCAGGCGGCGGACGTGCTCTGCCTCTGCGGCGACCTGACCAACCACGGCAACGTCCCGGAGGCCGAGGCGCTGGCCGAGGATCTGCGCGGCTGCCCGCTGCCGGTCCTGGCCGTGCTGGGCAACCACGACCATCATTGCGGCACGCCCGAGGAGGTGGAGCGGGTGATGCGCGACGTCGGCGTGAAGTTCCTGGAGGACGAGGTCCACACCATCCAGGGCGTGGGCTTCGCCGGGGTGAAGGGGTTCGGCGGCGGCTTCGATGGCCGCATGCTGGACGCCTTCGGCGAGAAGGCGGTGAAGTCCTTCGTCCAGGAGGCCGTGGACGAGGCGCTGAAGCTGGAGCACGCGCTGAAGCAGCTGGAGACCGACCGCACGGTCGTCGTCCTGCACTACGCGCCCATCGTCGAAACGGTCGTCGGCGAGCCCGACGCCATCCTGCCCTTCCTCGGCTCCTCGCGCCTGGCGGAGACGATCGACCGGTTCGACGGCATCCAGGCCATCTTCCACGGCCACGCCCACCACGGCACCTATGAGGGCCGCACCCGCGCCGGCAAGCCCGTCTACAACGTCGCGGCGCCGCTGACGAAGCCGACCGGCAAGCCCTACGCGCTGATCGAGGTCTGATCCGCGAGCACCTTCCCCGAGCGCGCCAGCAGCGACGCCAACGTCTCGTTCAGGACCTGCGGCACCGCCGGCTTGTCCAGCACCGCGATCGGCGGGTCGCTGGACCGGCAGACCGCCTCGGCGTCGGGCGCGTAGCCGGTGAGGATCAGGATGGGCAGGTCGCGGCTGCGGTCCCGCAGGTACCGGACCAGATCCTTGCCGTCCATGCGGGGCATCCTGAAGTCCGTGACCACGGCATCCGCGGGATCCATGTCGAAGCTGCGGATCGCGTCCATCACCGTGAAGGCGATGGTGACCCTGTGCCCCAGGCTTTCCAGGTGCGACTTCACGCCAAGCGCGCAGAGCACCTCGTCATCGACCACCAGTACATGGGCCATCCGGCCCTCCTTTCCGCCGGCATGCCTCCATAGGGGAAATCCGGCCTTTGCATGATCGCAAGATCACGGCTGCCAGAAAATCAGACAAAAGCTGCGTAATCTTCTATCAAACAGCTGAAACGCCCGGGCTTTCGGGGTAGTTACACTCCAGATTACCTCCTCTAAGCTGTTATCCGCGCCCGGTCGATCTAACTACAATGGCCAGTGAGACACCTTCACCTAGGCGGAAAGGCTGATGGATGCCGGCCCTTCGGAAGGCGGACTCTGGATGCGGTGCATCGGGCGGTCAGGAGGGCGTGGGTGGAGCAGGAACGGACAGGGAGCGGCGGCGCCACGCCGGCGGCACCGGTACGGTCGGTCGTCCGGCTGGGCATCGCGGCCGCCGTCGTCACGTTCCTGCTGTTCGCGCTGCTGGCCTGGGTCGAGCGCATCCGCGTCTATGAGGATGCCCGCCGCGACGCGCGCGCGGTCGTCCGCCAGCTGGCCGAGCATGCGGACAAGGTGCTGGGCATCCACGCGCTGACCCTGTCGAACGTCCAGTGGAACCTCGCCGCGCTGGGCTGGGACCGGATGGAGCGCACGTCGGTCGTGCATGACTGGCTGCTGTCGCTGGCCGAGAAGGCGCCGGAGGTGCAAAGCTACTGGCTGGTGGACGCCGGGGGCAGGGTGCGCGTCAGCAGCTTCGCCTGGCCCACGCCCGTGCTGAATGTCGGCGACCGCGACTATTTCAAGGCGCACCAGGCGGAACCGCCCGAGGCCCACGCGCCCGGAGGCGGTTCCGTGTTCGTCGGCCAGCCGCTGGTCGGGCGGCTGCGGCCCGACATCTTCTTCACCCTGAGCCGGCGCCTGCACACGCCCGACGGCGGCTTCGCCGGCGTGGCCCAGGTATCGCTGCTGCCCGGCTATTTCCAGGCCTTCTACCGCAAGGTCGTCGGCGAGTCGCAGAACGCCGTGCTGCTGGCGCGCGACGACGGGACCGTGCTGGCCCGCATCCCGGAGCCGGGCGCCGGCCCGAACCTGGGCAAGGTGTCGTCCCTGCTCGATCCGCTGCGCGGCGGCGCCGGACCCGGCGGCGACGATCCCTTCATCGCCCCGTCGCCGGTGGACGGGGTCGAGCGCCTCTATGCCCGCCTCAGGCTCGAGGGGCTGCCGATCCAGCTCATCTACGGCATCGACACCGCCCGGCTGGAGGCGGAATGGTACCGGCGCATGCGCGCGCTGGCGGCGCTGGCGCTGGGCGGGCTGGGGCTGCTGCTGCCCTTCATCGGCCTCGCCTTCCGCAACGCCCGGGCCGCCGAGTCGCTGAACGACGCGCTGGAGCGGCGCATCGAGGAGCGCACCTCGCATCTCGCCAAGGCCATGGCCGACCTGCGCGAGAGCGAGCTGCGGCTGACCCTGGCCGGCGCCGCCGCCGGCATCGGCGTGTGGGACTGGGAGCTGGACAGCCGCGTCGTCCACTGGTCCGAGACCTACCGCCGCATCTGGGGCATTCCGGAGTCGGAGCCGGCGAGCTATGACGGTTTCATCTCCCGCGTCCATCCCGACGACCAGGAGGAAGTCCGCCGCGCCGTGGCCGCCAGCATGGCCGGATCGGGGCCGCTCGACCTCGAGTTCCGCATCGTCAGGCCGGACGGGTCCGTGCGCTGGCTCACCTGCCGCGGCGACGCGGTGCGCGACGCGGGCGGCCGCATCATCCGGCTGACCGGCATCTGCCGCGACGTCAGCGAGCGGCGCGAGGCGGCGTCGCAGCAGCGCCTGCTCATGCGCGAGGTGGATCACCGCGCCAAGAACGCGCTCTCCGTGGCGCTCGCCATCGTGCGGCTCAGCTCGGCTCCGACCGTCGAGGCGCTGATGGCGGCGATCGAGGGGCGGATCGCCGCGCTGGCCCGCGCCCACGGTCTGCTCGCCAAGGCCGCCTGGAAGGGAACCGACCTCCAGCTGCTGCTGGAGCAGGAGCTGGCGCCCTTCGCCCCGCCGGACCGGCTGGCGCTGGAGGGGCCGCCGGTGCAGCTGGACCCCGACACGGTCCAGCCGCTGGGCCTGGCCCTGCACGAGCTCGGCACCAACGCCGCCAAGCATGGCGGCCTGTCCACGCCGGACGGCCGCGTCGCCATCCGCTGGGAGCGGCACGCAACGGGCGCGCTGCGGCTGGAATGGCGGGAGAGCGGCGGGCCGCGCCTCGCCGGACCGCCTGCCGCCACCGGCTTCGGCTCGACCCTGCTGTCCAGCGTCGTCGGCCACCAGCTGGGCGGCACGGTGGGGCTCGACTGGCGACCGGAGGGCCTGGTCTGCACCATCGAGCTGCTGCCGCCGGACGGGCCGGAAGCGGCCCAGCCGGCCAGCGCGGCGGCACGGTAGGAGGCGGGAAGGCCCGCGATCACCTGGGCTTTACAGGAACGGGAGAGGCTGGGATGTGGTGCGTCCTTCGACAGGCTCAGGATGAGGGAAGGGGAGGCCAGGCACACCTGTACGTTCAGGCGCCGGTGTAGCTGGGAGCAGCAATAATGCCCTCATGCTGAGCTTGTCGAAGCACGCACCACGCCGCCTCCGCCCAAGCTGACCCGTTCGCAAGACTTTGCTTCGCCTCACGGCTTGTCGCGGGTCACCAGCGGGACGTTGCAGACATCGACCTTGCCCAGCGGCACCAGGAAGAAGGGCTCGCGCCGGTTGCGCCGCGATTCGATGTAGGCGGCGAAGGTCGCCGTGTCGGTCCGCAGTACCTCCAGCTTGGTCCGCTCGGCCTCAGGCACGTCGGCCGCCAGCCGCACCGCCGTGATCGGCCGGCGCTGCTCCGGCGTCTCGTAGAAGCCCAGCGGGCCGGTGCCGCGCGGCAGGGCGGTCAGCAGCTCCATGCCCTTCAGCACCCGGCCGACGACGGTCATGTTGCGGTCGAGATGCCGCGGCGCCTGGCCGATGACGGCGTAGAGCTCGGCGCCGCTGCCGCTGTCGGCGGTCATGTCGCGCCCGGCGCCGACCATGCCGTAGCAGTGCAGCGGCCACACGGCGCCGGTGGCCGGATCGCGGCCGACGGGGAAGCCGTCGACGAAGCCGACCTCGGGCGCGTAGACGTCACCGTCCGGCAGCTTGGCGAAGGGCAGCGCGGCGCCATTCGGGGCCAAGAACTCGGCCGGCAGCTGCTTCTTGCCGTTGCGGACGGGCTTCTTCTCCGTCGGGTCGCCCCATTGGGTGACGTAGTTCTCCTGCACCCGCACGATCGCCAGCCCGTCGAACCAGCCCTCGCGCACCAGCGTCCGGATATTGGCGGCATGGTTCGGGACCAACCTCGCGGCCAGTTCGATCACCACGCGTCCGCCCTCCAGCTCCATATAGAGCGTGTTCTCCGGGTCGGGCGTGCGCCAGTCCGCCGGCCCCGCCGCCTTGACGATCTCGGCCGAGGTCAGCGGCTTTTCCTGCGCGGCGGCGGGGGAGGCCGAGGCGAGCAGGGCGGCGAGGAGGAGGGCGGCACGGCGCATGGAAGCTCCCTGGACGGTTCGTGTTTTCGTTGGGGCGACTGTCGCAGAGCCGCCGCCGCGCTTCAACCGGCCTGGGTGGCCGGCGCCAGCACCGACTCCACGGCCGTCAGCAGGTCCGGCAGGCGGATCGGCTTGCCGACGAAGCCCTGCATGCCCGCCTCGCGGCATTTCGCGGCGATCTCCGGCACGACGCTGGCGGTCAGGGCCAGGACCGGCAGCCGTGCGGCCGCCCCGGGCAGGGCGCGGATGCGGGCCGTCGCCATGAAGCCGTCCAGCCCGGGCATGCCCAGATCCATCAGCACCAGATCGATCCCGCCCGCCCGCACGCGCTCCACCGCCTCGGCGCCATCGGTCACCTCCAGCACGGCATAGCCCTGGCGCCGCAGCAGCTCGCCGGTGACCAGGCGGCTGGCCGGATCGTCCTCGACCAGCAGCAGCGTGGCCCGGCCGCCCGTGCCGGCCGCCGCCTCCGGCGCCGCACCGCCCTGCGTAGGGACCAGCGGCACCTCCAGCCGGAAGGTGCTGCCGCGCCCGGCCTCGCTCTCGACGCGGATGCCGCCTCCCATCTGCCGCGCCAGCCGGTCGGCGATGGCGAGGCCCAGCCCGGCCCCGCCATAGCGCCGGGTGATGGAGCCGTCCGCCTGGGCGAAGGGCTCGAAGATGGCATCGAGCTTCTCCCGGGGGATGCCGATGCCGGTGTCCTCGACCGCCACGGAGACGGGCACCGCACCGTCCGAGGCTGGGCCGGCCGCGACGGTCACCCGGACGCGGCCGCTCTCGGTGAACTTGACGGCGTTGCCGACCAGATTGACCAGGATTTGCCGCAGCCGCACCGGGTCCGCCAGCACGCGGGCGGGCAGGTCGCCGTCGATCTCCAGCCGCAGGTCGAGCCGCTTTGCCGCGGCGCGCGGCGCCAGCACGTCCACCGCTTCCTGCGCCAGCCGCCGCAGGTCTAGGGGCACGGGCTGCAGCGGCAGGCGCCCCGCCTCCAGCCGGGACATGTCCAGGATCTGGTCCAGCAGTTCCACCAGCGTCCGGCCCGACGTCCTGGCGAGTTCCAGGAAGCGCGCCTGGTCCAGGTCGAGTTCGCCGTGCGACACCAGTTCCAGCGCCGTCAGCACGGCGTTCGCCGGGGTGCGGATCTCGTGGCTGATCATCGCCAGGAAGTCGGTCTTGGCGCGGTTGGCGCGTTGCGCCTCGGCCGCGATGCGCTCCAGCTCGGCGGCCTGGGCGCGCAGCTGGTCGACCAGCCGCAACGCCGTCGCCAGCACGCCCGTCATCGCCATCAGCGCGCCCGCCGCCGGCATGCCGACCATCAGGATGCCCAAGCCCCCGAAGGACTGGCTCATGGCGTTGACGGGGGCCTGGGCCAGCACCGCGACCGTGTAGCCGCCATTGCTGAGGAAGATGGCGAAGACGCCGGCCAGGAAAGCCAGCCCGCCGAAATCCCGCCGATCTCGCCGCCAGAGCCACCACAGGCAGGGCACCAGCATGGCCTGCAGGAAGCCGCCCAGCGCCAGTTCGCGCAGGTTCGGCCGGTCGAGCGCGATGCCGGCCAGCGCGCCCGCCAGGCCCAACGCGGCGCATGCCAGGAAGAAGGCCGGGCGGAACCGCGTCCGCGCATAGCGGGCGGTGCCCCGCGCCAGGAACAGGAAGGAGGCGATGCCGGACAGGTCGGCCGCCACGGCCACCGGCACCGGCCCGCCGTCCACCGGTTGCGGCACGGTGGCGAGGCAGAACCAGGTCAGCGCCGTGAAGAAGGACGTCGCCGCCCAGTCCAGCGCATAGGCCTCGGTGCGGGCGCGCCACCAGACCGCCACCAGCACCGCCGCCGATCCCAGCAGGATCAGGCAGCTCGTGACGGTCACCAAACCAAGCGCATCCATGCCAAGCCCGCCCGTGCCCAAGCCCGCCGCGCACGGGCCGGGCCAGACTGTTGGGCGCGGGTGGAGGCGTCAAGCGCCGTCGCCGCCGCCGGGCGCTGACCCCCGTCTCCGCCGGCGCCGCGGCCGGGGCTGCTCCGGCACCGGCCCGCCCATGGCCAGCCAGATCAGCGCCGTCAGCCGCGCATCGCCCAGCGCGCCGTGGCCGCGCCGCCGCCCCCGGCCGCCGAGGTCGAGCCCTACCCGCGCCGCCAGATCGTTCAGCCGCGCCCGCTCGCCAGGCCAGTGGCGCTGCGCGCATTTGACGGTGCAGATGACGGGTGAGGCGAGGCGCGGCCGCCCTAGCGCCGCCAGTTCCACATGGAGGGCGTGCAGGTCGCCCGACGCCCCGTGCATGACCAGCGGAGCGCCGTCGATGAAGCGCAGCAGCTCGTCCACCTTGTCCGCGAACAGGGGACAGCCGGCGAGATCCGCCTGGCGGATGCCGTGGATGCCCGAGGCGATGGGATTGATCGGTGCCTGCGGATCAAACCGCGACACCCATTCGGCGCCCGTGAGCCGCCCGTCGACAATCTCGACCGCGCCCAACTCGACGATGCAGCGCCCGTCGACCGGCGGATTGCCGGTCATCTCCACGTCGAGAGCGACGAAGCGCCCGGGAGGGGGGGCAGTCGGAAACGGCATGACATGAGAGCCCAGGCGGTAAGTGCGGTCACTGTGACCGCACCAGATGAGAGGCGCGCACCGGTTTAAGCAAGGGCAATACCGATCCGCTGCCTGAATCTGCGCGCGATCCGGGCCCGAACGGCCGGAACCATCGGGCCGGGACAGCCGCTTCCACACGGCCGTTTTTCGCTCCCGCGTCCTTCAGGATGTAGGCTTCGACCGCTCGCTCGATCTCCGGTCAGGCAGATAGAAAGAGTGTGAACGGCATGTTAACTCGCCTCAGGCGTGTGTTTCGGATTGACGCGGATCGACTCCGGCCTCAAAGGATCATCTCCGGCTTGCTGTAGGGTTTAATTCCTCCGGAGGTCCGGCCAGCCGGTCTGGCCCGTCCTTCCCCCGCATCACTGCCGGCAGCCAAGCGGCACGCCCGCTCTGTGAAACCAGGGGAAATCCATGCCGACCATCAGCGGAAGCCTGTCGAACGACACCATCACCAGCGGCAACGCGGATCACGTGATCCTGGGATACGAGGGGAACGACAGCCTTTCCGGCGCCAACGGCAACGACACGATCGACGGCGGGCTCGGGAACGACACGCTCTCCGGTAACGCAAGCAACGACTCCATCGTGGGAGGCGAAGGCGACGATCTTCTGATCGGGGGGCAGGGCCTGTTCCACGCGCCGGTCAGAGTGTCTAACTTGTTCGGGCACAGCACCAATTTCACGTCCCAGAACTCCTTCCCCCGCATGCTGGGCGACGTGAATGGCGATGGCCGCGCCGACCTCGTGGCGTTCGGCTCGCGGACCTGGGTGGCCCTGGGTCAGGCGGACGGCACCTTCGGAAACTACTTCACCGGTTCGATGAGCTGGGGTCACGATGTCGGGTGGACGTCGCAGGATGCCTATCCCCGCATGCTGGGCGACGTGAACGGCGACGGCCGTGACGACCTCGTCGCATTCGGGTCGCAGACCTGGGTTTCGTTGGGCCAGGCGGACGGCACCTTTGGAAACTACATCGCCGGCTCTCCCGATTTCGGCCAGAGCACCGGCTGGAAGTCGCAGAACTCCACCCCCCGGATGGTCGCGGACGTGAACGGCGACGGCCGCGCGGATCTGGTCGGCTTCGGCAGCGTCACCTGGATCGCTCTGGGCCAGGCGAACGGTGCCTTCGGAACCACATTCCAGGCATCGCCCGATTGGGCGGCGAATTTCGGCTGGACTTCCCTGGATGCCCAGTTCAGAGCGCTCGGCGACGTGAATGGCGACGGCCGGTCTGACCTGGTCGCTTTCGGGAGCCGCACCTGGGTCTCTCTGGGAGGCGCCGACGGCAAGTTCGCGCCATACATTGAGGGGTCGGTCGATTTCGGGCACGAGAGCGACTTCAAGTCGCAGACGGCCACGCCCCGGGTGCTGGCCGACGTGAACGGCGACGGGCGCGACGACATCATCGGCTTCGGCAGCCGTACCTGGGTATCCTACGGAAAGGCCGACGGCACCTTTGAGCGCTTCTTCGAAACGTCGTCGCAGTTCGGGGCCAATGCCGGCTGGACCTCGCAGAACACCCATCCCCGCATGGCCGCCGACGTGAACGGTGACGGGCTGGCGGACATCGTCGCGTTCGACTCCGCGGGAACACTCGTGGCGCTCGCCACCAAGGACCGGGACACGCTCTCCGGCGGCGGGGGCAACGACACGATCATCGGCGGTCCCGGCGCGGACATGATGGACGGCGGCCCCGGCATCGACACGCTGAGCTACCGGGACGGCTATTCGCACATACATGTCGATCTCGGGACCGGCATGGGCACGAAGGGCGACGCGGCCGGCGACGTGGTCTCCGGTTTCGAGAACATTGCGGGTGGCTTTGGCAATGACACCCTGATCGGCGATGGCGGAGACAATCGCCTCTTCGGCGACCTGAATGCCGACAGCCTGGTGGGCCAGGGCGGCGCCGACACACTGGACGGCGGCGCCGGAGCGGACACGCTCGCCGGCGGGACCGGGAATGATACTTTTGTCGTCGACAATGCCGGCGATCTGCTGGTGGAGAATGCGGGAGAGGGTACGGATACCGTCACGACAGCGCTGTCCAGCCACACGCTGGCGGCCAACCTCGAGGATCTCACCTACGCCGGAGCAGGCGCCTTCCAAGGCACCGGCAATGCGCTGGCGAACCGGATTTCCGGCGGTAGCGGCAGCGACACGCTGGACGGCGGCGCGGGCGCGGACACCCTCACCGGCGGCGGCGGCAACGATCTCTACCTCGCCGACGATCCGGCCGACCAGATCGTGGAACTCCCGGCTGGCGGCACCGACGAGGTGCGCGCGACCGCCGGCAGCTACACACTCTCGGCCGATCTCGAGAACCTGACCTACACCGGTTCCGGCAGCTTCGCCGGCACGGGCAACGCCGCCGCCAACCGCATCCAGGGCGGCGCCGGCAACGACACGCTGGACGGTGCTGCCGGCAGCGACACGCTGGTCGGCGGTCTGGGCGACGACGTCTACCTGGTCGACAGCACGGCGGATCAGATCACCGAGAACCCGGGTCAGGGCACCGATACGGTCTGGACCACGCTGGCGAGCTACACGCTCGCCGCTACGCTTGAGAACCTCGCTTACATCGGCACCGGTGATTTCGCCGGCACCGGCAACGGGCTGGCCAACCGCATCACCGGCGGCGCCGGCAACGACACGCTGGACGGAGCCGCCGGCGCCGACACGCTGGAGGGCGGGGCCGGCAGCGACCTGTACCTCATCGACGATGCTGGCGACGCGGTCATCGAGGGTGTGGGCGCCGGCACCGACGAGGTGCGCACCGCGCTCGCCTCGCACACGCTGGCCGACAATGTCGAGATCCTGACCTACACCGGGGCCGCGAGCTTCACCGGTGCCGGCAACGGGTCCGGCAACCAGATCACCGGCGGCGCCCTGGCCGACACGCTGGACGGCGGTTCCGGCAGCGACACGCTGCTGGGCGGCGGCGGGGCGGACAGCCTGCTCGGCGGCCAGGGGAGCGACAGCCTGGACGGCGGGAGCGGCGCCGACACCATGGCCGGCGGCACCGGCGACGACACCTACGTGGTGGAGGATGCGGGAGACCTGGTGCTGGAGAATGCCGGCGAGGGCACCGACACGATCCGCACGGGGCTCGCCGCCTACACGCTCGGCGCCACGCTGGAGCGACTGGTCTACACCGGCAGCGCTCCCTTCACTGGCACCGGAAACGCCGCCGACAACCAGATCACCGGCGGCGGCGCCTCCGACACGCTGGATGGGCTGGACGGCAACGACACGCTGTCGGGCGGCGGCGGGGCCGACAGCCTCGCGGGCGGCGGCGGCAACGACCAGCTGGACGGAGGGACAGGCGCCGACACGCTGGTCGGCGGCACCGGCAACGACACCTACGTGATCGACAGTACCGGCGACCTCTTCGTCGAGAACCCGGGCGAGGGCACCGACACGGTGCGCACCACGCTCGCCAGCTACAGCCTCGACCCGGTGCTGGAGAACCTCGTCTTCATCGGCGGCGGCTCCTTCACCGGCACCGGCAACGAGGCCGCCAACAGCATCGCCGGCGGCGGCTCGGCCGACACGCTCGCCGGCGGACTCGGCAATGACACGCTGCTCGGCAACGGCGGCGCGGACTGCCTTGTGGGCGGTGACGGTGACGACAGCCTGAACGGAGGTACCGGCATCGACACGTTGGCGGGCGGCACGGGCAACGACACCTATGGGGTCGACGCGGCCACGGATGTGGTGATCGAGCAGCCGGGCGAGGGCACCGACACGGTGCGCAGCTCCGTCACGTTCAGCTTGCCGGACCATGTCGAGCATCTGGTGCTGATCGGCGCCGCCGTGATCGACGGCACCGGCAATGCGCTCGGCAACCAGATCACCGGCAACGGCGCGGCGAACCTGCTGGACGGCGGCGCGGGGGCGGACACGCTCACCGGTGGAGGAGGCGACGATGTCTACCTCGTGGACGATGCCGGCGACGTGGTGGTCGAGGCGCTCGGCCAGGGCACCGACGAGGTGCGCACCGGGCTCTTCTCCTACATGCTTGGCGCGAACCTGGAGGCGCTGGCCTATACCGGGTCCGGCAGCTTCGCCGGCACCGGCAACGCGGCCGACAACACCATCACCGGCGGCAGCGGGCCCGACACGCTCGACGGGCTGGACGGCAACGACAGTCTGGTCGGAGGACCGGGAATCGACAGGCTGCTGGGCGGCGCCGGAAACGACACGCTCAGGGGAGCATCATCATCCGAAACGCTGCTGGGCAGCGGGAGCTTCGGCGACCTGATCCTGGCACACTCCGTCGGCTTCGCCGTGGAGGACGGCAACACGAGCTTCGATGCCTACCCGCGCGCGCTCGGCGACGTGAACGGCGACGGACGCATGGACGTCATCGGTTTCGGTCAGGACAACGTCTACGTCGCGCTGGGCCAGCCGGACGGCACCTTCGCGATGCACTTCGTGGCCCGGGACGACGCCTTCTCCTACAATGACGGCAACACCAGCCAGAACCTCTATCCGAGGATGGCTGCCGACGTGAACGGCGACGGCCGTGACGATGTCGTCGCGTTCGGCGGGAACGACGTGTATGTCGCCCTGGGCCAGCCGGACGGCACGTTCGGGGCCGCCTTCATCGCACATGCGGGCCATGCCGTCAGCGATGGCTGGAGCTCGCAGGACAAGTATCCCCGGGGCGTCGCTGACGTGAACGGCGACGGCCGTGCGGACATCGTCGGCTTCGGGCATAACGACACGTGGGTATCACTGGGGCAGGCGGACGGAACCTTCGGCGCGTCGTCTGTCGCCCATGCCGGCTTCGCCTACACGGACGGCAGCACCAGCCAGAATCTCTATCCGCGCGTGCTCGCCGACGTGAACGGCGACAGCCGGGCCGACATCGTCGCCTTCGGCGGCAATGACGTGTACGTGGCGCTCGGCCAGGCAAACGGCACCTTCGGTTCCGCCCAGCTGGCCCACGCCGGGTTCGCCTATTCCGACGGCTGGAGCAGCCAGAACAGCTACCCGAGGGCCGTGGTCGACGTGAATGGCGACGGGAAAGCGGACTTGGTGGGCTTCGGCGGAGGCGACACCTGGGTCGCACTCTCCCTGGGGAACGGCACGTTCGGGACTGCCTTCGTGGCCCATTCCTCCTTCGCCGTGAATGACGGCTGGTCGAGCCACAACCTGTATCCCCGTCTGGTCGGCGACGTTAACGGCGACGGGCGGGCCGACATCGTCGGCTTTGGGCAAACCGACGTCGTGGTGGCGCTCGCCCATCCCGGCGGCGACTACCTGGTCGGCGGCTCGGGAGATGACACCTACATTGTGGAAACCAGCCTGGACGTCATCATCGAGGCGGCAGACGGCGGCACCGACACGGTGCAGGCGAGCAGCGCGTTCTTCCAGCTGCCCACCGAGGTGGAGCATCTTGTCCGTGTCGGCTCCGACGCGTTCGAGGGCCGCGGCAACGCCGGAGACAACAAGCTGACCGGCGGTTCGGGGAGCGACACGCTGCTCGGCGGCGGTGGCAACGACACCCTCGCGGGTGGTGGCGGAGCGGACGTGCTCACCGGCGGCGCGGGCGCCGACCGCTTCGTGATCGCAGCGACCGGCGATAGCACGGCATCGGCTCCGGATGTGGTGACCGACTTCGACGCGGCGGCCGGCGACCGGCTGGACCTGTCGGGCGCGGGCTCGCTGAGCTGGGTGGATCAGGCGGCCTTCAGCATGACCGCTGGCGAGCTGCGCTGGCAGCAGGTCGGCGGCGACGTGCATGTCCTGGCGGACCTGGACGGCGACGGCGCGGCCGACCTGACGGTCGTCCTCGCCGGTATCAGCGGCCTCACCTCTGCCGGCCTGATCCTCTAAGCAGGAGTTAGGGGCGCCGGCGCCGGCGCCCCTAACTCCTGGCGGGCCGAGGCATTGCTCAGCGCCAGCCAAGATACTCGCCAGCCAAGATACTCAATTGACGGAGAAATCGGGGAGGAGGGCCGGCCGGATCGGCCCGGCCTGAAGTCGCCGCTGTCCAACTTAGAGGCAGCAAGTCCGGCTTGAAGCCGGAAGCGACAAACCTCGAAACTTCCTCATCATAGGGAAGTTGGCTGGGGGACTAGGATTCGAACCTAGGTTGACGGAGTCAGAGTCCGTAGTCCTACCGCTAGACGATCCCCCAGCAGCCCGGTCGGTGGTTGGCCACCGGCCGTGGACGGAGCGGGTGTATAACAGAGGCCTTTGGGGTTGTGTAGCCCTTTGTTGGAATTTTTTTCGCTTTCCCGCCGGGCGGTCCGGCGGCGTAGGGTGGGGACGGTTCCGCCCGGGTGGGCAGGTGCGTTACGATGCGCCGGACCGGCTGTTGGCCCTGGATGGGTTTTCCGCGCGATGCGGAGAATGTCCCCGGGGGCGGGGGTCGCGACGGGTGCATGGAGAGGGCGGTCAGGAGCATGGACGGGGTGGTCGCGGAGATGCCGGAGAGCGGGGCGGCGGGCGATGCCGCCGCCGTGGCCGAGGCCCCGCGCGCGGTCTTCGCCGCCCTCGACCTCGGCACCAACAATTGCCGCCTGCTGATCGCCCGGCCGGCGCGCGGCGGCTTCCGGGTCATCGACGCCTTCTCCCGCATCGTGCGGCTGGGCGAGGGGCTGTCGCGCTCCGACCGGCTGTCGGACGAAGCCATGGCCCGCACCGTGAGCGCGCTGAAGATCTGCGGCGGCAAGATGCGGCGGCGCGGCGTTACCTCTGTGCGCGCCGTCGCCACCGAGGCCTGCCGCCGCGCCGGCAACTGCACCGAGTTCCTGGAGCGGGTCGAGCGCGAGACCGGCATCCGCATCGAGATCATCACATCGGACGAGGAGGCGCGGCTGGCGCTGGCCGGCTGCGCCTCGCTGCTGGACCCGCGGGTGCCGCGCGCCATCGTCTTCGACATCGGCGGCGGCTCCACCGAGATCATGTGGATCGAGGTGGCGCGCGGCCGGCCGCACCTGCTGGACCAGATCTCCCTGCCCGTCGGCGTCGTGAACCTGGCGGAGAGCTATGGCGGCGACCGGGTGGCGGCCGAGACCTACGCCGCCATGGTCGCGCGCGTCGATTCCGACATCGCCGAGTTCGACCGGCGCAACGGCATCTCCCAGGCGGTGCGCGCCCGGCGGGTGCAGATGCTGGGCACGTCCGGCACGGTCACGACGCTCGCCGGCATCAAGCTGGGGCTGGACCGCTACGACCGCTCCCGCGTCGACGGGACCTGGCTGTCGCTGCTGGACGCCCGGTCCATCACGGCCGCGCTGCTGGAGCAGGATTACGAGGGCCGGGCAACCAACCCCTGCATCGGGCGGGAGCGGGCGGACCTGGTGGTGGCCGGCTGCGCCGTGCTCGAGGCGATCTGGGAGCGCTGGCCGGTGACCCGCCTGCGCATCGCCGACCGCGGCGTGCGCGAGGGCATCCTGTCGGAGCTGCTGGCCGCCTCGCGCCGCGATCGCCGCTAGGCACGCACCGGGGCAGGGCAGGGCCGAGCTTTCGGCGCTTGCCTTGGGCGCCCCGCTCGCCGATATCGGGGGAATGACCGAGAAGAAGCCCCCCACCGGCTCGCTGCCCAGCGGCCGCAGCCTCACCGTCCGGGTGAAGACCCGCGCCAAGCGCTCCATCTCCTCCGCCCGCTGGCTGGAGCGGCAGCTGAACGACCCCTACGTCGCCGAGGCGAAGAAGCGCGGCTACCGCTCGCGCGCCGCCTTCAAGCTGCTGCAGCTGGACGAGAAGTACCATCTGCTGAAGCCCGGCAGCCGCGTCGTCGATCTGGGCGCCGCCCCCGGCGGCTGGACCCAGGTGGCGGTGGAGCGGGTGAAGGGCCGGGGCTACGTCGTCGGGCTGGACATCCTCGACTTCGAGCCGGTGCCCGGCGCCACCACCATCGTCATGGACTTCCTCGACCCCACCGCCCCCGACCGGCTGAAGGAGGCCATGGGCGGCCCGGCCGACGTGGTGCTCTCGGACATGGCGGCACCGACCACCGGCCATCCCAAGACGGACCATCTGCGCATCATGCACCTGGCCGAGGTCGCCTACGCCTTCGCCCAGGAGGTGCTGGCGCCCGGCGGCGTCTTCGTCTGCAAGCTGTTCCAGGGCGGCGCCGAGCGCACGCTGCTGGACCAGCTGAAGCGCGACTTCACCACGGTGCGCCACGCCAAGCCGCCGGCCAGCCGCGCCGACAGCTCCGAGACCTACGTCGTCGCCACCGGTTTCCGGGGCGAGGCGGGCAGCGCGGAGGATGCCGGCCAGGAGGAGTGAGGCCCCCGCCCGCCGCAGGGCTGCCTCGCTACATCTGGTGCCTTCACATGCGTTCGGCCGTGTGTATAGTGCGCCGAACCTGATTTCCGAGGGACCGAATTCCCGCCGCGCGCGGCGGGGACCGTGTCCCTCTACACCCATTTGGCGGCCGACGCCGGGAGACGGTTCATGACGCTCAAGATCCGTGAAGCCCTGACCTTCGACGACGTGCTGCTGGAGCCGGCGGAGTCGGGCGTCATGCCGGCCGAGGTCGACACCCGCACGCGCCTGACCAAGAGCATCGAGCTGGGCATCCCGCTGCTGTCCGCCGCCATGGACACGGTGACGGAATCGGCGCTGGCCATCGCCATGGCGCAGGCGGGCGGCATGGGCGTCGTCCACCGCAACATGGACATCGAGCGCCAGGCCGAGGAGGTCCGCAAGGTCAAGCGGTTCGAGAGCGGCATGGTGGTCAACCCCATCACCATCGCGCCCGACGCCACCCTGGCCGACGCGCTGAAGCTGATGGCCGACTACCGCATCTCCGGCATCCCGGTGACCGAGGCCTCGGGCAAGCTGGTCGGCATCCTGACCAACCGGGACGTCCGCTTCGCCACCAACCCCGGCCAGCCCGTCTCCGAACTGATGACCAGGGACGGGCTGGTCACGGTGCGCGAGGGCGTGGGCAAGGACGAGGCCAAGCGCCTGCTGCACACCAACCGCATCGAGAAGCTGCTGGTGGTGGACGATTCCTACCGCTGCATCGGCCTGATCACGGTGAAGGACATCGAGAAGGCGCAGCTGCACCCGCGCTCCTGCAAGGACGCGCACGGCCGCCTGCGCGTCGCCGCCGCCACCGGCACCGGTCCGGACGGGCTGGCGCGGGCCGAGGCGCTGTTCGACGCCGGCGTCGACGTGCTGGTGGTCGACACCGCCCACGGCCACAGCCGCAAGGTCATGGACCAGGTCGCCGCCGCCCGGAAGCTCAGCAACTACACCCAGATCATCGCCGGCAACGTGGCGACGGGCGACGCGGCCCGCGCCCTGATCGACGCCGGCGCCGACGCCATCAAGGTCGGCATCGGCCCGGGCTCCATCTGCACCACCCGCATCGTCGCCGGCGTCGGCGTGCCGCAGCTGACGGCGGTGGTGGACGTGGTCGACGTGGCGCACGCCCAGGGCATTCCGGTCATCGCCGACGGCGGCATCAAGTACTCGGGCGATCTCGCCAAGGCCATCGCGGCCGGCGCCGATTGCGCCATGCTGGGCGGGCTGTTCGCCGGCACCGACGAGAGCCCGGGCGAGGTCATCCTGTACCAGGGCCGCAGCTACAAGAGCTACCGGGGCATGGGCTCGGTGGGCGCCATGGCGCGGGGTTCCGCCGACCGCTACTTCCAGGCCGAGGTCACCAACACCCTGAAGCTGGTGCCCGAGGGCGTCGAGGGCCGCGTGCCCTACAAGGGCCCGGTCGGCGGCGTCATCCACCAGCTGGTGGGCGGCCTGCGCGCGGCCATGGGCTACACCGGCAACGCCACCATCGCCGAGATGCAGACGAACTGCCGCTTCGTGCGCATCACCAACGCCGGCCTGCGCGAGAGCCACGTGCACGACATCACCATCACCAACGAGGCGCCGAACTACCGCCCGGGGATGTGACGGTCCCGATCACGCTCACTGGCCCGGCGCGATCTCCATCGCGATGGTGTGCCGGTCCATGCGGGGGGTGAGGCGGATGTCGCGGCGCAGGGCCCAGCGGCCCTGCTGCAGGTAGAGCGGGACGATCGCCTGCTCGCGGTCGATCAGCCGGGCGATCTCGCGCAGCAGCCCCTCGCGCTCGGCGTCGTCGGCCGTCGCCTCGGCGCGGTCCAGCAGCTGCTCCATCTCCGGCAGCAGGATGCCGTAGGGGTTGTTGAGGCCGCGGCCGCGCGCCGGGTCGCGGGCGGCCAGCAGCGGCACCACCTGGTTGGTCAGCTCCCCGGTGATGGAGATGCGGCCGGCATAGTACAGGCCGAACTCCCCCCGGCTCATCCGCTCGAAGAATTCCTGCGAGGGCAGGGCCAGCACCTCGGCCCTGATGCCCACGGTGCCGAGGAAGTAGGCCAGCACCTCCATCACTTTCCGGTTCGCCTCGACGCCAGCCAGCTGCACCGAGAAGCCGTCGGCATAGCCGGCCTCGGTCAGCAGCGCGCGGGCCCGGTCGCGGTCATAGGCAGGGACCGGGATCTCCGGATCGTAGCCCGGCAGCCCGGGCGGCAGCAGCTGCGCCGTCGGCTCGCTGGAGCCGCGCTGCACCCGGTTCACCAATTCCTCGCGTCCCACCGCCAGCGATACGGCGCGGCGCACCCGGATGTCGCGGAACGGGTTCTGCCCGTGCGTGCCCGTCACCCCGCCCGGCGCCGTCTCCCGCACCCAGTCCATCTGCAGGAAGGCCACGGCGGTGGAGGGGCCGGTGGTCAACGTCAGGTCGGGCCGGGCGGAGAGCGGCCCGAGGGTCGACGGTTCCGGGTTCGAAATGACGTCCACCTCGCCCATCATCAGCGCGCGCGACCGCAAGGTGCCGTCGGCGATGAGATGGAGCACGACGCGGTTCCAGGCGGGCTTCGCCCCCCAATAGCCCTCGAACCGGTCCAGCACGGCGCCGCGGCCGGCCTCGTAGCGGCTGATGCGGTAGGGGCCGGTGCCGATGGCGGCCGCGAGCGAGTCGAAGGCGTCCCGCTCCGGCCAGCCCGGCGCCGCGCAGCCCTTGGCGTCGTAGCGCCCATCGAACCCGGCGGGCGCCGGCAGGATGGCGATGTTGCTCAGCACGCGCGGCAGCATCGGGTCCGGCCCGCGGGTCCGCACGACCAGCGTCAGCGGGTCGCGCGCCTCGGCCGAGACCACCTCCGACAGATTCTCGATGAAGCCGCCGGGGCCGGTACGGGGCTTGGCGGCGCGGCAGAAGCTGTAGATCACGTCGCGCGCGGCGAAGCCGCGGCCGTCATGGAAGCGGACCCCCGGCCGCAGCCGGAAGACCCAGTTGCGCGCATCTTCGCGCCGCCACTCCGCCGCCAGCCGCGGCACCGGCCGCAGCGAGGCGTCGCGCGCCACCAGCGGCTCGAAGACATGGGCCGCCAGCTCATTGTTCTGGAACAGGTTGTGGTGGTGCGGATCGACGGTGTTGGCGAGCGCCGCCAGGCCGATGCGGAGTTCCTCCGCATGAGCGGGCGCTGCGGGCAGGGGGGCAAGCAGCCAGGCGGCCAACAGCGTCCGGACCAGTGCCCTCATGCCCCGATTTCTCTCCGCGTTCGATCTTCAGTTGCGATTATGCCATAAACGCGTGTGGGCGCATGCATTTTCCGCCGCTTACCGCGTATCCGGCGGCGGGCCGCCGGGGCTTCCCGTCGGCACGCTTCACGCCTAGTATCCCGCCCTTCCGACCGACCGCCGCACCAGGAATCCGTCATGACACCGAGCGCCCGACTGCAGGCCGCCATCGACCTGCTGGCCGAGATCGAGGCCACGCCGCGCCCGGCCGATGCCGTCGCCAGCGCCTTCTTCCGCAACCGCCGCTACATCGGCGCCAAGGACCGCACCGCCGTCGCCGAGCGGGTCTACGCCGTGCTGCGCCGCTGGGCCCGGCTGGGCTGGTGGCTGGAGCGGGTCGGGCACCAGCGCGACGCCCGCGCCCTGGTCATCGCCGACGAGATGCTGGCCGGCCGGACCTTCGACGGGCTGGAGAAGCAGTTCACGGGCGGCCAGTTCGGGCCGGCGGCGCTGTCGCCGGCCGAGGTGAAGCTCGCCCGCACGCTGGAGACCCACACGCTGAACCACCCGCACCAGCCGGACGAGGTGCGGGCCGAGGTGCCGGACTGGGCGGCCGGTCCCTTGAAGGCCGCGCTCGGCGACCGTTTCGTCATCGAAATGGAGGCGATGCTGGGCACGGCCCCGCTCGATCTGCGCGTGAACCCGGTCAAGGGCACGCGGGAGAAGGCGCTGGCGGCGCTGCGCAAGGCCGGGGTGGAGGCGGAGCCGACCCGGCTGTCGCCCCTGGGCGTGCGGGTGGTCAAGCGCTTCCCCGTCGCCCAGCTCGACATCTTCAAGGAAGGGCTGGTCGAGATCCAGGACGAGGGCTCGCAGCTGGTGGCGCTGGTGACGGACGCCAAGCCGGGCATGCAGGTGGTGGATTTCTGCGCCGGCGCCGGCGGCAAGACGCTGGCCATCGCCGCCATGATGAACAACAAGGGCCGGGTGCTCGCCTGCGACGTGCTGGAGGGCCGGCTGAAGCGGGCGCAGGAGCGCTTCCGCCGCGCCGGCCTGCACAATATCGAGACGCGCGGCCTGAAGTCCGAGCGCGATCCCTGGGTCAAGCGGCACAAGGGCAAGTTCGACCGGGTGGTGGTCGACGCGCCCTGCACCGGCACAGGCACCTGGCGTCGCAACCCGGACGCGCGCTGGCGCACGCTGGGCCCCGGCCTGTCGGAGCTGCTGCCGCTGCAGGCCAGCATCCTGGACAGCGCCGCGCGCCTGACCCGGCCCGGCGGGCGGCTGGTCTACGCCACCTGCTCCATGCTGCCGGAGGAGAATGAGCGGCAGGTCGAGGCCTTTCTCGCCACCCATCCGCAGTTCCGGCTGCTGGACCTGAAGGAGGCCTGGCCGGCGGACCAGGGCACGGCGCCGGAGACCGGCGACATGCTGCGCCTCACCCCCGCCCGCCACGACACCGACGGCTTCTTCGCCGCGGTCATGGTCCGGGCGGAGGAGGCGCCGGCGCCCGAGGCCGGAGAGGCGGAGACGGGTGCCGGGGAGAATGCGGACGGGGAGGCCTAATCCCCCTGCGCTTGTCGCGGACATCTGGCCCACGGCCCCGAACTGAGTCATGCTGGGCTCCGCGGGGGTCCAGGTGAGGGGCCCCGGGAAGGGGGCCATGTCCGCGCCATCCTCGATCACGGTCCGCAACGCCGCGCCGGGCGACGCGACGGGCATCGCCCGCGTCCACGTCGCCAGCTGGCGGAGCACATATCCCGGCATCGTGCCCGACCAGTACCTGGTCAACCTCTCCACCCCGCTCTATGCCGAGCGCTGGCGCGGCATGCTGGCGATGGGGCCGCGGGGCGGACGGGAGACCTTCGTCGCGGTCGAGCCGGGCGGGGAGATCCTGGGCTTCGCCACCTGCGGCCCGCAGCGCACCGCCATCGAGGGGTACGGGGGTGAGTTCTACGCCCTGTATCTCTACGACCATGCGCAGGGGCAGGGGCTGGGCCGCCGTCTGATGGGCGCGATGGCCGGCGACCTGCTGGGCCGCGGCGTGCGCTCGGCCTGCGTCTGGGTGCTGCGCGACAATCCCGCCCGCTGGTTCTACGAGCGGCTGGGCGGCATGCGGCTGGCGGAACAGCCGATCAGCTTCGCCGGCGCCCGGCTGGAGGAGGTCTGCTACGGCTGGCGCGACCTGGCGCCGCTGGCCCGCGCCTCGGCCATGCGGGAGAGCTGAGGCGCCGGCGCCCCATCCCACCACGTGCCACAGCCCACCCCCGCGTGCCCCGCGCTTGTCCGGGGAAGCCACTTCCGCTAGCGTGCCGGCCTTCCGCGATCCCCTGCCAGTTGAGCGCGCCATGGCCCAGCAGCCCTCCACCACCGACCGGGTCCTGATCCTGGATTTCGGCTCCCAGGTGACCCAGCTCATCGCCCGCCGCGTGCGCGAGGCGGGGGTCTATTGCGAGATCCACCCCTTCACCATGGCCGCCGACCGCATCCGGGAATTCGGCGCCAAGGCGATCATCCTGTCGGGCGGGCCTGCCTCGGTCACCGAGGCGGACAGCCCCCGGGCGCCGCAGATCGTGTTTGAGACCGGCCTGCCGGTGCTGGGCATCTGCTACGGCCAGCAGACCATGTGCGAGCAGCTGGGCGGCAAGGTGGAGCCGGGCGAGACCCGCGAGTTCGGCCGCGCCTTCGTCGACGTCAAGGAGCCCTGCGCCCTGTTCGAGGGCACCTGGCAGGTGGGCGCCCGCGAGCAGGTCTGGATGAGCCACGGCGACCGCGTCTCGCGCCTGCCGGACGGCTTCCGCATCGTCGCGCAGAGCGAGGGCGCGCCCTACGCCATCGTCGCCGACGACGACAGGCGCTTCTACGGCGTGCAGTTCCACCCGGAGGTGGTGCACACGCCGCATGGCGACGCGCTGATCCGCAACTTCCTGTTCGGCGTGGCCGGGGTGAAGCCCACCTGGACCATGGCCGCCTTCAAGCAGCAGATGATCGAGAAGATCCGCGCCCAGGTCGGCACGGGCAAGGTCATCTGCGGCCTGTCCGGCGGCGTCGACAGCTCGGTCGCGGCCGTGCTGATCCACGAGGCGATCGGCGACCAGCTGACCTGCATCTTCGTCGACACCGGCCTGATGCGCGAGGCGGAGTCCGAGCAGGTCGTCACCATGTTCCGCGACCAGTACAACATCCCGCTGGTGCATGTGGACGCCGCCGACCTGTTCCTCGGCAAGCTGAACGGCGTCAGCGACCCCGAGCAGAAGCGCAAGATCATCGGCGCCACCTTCATCGACGTGTTCGATGCCGAGGCCAAGAAGGTCGGCGGGGCGCAGTTCCTGGCCCAGGGCACGCTCTATCCCGACGTGATCGAGAGCGTCAGCTTCACCGGCGGCCCGTCGGTCACCATCAAGTCGCACCACAATGTCGGCGGCCTGCCCGAGCGAATGAATTTGAAGCTGGTCGAGCCGCTGCGCGAGCTTTTCAAGGACGAGGTGCGGCGCCTGGGCGTGGAGCTGGGCCTGCCGCCCGCCTTCATCGGCCGCCACCCGTTCCCCGGCCCCGGCCTCGCCATCCGCATTCCCGGCGAGATCACGCCGGAGAAGCTCGCCATCCTGCGCAAGGCCGACGCGATCTACCTGGAGGAGATCCGCAACGCCGGCCTCTACGACGCGATCTGGCAGGCCTTCGCCGTGCTGCTGCCGGTGCGCACGGTGGGCGTCATGGGCGACGGCCGCACCTACGACTATGCCTGCGCGCTGCGCGCCGTCACCTCGGTCGACGGCATGACCGCCGACTACTACCCGTTCGACCACGGCTTCCTCGGCCGCGTCGCCACCCGCATCATCAACGAGGTCCGCGGCATCAACCGCGTCACCTACGACATCACCAGCAAGCCGCCGGGCACGATCGAGTGGGAGTGACGGCGGTCACTTGACGCACGCTGGGCGGCGGAGGACTCTGCCGCCCAGCGTGCGACGAGGAAGCGATGCCGGTCTACAGGGATGCCCAGGGCAACGAGTATTATTCCCTGTCCTGGGATCTCGAGGAGAGACCTCCCGCGCCGTTCGACGGGCCGGACGCCTGGTCCGGGCGCCCGATCCAGCGGTTCCTGAGGGATGAGCCCAACCATTTCCGCCTCGCCGGCCTGCTGACCTTGATCATCGTCAGCCTGGTCGCCCTGGCCGGCCCATGGCTTCTCTGGCAAGCGGGCGGGCAGTTCAGCACCTACGTGTTCATGGCGTTCCTGCCCCTGTTCTTCGTGCTGAACAGCATCGTCCCGACGGTGGCCATGCCCTGGCGCACCGAACCGGCGAAGGTCGAGCGCGCTCTGACGCTCGTCCGTCCCCAGCCGCTCTGGGCAGGCGCGGAGATGGTGGCGCGCGGCGCGGTCATCGCCGTACTCGGCATCTGCGTTGCACTGTCGCCGACCCTGGTGGCTTCCCTCGACGGCGACCCGCAGGCAGCCGTTCTCAGTTCCGGGGCGCGGATGGCCATCTGGGGCGTGGGCGGTGTGCTGGTCCTGGGTGGCCTGGGACTCATCGCCTTGGAGATCAACCGTCTCAGGGAGAGCCGGACTTGAGGCGGCATGCCGGTACAGCGGCGGGAGGGATGGCATTTCTCATCCTCTCGCTGGCTGCGGGAACCGCGCCGGCACAGAATGCCGCCAAGCCCGAACCCGCCGGCAAGGACGCGCCCATCGACGAGGTCACCATCATCGGCCGGCGCTCCTCGGTGCCTGATATCAACGAGCAGCTGGACTTCCACAATGAGGAGTACCGGCGGCTGAAGGCGCAGTACGATCCGGACCCGCCGCCGCCCAGCCGCGCCAACCGGCTGCTGACGGTGCCGATGGATACGTTCGGCGCGGGCGGCAGCCCGTCCGCGTCGGACGTCGTGCGCAATCCCTGACCGGCGGGGCTTGACCCGACCGTCCGGGATGGTGCCTATCGCGGCCATGACGGACATCTCCCCCGACGCGCTGCATGACGAGGCGCTGGCCCGGCTGCGGGCCGGCGACGCGGCGGCCGCGCGCGACCTGCTGCGGCGCGTGCTGGCGGTGGCGCCGGGGCGGGCGGAGAGCTGGGCCAATCTCGGGCTGGCACTGGCCCGGACGGAGGACTGGCCCGGCGCGGCCTCGGCCTTCCTGCGGGTCCTGGATCTGGCGCCGGCGCAGGCGGGCCCGGTCGTCCCCTGGCTTAACGAGGCGGGAAGCCGGCTGCAGGCGGCCCAGCTGCTGGACGCGGCGGAGATCTGCTTCAGCCGGGTCATCGCCGCACTGCCGGGCGATCCCGCCGGGCACGCCAATCTCGGCTCGGTCCACCAGGACCGGGGCGAGCTGGACCAAGCGGTGGAGCGGTTCCGCGCGGCGCTCGCCCTGGACCCGGGCCGGACACCGATCTGGACCAATCTGGCGGCGGCGATGAACGCCTCGCCGCGCCACGCGCCGGGCGAGGTGCTGGCGCTGCTGCGCCGCTTCGATGCCGAGGTGGCGGTGCCGCTGCGGGACCCGTGGCCGCACGCCAACGCGCGCGATCCGGACCGGCGCCTGCGCGTCGGCTATCTCTCCGCCGATTTCCGCCGGCACGCCGCCGCCCAGTTCATGCTGCCGCTGATCGTGGGGCATCGGCGCGAGCGGGTCGAGGTGACCTGCTACCACGACCATGCCGGCTCGGACGATTGGACCGGCCCGTTCCGCCACGCCGCCGACCGCTGGGTGGAGACGGCGGGGCTGGACGACGCCGCGCTGGCGGAGCGCATCCGCGCCGACGGGATCGACCTGCTGGTGGATCTGGGCGGGCTGACCGGCGGGCGGCTGGGAACCTTCGCCCGCCGCCCGGCCCCGGTGCAGGTCACCTGGTTCGGCTATGTCACCAGCACCGGCCTCTCCGCCATGGACTGGCGGCTGACCGACGCCATTGCCGACCCCGACGGGACCGAGCCCCACTATGCCGAGCGGCTCTGGCGCCTGCCCGGGGCCATGTGGTGCTTCCGCCCGCCGGCGGCGGTTCCGCCCGTCACGCCCCTGCCGGCGCCGCGCAACGGCGCCGTCACCTTCGGCGCCTTCCAGCGCTTCGCCAAGGTGACGCCGGAGGTGCTGGACGCCTGGGCGCGCATCCTCGCCGCCGTGCCGGACTCGCGGCTCCTCATCCATCTGCCGCCCGGGTCGGTGCGGGAGCGCGTGGCTGAGGCCTTTCGGCGGCGCGGTGTGGAGCCCTCGCGCCTGAAGGCGTTCGGCCGGGTCGGGCATGAGCGCTACTGGGATCTGCTGGGAAGCGTCGACATCGCCCTGGACAGCTTTCCCTTTGGCGGCGGCACCACGACCTTCGAGGCGCTGTGGGCGGGCGTGCCGGTCGTCACCTGCACGGGGGAGGGCGGCGGTTTCGCCCCGCGCTTCTCCAGCCGCATGGGACGCAGCTTTCTCAAGGCCGTCGGTCTCGATGACTTGGCCGCGCCCGATCCGGACGGCTATGTGAGTACGGCGGTGGCGCTCGCCGGCGATGTCGGGCGGCTGGCCGAACTGCGGGCGACATTACGCGGCCGCATGGCCGCCTCGCCGCTGACGGACGAGAAGCGGTTCGTGGCGGAGGTGGAGGAGGCCTACCGGGGCATGTGGCGCCTTTGGTGCGACGGGGCCCCCGCCCGCCCGTGAGCGGACGGGGGCGGTCACGCGCGCTCTAGAACCGCAGCGTCGCGGCGATCGGGGCGTCGGTCGGCATGGCCTCGGCCGGCAGGGTGAAGACCCGCCCGTCCTTGCCCACCACGTTCAGCGCCGCGAAGTCCAGCAGCTCGCGGTCGCCCTCCTTCTGCGCCGTGTGCAGCACGGTCAGCGAGGATTCCTCGAGATAGCGGCCCCAGCAATGGGCGCCCTCGCGCAGGAACAGCTGGTCGACCCGGCCCTGCACGGCGGCGGTGACGATCTGCGCGATCTCGTCCGTGCCGCGGCCGCTGCCGTCGCCCCGCAGCATGCGGAACCGGTCGAGCCCCTCCTTCAGCCGCTTGTCGAACAGCGGCCGCACGCATTCGTAGGAGCGGCGGTGCAGCTCCTCCGGCGACAGGCTCCAGGGATGCTCCTGGATCGGCGGCTGCACCAGCGACTGGATCTTGTTGACCTGGACGAAGTGCCCGGCCACCCGCTCGTCCGCCACCAGCACCACCGGCGTGGAATTGCCGCCGACATAGGCCGCCATCGCCGCCGAGAGCTGCTTCAGATAGTTCATCAGCTCGTCATTGGTGACCTGCCGCTGGCTGCCGGCGGCGGCATCCTTCGGCGCCTCGCCGGAATTGGCGGTCACGGGCATCGGCGTGGTGCCGTCGGCCCGGGGATAGTCGCCGCCGAACAGGCCGGCGGTGCCGCGCGGCAGCTCGTGCACGTCCATCTCCCGCAGCGCGAAGCGCGAGCCCTCGTACAGCCGCGCCCGTTCCTGGGTGATCGCCAGGACGAAGTAGCGGCCGTCGGCGGCCAGGATCGGCAGCAGCGGCCGGATGACGAAGCGGTCGTTGATGTGCGCCGCCTCCTCGACCTCAAGCGGCAGCTTATGCATCAGGAAGCGGCCCGGGCTGATGTAGAGCGCCAGCCCCTGCGCCTGGTGGCGCCAGAAGCCGCCGTCGCTGCACAGATCGTAGCCGGGCTTCAACAGCTCCTCGACGTCCGGCCGGCGCATGCCGCGGTCGAGCAGCCGGTCGCGGCTCTCGTCCAGCAGGTTCTTCAGGCGGACCGGGTCCTGGCGGATTTCCCGGCCCCGCACATGGGTCGGCAGGAAGACGGAGATGGCGGGGCTGGAGGTTTCGTCCAGGAGGAGGTCGAGGTCGTCATGGCTGAACATCGGGGGCCTCGGCAGCTGTTGTCGTTGCGATGCCGGTCCATTAGCGAACCGCATCAGCCAGCAACCGGGCCCGGGCGCGGACAGTTCCGATCCACGCCGCCGCGAATAGGGCGGGGGGCCACCCGTCAGGCGGCGAGCGCCGAGCCCACCACCAGCCAGCCGTAGAGCACGCCGAACATGCCGGCCAGCGCCAGGAAGTCGCGCACATAGGCGACGCGCTCGGCCCGGGCATCGGCCTCCGGATCGGCGAACGGACCGGCAGGGCGGGGGCGCGACAGCAGGTAACGGATCATGGTGTTCCTCCCTTCAAGGGCGGCCGCGCCGCCCTCTTCGGGACCGCACCGGCCGCTACCACCTTCGATAGGAAGGAGAGTGTCAGAACATTTTGAGAACATCAAGCGGTTTGTTCCGCGTCCGTTCCCGTGAACGCAAAAGGAACGGGGCGTCCCTCGCGGAACGCCCCGTCCACAAGCCGGTCAGGCGCGCTCAGCGCTTGGCGGCGCGCTGGTCGTGGTTGGCCTCGCGGGCCAGGTACTGGGAGGTGACGACCGGAATCTGCTGGTCGACCCAGGACAGCATCGCCTCCTCCTCGCGCAGGATCTCGGTGGCGACGCGCTCGATCTCGGTCTCGCCGACCTCGCGGGCGGTGGCGGCCAGGATCTTGTAGTTGACGATCTCGTAGGCCTCGAAGGAGTAGTTGCTGATCATGTCCTTCATGACCTCGTCCGAGGCGAAGGTGTTCATCAGCGCCTGCATGTTCACGGCCATCTTGGCGACGCCGGTCTTGATGGCCGAGGTGTCGGCGCCCAGCCGGTGCAGGCAGGCCTCCAGGCGCTCGGCCTGGCTCTCGGTCTCGGCGCGGTGGCGCTGCAGCCCCTGGCTCAGCTGCGGATAATGCTCCAGCCGCTGCAGCTGGCGGTCGATGATGCTCAGCGCCTGCTGCTCCATGGCATAGGCGTCGCGCAGATAGTCGATCAGGGTCTCACGGTTGGCGTTGGTGGCCATTGGTGCCTCTCTCGCAAAGGGGCGGCCCCTTCGGCCGCTGGTACGGCCAAGACAACAGGAAGAGCCCCGAAGGGTTGCGCCCGCCCCCTCCGGATTTGCCGGAGCGCCCATCCCCGCGCGTGCGCTCGGGATGCGGGGCGTTCCGGGATGGACGAGGAATGACCGCGAAAAGAAAAAGGCCCCGCACCGGAGCGCGGGGCCTTTTCCTTCACAGTCTGGTCCGATCCTCAGCGCCGCGTCTGGGCGCGGTGGCCGGGGATGGGGATCGGGCGGGCGGCGTGCTCCTCGCGGCGGCTGGCCGACATCTCGATCTCCATGCGGGCCAGCACGCGGCGCAGCTCGTGCAGGCTGTCCGCCAGGGTCTGCATGCCGGCACCCTCGCCGCCGCCCTTCCAGGCGCGGTAGGCGTCGGCGCAGGCCTTGGCGGCCGCGTCCATGCGCACGTCGGCCGGCTCGGTCGGAACCTCCGCCGCTTCCTGGCGCGCGATGTTGGTCTGGCGCTGGCGGTACGGATACTCGGAGCCCGGCGGGCCGTTGCGCTCGAAGCCCGGCTCCCGGTCCACCGGCTGGGGTGCCGGACGGGGCTGCTGGCCATTGCCGATGACAGGCGGGGCCGAGCGGTCCTGGGCCATGCTGGCGACGGCGGCGCCGGTCAGGGTGCGGCGCTCGCCCCCCTGGCGCTCACCGCCCTCGCGCGGCCCCCCCTGGCGCTCGTTGCGGTCCATGCGCGGCTGGCCGCCCATGCGCTCGCCACCCATGCGCTCGGCACCCTGGCCGTCCCGGCGGTCGCCCCGGAACTCGCGCGGCTGGCGATCACCGCCCTGGGGACGGCCACCCTCCTCGAACGGGCGCGGCTCGCGCGGCTCGCGGGGCTGGAACTCGCCGCCCTGGCGTTCACCCCCCTGGCGTTCACCATGGGAACGGCCGCCCTCGCGGGGCGCCCGGTCCTGGCGGGGCTCGCGGGCCTCGCGCGGCTCACGGCCTTCCCGGGCCTCGCGCGGCTCACGGCCTTCCCGGGGCTCGCGCGGGGCGCGGGCCTCCACCGGCTGGGCCGGCTCGGGCTGGGGAGCGGGCTGCGGGGCCGGCTGGATCTCGGCGCGCGGGGCCGGGGCGGGAGGAGCCGCCTCGGGTGCCGGCGCGGCGACGTCGAGCGCCGGCTGGTCGCCGCCCTCCGCCGCTCCCCCCTCGGCCTTGCGGACGATGTAGGAGATGGCGCTGGGCGTGCAGTCGAACTCGCGCGCGATCGCCGTCAGCGTGGCGCCCGACTTGTACATCTCCAGGATCCGCGGCCAGGCGGACTGGGGAATGCGGCCGCGCCGCTTCGGGGTATCGGCGTCCCCTTCGGTTTCTGCAGTCAAGATGTCGCTCGGTTGCCAGAGAGGAGGCTGGTTCATCGGGTTTTCAGTTGCAAGCGTTCGCGGTCCGCCCATGCCACGGGCCGCCGCGGAAGGCGTCCGGCCGGAACCGGCGCGCTTCCGCGCTGTATCGGGCGATGGCAAGTCGACGAATGCAAAACGCTGGTCCGGGACGGTCGGGCACTGAGTTTCAAAAATTCTTCGCCCCTCGGAAGTGGCGGCGACCATGGGGGAGGCCGCGCCGGTTTCCCGATCTTCGGGAAATTACCGGGTACCACGACTTTCAAAGGCGGGCGAACTTCACGCGGGCTTTGGGCCTGTGGCCGACCGCGGCAAGTCCTCCTCCGCCTTTTAAAAGAAATCCACCGAACTGCAAGCGCGAATCATCGGACCGCCGGGATTTTTTCAAAAGCCGGGCCGCTCTTCTTTCAAAGCCTCGCCTTTCCGCGACGAAGGGGCGGCCGGGATGTTGTACCGGGCGAACCCGTACGCACGTTTCCCGCCCGCCTCCGGAGACCCGATGATGCCCTTCCGTCCCTGGACGTTCGGCCTCGCCGCCCTGCTGCTTTCGACCACGAGCCCCGTCGGCGCCGGCCTCGCCGCCGAGACCCCCACCAGCTTCGCGCCGCTGGCCAAGGCGCAGCTGGGCACGGTGGTCAACATCTCCACAACCCAGAAGATCGGCGACGCCGAGGGGCCGGAGAGCCCCGCCGGGCCCCGGGGTCCCCAGGGCGGACCGCAGGGGACGCCGCCGGGCCTGCCGCCCGGGCTGGAGGAGTTCTTCCGCGAGTTCGGGGGCCCCGGGGGGCCGAACGGCCGGCAGCGGCCGGTGACGGCGCTGGGCTCCGGCTTCATCATCGATTCCAGCGGGCTGATCGTCACCAACAACCATGTGGTCGCGCAGGCCTCGGAAATCTCGGTCATCCTGCATGACGAGAGCATCCTGAAGGCGGAGCTGGTGGGTGCCGACCCGCTGACCGACCTGGCGCTGCTGAAGGTCGACGCCGGCAAACCGCTGCCCGCCACCAGGTGGGGCGACAGCGACAAGCTGGAGGTCGGCGACTGGCTGGTGGCGATCGGCAACCCGTTCGGGCTGGGCGGCACGGTGACGGCGGGCATCCTGTCCGCCCGCGCCCGCGACATCCAGTCCGGCCCCTATGACGAGTATCTGCAGACCGACGCCGCCATCAACCGCGGCAATTCCGGCGGCCCGCTGTTCAATGCCAACGGCGAGGTGGTGGGCATCAACACCGCCATCTTCAGCCCGACCGGCGGCTCGGTCGGCATCGGCTTCGCCGTGCCCGCCTCGCTGGCCCGTCCGGTCATCGAGGAGATCAAGCAGTTCGGCCAGCCCAAGCGCGGCTGGCTGGGCGTGCAGATCCAGCAGGTGACACCGGAGATCGCGGAGAGCCTGGGGCTGGACAAGCCACGCGGCGCGCTGGTCACCTCGGTCAGCCCGGAAGGGCCGGCCCAGTCCGCCGGCGTGCGCCAGGGCGACGTGATCCTGAGCTTCAACGGCCAGCCGATCGAGCGCATGCGCAGCCTGCCGCGGCTGGTGGCCGACACCGACATCGGCGCCGAGGCCCGCATCAGCGTGCTGCGCGAGGGGCGCGAGGAGACGCTGCCGGTCAGGGTCGGCGATCTGGCGCAGAGCGAGGCCGTGCGGGTCGCCTCGGCCGACACGCCGGCGGAGGAGAAGCCGGTCGCGGAGACGGTGCTGGGCCTGAGCCTGTCGCCGCTGACCGAGCCGGTGCGCGAGCGCCTCGAGCTGGAGCCCGAGCAGAAGGGCGTCGCCGTCGTCGGCGTGGACGAGGACAGCGCGGCGGCCGAGCGCGGCATCGCCCCCGGCGACCTGATCCAGCAGGTGCAGCAGCGGCCCGTCTCCAGCCCCGACGAGGTCGAGCGCATCCTGGGCGACGCCCGGGAGAAGGGCCGCAAGTCGGTGCTGGTCCTGGTCAACCGCCAGGGCAACAACGTCTATGTCCCGCTGCCGACCGACGACACGGCCGAGGCGCCGCCGGAGAACGGTGAGGACAGCGGCGCCGTGGTGCCCCAGCGCGGCGGCCGGGGCGGGTAAGGTGAAGCCGCGGCGGCGGCCCGGGGGGCTCTCTCACCGGCCGCCGCTTGCCCGCCGGCATGGGGACCGCTAAGAAGGCGCCATGTTGACCAGGCGCCAATGCAACGGCGCCGCGGCCCTGCTTGTCGTGCTGGGCGCGGCGCTGTCACTCACGAGCTTGCCGTTATGGGCCGCCTTCGCCGGTCTCGGCTGCTTCGCGGCGGCGGGCGTCCTGCTGCTGGTCGGGCGCGGCCGTTCTTGAGGGAAGGCCGCGCCCGCCGCGCGCCGCCTCAGGTGCGGCCGTAATTGTCCTCGAGGCGGACGATGTCCGTCTCCTCCAGGCGCTCGCCATACTGAATCTCGATCAGGACCAGCTCCTCCGGCCCGACATTCTCCAGCCGGTGCGTCTCGCCCTTGGGGATGCGGACGCTCTCGTTCTCCTGCAGGCTGAAGGTGCGGGAGCCGATGGTGACCAGCGCCGTGCCGTTTACCACGATCCAGTGCTCGTGGCGGTGGTGGTGGTACTGGAGCGACAGGCGGGCGCCCGCCTTGACGGTGATCCGCTTGGCGCAGAAGCGCTCGCCTACGTCGATGACCTCCCAGCGGCCCCAGGGGCGCTCGTCGGAGGCCGAGCGGGTGTAGCCCAGCGGATTGGCGGCGGGAGCCGGGGAGAGGGCGGGGGCGACGTCGAGGGTCGCGGTGGCTTGGCGGGCTTGGATGGGGCTCACGGCGGGTCGTCCTTTTCTGCGGTTGGCCCCTGCCGTCCACCGGCCCTGTGGGTCCGGTCCCGGCGATCCTCCTGGGATGGGGCGCCGGTGGAAGCGCGACGCCGTGCGTCCCACCGTCGCGCAGGTAACCCGCTACTCCTGATCTATGTTCCAGAGCCAGGCGGCGCCCCGGACGCCGCTGCTGTCACCGTGGCGCGCCCGCACCACCGGGGTGTCGACCCCGTCGGAGAAGCACCAGGCCGACAGCCGTTCCGGCAGAAGCGCGTAGATTTCCGCGACGTTCGACATGCCGCCGCCGAGCACGATGACGTCGGGATCGACCAGGTTCACGATGGTCGCCAAGCCCCGCGCCATCCGATCGACGTAGCGCGACAGGCTGGCCCGCGCATCGACATCGTCGGCCTCAGCCCGTTGGGCGATCTCGTGTGCGGTGAGGGACTGGCCGGTAACCCTTGCGTGATCCTCGGCGAAGGCGGGGCCGCTGATCCAGCGCTCCATGCAGCCCTTGCGCCCGCAGAAGCAGTCGGGCCCGGGCCACTCCCCGGCGGTCGGCCAGGGCAGGGGGTTGTGGCCCCACTCGCCGGCGATGGCATGGCGTCCGGTGACGGGCCGTCCGTCGATCACCAGCCCGCCGCCGCAACCGGTGCCGACGATGACGCCGAACACGACCCTGGCGCCGGCCGCGGCCCCGTCGGATGCCTCGGACACAGCGAAGCAGTTGGCGTCGTTCTCCATGCGCACGGGCCGCCCCAGCGCGTCCGCCAGATCGCGGTCGAAGGGCTGGCCGATCAGCCAAGTGGAGTTGGCGTTCTTCACCAGGCCCGTGCGCGGCGAGACCACGCCGGGGATGCCGACGCCGACCGTGGCGCGGCCGCCGCCGGCCTCCGCCTCCAGCGTCTCCACGACGCCGCGGATCGCATCGACGGTGCCCCGGTAGTCGCCGCGCGGGGTCGGCACCCGCTTGCGTGCGAGCTCCCGGCCCCGCGGGTCGATGAGGATGCCTTCGATCTTGGTGCCGCCGAGGTCGATGCCGATGCGGTTCATGAAAAGCCGTTCCGCCGAGAGGGTCGCAGGAGGGCCGCCACTCTAGCTGGTGCGGGCGGCGGCGGCGAGGCCCGGGCGCAGGGGAGGGGGCGAACGGGGAGGGGACCCACCTCCAAAGGGGCGCCCCCGGCCCTTGAACGGGGGATGCCGGATCGGGCACACTGCCGGCCGGCCGCCGGCGCCGCGCCGGCCACCCAACCGTCACAGGCTGACCCGTCCCATGAAGCGCGCCCTTTCCGCCGCCGCGATGGCCCTGCTGCTGTCCGTCCCGGCCGCCGCCGCCGATCCCGCCGCCCAAGCCTCGCCCGCCGCCAAGCCCGCCGCCGAGAAGGCCGCGCCGGCGAAGAAGGCGCCCGCGAAGCCGGCCGCCTCCAAGGGCAAGAACGCGCCCAAGGCGCCCTGCTACACCAAGGCGGAATTCGAGGCCGAGCAGGCGATCCGCCTCCACACCGAGCTGATGGTGGTGGGCCTGACCTGCCAGAGCTACGCCTCGACCAAGGACGTCAACCTGTTCAACCGGTACAAGGAATTCACCCTCAAGCACCGCAAGCGCATCACCGACTGGGAGAACCAGCTGGTCGCCTTCCAGAAGCGCACGGCCAAGGGCAACGCCAACCGGGGCTTCGACACCTTCCGCACGCGTGTCGCCAACGAGATGGCGCGCCGCATCGCCGCCGTCACCGAGCCGGTCTTCTGCACCACCCACGCTCCCTTCGCCGAGCAGGCGCTGAACCTGACCGAGGCCGACCTCGCCAACTTCGTCTCCGGCCCGGGCATGGTGCGGGTGGCCGAGGCGCCGCGCTGCGACCTGCCGCCGCCGGCGACCGTCGCCACCTCGGTCGTCGCCGACCGCCAGGCGCCCGCCGCCAAGGCGCAGCCGGCCGTGGCGAAACCCGCTGCGGAGAAGCCGGCCGCCGGTGACAAGACCAAGCGCTGAGGATACGGGCGGCCGCGGCCCCTGGGTCCGCGCCGCGCTGCGCGAGGCCTTCGGCGTGCCCGGCCTCGTCCTGGGAGCGAGCTTCCTCGGGTTCGGCTCGCTGGTGCGGGAGAGCGGGCTGAGCCTGTGGCAGGGGCTGGCCTCCTCGCTTGGCATGTGGGCGCTGCCCGGGCAGGTGGCGTTCGTCGAACTATACGCCGCCGGCGCCTCGGCCTTCGCCATCGTGCTGGCGGTGGCGCTGACCAACGCCCGCCTGATGCCCATGACGGTGGTGCTGCAGCCGCGGCTTCGCACCCCGGGGGTCGCGGCCTGGCGCTACTATGTCGCCGCGCATTTTGTCGCCGTGACCAGCTGGGCCAACTCCATGCAGCGCCTGCCCGAGGTGCCGGAGCGCCACCGCATGGCCTGGTTCGCCGCCTTCGCCGGCGGGCTGTTCCTGGGGTCCTTCGCGGCGACGGCAGCGGGCTACGCCCTGGCCGGGCTGGTGCCGAAGCCGGTGACGCTGGCGCTGGTGTTCCTGAACCCCGTCTACTTCATGCTGATCTTCATCACCGACCTGAAGCACCGCGCCAAGGCGCTGGCGCTGGTCACCGGCGCGGTGCTGGGGCCGCTGCTGCATCAGGTGGATGCGGACTGGGGCCTGCTCGCCACCGGGCTGATCGCCGGGACCGCCGCCTTCCTGGCCGACCTCGCCTGGCGCCGTTATGCGGGGGCCAGGCATGGCTGAGGCGGGCGGCGTCTGGGCCGTGCTGCTGCTGGCCTGTCTGGCGACCTACCTGTCGCGGGGCCTGGGCGTGCTCTTCGCCGAGCGCATCGATCCGGAGGGGCCGACCTTCCGCTGGGTCGGCTGCGTCGCCTACGCCATGCTGGCGGGGCTGGTCGCGCGGATGATCCTGATGCCGATCGGGCCGCTGGCCCAGGTCGACCTCGCCACCCGCTCCTCGGCGGCCGTGGCGGCGGCGGCGATCTATCTGCTCAGCCGGCGGAACCTGCTGGCGGGTCTGGCGGCGGGGATGGGCGTGCTGTTCCTGATGATCCGGGGGCTCTGAGGGCTCAATGCAGCTGGGCGCTGACCTGCGGCGGGACCTGCAGGTCGGCCGGGGCCGGGGCGGCCGAGGTCCGGGCCAGCTCCACCTCGCACTGCTGCATGACCGCGCGCCAGAAGGCGGCGGCGCGCAGATTGTTGGCGGCGATCAGCTCCACCAGCCGGATGCGGGCGACGGTCACGGCGTCTGCGCCCATCTCGCGGACGAGCTGCGCAGCGACCAGAAGGGTATCGATATCGTTCTTCATGCCCGCCATAACGCGCTCCGAGGGTAGGCGTTCCCAAGTACCCCGATGGAATCGGAACCAAGCTCCACCTGCAGGGGTTCCCCTTGCCGCAACGGCCGGAGGGGGCGGGATCATGGCATTCGCCAAGCGCAATCAGCAGGTCGCGGAAGGACAGGTCTACCGTCGCATCGGGGTTGCGACCGGCCTCTGGCGGGTCGAGATGATGAGGCGCGACGTCACCGGCCATTCGCACGTCCAGCTCCGTTCGCTGGAGGACCCGACCGCGTACAAGACGCTCTCGGCCCTGGTGCTGGCCGACTCGCGCGAATACGAGCTGGTCGAACGCGCGCCCGCCGCCGAGCGTCAGGCGGCCCGGTAGAGCCAGACGCCGCCGGGGCCGGTCTCACGCACGAGGCTTCCCTGGTGGACCAGACGGTTCAGGTGCGCCAGCGCCTCGCCCAGGGCGAAGGCCAGCTGGTGCAGATCCAGCTCGCGCTCGAACAGCACCTTCGCCAGATCCGCGACGCTCACCGGCGTCCGGCAGACCTCGAGCGTCCGCTCCAGCCGCTCCGCATGGTGCGCCGTCAGCTGGTCGATGCGCTCGTGCAAGCCCCGGAAGGGCAGGCCGTGCGAGGGCAGCACCAGCGTGTCCTCGGGCAGGGCCCGCAGCCGTCGCAGCGACTCCAGGAAATCCGCCAGCGGGTCGGCCTCCGGCGCATCGGGCCATGCGGCGACGTTCGGGCTGATGGAGGGCAGCACCTGGTCGCCGGAGATCAGAATCCGCCGCTCCACGTCGAACAGGCAGGCCATCTCGGGCGAATGTCCGGAACCGGTGATGATTCGCCAATCCGTGTTCCCGATGGGGATAGCGTCGCCCTCGGCGATACGGTGGTAGCGCTCCGGCACCGCCGGCACCCCCCGGACGAACTGGTTGCCCCGGTCGGAGAGGGCTTGGCGCACCTGCTCGGACAGGCCGGCGGCGCGGTGGAAGCCGGCCCACTCCTCCACCATGCCGGGCGGCGCCGGCTGGCAGAGGAACCGCGCCAGGGTCCACTCCCGCTCCGTCATGACCAGCCTGGCGCCGTCGCGGCGGCAGAGCCAGTCGGCGACGCCGAGATGGTCCGGGTGGAAATGCGTCGCGACCACCCGCGTCAGCCGCTTGCCCTCCAGAAGCTTCTCCCAGGCGGCATGGGTGCGGGTGCCGTGGACGCCGCAATCGACCACGGCCCAGCCGTCGCCGTCGGCCAGCAGCCAGACATTCACATGGTCCAGCGCGAAGGGCAGGGGCATGCGGGCCCAGAGCAGGCCGGGCGCCACCTCGGTGGCGGTGCCCTCCGGCGGCGGCGCCGTGAAGGCGAAGTCGAGCGCGGCGCTGGCCATGGGCATCCTCCTGATGGCGGCCAACCCGGCCGGACGTCCATCTGCCGAAGTGATGGCCGTCACGGCTGGCCTAGGACCAATTGACGAGGATTGCAACGCAAGCGTGATCGAAACCGTCATGTCGGACCCGCTATACCCGCCGCCGACACCAGCGCCCACCGTCGGGGCGCGCCTGTGACAGAAAGCAAGATAGATGCTGCACGACACCGGCTATGTCATCGAGATCGAGGACGAGGCGCTGGGCCTCATCGTCGACGAGGCCGACGGCGTGACCTTCCATGCCGTCCATCCCCGCACCTACGCCCTGGAGGGGCGGCGCTTCGCCGATGCGGTGGCGGCCACCCGGGCGGCGCGGGAGGCGTTCCGCCGCGCGGCCTGAGCCCCTGCGGAAAGTCTGACCAGACCTGCCGTTCGCGCCATTGAATTGCCACCAACTCCGCTTAACTATCGATCGCGTTAATCCTGATGTCAGGGTTACCCACTTCGCGCGGTACGCGGTTGATGTCTTTCCAGAAGATTGGTTAAGTCGAACCTGCCGTGCCCGCGGCCCGACCGGCAGCCCTCACCTCGGACGTGACGGGCGCCCGGGCGGCACCGCCGGCCGGCGGCATCAGCATTGCCGCCGGCGGCCCATAAGGAGAGGAAAAAAGACAATGAAACTCCGTCACATGCTGTTGGGCGCGGCCTTCGCGCTCGCGGTGCCGGCCGCCGCCTCGGCCCAGACCGCCGGTACCACCGAGGGCTTCTATGTCGGCGCGCAGACCGGCGTGAACTGGCTGCAGGACACCGATTTCCGCGGCCCGGTGAAGAACGTCGCGACCTTCGAGGGCGCCTGGACCGGCCTCGGCGAGCTCGGCTACAAGCTCGGCAACGGCTTCCGCATCGGCACCGAGATCGGCTACACCGAGCACAACATCGACCAGATCAAGGGCGGCGGCCCGGGCCGCGCCGGCGGTGAGGGCGACATCAACGCCTGGAGCTTCATGGCGGTGGTGGCCTACGAGTTCGACACGGGCTCGGCCATCCGTCCCTTCGTCGGCCTGGGCGGCGGCGTGATCCGCGCCGAGATCGACGACGCGGCCGACGTCTTCACCCCGGGCAACCGCGTCACCGACAAGGACAGCGCGCTGGCCTACCAGATCAACGCCGGCGTCGCCTACGCCGCCAGCGACAATCTGGACCTGACGCTGGGTTACCGCTTCCTCGGCAGCGACGATCTGGACATCCGCCCGGCGGCGCGTCCGCGCTTCGAGACCGAGTACCAGAGCCACTCGGTGCTGGTCGGCCTGCGCTACACCTTCGGCGCTCCGGCCGCCGCCCCGGTGGCGGCCCCCGCGCCGGTCGCCGCTCCGGCCCCGGCGCCTGCCCCGGCGCCCGCCCCGGCCCCGGCCATCTCGCGCAACTTCACCGTCTTCTTCGACTTCGACAAGTCGGAGCTGACGGCCGAGGCCCGCCAAGTGCTGGACAACGTCGCCCGCGACGCCAAGACCGGTTCGGTCACGACCATCCAGGTCACCGGCCATGCCGACACGTCGGGCGACCCGGCCTACAACCAGCGCCTGTCGCTGCGCCGCGCCGAGGCCGTCCGCGAGTACCTGGTTTCCAAGGGCATGGGCGCCGGCCAGCTCGCCATCGACGGCAAGGGCGAGACCGACCCGCTGGTCCCGACCGCGGACGGGGTGCGCGAGCCCTCCAACCGCCGCGCCGTGGTGATCTTCCCCTGATCCCCTGACGGGTTTCAGAGGCGGAAAAAGCGAAGGGCGCCCCGCGAGGGGCGCCCTTTTCTCATGCGCGTCAGGTCGGCGCCCGCTCACGCCATGGGCGCGATGCCCCGCTGCAGCGCCCAGACGGCGGCCTGGGTCCGGTTCTGCGCCTGGATCTTCCGCATCACGTTCTTGAAATGCATCTTCACCGTGGACTCGGTGATGTCGAGCCGGCGGGCGATCGACTTGTTGCTCTCCCCCGCCAGCAGGCAGGCCAGGATCTGCACCTCGCGGCGCGACAGCTCGCCGGCCGCGCCCTCGGGCAGCGCCACGTCCGCCACCTCCTCGCCCCGCCCGGACAGATCGACGGCCGCCGCCGGATAGACGCTGCCCCCGGCCATGACCAAGTGAAGGCTGCGGCGGACCGCCTCGAACGATGCGGACTTGCTGAGATGGCCGTCGGCGCCCGCGCGCAGGCTGGCGCGCACCGCTTCGGCGCCGTCGTCGGCGGTCAGCACCACCAGCCGGGCCGGTTCCGCCTTCTCCTGCAGCCGGCGCAGCTTGCCCTCCGCCTCCTCCGACGCGTGCGCGCCGGGCGCGGGGTCGACCACCAGCAGGTCGGGCGCCGCGCCCGCCTCGATGGCGCGCACGGCCTCGTCGACGGACGCGAAGGGCCGCCCGACGTCGAAGCGGTCCTCCTCCAGCAGCGCGCCCAGGGCGGCGCCGAACAGCTGGTCGTGGTCGACGAGCATGACGTTGATCGAGGCCATTCTCAGCTCCTCAAAAATTGTTTCCAATTTCGGGGTATTTTTTGAGGATCGGGCAGAGTCATTAAAATGCCCGATCTTTGCCACAAGTATCAAAATTGTCTTCATCGCTTGGGTAAGGAGCACCATACAGTAGGGGTGTTGGCATATGCCATGTTCTTATTGCACGGACTCTTGATTCCGGTGACAGTACGCCAGCACGGCGGGCTGTTCCCCTTTTGGGTAGGGGCGGACCCAGGGGAAGACTCACCGCCGCCTGAGCAATCGAGACGAGGAATCGCCGATGATGAGCATGACCGGCCGCCAGTTGGCTTTCATGGACGGGGCCCGGATGGGTCCCCTCGAGATCCGCCCCGAGACCGCAACCGACGCCATCCGCGTCGACGGCGCGGCGGGGGCGGGGCCTGCGGCAGGTCTGTCCCGGACCTTCGTCATCGTCGACGGGCAGGCGCTGGTACGCCACGGCGTGGCGCTCACCCTGATGTTGCAGCATCCGGGCTGCGTTCCCCTGGAAGTCGCTTCCGCGACGGAGGCGGAGCGGCTGCTGGAGACGCTACCCGGGGTGGACGCCCTGCTGCTGGACCTGGACGGGCTGGGCGATGAGCGCGACGAGGTGGTGGCGCGGCTGGTCTCCCGGATGAAGGGCGCGCCGCTGCTGGCCCTGTCGGCCGACGAGCGGCCGGCCGCCGTTCAGGCCGCCCTGCGCGCCGGCGCCCGCGGCTATGTGCCGAAGAGCGCGCCTTCGGCCATGCTGGAGCATTCCCTGGCCCTGCTGCTGTCGGGCGAAACCTACCTGCCTGTGCCCCGCAGCGCCTTCGGCGGCCGGCGCCCGGCCGAGCCCGCGGTCTCGGGCGGCGACCCGGCCGGCTGCCTCACCGACCGCCAGCAGGACATCTTCCGCCTGATCCTGGCCGGCTGCTCCAACAAGGAGATCGCCCGCGAACTGGGCGTGCTGGAAGGGACCGTGAAGGTCCATGTCCGCGCCGTCATGCAGAAGCTCGGCGCCAAGAACCGCACCCAGGTGGCCGTCGTCGCGGCGCGGAGCGGCTTGACGGCAGGGTGAGCCATGGTCCGGGATCGTTCGTAGGTCGCATGGAGGCCAAGCCGCAATGCGACACCCCGGCCGGGGCATGTCGCATTGCGCTAAGCTCCATGCGACCTACGGGCTGAGGCTGCGTTTATGCGGTGCGTGCTTCGACAGGCTCAGCATGAGGGGGATTTTGCTGCTCCCGGCCAAGCATAGCGGCAGCGGACAGGAGTGCCTCGCGTCCCCCATCCCTCAGCCTGAGCTTGTCGAAGGCCGCAGGACGACACAGCCTCTCCCGGCCACGCCCCCGGCTGTTCCTCAGTCGAACAGCGCGTCGATGTCGGCCTGGGAGATCTTCTCGGCTTCCTTGCCGGGGCCGTGCAGCTCCAGCCCCTCGTCCTTGCGGGCGATGGAGGGGGGCAGGGGCAGGGCTTCGAACTCCTTCTGGTTCCAGACGCCCATCATGGCATCGATGCGCTGCTCGATGAAGGAGAGCGCCTGGACGACCTTGGTGATGCGCTGGCCGGTCAGGTCCTGGAAGTTGCAGGCCTCGTAGATCTTCAGGATCGTGTCGTTCAGATCGTTCAGGCGCGAGTTCTGGTAGCCCTCGGGCAGCTGGGAGCGGACCTCGGCGATGATGTCCTCGATCTCCTCGGCGGCGCCGATGATTACGTTGGTGGCGCTCTCGGTGGCGCGCACCACCTGACCCAGCTCCTCGCTGGCCTCGACGAAGCGGTCCTCGTTCGCCAGCGGGTGGCGCAGCGCCGCCATCTCCACCTTGGTCGCCTTGATGCGGCCGGCGATGTCGGAGATCTCGACGTGAATGGCCTCAATAGCTTGATGGTCGGTGTTCAGGAACCGGTCGAGCTTTCCGCTGAGCGCGTCGATCGCCTGCAGCACCTCGCGGTTGTCGAGGATGACGGGTGCCGGCGGCGGCAGGGCGGGCGCCGCGGCCAGCGGCAGCTCGGGCCCTCCCGAGGCGGCGCGCCGCTTCTGCAGCTGCAGCTCGGCCATGAAGGGCCGTTGCGTCCCGTTAGCCCCAGTCGCCATTCACCCGCACTCCCCCGGTGATCCCCCTGCGCCCCCGGGTCCCCGCGACTCCGGAAAGGCGGCATTTTAGGAATGGTAGGGTGAGGGTGGCCCGCTTGTCCAGAACGGCTAATCGGAAAGAGACGGGCCCTATCCTGATGTCACGCCCGGAAGACGGTATAGGACCAGGGGCTGACGGCGACCGTGACGTGGATGTCGGCATCGGGATCGGCCACGCCGATGCGGACCGAGACGATGTTCAGGAAGCGGGGTTCCGCCTCCACCACGCCGGCGGCCCGGAAATAGGGGCCGAGATGCAGGTGCAGCTCGTAGTCGCCCTTCTCCAGCTCGCCATCGTGCAGCAGCGGGCGGTCGGCGCGGCCGTCGGCGCCGGTGGCAGCGACGCGGATCGGATGCACGGCGTCGTTGGGCCCGAGCGCGAAGACCTCGACCTCGACCCCCTCGGCCGGACGGCCGTGCTGCGTGTCGAAGATCTGCGCTGTTAGGCTGGCCATATGCCGGCTCCCTGATGGAAAGCTGCCATCTTCCCCAGCGCTCCCGGCCTGTCAATGGCCCATCCTGTAGGGGCTTTCGGGGAACCGCCGCCGCGCCGGGGCCGTTCTACTGGGCGACGCAACCCCATACGCAACCGCAGGAGCGCCCCTTGTCCTCGGATCAGTTCCCCCTCTCCCGTCCCGGGATCAATGTCGGCCCCACCGAGCGGATGCTGTCCGCCGGGCTGGGCGGCGCGCTGCTGTTCGGCGGCTATGCCCGCGGCCGCGCCACCGGCGCGCTGCTCGCCCTCGCCGGTGCGGCCCTGCTGCTGCGCGGCGTGAGCGGCTTCTGCCCGGCCTACGCCGCGCAGGACCGGCGCCTGGGCGCCGGCGACGCCACCAAGGCCGCCCGCCGGGACTCCGTGCCGCGCGAGCGGCGCTCCACCGCCACCGCCGAGGTGCTGGGCGGCCCGCAGCGCGACGAGCACAGCGGCGACGGTGCTCCGCACGAGGATCTGGTGCAGGAGGCGTCCGAGCAGTCCTTCCCCGCCAGCGACCCGCCCGCCTACTACCCGGCCAGCGCGTCGGGTTCCGGCAAGTCCCGCTGAGCGGCGCCGCAGAGCGCTAAAGCATTACCCCAGTATCACTGGGCCTAGTCCTTCAGTCGCCGCGAATCGGACGCTCGTTCGTCACTTCCCCGTGCTACGACTCGGCCGGCCGGGGACTGGCGCACCGCTGATGTGCGCCAGTCCCGGAACGAACGAATCGGCACGAACCGACAATAGGGGAGGGAACATGGCGACGGATAAGGCGACGGCCCAGGTCAGCCGCATCGGCCGCGCGGACGAGGCGCCGCAGGCGGCGAACAGCTCGGTCATGCAGGCGGCGACGGAGCGGATGAGCCGGCTCACCGACGAGCAGATGCGCATGGGCCGCGACATGGCGGCCCGCGCCACGCACGGCGTCGACACGCTCATGCAGGTGCAGACCGTGGTCAATGACGGGCTGCAGACGCTCTGGAAGGAGTGGATGAGCTACACCCAGGACTCCATGCAGCGCTGGAGCGAGCAGGCGCAAACACTTGCGAAAGTGCGCACCATGCAGGATCTGGTGAACGCCCAGACCGACATGATCAAGGTGGAGATGGAGGAGCTGCTGCGCAGCAGCCAGCGCATCACCGAACTCGCCACCGAGACCGCGGGGACACTGACCCGCCAGATCACCGAGCGCACCGAGGCGGCCGCCCGCGAGATGCGCCCGGGCGCCTGATCCGACGCCGGCGATCGAGAAGGGGCCGGTCCCGGGCGGGGCCGGCCCTCGTCGTTTCAGGCTTTCTCCGGGGCGATCCATTCGAGATTCGGCCCGCCGCCCTCGGCCCGCATCGCCGCGTGCAGGGCGGGCAGGGCCGTCTCCAGCTCCTCCGCCAGCTTCCAGGGCGGGTTCACGATCGCCATGCCGCAGCCGTTCAGCCGGTCCTGCCGGTCCTCCGACGACCAGGTCAGCTCGGCGGCCAGGATCTTGGGTATGAGGCTGTCCTCCAGCGCCTGGTGGAAGCGCCAGACAGTGGCGCGGTCCTTGATCGGGTACCAGAGCGCGTAGATGCCGGTGGGCCAGCGGCCATGCGCCAGAGCGAGGCCGGCGGCCAGCCGCTCATACTCGTCGGTCGCCTCGAAGGGCGGATCGACCAGCACCAGCCCGCGCTTCTCCTTGGGCGGCAGATGCGCCTTCAGCCCCAGCCAGCCGTCCATATGGTGGACCGCCACCTGCCGGTCGCCGCGGAACTCGCGTCGGAGCGTCTCGACGTCCTCGGGATGCAGCTCCGCCAGCAGCAGCCGGTCGCCCTCGCGCATCAGGGCGCGGGCGAGGCGCGGCGAACCGGGATACCAGCGCAAGGCTCCCTCGGGGTTCAGCGCCCTGACGGCGTCGAGATAGGGGGAGAGGGCGTCGGGCAGGTCCGCGGCGGCCATGACGCGGCGTATGCCGATGTCGGCCTCGCCGGTGCGCGTCGCCTCGCTGCCGGCGAGATCATAGCGGCCGATGCCGGCATGGGTGTCCAGCACCAGGAACGGCGCCGGCTTGGCCGCGAGATGCTTCAGGATCAGCGCCTGGACGGCGTGCTTGACGACGTCGGCGCGGTTTCCGGCATGGAAGGCGTGGCGGTAGTTCATGGCGTCCGGACTCAGCTGAGGTTCGGCCGCACCTTCGGCGGCGCCGCCTGCGCCACGCCCAGCTTGACCTCGCGGTAGAGGATGTAGATGCCGCTGCCCACCACGATCAAGGCCCCCAGCGCCACGGTCAGGTCGGGCACCTGGCCGAAGATTGCGAAGCCGTAGAAGGTGGCCCAGATCATGGCCGTATAGTCGAAGGGCGCCACCACCGCCACCGGCGCGTTGCGGTAAGCCGCGGTCAGCAGCAGCTGCGCCACGCCGCCGATCAGCCCGATCGAGACCAGCAGCAGCGCGTCGAAGGCGGTGGGCATCTTGAACTCGAAGGGCAGGAAGGCGGCACTGATCACGCAGGCGCTCAGCATGAAGTAGAAGACGATGGTCGAGTTCGGCTCGGTCGAGGAGAGCCGGCGGATGGAGATCATCGCCAGCGCCGCGCAGAAGGCGCCGGCTAGCGCCAGCACGCTGCCGACCGGCAGCGAGGCCGCCGGCGCCCCGAAATCCGGCCGCACCATCACCAGCACGCCGGCGAAGCCGACCATGACGGCGGCGGCGCGGCGCCAGCGGATGCGCTCGCCCAGCACGATCACGCCCAGCACCGTGGTGAAGAGCGGCGCGGTGAAGCCCAGCGCCACGGCGTTGGCCAGCGGCAGCATCATGATGGCGGTGAACCCGCACGCCATGGCCAACACGCCCATGCCGCTGCGCATGGCATGGCCCCAGGGGCGGGCGGTCTTCAGGCTCGCCAAGCCGCCGTTGCGCATGATCATCGGGCTGATCGCGATCATGGCGAAGAAGGAGCGGGCGAAGACGATCTGGCTCAGCGGATAGCCCTGGTCGCCCAGCCACTTGACCATGGCGTTCATGGTCGAGAACAGCAGGATGGCCGAGACGGCGCAGAGGATGGCCCGTCCGGCGGTGCCGTGCGCCGGCAGGGTGACGGCGGTCATGGAGGAATGGCCCGGGGCTGCGTGAGGCGAGGGCCGCAGAATGGCGCGGCGCCGCCCCCCAAGCCAAGGGCCGCGCGCGCATGCCTGCCCTTGGCCGGCAGAAGGCTCAGCTGGTGGCGGTGAGGGTTTCCTCGAAGGCGCGGCGGGTCTTCGGCGCGATGTGCGGGACCTTGGTCTGGGTGCAGTTGGTGCCGTCGATCAGCTTCACGCTGTCGGCGCCCAGCCCGACCAGGGCGCGCTGCACCTTGCACTGGTACAGCTTGCCCAGCTTGCCGGAACCGCCATTGTAGCGGGCGACGGCGGCGGCCCAGCTGCCCGTCTCGGTCCGCAGACGGGCGAGATAGCGGGCGGCGTAGTAGACGTTCTCCTTCGGCTCCATGATCTTCTCGACCGGGCGGAAGGCGTTCTTGTGGTGCGAGACCGAGAGCTGCATGCAGCCGGCCGTCGCGTTGGTGCGCAGGCGGCCCTGCGGGTCGCGCAGGAACTTGGCGGCGTCGGCGGCCGTCTTGGCCATGATGGGCTGGCCCTTGATGTTCAGCGCGTAGGGGCTGGGATTGCCGCCGGAGCCGCTCTCCACCAGCGCGATCGCCATCAGCAGGCCGCGCGGGATGTTGTTCTGCTTCTCCGCGGGACCGAGATGCTCGAGGCACCCCGCGCGGGCGGGCAGGGCGAAGACGACCAGGGTCAGCATGACCAGGAGCGAGAGGAGAAGTCGGGAGCCGGATTCGGACTCCGGGCGGATCCTGATGGCGCGCGTGGCCAGTCCGTTCCGCATGGTGTCCTCCGTCCTCGTTGCCTGGCGCATCCGGCCCCGCGCCGGTTGCGTCCGCAGTGTCCCGCTGGTGGGCGGGGTGCCCGCTTGTGCGCGGGCGGTCCGATCAGGCCGCCGTTAATCGAATGCGGCGGCCGCTCCCTAAGGCTTGGGTCTCAACTCCGTCACCCCCGCATCATGCGTGGGCCGCATACCAATCACAGAAAAAACGCAGCCCGTCAAGTTTCGATCCCCCCAAAGGGCTGGGTACCCCACCGCCCCCACACCACTTCCTATTGATGTGCCCCAAGGCGGAGTGCGCCTCCTGGAGCCGGACCAGCCTCCCCCTAACCCTTCGGATGGGCATGATCCGGGAGGACAGGAGAGGACCGAGAAGCATGATCTGGTGCACGATTTCCCTGAGCATCGCGGCCTGTTCCACACCTCGAAGACGAGCGACGCGCCTGTCGCCCCTCTCTAGGCGGAGTACCGCGAGGTGGATCATGCAGTGCGCCGGGCGGGGTCGCTGGTGGACCGCCTGTCCACCCGGGCCGGGCACGATCCCGAGCGCCGGCGGCTGGCGCTGAAGGCTCGCTCTACGAGATGATCCGCGCCGCCGCTGCGGCCCGAGCGCCTGCCGATTGCCTCCGCGCCGCCGCCTGGGGCATATGTCCGGCCTGACTTTCCCAGGCGGAGCGCGGCGGTGGCGGCGGAAGAGGTGAACCCGGTCGAGGCGCTGCTGGCCGAGGCATACGAGGCGCAGGCGCGAGGCGACGGGACCATGACGGAGGCGCTGTTCAGGCAGGCCTGCGACCTCGCCGGCGACGATCCGGAGCCCTGGGCGGCCCTGGGCGAGTTTCTGGCGGGCACCGACCGCCCGGCGGAGGCGGCCGGGGCACTGCGACGGGCGCTGGAGTTCGACCCTACGCGCCGCGCCTGGCGGCTGGCGCTGGCGCAGGCTTTCTCCGCCGCCGGCAACGCGGACGCCGCCCTGACCGAGGCGCGGTCCATGGTGGAGGCCCGGCCTGACGATGCAGCGGCCCGGCGGCTTCTCGCCCGGCTGCTGCTGGACGCCGGCGCGCCCGAGGCGGCGCTGGAGCATGCCCGCGAGGCGGCCTTCCTCGATCCCCACGCGCTCGACGGCGCCATCGGCCTGGCGGCCTGCCTGGTCGCGACCGGCGATCCGCTGGCGGCGGCCGAGGCGCTGGAGCCGGCGCTGCGCCGCGCTCACCCGATGGACCCGGAGCGCGCCCGCGCGTTCACGCTGCTGGGCCGCGCCTGGGCCGGCCTGGACGAGCGGGGCAAGGCGGCGGATGCCCTGCGCGCCGCCATCGATGCCGATCCGGAGGATGCCGAGCCCGCGCGTCTTCTGGCCGAGCTGGAGGCCGGCGGCGGCGATGGCTTGAGCCCCGCCTATGTGAAGGCGCTGTTCGACCGCTATGCCGAGCGCTTCGACCGCGACCTCACCGGCAAGCTGCGCTACGCCGCGCCCCGCCTGCTGCGGGACGCGCTGGCCCGCGTCGGCCCGGGCACCGGCCTGCGGGTGCTGGACGCCGGCTGCGGCACCGGCCTCGCCGGGGTGGAGCTGCGCCCTCTCGCCGCCCACCTCGCCGGCGTCGACCTGGCGCCGCGCATGGTCGAGCAGGCGCGCGCGCGCGATCTCTACGATGATCTCTGGGCCGGCGACCTGATGGAGGCGTTCGAGCGGACAGCCGAGGCCTGGGACCTGATCGTCGCCGCCGACGTGCTGGTCTATCTGGGCGACCTCCGCCCCGTCCTGGCCGCCGCCGCCCAGGCGTTGCGCCCCGGCGGCCGCATCGCCGCCACGGTCGAGCGGCTGGAGGTCGGCGAGCCCTTCCGCCTGAACCCGAACCGCCGCTACGCCCATTCGGAGGCGCATCTGCGGGAATCGGCGGCGGCGGCCGGCTTGGCGCTGGAGCTGCTGGAACCGGCCACGCCCCGCTGGGAGGGCGGCAAGCCGGTACAGGGGCTGCTGTTCGTGGGGCGGAAGGCCTGAAATCCCTCTCCCCTTGCGGGAGAGGGAAGGGGCCCGCGCGAAGCGTGGGAAGGGTGAGGGGTCGGACGGCGGAGCCGGACGCTCTCCGTCGTCAGAGCAAGCCCGAACTGTCGACAAGGCCCGGCTGCGCCGGTCCACCCCTCATCCCCCCGTTGCTGCGCAACGGGTCCCTCCTTCTCCCGCAAGGGGAGAAGGATAGGGGAGCCTCAGCCCAGCCACCGCACGATCAGCGGCGCCAGCAGGGCGGTCGCAAGGCCGTTCAGGGCCATGAGGATGCCGGCGAAGGTGCCGGCCAGCGGATGGGCCTGGAAGGCGGCGGCCGTGCCGATGCCGTGGGAGGTCAGGCCGATCGCCACGCCCTGGGCCGCCGGGTCGCGCACGCCGGCCGCGCGCAGCAGCGGCAGCCCGACCATGGCGCCCAGCAGGCCGGTCGCCAGCACCAGCGCGCCGGTGAGCGACGGCAGGCCGCCCAGCTGCTCCGCCACGCCCATGGCGATGGGGGAGGTGGCGGATTTCGGCGCCAGCGACGCCACGGTCTCCGGCGCCGCCCCCAGCCAGCGCCCGACCAGCATGGCCGAGGCGACGGCGGTGGCGGAACCCGCCAGCAGGGCCGCGGTGAGCGGCAGCAGCCGGCGCCGCACCTCCGCCCGGTGGCGCCAGAGCGGCACGGCCAGCGCCACCGTCGCCGGACCCAGCAGGAAATGCACGAACTGCGCCCCGTCGAAGAAGCGCTGGTACGGCGTGCCCGTCGCCCACAGCAGCGCGATCAGCAGTCCGACCGAGACGGCCACCGGATGCAGCAGCGCCGGGCGGCCGGCGCGCTCATGCAGCCCGGTCGCCGCCAGCCACGCCAGCAGCGTCAGGGTCAGCCAGAGCAGCGGGCTGGCCGCCAGATAGACCCAGATTCCGGTCACGGCGCCTCCCGCCCTGGCCTTCCCCCGGCCAGGCGCGCGACCAGGCGGTAGGTCAGGGCCGTGACCAGCAGCGTCAGCAGGGTGCTCGCCACCACGGCGGCGCCGATCGCCAGCCCTTCAGTGGCCAGACGCTCCCCGTGCAGCATCAGCCCGACGCCGGCCGGCACGAACAGCAGGGACAGGGCGCCCAGCAGTCCGCCCGCCAGGCTCTCCAGTCCCGGCCACGGACCGCCGCGCCAGAGCAGCAGGACGAGCAGCAGCGCCATGCCCAGCACCGGGCCGGGCAGCGGCAGCCCCGCCGCCCGCACCGCCAGCTCTCCCAGCAGCTGGCAGAGCAGCAGGGCGGCGAAGGCGGGGACCATGGGCTAGTGGCCCTCGCTGCGCTGGAAGACGGGCACCAGCCGTTCGTCGGCCCGCACCCGCGCGGCGATGGCCGACAGGCGCGGGCAGTTGGCGGCGAACCAGGCGGTGCGGGGCCGCCAGGGATTCATGACGGCGATGTAGAGGTCTAGCAGGCTCATCCGTCCGCCCAGCATGAAGGGCTGCCCTGCCGACGCCTCGACATGGCGCCACAACATCTCGCGGTAGGAATCCGTGCTGCGCTTCAGCGCCTCGGGCGCGCCCGGCCCCTCGGTCCAGCGCTCGGGATGGTCGCCCACGGTGAAGGTCGGATAGATGCTGCCGGTGAAGAAGAAGAGCCAGCGCAGGAAGTCCGCCCGCTCCGGCGCGTCCGCCGCCGGCACGAGGGACGCCAGTTCGGGATGCCGCTCGCAGAGATACAGCGCGATGGCCCCGCTCTCGGTCATCAGCCGTCCGTCCGGCAGCCGCAGCACCGGCACCTGGCCCAGCGGGTTCAGCTTCTTCAGCTCCGCGATGTGCGGTCCGTCCTCCCAGGGCACCATCTCGGTCAGCGAATGGGGCGCGCCGGAAAGGTGCAGCAGCAGCTCCACGATCATGGAGCCCGATCCCCTGGCGCCGATCAGCTCGTACATGCGCATCCTCCTCGGTTCGCCGGGGATTGGACCGGCGAACGGGACGGGGCGCAAGACGCCCGATGGGGATAGGGAGCGATCCTGATGACGCTACGGAACCGATGGTGGGCTCATCACCCGCAGTTGCCACTCCAGACCGTCACCCCGGCGAAGGCCGGGGCCCAGGGGTTGCAGCCATGCTCCATTGATGAAGCAGGCCCATATTCCGGCGGTTACCAAGCAGCGATCATAGCGCGCTGCATCGGTCGCATCCCGCTGCAACCCCTGGATCCCGGCCTTCGCCGGGATGACGGGTAGAGAGGTCAAATCCCCCAGCCCATATCCCACCGGCATCAGCCCGGCCCGAGCGCCGGCAGCTTCAGGGTCAGCGGCGCCGGGCCGGTCTCCGGCCACCAGTCGGCGCGCATGGTACCGTCCTCCTCCAGCACCAGCGACAGCCAGTTGCGGCTGCGGATCAGCGTCTTGCCGGTGGCGGGGTGCGGCGGCATCTCCAGGCTCATGCCGTCGAACAGCTCCTCCCGGCCCCGCATGGCGCGCTCCAGCAGGTCGACGGCGAAGCCGTGCGGCGCCGGGTGGACGATGCCGGAGGAGATCAGCTGCCACATCTCGAAGTCGCGGCCCCGGATCACCCCGACGCCGCCCATGTGGATCTCGCCCGACAGCACCGTGACCCGGCAGCGGGCGGCACGGGCGAAGACGGCGAGGTGGCGGACCAGGTCGCGCCATTCCTCCTGGTGATAGATGCTGCGCCATTGGTCGCGCAGATCGTCCTCGATCGCCTGCTCCCCCGGCCACCAGTTCACCAGCCGTTCGGTCAGCCCGAAGGCGGGCATGACCACCGGCACGCTGGACATCAGCAGCAGGTGCCGGCAGCCGTGGAAGCGCACCAGCCACTCCGCCATCTGCGCCCAGCTCTCGGCCGACAGCACCCGGTCGCTCCGCCGCTCGGCCCTCAGGTCGGGCGCCAGGATGCCGACGCCGTTGACGATCAGCCCCTGGGTATGGGTGCCGGGCGGGCCCCACACCGTCTCCGGCGGCTCGTCCGCAGCGGCCAGCTGGAACAGGCGGAAGGCCTTGCGCGCGGCTTCGTAGAGCGTCGCGAAGGTGGCGCTGTCCTGCACCCGGTCGGGATGCGAGCCCCAGCCGTCGATGATGTCGTGGTCGTCCCACATCGCCACGATGGGCGCGCTGGCCAGCATGGCCGCCGTCTCCGCCTGGCCGAAGCCGTGACGGTAGGTATCCAGGAAATGATCGTCCAGCTCGGCCGCCAGCTCCGGCGGCGGCGTCTCCTCGGCCTGGCGGGCGGGCGGCAGCTCCTTCCAGCGCTTCAGCCAGGGAATCCGCCACAGCCCGTCGGCATAGACCTGGTCGCCCCCCATGAGCATGAGATGGAAGGGCTCGGCGCGGTGGCGGCCCAGCAGATGGGCCCAGCGGGCATTGCGGCTGAGGCCCTTCTCGGCGATCTCCGCCTCGTTCTCGCAGCCGCCGCAGGAGACGAAGGCGATGCGCGGCCGCAGCGCCGTGCCCGGCACCTGGAAGTACCAGCGCTCCGCCTCGTCCTTCAGCCCGTAGCCGACGCGCACGTCCTGCGCGCCGCGCGGCACGGCGAAGTCGTAGCGCCACCAGGACAGGCGGGGGCGGGCGGGTGTGGCCGGCCATTCCTGCAGGAAGCGGGGCGGCACGTCGAGCCGCACCCCGTCGGCCACCATGTCGGGCGGCTCCTCCTCGCCCTCCACCAGGATGCAGGCGGAGACGCGCCAGCGGTCGCCCTGCACGCCGCGGGCGTACAGGATGGGGCCGAGCCGGAGGGTGGGCGGGCGGCGGCGGGGGCGTCGTCTTGTTGCGCGACCGTTCATGGCGCGACCATCGGGGTTCACGCGCGCCGCCGCAAGGGGAATGGCGGGGAAGGGAACGGGGGGTCCTCGGCCGGCCGGGTCACCCCTGCCTGGCGGCGCGTCGGCGCAGCAGCTCCAGCATGGCTTCGGGCACGGGTTCCTCCAGCACCGGATCGTACAGCCGGTGCAGCGCGTCGATCTGCGTCCGGTACTGGGTCAGCAGACCGGCGGAGGCGGGGTCCCGCGCCAGGATCGTCTCCACCCGGAGGCGTTCCAGATCGCTGAGCGCGCCGTCGAGGTAGGCGTTGATCTGTTCCATGGTCAGCTGCGTCATCACTTCTTCCGGGCCTGCCGGCCGTCCCCTTTCCGCCACCTCTTTCGAGGGACCCAAGTTTGGACGCATCCGGCTCCCAGTCAACATCTTCGGTAAGGGCTTGTTCCCCAAGGGAGAGGACGGAACGGCCGGCGCGCTGCCCCTGTTGTCCGCGGGCAACGGCCCGATCACGCCGGTCATTTCACCCTATAGGAGGAGCCCGCCATGCCGCCCGATGGACAGACGCAGCCCCGGCAGCACCAGGACGTCCAGCCCGGCCGCGAGCACGCGATGGACCCGAAGCCCCTTGTCATCCATGACGACTACAAGGGCAGCGGCAAGCTGAAGGGCAGGGTCGCGATCATCACCGGCGGCGACAGCGGCATCGGCCGCGCGGTCGCGGTCCACTATGCCCGCGAGGGCGCCGACGTGGTGGTCGCCTATCTCGACGAGACCCGTGACGCCGAGGAGACCAAGCGCCTGGTCGAGAAGGAGGGCACGCGCTGCCACCTGTTCCGCGGCGACCTGGGCGACGAGGCCCTGTGCAAGGCGCTGGTGGCCGAGACGGTCAAGATCTTCGGCAAGGTCGACATCCTGGTGAACAATGCCGCCGAGCAGCACCCGCAGGACAGCATCGAGGACATCACGTCCGAGCAGCTGGAGCGCACCTTTCGCACCAACATCTTCGCCTTCTTCTACCTGACCAAGGCGGCCATGCCGCACCTGAAGAAGGACGCCGCGATCATCAACACGACCTCGGTCACGGCCTACAAGGGCAATCCGCAGCTGCTGGACTATTCGGCAACCAAGGGCGCCATCGTGGCCTTCACCCGGTCCCTGTCCCATGCGCTGGCGGAGAAGGGCATCCGGGTCAACGGCGTGGCGCCCGGCCCGATCTGGACGCCGCTGATCCCCTCCACCTTCGACGAGGAGAAGGTGGAGAAGTTCGGCTCCGGCCAGCCGCTGGGCCGCGCCGGCCAGCCGGCCGACGTGGCGCCCTGCTACGTGTTCCTGGCGTCCTCCGACGGCGCCTACTTCACCGGGCAGATCCTGCACCCGAACGGCGGCGACGTGGTGAACGGGTAGAGGTCGTACCTGAATCGTAGGTCGCATGGAGGCGGAGCCGCAATGCGACAGGCCACCCGGGGCGTCGCATTGCGCTGCGCTCCATGCGACCTACGGATTTAAGGTTTCACCGCCCGCTCGTCCTTCGCCATCACGCCGCCCTTCACCACCACGGGGATGCGCTCCAGCAAGGATATGTCGGCCAGCGGGTCGCCCTGGACCGCCACCAGGTCGGCCCAGCGGCCCTGCGCCAGGGAGCCGACATCCTTGGCCGCCCCCAGCGCTTCCGCCGCGTTCACCGTGGCGGAGCGGATCGCCTGGATCGGCGTCATGCCGAAGCGCACCATGCGGGTGAACTGGCGGGCGTTGTCGCCGTGCGGATAGACGCCGGCGTCGGAGCCGTAGACCATCCTGACGCCGGCCTTCACCGCGCGCTGGAAGCTCTCGCGCTGGACACCGCCTACCTGGCGCTCCTTCTCCAGGCTCTCCTCAAGCACGCCCAGCTTGGCGCCCTCGGCCAGGGTGTGCTCGGTGTTGTAGATGTCCATGGACAGCCAGGCGCCCTTCTCCTTGGCGAGGCGGATCGCCTCGTCGTCGAGGAAGCTCGCGTGCTCCACCGTGTCGACGCCGGCCCGCAGCGCCGCCTTGATGCCGTCGGTGCCGTGGGCGTGGGCGGCGACCTTCATGCCCAGCCGGTGCGCCTCGGCGATGGCGGCCGTCAGCTCCTCGTCGGTGAGCTGCTGCGCGCCCACCGCCGTGCCCTTGGAGAAGACGCCGCCGGTGGCGCAGATCTTCAGCAGGTCGGCGCCGTACTTGTGGACCCAGCGCACCTTCTGCACCAGCGGCCAGGGGCCGTCGGCGACGGTGGGGCTGCTGTCATTGTACTCGGCCGGTAGCAAATTGTTGTCGCAATGGCCGCCGGTGGCGCCCAGCGGCGGGCCGGAGACCCAGAGGCGCGGGCCCGGCACCTTGCCGGCATCGATGCCGTCGCGCAGCGCCACGTCGGCGAAGCCGTCGGCGCCGACATTGCGGGCGCTGGTGAAGCCGGCCATCAGCGTCTTGCGGGCGTTCGCCACGCCGTCCACCGTCTGGTCGGGGATGGAGGCGCCCAGCGAGGAATAGCCGCGCTGGTCGTGCCGGCTGGTCAGATGGACATGCATGTCGATGAAGCCGGGCAGCACCGTCATGCCCGCGAGGTCCACGCGCGCCACGCCGTCGGGCGCCGCCAGCCGGTCCTGCGTGCCCACCTCCGCCACGCGCCCGTCGCGCACCAGGATCGCCGGCCGCTCGACATAAGAGCCGGTCGTGACGTCCAGCATCCGGTCGGCGGTGATGTAGGCGTTCTGCGCCCCGGCGGAGGCGAAGGGCAGGGCCGCCAGAGCGGCAGCAAGCAGGAGGGCGCGGCGCATTCTTTTTCATTTCCCCACTAGGATCATGGGGATGAGGGTGCCGGGCCGGGAGCGTCCGGGTCAAGCACTCGTCAGAAGCGGACCGAAACCGTCGCCAGCACTTCACGCGGCGGCTGGGGGAAGGCGGCGAAGGGGCCGTCATTGTTGTCGACCACCGTGTTCACCGCCCGGTCCAGCAGGTTGCGCCCGACCAGCGACAGCTCCAGCGAGTCGGTCGGCCTCCAGGACAGCGAGGCGTTCCACAGCGCGTGGCCGCCGGAGACCACGCTGTTGGCCTCGTCGTACGGGTAGTCCCCCGACAGCTCCACCCAGCCGGAGAGGCGCAGGCCCAGCGGCTCCCATGCCTTGGTCAGCGACAGGGTTCCGGCATGGCGGGGCACGCCGGCCACCCGCTTGCCGGTGAAGTCGAAGGGCCGGTTCGTGTCCGGCTCCAGGAAGCGGTTCTCGGTCCAGACCGCGTCGGTGAAGCCATAGGTGGCGCCCGCCTCCAGATCCGCGGCGAGCCGCAGCGTCGCCTCCAGCTCCAGCCCGCGCGAGCGCTGGCGGCCGGCATTGAGGGTGCGGGCCGTGCCGCCGACGGGCAGCAGCTGCAGCAGGTCGCGGCGCTTCAGCACATAGGCCGTGGCGGTGGCGGTCAGGCGGCGGTCGAGGAAATCGCCCTTCAACCCCGCCTCCCAATTGTCCGCCAGCTCCGGCTGGGCGTCGGTCGGGCGGCCGCGGAAGGACCAGAGCGGGCCGAAGCCGGCGCTGAACCCCGCGCCATAGGCGGCATAGGCGGTTACGTCCTGGGACAGCCGGTAGGTCGCCGACGCCTTGGGGCTGACCCGCCCGTCGGCGTCGCGCACCGTCTCCACCGGGTTCTCGCCGAACCCGGTGCGGCTGGGGCCGTATGCGACCCGGCGGGAGAAGCGGTCGTAGCGGGCGCCGGCCGAGAGCGTCAGCGCATCCCGCGTCCAGTCCGCCTGGCCGTAGGCCGCGAGGTTACGCTGGCGTCCGCGCGCGTCCAGCAGCCGGTCGCTGATCCAGAGGTCGCGGTCGAGGTGGCGGCCCGTGGTCAGGTCGCGGCGCTGGGCGTAGAAGCGGGCGCCGAAATCGAACTCGCCGGTCCAGGTCTCGATGTGCCGGGCGCGCACCTGCTCCGCGCTGGCGCCGGCCAGCAGTTTCCAGTCGCCCAGGCGCCAGTCCAGCTGCTGCTCGGCGAACAGCGTGTCGGTGTCGCCATCCACCCGGAAACCGGTGAAGACCACTTCGGAGGATGCCGCGTCGAACGGGTTGAAGAAGCCCTGCAGCGCGCTGGTGTCGGCGTGTCGGGCGTGCAGCCGGGTGGTGGCGGTCAGCCCCTCGGCGGGTTCGGCTTCCAGGATGGCGGTGCCCGTCGCCATGCGCTTGTAGAAGCCGGCATCGTCCTGGTTGTAGTTGGCACGGCGGCCCCGGGGCAGGGGCACCGGCTCGCCCAGCGCATCGACCGGCAGCTCGCCGGCGATGCGCTGCTCGGTGTCGACCCAGCTGGCGGTCAGCGTCAGGCGGCCCAGCCCGGTCTCCTGCCGGTGCTTGGCGAAAAGGCTCGCCTCCTCGCGGCCGGTACGGTCGCGCCAGCCGTCGCCGCGCTCGGCCTCCGCCAGCAGCAGCAGCGCGCCACCGGGCAGGGTGGGCGCCTGCAGCTCGGCCCCGGCGCGCAGGTAGCCGTGGCTGCCGGCGGCGAGGCGCAGGCGGCTCGCGGGGTTATCGCCCACCTCGCGGGTCCGGTAGTTCACCGTCCCGGCGATGGCGCCGCGGCCGTAGAGCGACGACATGGGCCCCCGCACCAGGTCGACCCGGCCGACCGCGTCGAAGGGCAGCTGCTCCAGATCGACCTCGTCGTCGCCGGTGACGAAGGGTACCCCGTCCACCAGCACCGCCAGCGTGTCGTTGTGGATGCGGTTGGGCACGCCACGCAGGGTCAGGCCGGTATAGGTGCCGGAATCGTTGCTGCCCACCGTCACCCCCGGCAGGCCGGTCAGCTCGTCGCCGACGAAGCGCACGCCGCGCGCCTCGAAATCCTCCCCCGAGACGGTGGAGACGCTGGCCGGCACGTCGCGCACGGCATCCGAGCGCCGCGTCGCCGTCACCACGATCTCGTCCAGGCGCGAGGCCTGTTGGGCCGATGCGACAGGCGCCAGGACGGTCAGGGCGGTGGAGAGGAGCAGGAGGCGGCGCATGGCGAGCAGGCGGTGATCCGGACAGGGAAGGCCGCCGGTGTAGCGCACTCCCCGCCGCCGCCACAAAAGGAAACGGCCGCGGGGGGATGCCCCGCGGCCGCATGGCTCACCGCCGGAGCGGAGAGCTGTCTGGCTTAGCGGCCACCGCCGCCGCCGCCACCCGAGCCGCCGCCCGAGCCGCCGCCGGACGCGCCACCCGCGCCGCCGCCGCCCGAGGTCGAGCCGGTGCTGCCCGTGGCGCCGGTCGAACCGGTGCCGCCGGTCGTGCCGCCCATCGAGCCGCCGGTGCTGCCGGTCGAGCCCATCGAGCCCGAGGTGGCGCCGGTGCCGCTGCTCGAGCCCATCGAGCCCGAGGTGGAGCCGGAGGCGCTCGGCGAGGAGCCGGTCGCGCTGGAGCCCGTGGCCGAGGAGCCGGTGCTGCCGCCGGCCGAGCTCTTGCCGCCCATGCCGACCTCGGTGTCACCCGAGCCGCTGGCGGCCGACTGGAACTGCTGCTGGTCGATGCCCAGCGCCGTCAGGGTCTGCTGGTCGATCGAGCCCGAGCCCTCGATGTTCTGGGACTTCTGGAACTCGTTCAGGGCCTGCTTGGTGTTCGGCCCCATGACGCCGTCGACCTGCACGTCCTGGCCCTTGTCCTTCAGCGCCTGCTGCAGCTGGCGGACCTGCTCACCCTGCAGGTCGGAAGCCTGCATCGACGCCATGTCGGACGAACCGCTGGCCGTGGAGGCGGCCGAGGAGCCCATCGAACCGGAGGCACCGGCCGAGGAGCCGGTCTTGCCCGAGGCGCTGCTGCCGGAGGGCGAGGCCTGGGTCGACGGCGAGGTCGACATGGACGGCGAGGTGGAAGGCGAGGTGGTGGGGGACTGGGCAGTGGCCGACGGGCTCGTGGCCGTCGACGAGGAGCCGGTCGTCTGCGCGTTCGCCTGCAGCGCCAGGAAGGCGGTCAGGGCGACGGCCGAAGTCAGGGTCAACGTCTTCATGGTGGTTTCCTCATATCGTTCTATGACGATGAGCGGTTCAGCCGCGACCCACGCTCCGGGCCGCAACCGCTAACCCACCAACAGGGGCACCCCCCGTTTCATTCCGTGATAATCCTGGGGCAGCTCCCCTCAAGTGTGGGGAACAAAGAGCCCCTATGCCATGTTCTGGCGCGTCGACGGCAAGTAAACGCAAAGAAGTGGTAGATGACGGGTTAGGAGTAATCCACACGCCTGCGGAGGGATTAACTTCCCGTTAAGGGCTCTGGGCCGAGACTCATCCGAGAGCCACCCAGCCCATGATGAGGCAATGCGATGCGCGCCCAGACCCAGGTCCTCGCCGTCCGCGTCACCCCCGGCCAGCACGACATCGACCGCGTCCGCCTGCTGGCCTGGACCGGCATCGTCGTGTTGCCCTGGGGCGCCATCGCCGCGATCGTGTCGGCGCTGTCCTAGCCTCAGAAAACCTTCCCCTCGAACGGGTGCGAGCCGTCGCGGCTCTCGACCTCCAGCACCCAGAGGTCGGGGTCGCGCTTGGTGGCGCGCTCGATGAAGGCGTCGGCGTCGGGCTCGATCACCGCCTCGCCGTTCAGGCCGGGCAGCCAGCCGAGGCGGCCCTCCATGTCGCGGGAGCGGGTGAAGACCCGGGCCGAGCGGCCGACCACCACCTTCAGCAGCACCATGCCGGTCTGCGGATCGCCGCGGCGCACGACATAGACGGGCGTCCCTTGGGCGTTGCAGCGGGCGAGATGGGCCTGGACCCAGAGGCCGGTCGGCAGGTCGTCGTCGAACATGACTGGTCCCGTTGGGGCTTGCTTCCGCGCGCGGCTGCGGAAAGGATGCGGGCCGACAATCCGCACGAGGCCGCCCTTCCATGCAAGCCCAAAGCAGCCGCCGCTACGCCCGCGCGCTCCTGACCAACGACGACGGCGTCGACGCGCCGGGCATCCAGACGCTGGCCGAGGCGGCGTCGACGATCGCCGACGAGGTCTGGATCGTGGCGCCGGAGCACGACCAGAGCGGCGCCTCGCGCTCGGTCGGGCTGCACGCGCCGCTGCGGGTGCTGGAGAAGGGCCCGCGCCGCTTCGCCATCAACGGCACGCCGGCCGACTGCGTCATCATGGGGCTGCGGCGGATCATGGCCGACGCCCCGCCCGACATCGTGCTCTCGGGCATCAACCGCGGCGCCAACATCGGCGACGAGGTCGGCTATTCCGGCACGGTCGGCGCCGCCATGACGGCGCGGCTGATGGGCGTGCCGGCCCTGGCGCTGAGCCAGGCCTTCCGCGACCCGGCGGCCGTGCGCTGGGAGACGGCGAAGGCGCTGCTGCCGCGGGCCCTGGCGGCCCTGGACGAGGCGCCCGCCATCCCCGGCGTGCCCAACATCAACTTCCCCGACGTGGATGCCGGCGAGGTGACCGGCGTCGAGTTCACCCGCCAGTCCCACGGCGGCATGATCAGCATCGACGTGGAGGGGCGCCGCGACATGCGCGGCCGCGACTATGCCTGGCTCAGCTTCCGCCGCCACCCCAGCGAGCAGCCCGACGACAGCGACGTGGCGGCCCTGCGGCGCAAGGCCGTGTCGATCACCCCGCTGGGCTTCGACCTGACCGACGCGGCGGCGCTGAAGGCGCTGCGGGGCGCGTGAGCATTTATCCCTCGCCCCTTGCGGGAGAGGGAGGGACCCGCCGCGAAGCGGTGGGAGGGTGAGGGGTCGGACGGCGGAGCCGGACGTTCTCACCTGGTGTCACGGGATCGCCCGTCGGGAAGGCCGGGGCTGCGCCCCGTCCACCCCTCATCCCCCCGTTGCTCCGCACGGGTCCCTCCTTCTCCCGCAAGGGGAGAAGGATGAACGGCCCCCCTCACACCGGCAGCGGCATCTCCAGGCGCGCCTCCGTGCCGTGGCCGGCATTGGTGAAGCTCAGCCGGGCGTCCAGCTGCTGGGCCAGCGCCCGCAGGATGGTCATGCCCAGCCCGGTGGACTCCTCCACCCGGAATCCCCTGGGCAGGCCCGGACCGTTGTCGCTGACGACCAGGCTGAGCGTGCCGTTCTCGCGGTGGAAGGCCAGGGAGACGTGGCCGTCCGGCCGGGTGCCATGTCCGTGCGTGGCGGCGTTGGTCACCAGTTCGTTCACCACCAGCGCCAGCGGCACCGCCGCCTCGACCGGGACCTGCACCGCTTCGGCGTCCACGTCCACCGCGTTGGCGAAGCCGAGCCCCTGCGTCAGGTCGGCGCAGAGCGCCGTGACGTACTCGCCGAAATCCAGGGCCGCCACGGCTTCCGTCTTCTGCAGGCGGCGATGGACCTGGCCGACGGCGGAGACGCGGTTGCGGGTGTCGGACAGCGCCTGCAGCGCCTGCGGGTCCGACAACTGGCGCGCCTGCATCTCCACCAGGGTGGAGATCATGGCGAGGCTGTTGCCGACCCGGTGGTTGATCTCGCGCAGCAGCGCCGTGCGCTCCTCCAGCAGGACGGTCCGCGACTGCAGCAGGTCGCGCATCTCCGCCGCCAACCTCTCCTCGCGCTTCAGGCTGCGGCGGATGCGGCGGTATTCCAGCGCCATCAGCCCGACCGCCATCAGGGCGGCGGCGACGCCGCCGATCTCGAACAGGCGGCGCAGCCACTCCACCCGCCGGGCGCGCTCGGCCAGCAGGTCGCGCTCGGTCTGCTCCATGGTCCTGATCATCTCGCGGATCGCGGAGGCGGCGCTGTAGAACTCCGGCAGCCCCAGGACCGCCGCGGCACCGGCCATGTCGCCCTTCGCGGCGAGCGACATGCTCCTGTTCATGCGGGCGAGTTCGGCGTCCACCTCACTCCGCAGCCGGACCAGGCGCTGCTGCTGCAGCGGGTTGTCCCGGGTCAGCGATTCCAGCTCGTCGAGGCTGCGCGCGAGCGCCTCCCGGGCCTCGTCGAAGCCCGTGCGGGCCTCGGGAAGGCCCAGCAGGACGAAGCTGCGCTCCTGGCCATGCGCGTCCTTCAGCGAGGAGTAGGTCCGCTCGATGGCGACGCGGACCTCATGGGTGTGGCGCACCCAATCCTCGCGGGACAGGACCTGGTGGAAGACCAGCTGCAGCAGCCCCACCAGGCCGATGACGGCGACGACGGCCAGGATCATGCCCCAGCGCAGCCGGGAGCGGAGCGCCGTCGTGTCCCGCTTTCCCGTGCCGCCGTCCCCGTCCAGCCCCATCGTGTCCCCGTTACTGAGACGCGGCCGGATCGGCCAGCTTCTGTAACAGGTAGACGGTCTGCATCGCCGCCAGTTCCGCGCGCTGCTTCAGGTTGGCCGCCGCCGAGTGGCCGCCCTCGATATTCTCGAAGTAGATCACCGGCTTGCCCATCGCCGTCATGCGCGCCGCCATCTTGCGGGCATGGCCGGGGTGGACGCGGTCGTCCTTGGTCGAGGTGTGGAAGAAGACCTCGGGATAGGTCCTGTCCGCCTTGACGTTCTGGTAGGGCGAGTACTTCTCGATGTAGGCGCGCTCGGCCGCCACGTCGGGGTTGCCGTACTCGCCCATCCAGGAGGCGCCGGCCAGCAGCGTGTGGTAGCGCATCATGTCCAGCAGCGGCACGGCGCAGACCACCGCCCCGAACAGCTCGGGCCGCTGGGTCAGCATGGCGCCGACCAGCAGGCCGCCGTTCGAGCCGCCATAGATGCCGAGCTTGGCCGGGCTGGTGACCTTGGTGGAGACCAGGTGCTCGGACACGGCGATGAAATCGTCGAAGGCCTTCTGCCGGTTCTCCTTCAGCGCCGCCTGGTGCCAGCGCGGCCCGAACTCGCCGCCGCCGCGGATGTTGGCGACGACATAGACACCGCCCTTCTCGATCCAGGCCTTCGGCAGGGGCGACAGGTAGCTCGGCGTCATCGCGACCTCGAAGCCGCCATAGCCGTAGAGCAGGGTCGGGTTGGCGCCGTCGGCCTTCATGTCCTTGCGATGGACGATGAAGTAGGGGATGTCGGTGCCGTCCTTGCTGCGCGCCATGCGCTGCTCGGTCACGTAGGGCGCGGCGTCGAAGCGGGCCGGCAGCGACTTGATGGCGGCGGGGGCCGCCTTGCCGTCCAGCAGGTACAGCGTGTCCGGCTGCAGGTAGCTGGTGAAGCGCACCATGGCGGCGTCGCCCCAATCGTCGGCGGCGGTGATGGCGAGCGTGCCGGCGGCGGGCAGCGCCACCTCGCGGCGGGTCCAGCCCTTGGCGCCGGGCGTCATCTCCACGACCTTGCCCTGGACATTGTCCAGCAGCGAGACCAGCACCTTGTCGCGGCCGACGGCGATGTCCTGCACGGCCGAGCGCTCGGTCGGCGCCACGATGGTCTCGGCCGATTTCGGCGCGCCGCTCAGCGCCTCCTTCAGATCGACCGCGACCAGGCTGCCCTTCGGCAGGGCGGTGCCGCCCGGCGTCCAGTCGGAGCGCAGGATCAGCAGCAGCTTGCCGCCGATCATGCCGCGATAGTCGATGTCGGAGGGCAGGTCCAGGCGGGTGACCTTGCCGTCCTTGGCGACGTGGTGCAGCTCGGTCGAGAAGAAGTCCTTGGAGCGGTTGACGAACAGCTCCGTCCCCTCGGGCCGGATCTCGGCGACGGGGGAGGAGGCCACGTCCTCCTTCGCGCCCTCGAACAGCAGCTTGGCCTGGGCGACGGCGGTGCCGCGCTTCCAGAGGCGCACCTGCCGCGGATAGCCGGAGCTGGTCATGCTGTCGGGCCCGAAGTCGGAGGCGACCAGGACCGTGTCCTTGTCGGCCCAGGCGACCGACTGCTTGGCCTCGGGCAGGGTGAAGCCGCCCTCGACGAACTTGCGGGATGCGACGTCATACTCGCGGATCTCCACCGCGTCCTTGCCGCCGCGCGACAGCTGCACCAAGCAGCGCGTATTCTCCGGCGCCAGGCAGGTCTTGCCCTTGAAGACCCAGTTCTCCTTCTCCGCCGCGGCCAGCGCGTCGACGTCCAGCACCGTCTCCCAGGCGGGCGCGTCGGTGCGGTAGGAGGCGAGGTCGGCGCGGCGCCAGACGCCGCGGACGCTCTTCTCGTCCTGCCAGAAATTGTCGACCTTGCCGTTGGCCAGCGTGCCGTAGGGGATGCGGTCCCTGGCGGTCAGGATGCGCTCCGCCTCGGCGCGCAGGGCCTCGTAGCGGGCGTCGCCCTTCAGGCGCTTCTCACTCTCGGCGTTGCGGGCCCGGACCCAGTCCAGCGCCTTCTGCCCCTCGACCTCCTCCAGCCAGAGGAACTCGTCCTTGGCGGGATCGGCGGCCTGGGCCGGCAGGGCCGCCCCGGCGAGAGAGCAGGCGATCAGTCCCGAAGCGATGGTGCGGCGCATGCGTTCTTCCCTGTCCGTATCCGGGCCATTAGGCGGCCCGCAGGGAAGAGAGATGGCCCCGAAAGCCCGGCCCGGGTCAACGGGAAAGCGCGGGTTCCGGCTCGGGTCCGGGGGTGGGCGCGGGCGTCCCGGCCTGGCTGGCGGCGATCACCGCCTCGATCTCCGGGCGGGGCAGGGGGCGGCTGATCAGGAAGCCCTGGATCATGGCGCAGCCCTCCTCGGCCAGCCAGCGTCGCTGCTCCTCCGTCTCCACCCCTTCCGCCACCGTGAGCAGCCCGAGCTTGTCGGCCAGCGCGATGACGGTGGCGGCGATGGCGGTGTCCTCGGGGATCTCCGACACGAAGCTGCGGTCGACCTTCAGGATGGTGACCGGCAGCTGGCGCAGGTACGCCAGCGAGGAATAGCCGGTGCCGAAATCGTCGATGGCGATGCCGACGCCGGTGCCGCGCAGCGTGTCCAGCACCCGGGCGTTGGCCTCCATGTCGCGCATCAGCGCCGTCTCGGTCAGCTCCAGGATCAGCCGCTCCGGCGCCAGGCTCGTCTCCTCCAGGATCTCCGCCACCCGCACCGGGAAGAACGGATCCGAGAGCTGGCGGGCGGAGACGTTGACCGCCATGGTCAGCGGCCCGAAGCGCCGGCCCCAGGCGGCGGCGGTGCGGCAGGCCTCTCGTAGCACCCACTCGCCGATCGGCACGATCAGCCCGGTCTCCTCCGCCAGCCCGATGAAGTCCATCGGCGGCACGTAGCGGTCGCCCAGGCGCCAGCGCAGCAGCGCCTCGACGCCCCGCACCCGGCCGGTGCGGGCATCGACCTTGGGCTGGTAGAACAGCTCGAACTCGCGGTGCTCCACCGCCTCGCGCAGGCTGGCCTCGGTCCGCAGGCGGCGCACGGCGCGGTCGGTCATCTCCTGGCTGAAGAAGCGGAAGGTGCCGCTGCCCGAGCCCTTGGCCGCGTACATCGCCACGTCGGCGTGGCGCAGCAGCGTCTCCGGATCGGCGCCGTCCTCGGGATAGAGCGCGATGCCGATGGAGCAGCCGGCATGGACCTGGTTGCCCTCCAGCGTGAAGGCGCGCGCCAGGGCCTGCTGCAGCCGCTCGGCCACGCGCATCGCCTCGGTGGCGTCGGGGACGTGCTCGGCGATGACCAGGAACTCGTCGCCGCCCAGCCGGCCGACCGTGTCCTCGGCCCGCACCGTCGCCCGGAGCCGGTCGGCGACGCCCCGCAGCAGCAGGTCGCCGGTGGAGTGGCCCAGGCTGTCATTGATGTGCTTGAAGCGGTCCAGGTCCATGAACAGCACGGCCACCCGGTTGCCGTTGCGCTTGGCCCGCACCAGCGCGTGCGACAGGCGCTCGGTCACCAGCCCGCGGTTGGGCAGATCGGTGAGGGTGTCGCGGGTGGCGAGGCGGCGCAGCTCCAGCTGGGAGAAGTGCAGCTTCGCCAGCATCTCGTTGAACCGGCTGACGACGTAGCCCAGCTCGTCATTGTGGTGGCCGGCCGGCATGCGCACCGGCGACTGCATCGGCTTCTGCGGGTTCACGGTGGCGATGGCGCGCCCCAGGTCGATCAGCGGCCGGGTCAGGAAGCGGTGGAACACCCAGGCCAGCGCCAGGCCCAGCAGCACGTTGCGCAGCAGCCCGCCCATCAGGATGGCGGCGGAGAAGGCCAGGAAGTCGGCCGCCACCACCTCGGGGATGAGGCGGATGGTGAGCTGGCCGGTGACCTGCGGCGTGCCCTTGGCGGGGGAGGAGACCGGCTGGCGCAGCTCGCGCATGCCCACCACCAGGTCGCCGAACACGGCCTCGGTCAGGGGGCTGCGCTCGGCGGCGGGGGAGGGGCGCGAGGCGGCCCAGAGCTGCTGCCCGTCGGTCAGCGTGATCTCCACCGCCTCGACGCTGGAGATGGCCAGCACCGAGCGCGACACCTCGCGCGACAGCTGCGGGTCGAGGTTCCAGGCGGCCAGCGCAGCGCTGCCCTCCGCCAAATCCAGGATCTGGTCCACCAGGTCGGCGACCTTGGCCCGCTCGCGCATGGTGGCGAGGCCGATCTCGAAGAAGGACATCAGCAGGCCGATGGCACAGGCGGCGATCACGCCGCGCGTGGCCTGCTTGACGGCCAGCGGGGTCCAGACCGTCCTCATCGCCCGGCCTCCGCCGCGCGCCCGGCCGACGCCGTCCGCCCAAGACCCCGTTTCGGCTCGCCCCGTCTCGACACCGACTCTGTCCCTTCGCCCTACCCCGTGCGGGAGGTTGGACAATACTCTAGCTGCACAGGACCGGGCTGTGTCAAACCACATGAAAACTAAAGCGGTACAGGTTTACGCTTGCGTAAACTGCGGCGGCGACGTCCGAAATCTTGGTTAACGCGTGACGAGGGTCGGTTCGGTGGCGGAAATGGGTAGGACGTTCGTGATCGTGGGCGCCGGGCAGGCGGGCGCGCAGGCGGCGGCGACATTGCGGGCCGAGGGCTTCCAGGGCCGGCTGGTGCTGCTGGGCGAGGAGCCGCGCCCGCCCTACGAGCGCCCGCCCCTGTCCAAGGCCTTCCTCTCCGGCGCCCTGCCGGAAGAGAAGCTGGCGATCCGCAAGCCCGCCTTCTACGAGGACCGCGCCATCGAACTGCGTACCGGCGTGGCGGCGACGGCGATCGACCGCGCGGCCGCGCGCCTGGCGCTGTCGGACAGGACGAGCCTCGACTATGACCGGCTGCTGCTGGCGACCGGCGCGGCGGTGCGCCGCCTGCCGGTGCCGGGCGCCGACCTTGAGGGCGTCCATTACCTGCGCACGGCCGAGGACGCGCTGGCGCTGCGGGCGGGCTTGGCCGAGGGCGCCCGCGTCGTGATCGTCGGCGGCGGCTATATCGGGCTGGAGGTGGCCGCCGCCGCCGCGAAGGCCGGCTGCCGGGCGACGGTCCTGGAGGCGGCGTCCCGGATCATGGGCCGCGTCACCTGCGAGCCGGTCTCCCGCTTCTACGAGAATCTCCACCGCCGCAACGGCGTGGAACTCCGCATGGGCGCCCAGGTGGCGACGATTGAGGGGGAGGGGCGCGTGGCCGGCGTTCGCCTCGCCGACGGCACCGTTCTGCCGGCGGAGCTGGTGGTGGTCGGAGTCGGCATCCGGCCGAGCGACGAGCTGGCCCGCGCCGCCGACCTGCCCTGCGACGACGGCATCCTGGTCGACGCGGTCGGGCGCACCGGGGACCCGCGCATCTTCGCCGCCGGCGACGTGGCGCGGCAGCCGAACCCGGTGGGGCAGGGCTTGGTGCGGCTGGAATGCGTGCAGAACGCCGTCGGCCAAGCCCAGGCCGCCGCCCGCGCCATGCTGGGTGTCGAGAAGCCGAATACCGAGGTGCCCTGGTTCTGGTCCGACCAGTACGGGGTGAAGCTGCAGATCGCCGGCCTGGCCTTGCCGACCGACGAGCCGCTGCTGCGCGGCGACCCGGCATCGGGACGCTTCTCCGTCCTCTACCTTCGCGACGGCAGGCTTGCGGCGATCGACACGGTGGATGCCATGCGCGACTTCCTGCCGGGCAAGAAGCTCATCGCCGAGGGCCGCGTCCTCGACCGCGCGAAAGCCGCCGACCCGGCGGTGCCGCTGGCGGAGGCGTGACCGGCTTGCCGACGGTGAACCGTAGGTCGCATGGAGGCGGAGCCGCAATGCGACGTTTCCCGGGCCGGAGATCGTCGCATTGCGCTGCGCTTCATGCGACCTACGGGTCCGAGCCTCACCCCGCCGGCCGCACCATGCCGGCGCCCGGGCGGCCCTTCGGCGGGGCGGCGGGCGGGCTCTCCAGGATGGTGCCGGTCAGGTCGGCCCCCGTGAGATCGGCGCCGTCAAGCCGCGTATCGGTGAGGTCGGCGTGGCTGAGGTCGGCGGCGCGCAGCACCGCGCCGCGCAGGTCTGCACCGGCGAGGTTGGCGTAGCGCAGGCTGGCGCCCTGCAGCTGGCTCGCCACCAGCCGGTCGGTGTCGATGACCAGGGGCCGCAGCACCGCGCCCGACAGGTCGGCCCGGTCCAGCCGCGCGCCGCGCAGGTCGGCGCCGCGCAGGTCGGCCCGGCGCAGCGCGGCGGCGCGCAGATCGGCATGCTCCAGCTGCGCTGCCTGCAGGTGCGCGCCGGCCAGGTCGCGGCCGTACAGCACGCAGCCGCGCCCCTTCATCGCCGTCAGCACCGCGCGCGCCAGGGACGGCACCTCGCGCAGGTCGCAGTCCGAGACGTCCAGCGTCCGCCCGCTCTGCCCGGTCGAGGCGACCCAGGCGGCATGCAAATCCAGCAGCTCCTCGACCGGGGCCACCAGTTGCGCCAGGGTCCGGCCGGGGGCGCGGTCGGTCAGCACGTCGCTCATGTCGGCGCCGGCCGTCTCGGTGCCGTTCATGGCCGCGCCCGTGAGGATCGCGCCGCGCAGGTTCGCGCCGGAGATGTTGGCGTAGGAGAGGTCGGAACCCTCCAGGTCGGCGCCGGCCAGGTTGGCGCCGCGCAGATCGACGCGGGAGAGCTTGGCGCCCTTCAGCACGGCGTCGGCGAAGTCGGCATTGGCGGCGACGGCGCCCACCAGCCGGGCGCGGGTCAGGTTGGCGCCGCGGAAGTCCGCGCGCTGCAGCTCCGACGGGCCGGTCTCGATCTGCACCACATGCAGGTCGCCGTAGCGGTCCTTCTCCGCCAGCGTGCCCTCGCGCAGGTCGGCGTCCAGCAGCGCGGCGCCCGTGAGGTCGGCCCCGCGCAGGCAGGCGCCGCGCAGATCGGTCTTCTGCAGGCTGGCCTCGCGCAGCAGCGCCGCCCGCAGATCGCAGGCGAACATGTTGGCGCGGTCCAGCGTGCAGCCGGTCAGGTCGGCCTTGGCGAGGATGGAGCCGGCGAGGTCGGCGTCGGTCAGGTCGCGCCCCGAGAGGTCCAGCCCGGCCATGTCGAAGAAGGACAGCACGGCGCGCGCGCCGCCCATGCGCGCCTTCCGGTACATCTCGTGCCGGCGCAACACCTCGTTCAGCTCGGCCTGGCTGAGGCGCTCCAGCGGCCCTTCTTCCGTCGTTCTGCCCACGGGCTGATCATCCTTCCGTATGGTCCGAAACTTATCGCCCTGACGGAGGCTCATCCTAGCGATATGATTATGCCCATGAGCCGGGCGCCGGCGCCATAGGGGACTCAGGACTTGAGGCGTGCACCATGAGCGAGCCGCCGCAGGGCGGAGCCGGGCTTTCCGACCCGCCGCACCTGCCCGAGCTTCTGGCCCAGCAGATCGAGATGGCGCGCCTGCTGTTCCGGGTGCCGACCAACGTCATCTTCGCCACCGACCGCGAGGGCCGCATCTTCCTGGTGGACGGCGACAGCGAGGGCGTCTTCGGCTACACGCACGGGGAGCTGCGCGGGCAGGCCATCAAGAAGATCATCCCCGACCGCGACCTGGCCCGGGTGCGCGACCATCTGCGCGCCCGCTTCACCGCCGGCCGCGCCAAGCCGGACCGCCCCCTGACCGTCTACGCCATGCGCAAGGACGGCAGCGAGGTGCCGGTCGAGATCCTGGCGAACCCGCAGAGCATGGGCAGCACCACCGTGCTGTTCTGCGCCTTCCGCGAGATCGGCGCGGTGCGCGCCGCCCGAGAGGCGCTGCACGAGAGCCACGGGCTGCTGGCGACCCTGGTGGACGCCATGCCGGCCCTGGTCAGCGCGAAGGACGCGACTGGCCGCTACCTGCTGGTGAACGCCCAGCATGCCGAGCTGCACGGCATCGACGCCGCCACGGTGGCCGGCCGCACGGCGGAGGAGCTGCTGGGCGAGCGCGGCCGCGCCATCGACGAACTGGATAACCGGCTCCTGGCCGAGGGGCGGTCCCTGGTCAACCATGAGGAGCGGCTGACCGACGCCGAGGGGCGCGAGCACGTCCTGCTGACCAGCAAGGTGCCCGTGCGCGACGGCGACGGCCGGGTGCGCAAGCTGCTGAGCATCTCGCTCGATGTCACCGAGCGGCAATGGGACAAGGAGCGGGCCGAGGCGCTGGTCAATTTCGACGAGCTGACCGGCCTGCCCAACCGGACCCAGTTCCAGGCCCGGCTGCAGGAGGCGATCCTGAACGCCGAGCGCGCCGGATCGGTGACCGGCGTCATCTTCGTCGACCTGGGCAAGCTGAACGAGATCAACGATTCCTTCGGCTATACGGTCGGCGACTACGCCTTCGCCGCGCCGCCATCCGCCTGCACACCTGCGTGCGCGAGACCGACACGGTGGCGCGGCTGGGCGACGACCATTTCGCCATCATCCAGACCCACCTCACCGGCTTCGAGGGGGCGGAGCTGATGGCGCGGCGGGTGGTGGAGGCGCTCAGCGAACCGCTGGGCTACCAGGGCCACGAGATCCGCTTCGACCCGCGCTGCGGCATCGCCGTCTGGCCGGAGAACGGCCGCGACGTCCGCACCCTGATGCAGAACGCCGACCTGGCGCTGGGCCGCGCCAAGGCCGACGACCAGCGGGTGCAGTACTATCTGCAGGGCATGAACGAGGAGGTGCAGAAGCGCCGCGAGATCTCCACCGGACTGTGGCGGGCGCTAGAGCAGCGGCATTTCGAACTGCACTTCCAGCCGCAGATCGACCTATCCTCCGGCCGGCCCTGCGGCTGCGAGGCGCTGATCCGCTGGAACGACCCGGGACGCGGCATGATCTCGCCCGGTGACTTCATTCCGCTGGCGGAACAATCGGACATCATCATTCCGATCGGAGAATGGGTGATCCGCGAGGCCTGCGCCCGCGCCCGGGAGTGGCAGGCGAGGGGACTGCCGCCCGTGACGGTGGCGGTGAACCTGTCGGCCCGCCAGTTCCAGCAGCCGGACCTGGTCGGCATGGTCGAGCGCATCGTCGCCGACAGCGGCATCGAGCCGCGCTGGCTGGAGCTGGAGGTGACCGAGAGCGCCGCCATGAAGGACGCGGAGGCCGCCGCGGACACGCTGTCGCGGCTGCACGATCTCGGCGTCGGGCTCGCGATCGACGATTTCGGCACCGGCTACTCGTCGCTGGCGTACCTGCGCCGCTTCCCCGCGCACAAGATCAAGCTGGACCGCGCCTTCCTGCGCGGCGTGCCGGCCGACCCCAACAACGCCGCCATCTCCACCGCCGTGGTCCAGCTCTGCCACAGCCTCAACAAGAAGGTCGTGGCGGAGGGCGTGGAGAAGCCGGAGCAGCTGGAATTCCTGCGCCGGCTGCGCTGCGACGAGGTGCAGGGCTTCTACTTCAGCAAGCCGCTGCCCGCCGCCGCCTTCGTGGAGTGGTTGGCGCGGAACGGCTGAGACGACAGTTCAAGATCGCCTTCTAACCACAAGAAATAGCGTGCATGTAGGTCGCATGAAGGCGAAGCCGTAATGCGACATGCTCGTCCCGGGGAACGTCGCATTGCGCTCCGCCCCATGCGACCTACGGCGTCATGGTCCCGGTTTCGGCGCGAGCAACGCCGCCCGGAGCGACAGGATCAGGTAGGCCAGGGTGAAGAAGCTCGGCAGCATCAGGTCGCCATTGACCACCCCGTCGATGATGGCGGCTAGCATGAGCAGCAGGCCCGTCCCCGCCGCGACGCTCCACAGCCAGGAGCGCCAAGGCCGGTCCGCCCGCCATATCAGGAGGTGCGCCGGCAGCGCCGCGCGCCGCAGGCACAGCCAGGCGGCCAGCAGCGGCACGGGCAGGGTCAGCAGCATGAGCAGGAACCCCATGACCATCGCCGGCGCCGGCGTATCGGCCCAGACGGGGTTCTGGAAGCGATCCAGCGCCTCCAGCTCATGCAGGGCGAAGGCGACGCCCACCCAGAGCCAGGCCAGGGCCAGCAGGGCCAGATGCCGGGCCCGGGTGGCCGGCCCGCGGACTTGCCGCAGGCCGGTGGGGTTCCAAAGGCGGAAGGCGGCCCAGCAGCCGGCCAAACAGAGCGACAGGGTCACCAGCGCGCGGCCCCGGTCGTAAGTCGGCCATTTGTCGGTCCGCAGCGCTCGCATCTCCTCCTTCCAGGCGCGCGTCGCCTCGACCGACGGCATGCCCGGCGGGGGCGGCGTCCGCGCCATGATCTCGGCGGCCCGGGCCTCGTCATGGAAATCGGCCATGCCGCGCGCCTCCATCATCAGGCGCAGCCCCAGCACGGCCGGCAGCAGGCACAGGAGGAGGATCAGCAGCCCCGCCCCCAGACCCTGCCGACGCGAGGCCGTGGTGTCGGCGACTCCGTCCATGACGCCCCCTCAGATCGACGCGCCGATGCTCTTGTCTGCCTTGCGGGTGAGCTGCACCTGGCCGTCGCTGCACTTGACGTAGGTGGTCTTGCCGACCGCGAGGTTGTCGCAGACGATCACCAGGGCACGGGGCAGGGCGCCGAACTCCTTGGAGCCGCGCACCCCGCCATTGTAGGTGGCGAGATAGGTCTTCAGCGCGGCCTTGGTCACCGGCTTGCCGTTCTGGTCGATCATGGGCCTCTCGCTCGAGCGGATGCGGGTCATGCCCTTATGGCATGGGCCTTCGCCGGGCTGAACATTGTTCCGTTGTGGAACCCCACGGGCAATACGGTTATGTAACCTTACGACCTGTGGCGGAATTGGGGCGGGAGGCGACATGCAGACGCTGATCGAGGGCTTCCGGCGGTTCCGGACGACGGACTTCCACGACCATGCCAGCCGCTTCCGCGAACTGGCGATGCTGGGGCAGAGCCCGAAGGCGGCGGTGCTGGCCTGCTGCGACAGCCGCGTGGACCCGCAGCTGATCTTCAACTGCGCGCCGGGCGACCTGTTCGTCATCCGCAACGTCGCCAACCTGGTGCCGCCCTACCATCCCAACGCCGACTATCACGGCACCAGCGCGGCGCTGGAATTCGCCATCAAGGGCATCGCCGTGCCCAATATCATCGTCATGGGGCACACGCTCTGCGGCGGCGTGAAGGCGCTGATCGAGCAGGACCTCGAGTCGGACTTCCTGGGCAACTGGATGAGCATCGCCGACCCGGTGCGCGGGCGCTACCGCTCGGGCACGGCCGGGCTGGGCATGGCCGAGCAGGACGTGATCCGCCTGTCGCTGGCGAACCTGATGACCTTCCCCTGGATCCGCGACCGGGTGCGCGACGGCAGCCTGGCGCTGCACGGCTGCCTGTTCGACGTGGCGGCGGCCGACCTGCTGATGCTGGGGGAGGACGGCGCCTTCCGCTCGGTCCTGCCCGAGGACGAGGCGCCGCGCGCGGCCCCGCGCCGGCTGGCGCGGGGCTGACGGCACTTTATCAGCAGCTGCTCTTGGCCAAGCGCGTGCCGGTGTTGGCGTTGCAGCCTTCCTTGGCCGCCGGCTTCGTGGCCTCGGGCGCCTGGGCGGCCTGCTTGGCCGGTTCGGCGGCGGCGGACGCGGCCTTGGGGGCCTCGGCGGTGGTCTGGCAGGCGGCCAGCAGAAGCAGGGCGGCCGCGGGCAGAATGAAGCGCATCATCGAACTCCGGATGGTCGGACAGGGCCGGGCAGCGAATGGCGCCGGCCCAGGGCTTCTGCCACAGGGCGGCCCGCAGACGGCGGACGGAATCCGGACCATTTGCCGATTTTCGCGCCCTCACGCCGCTCTCGCCCGGCGCTCACGCCTATCGATATAGACCGTAGGGCAGGGCTCAGCGCGCCGGCTCGAACCGGACCGCGTGCAGCCGGATTTCCGGCGTCTCGTCGCGCGTCACCACGATGGCGCCGTCCGCCAGCGTGAAGCCGTAGCGCGCCGAGGCGGCACCGGGGAGGAGGAGGGACACCCCGCCCGGCCCGACGCGCACCAGCCGCCCCCCGCGCGTGATGCCGCCGTCCCGCAGCAGCAGGATAGGGCCGTCTGGCCCCAGCGCCATGTCGGCGATCAGCGACCCGCCCGCGTCGAACAGCGTCTCCGCCTCCCCGCCGCCGGCCGGCCGACGCGTCAGCCGCCGCGCGTCCGGGGAGACGGCGTAGTGCCAGCGCCCGTCGGGGCTCTCGGCGAAGCCGGCCGCCGGCATGACGGGATACAGGGACGAGTCGCCTGTATACAGTTTCTTTCCATAGACTTGCGACCCCTTCCTGCCATGCGACACAAAGTAGAGCGTCCGGCCGTCGGCGGAGAAGCCGGGGCCGTCCTCCATGTCGGGCGTGGTCGCGACCCGTTCGACCCGGCCCGTCCCCAGCTCCAGCATGTGGATGTCGACATTGCCGCCGACCGAGGCGGCGAAGGCGATGCGCGCCCCGTCCGGCGACCAGCGCGGGTCGATCAGGAAGGTGGAGCCCAGGCGGGTCAACTGCCGCGTCGCGCCGTCGGGCTCGCGCAGCCACAGCTCGGCCGTGCCCGACCGGTCGGAGACGAAGGCGATGCGCCCGCCCGGTCCCGCCGCCGGATGACGGTCCAGCCGGCCGCTGTCGGTCAGCACCGTCTCCGCGCCGGTAACGGGGTCCAGCCGCACCAGGCTGGAGCGGTCGACCCGGCTCTCCAGCACCATGACCGGCGCCTGCGCCGCCACGCCGAGATAGCCCAGGGCCTGGAGGCCGGGGAACAGGCGCCGGCGCCCCCCGCCCTCGGCCGCGAACCACCAGATGCCGGTGTCGCCTTCCATCTGCAGCGAGACGAACAGGCCGCGCCCGTCGGGGGCCCAGGCGATGTCGATGAGGCGCGCGGCGTCGTCGGTCAGGGCGCGCTCCGCCCCGGTCTCCAGGTCCAGCAGCATCAGCGCGAAGGCTCCCGGCGCCGAGCGGCGGGCGAAGGCGAGGCGCCCGCCGTCGGGCGAGACCGTCGCGAAATGGTCGCCGAAGCCGGAGTTCGGCGGGGAGGTCAGGGGGCGCGAAGTCCCGTCCGCCAGGGACCGCAGCACCAGCCGCGGCGGGCCGCCGGGCTCCGCCGCCGACATGATCAGGCCGGTGCCGTCGGCGGTCCAGGCGAGGCTGGTGAACATGGCGCCGATGCAGGGCGCCACCTCGCGCCCGATGCCGCTCGGCATGTCCATGACATGGACGCTGCAGGGCCCCTCGCCGTCGCTATGGATATAGGCGAGGCGCTTGCCGTCCGGCGACCAGGAGGGCGCCACCTTGATGCCCGGCCCGGCGGTCAGCGATATCTCGGGCCCGCCGTCCGTCGGCCGCAGGAACAGGTCCTGGCTGTCGCCGGGCATGATCCGGGTGAAGACCACGGCGGTGCCGTCGGGCGACAGGGCCGGGTCGGACTCGGCATGGTCGCCCAGGGTCAGGGCCCGCACCTCGCCCGCCTCCCAGCCCTCGGGCGCCTCCCGCATCAGGAAGGCGGCGCCGGCCAGGGCGAAGGAAGCGGCGGCGAGCAACAGGAGCGGCAGCCGGCGGCGCCGCTGCGGTACCGGTCCCGGCGCATCGTCGGCGGGGGCGGGCTCCAGGAGGATCGGGTCGCCGGCCGGTTCCGGCGGCACCAAGCGGTAGCCGCTGCGCGACACGGGCTCGATGCGGGTGTCGAGGGCGCCGGCCTCGGTCAGCGCGGCGCGCAGGCGGGAGACGCAGCGGCCCAGCGTCTCGTCGCTGACGATGCCGCCGGCCCAGCAGGCCTCCACCAGCTCCTCGCGGGTCACGACTCCGCCCGGCCGCCGGGCCAACGCCACCAGCACCCGCATCACCTGCGGCTGCACCCGGAGCGAGGCGCTCCCCTCAAGCCGGCTGAGGGAAGGGCGGATGGTGACGGGGCCGAGCGCGAAATCCGGCTCCCGCGACAGCTCGATCCGCTCCAAACCAACGCCCACGCCCGCGCCCCAGTCCACCGGTTACCCAAGGGGGCCAGGATGACCGGCCGGGTCATGCGGTTGCAAGCGTTCCGGACAGGGCGGGCGTCAGCGGGCCGTCAGGTCGGAAAACGTGTCGCAGGCGTCCAGCCGGCCGCTCTCGAAGCCGCGGCGGAACCAGCCGGCGCGCTGCTCGGAGGAGCCGTGGGTGAAGCTGTCGGGCACGACGCGGCCCTGCGCCTGGCTCTGCAGCCGGTCGTCGCCCACCGCGGCGGCGGCGCCCAGCGCCTCCTCCACGTCGCCCACCTCCAGCACCTGCCCGCGCGCGTTCACCCGGTTGGCCCAGATGCCGGCATAGCAGTCGGCCTGCAACTCGAGGCGCACCGACAGGGCGTTGGCCTGGGCCTTGGGCAGGCCGCGCTGGGCCTTGTGCACCTCGGCGCTGGTGCCGGTCAGCGTCTGGACATGGTGGCCGACCTCATGCGCGATGACATAGGCTTGGGCGAAGTCGCCCGGCGCGCCGAGACGGGTCTGCAGATCCTTGTAGAAGGCGAGGTCGATGTAGATCGAGCGGTCGGCCGGGCAGTAGAAGGGGCCCATGGCCGACTGGGCGGTGCCGCAGCCGCTGTTGTCGACCCCGGAGAACAGCACCAGCCGGGGCTCCTGGTAGGTGGCGCCCTGCTCGGCGAAGACCTGGTGCCAGACGTCCTCGGTATAGCCCAGCACCGCCCGCACGAACTCCGCCGCCTGGTCGGTGGCCGCGGGGCCGCCGGCCGGGCCGGCTTGGCGCTGCTGCTCGTAGCCGGGCAGGGAACCGGTGACGTCGCCGCCGCCGCCCACCAATCCCAGCAGCATGCGCGGATCGACGCCGAGGAACAGGCCGATCAGCAGGACGACGACCGTGCCGCCGATCCCGAGACCCCGGCCGCCGACCCGCAGCGGGAAGCCGCCACGGCCGCCGAGTCCGCCCAGCCCACCGCCGCCGACGCCACCAGCGCCGCGGCGGTCCTCGACATTGTCGCTCCGCCGCCCATCCTGCCACCGCATCGCCGCCCCCTCCGTTTTCCCGAAGGGGATAACAGGGAAGGGTGAGCTTGGTTTCCGGAGGGCGAGGCGCCTACTCCTCGAAGTCGGGGATCTCGGGCATCTGGTTGGGATCCTCCTTGCCGTCGCGGATCCAGCCGTCGCGGCGCTGGCGGTAGAGCGAGCGCATGGCGGCGTAGTAGTCGAAGCTGTTGCGGCGCAGATCGTCGATGGCGTCGATGTAGCCCGCCCGCGTGTCCAGCACCGTCACGCCCACCCGGCTGTAGGTGAACTCCGTGTCCCAGGCGCGCCCGTCGACATAGTGCCCGACCGGGTCGGCCAGGAACTCCGCCCCGAAGCCCGCCGCGTCGCGCACCGTCGAGGGGCCCAGCAGCGGCAGCACCAGGTACGGCCCCTCCGGTACGCCCCAGACCGCCAGCGTCTGGTCGAAGCTCTCATACTCGTACGCGATGCCGTGGTCGCCGGCGACGTCGATCAGCCCGCCCAGGCCCACGGTGGAGTTGATGACGAAGCGCTGGAGTGCGACCTGGGTGCCCTCCCAGTCGCCCTGCAGCGCCTGGTTGGCGATGGTCAGCGGCGAGCGCAGGTTCTGCAGCACGTTGCGC
>DASPNP010000026.1:0-119463 GCA_035626475.1 Azospirillaceae bacterium
GATCATGTCGACGACGGGAAACCCGATGGTCGGCCAGCCCACGCCCGAGGCGTTCATGATGCTGGCGACCCCCGCCCCGCCGCCGTCAGACGAGGCCGCCTTCGTCGCCCACGCGCTGCGGGTGGCGCGGGTGATCAGCGGTCCGGGCTATCCGCTGGACGAGCAGGCCTGGACCGAGCGGGTGTTGGCCGACGCCAAGCGCGGCTACCACCCGCCCGGCTTCGTGCGCCAGCTGGCGGCGATCTGGGCCGCGCCCGACCGCACGGAGAAGCTGCGGACCATCACGGCGCCCACGGTGGTGATCCACGGCGAACTCGACCCCCTGGTCCAGCCCGACGGCGGCAGAGCCACCGCCGCGGCGATCCCGGGCGCCGAGCTGGTCTCGCTCCCGCGCATGGGCCACAGCCTGCCGGCGGAGTTGTACGACGAACTGGTCTCCGCGATCCTGCGGGCGGTCGAGCGGGGGCGGGGCCGCGCAATCTGATACGCGCGAGACCGCGTTCGCCCTCCGTTAACCACCGGGACCCATGCTGACCCGCAAGAAACGGGCCAAGGGGGCGAGCCGGTGACTCCGAACGTGCGGTTGGAGCTGAGACAGGGGCAGAGCCTCGTCATCACCCCGCAGCTGCAGCAGGCGATCAAGCTGCTGCAGCTGTCCAACGTCGAGCTGGCCGAGTTCGTCGAGCAGGAGATCGAGCGCAACCCGCTGCTCGAGCGGGACGAGGGCTCCCGCGATCCCGTTCCCGACGGCGTCGACCGCGAGGACCCGGTGGCGGTCCAGATCGACAGTAGCCGCCGCGACACGGTCGACCTTGCCACCTCCGACCACATCGGCGGCGACGCGCCGCTGGATACCGACTACGAGAATGTCTGGACCAACTCCAGCGCCGTCGACGCGGCGCAGGACGGCGCCTATGACGGCGGCGGCGAGGCGTTCGGCACCTGGTCGTCCCATTCCGGCAGCTTCGAGGGCGACGACGAGCGCTCGCTCGAGGCGACCCTGTCCGAGTCGGTGAGCCTCCGGGACCATCTGACCGAGCAGATCACGATGGACATCGCCGATCCGCTGGACCGGATGATCGCCTTCGCGCTGATGGACCAGCTCGACGATGCCGGCTGGTTCGGCGGCTGCTGCGTCGAGACCGCCCTGTCGCTGGGCACCGAGCAGGCGCGCGTCGAGAAGGTCCTGGCGAAGCTGCAGCGCTTCGATCCGGCCGGCATCTTCGCCCGCTCGCTGAAGGAGTGCCTGGAGATCCAGCTGCGCGAGCGCGACCGGCTGGACCCCTGCATGCAGTCGCTGCTGGACAATCTGCCGCTGCTGGCCGCGCGCAACCTGCAGCAGCTGCTGAAGGTCTGCCGCTGCGACGCCGAGGACCTGGCCGACATGGTCCAGGAGATCAAGGCGCTTAACCCGAAGCCGGCGCTGGCCTTCGACCGCGACTCGGCGCAGACGGTCATCCCGGACATCCTGATGCGCGCCCAGCCGGGCGGCGGCTGGATCGTGGAGCTGAACCCGGACACGCTGCCGCGCGTGCTGGTCAACCAGCGCTACCACAGCCGGGTCTCCACCGGCGCCCGCAGCAAGGCGGAGAAGGAATACATCGCCGAGCAGTTCCAGTCGGCGAACTGGCTGGTGAAGAGCCTGCACCAGCGGGCCAACACCATCCTGAAGGTGGCGACCGAGATCGTGCGCCAGCAGGACGCCTTCTTCCTGCACGGGCTGCAGTTCCTGCGGCCGCTGATCCTGCGCGACATCGCCGAGGCGATCGGCATGCACGAGTCCACCGTCAGCCGCGTCACCACCAACAAGTTCATGGCGACGCCGCGCGGCCTGTTCGAGCTGAAATACTTCTTCACCTCGGCCATCCAGGGTGCCGACGGGCAGGCCGCGCATTCGGCCGAGGCCGTGCGCTACCGCATCAAGGCGCTGATCGACGCCGAGAAGCCGGCCGAGATCCTGTCGGACGACCGGTTGGTCGAGATACTCCGCGAGGAAGGGATCGACATTGCGCGGCGCACGGTCGCCAAGTATCGTGAGTCCATGAAGATCAGCTCCTCCGTCCAGCGCCGCCGGGAGAAGTCCCTTGGCCTCTAAGGCGCTCCACGGATTCCCCCCTACGCCGGCTGCGGGCCTCGCCCGGGCGGCGCAGATCCGAAGCTAGACCGGACCAACGCCATGCACGTGACCGTCAGAGGCAAGCAGCTGGACGTGGGCGACGCCCTGCGCACCCACATCAACACCACCCTGGCCGGGCTGGTGGGCAAGTATTTCTCCAAGCCCATCGAAGCCAACGTGGTGATGACCAAGGACGCCCACCTGTTCAAGGCGGACATCCAGGTCCACGCCGGCCGCAACATCGTGCTGCAGTCGAACGCCGAGGCGACCGAGCCCTACCCGGCCTTCGACGGGGCGGCGGACAAGATCGCCAAGCGCCTGCGCCGCCACAAGCGCTGGCTGCGCGACCACCACCACCGCGGCGGCGATGCCCCCGAGGCGGCGCTCGAGTCGCAGCCGGCGCGCAAATACATCCTCGATGCGGGCCTCGATTCGGCGGACCACTCGGGCGATCATGAGGAGCCGGCGGAGGCGCCGGCCGACGGCGGGCATCATTCGATGGTCGTCGCCGAGATGGAAACGGCCATCGAGCTGTTGACGGTGAGCGAGGCCGTCGCGCGCATGGATCTGGCCGACCTTCCGGCGCTCTTGTTCCGCAACAGGGCGCATGGCGGGCTGAACATGATCTACCGTCGCCCGGACGGCCACGTCGGCTGGGTGGATCCGGCCGACGCGGCGGCCGCCAAGAACGGCGCCCGCGTCTGACTCCTGTTACGCAGCGGCCGATGTATATCTCTCAGATGAACGACTTGATCACGCCGGACGGCATCATCTCCAACCTGCGGGCCGCTTCGAAGAAGCAGGCCCTGCAGGAGCTGGCCCGCAAGGCGGCCGAGCTGACCGGCCAGCACGAGCGGGCCATCTTCGACGTGCTGCTGGAGCGCGAGCGCCTCGGCACGACCGGGGTGGGCCGCGGCATCGCCATCCCGCACGGCAAGCTGCCCAGCCTGGACCACGTCATGGCGATCTTCGCCCGGCTGGAGAAGCCGGTCGATTTCGACGCCATCGACGAGCAGCCGGTCGACCTGATGTGCCTGCTGCTGGCGCCCGAGGCCGCCGGCGCCGACCACCTCAAGGCGCTGGCCCGCGTCTCCCGCCTGCTCCGCGACCCGGTGCTGTGCGACAAGCTGCGCGGCGCCGACACATCGGACGCCCTCTACGCCCTGCTGACCCATACCGAGGCCAGCCACGCGGCGTAAGCCGGGGCCACGGGACTGCGACGACCCGCCGGGGGCAGCCCCGGCGGGTTTCTCTTTGGGCGGGGCTGGAACGTGGTGCGTCCTTCGACAAGCTCAGGATGAGGGAGGGGGTACGCGAGGCACTCCTGTTTTCATCGGCGGAGGGTAGGCCGGGAGCGGCAAAATCCCCCTCATGCTGAGCTTGTCGAAGCACGCAGACCGCAAACGCTGCCCATCCCCACCTTGCGCCCACGATAACCCCATGCCAGCCTCCCCCGAACGGGCGATGAGGTGATCCGGTGCGCAAATCGGCGGTGGCGGGCTGGTGCCTGTACGACTGGGCCATGTCGGCCTTCAACACGGTCATCGGCACCTTCGTCTACAGCGTCTATTTCGCCAAGGGCGTGGCCCCGGACGAATCGGTGGGCACCCAGCTCTGGGGTCAGGCGCTGGGCATCTCCGGCATCCTGATCGCGGTGCTGAGCCCCGTGCTGGGCGCCATCTCCGACCGGGGCGGGCGGCGCAAGCCCTGGCTGGCGGTCTTTACCCTGCTCTGCATCGCCGCCACCCTCGCCCTCTGGTTCGTGAAGCCCGACGCCTCCTGGGTGCTGCCCTGCCTCTTCGCCATCGTCGTGGCGAACGTCGCCTTCGAGCTGGCGGGGGTCTTCTACAATGCCATGCTGCCCGACGTGGCGCCGGCCAGCCATTACGGCCGGGTCTCCGGCTGGGGCTGGGGCCTCGGCTATATCGGCGGGCTGGGCGCCCTGGTGGTCTGCCTGGCGCTGCTGATCCAGACCGAGACGCCGCTGTTCGGGCTGATCGACCCGGCCGAGTCGGGCGGCGTCCGCGCCACCGCGCTGCTGGTGGCGGTCTGGTACGCGGTGTTCGCCTTGCCGCTGTTCCTGCTGGGGCCTGACCGGCCCGGGACCGGCGTGCCGGCGGGCCGGGCGGTGCGCGAGGGATTGGCAACGCTGCGCGGGACTCTGGCCCGGCTGCGGCACCAGGGCAACCTCGCCCGCTTCCTGATCGCCAGCGCGCTCTGGCGCGACGGCATCAGCACGCTCACCCAGTTCGGCGGCATTTTCGCCGCCAGCGCCTTCGGCATGAGCACGCCGCAGATCATTACCTTCGCCATCCTGCTGAACGTGACGGCGGGGCTGGGCGCGGCCGGCTTCGCCTGGGTGGACGACCGGCTGGGCGCCCGCTTCACCATCCAGGTCAGCCTGATCGGGCTGATGATCACCGGGCTCTGCATGCTGGCCGTCGGCACGCCCTGGTGGGACTGGGCGCCCGATCCCGGTCTGCCGCTGGACTTCACCGCCCCGCAGCAATGGCTGCTGGTCTTCGGCATGGGGCTGGGCATCTTCTTCGGTCCGGCCCAGGCGGCGGGGCGCAGCCTGATGGCGCGGCTGGCGCCGCCGGGCCTGGAGACGGAGATGTTCGGGCTCTACGCCCTGTCTGGCCGGGTGGCGGGGCTGATCGGCCCCTTCGCCTACGGCGCCGCCACCGTCGCCTTCGACAGCCAGCGCGCCGGCATGGCGACGGTGCTGGTGCTCTTCGCGGCGGGCTTCGCGCTGCTGCTCACGGTGCGGGAACCGGGGAGGTAGGCGTCCGCCATCCGTAGGTCGCATGCAGCCGCAGGCGGAATGCGACGTTTCACGGCAGGCGCGCGTCGCATTGCGGCTGCGCCTCCATGCGACCTACGTGACCTCGCGGGGCGGCTTACGCCAGCCCCTTCTGCCCCATCTCCAGGAACTTCTGGCGGCGGTTGGAGCGGAGCGTGCCGCCGTCCTGGCCGCGCAGCCCGTCCAGGCTGTCCTCGATGGCGTTGCCCAGGGCCAGGATGGTCTCATCGCGGCGGCGGTGGGCGCCGCCGATCGGCTCCATGACGATGCGGTCGATGACGCCGAGGTCCTTCAGATCCTGGGCGGTCAGGCGCAGCGCGGTCGCGGCGTCGGCGGCGTTGCTGGCCGAGCGCCAGAGGATCGAGGCGCAGCCCTCGGGCGATATGACCGAGTAGATGGCGTGCTCCAGCATCAGCACCCGGTCGGCCGTGGCCAGCGCGATGGCGCCGCCCGAACCGCCTTCGCCGATGACGGCGGAGACCAGCGGCACCCGGACGCGCAGGCAGGTCTCGATCGACTTGGCGATGGCCTCGGCCTGGCCGCGCTCCTCGGCGCTGACGCCGGGGAAGGCGCCGGCCGTGTCGACCAGCGAGATGATCGGCAGGCCGAACCGGTCGGCCATGCGCATCAGCCGCTGGGCCTTGCGGTAGCCCTCGGGCTTCGCCATGCCGAAATTGTGTTTCACCCGGGTCTCGGTGTCGTGGCCGCGCTCCTGGCCGATGACCATGACCGAGCGGCCGCGGAAGCGTGCCAGCCCGCCGACCACGGCGCGGTCCTCGGCGAACAGCCGGTCGCCCGCCAGCGGCGTGAAGTCGGTGAACAGCGCGTTGACGTAGTCCAGGCAGTGCGGCCGGTTCGGGTGGCGGGCCACCTGCACCTTCTGCGCCGGCGTCAGCTTGGCGTAGGTCGAGCGCAGCAGCTTGTCGACCTTGTCCTGAAGCTTGCGGACCTCGTCGGCGATGTTGAGGTCGCCGCCGTTGGACAGGTGGCGCAGCTCCTCGATCTTGCCTTCGAGTTCGGCGATCGGCTTTTCGAATTCAAGGAAGTGCATGGTGGGGGGACCGCAGACTTGGACCGGTACAAGCGCGGGTGTCTAGCACAGCGAAAGGGGCAGGGCCATGCGAATGTGTTCAACCCCCGCCAGCGCCGGCCCCGGCCCTACTCCATGCGGACGAGGCGCCGGAGCAGCCGGCGCACGCCCGGAAACAGCCGCTCGGCCGCCCGTTCCAGCCCGGCGGCGAGACCGAGCGCGACCAGCGCGCCCGCGATCAGCAGCAGCAGGTGCCACACCGTCCGGGGCGGCGGCGAGGCGGCGTCGTCCAGGAACCCGAGGGGCGGGAAGCCGGAGGGCGTCGCCGCGCCGGTCACGGCCATGCCGGTCGCCATGACCGTCACGGCCCGGGAACGGCCGCCGAGCGCCACGCTGCGCACCTTGACCCCCACGACCATGGAGGCGCCGGCCTGGGCTGCCTGTTCCCGCAGGCGCAGCAGCACCTCGCGCACCGCCCGGTCCTGGGTGCGGTGGAGCAGGTCCACCCGCCCTCCGATCAGGCGCCGGACGCGCGCCGAAAGCTGCCCCAGCGGCGGCGGCGCGATGCAGGCGGAGGCGGCGACGAAGCTGGCCGCGGCGCCCGGGGGCAGCGGGCCGGCGGTCGGCAGCAGGCCGATATGGCCCAGCCGGGCGGCGCCCTCCTCCAGTCGGCGGTGATGGTGCCGCTCGATCACCATGCCCGCCACCAGGAAGGGCAGGGCCGCCAGGATCGCGACGGTCGCCGGGCCGGCCAGGCCGCCCATCCAGTCCGGTGGAAGGCTGGCCCAGAAATCCCACGGCCCGGCGTGCCGGCCGCTCAAGGCTGGGCGCCGTCCTGCGGCTCGACCACGACGGCCGTGCCGTAGGCCATGATCTCCGCCGCACCCGAGGCGACGCCGACCGAGCCGAGGCGCAGCCCCAGCACGGCGTTGGCGCCCTGCGCCCGCGCCGCCTCGGTCAGCCGCTCCAGCGCCTCGCGCCGGGCGTCCTCCAGCAGTTCCGTGTAGCCCCTCAGCTCGCCGCCCACGAGGGTCTTCAGCCCGGCCATGATATCCCGGCCCAGATGCTTGGACCGCACGGTGCTGCCCTGCACCAGCCCGATCAGGCGGACGTTGCGGTGGCCGGGCACATGGTCGAGGGTGGACAGCAGCATGGGCGTCTTCCTGGCGATGAGGGCGCCATTGTGCCGTCCGATCCGTTCCGGTGCAACTTTGGGAAAGGGCCCGGCGCGGCTCTGCGCGTCCTGAGGGTGGCCGCCCGGACGCATGGGAGATTGGCGCGCCGCCCGCGTTGCCGCTGCCCCGTCCGGCCCCTATTGTCTCTGGGGGCACCATGGCGGCTGCCGGGGACGGGCATGAACGACGCGACGACATCGGAAGCGGGGGAGAGGCCGACGGTCGGCCTGCTGGTCACCTGTCTGGTCGACCTGTTCCGCCCCAGCGTCGGCTTCGCCGCGGTGGAGCTGCTGGAGAAGGCCGGCTGCCGGGTCGAGGTGCCGCCGCAGAGCTGCTGCGGCCAGCCCGCCTGGAACTCGGGTGACCGGAAGACCGCCGCCGATCTGGCGCGGCAGGCGATCCGGGCCCTGGAGCCCTTCGACTATGTGGTGGCGCCCAGCGGTTCCTGCGCCGGCATGGTCCGGCTGCATTATCCCGAGCTGCTGCGCGACGATCCGGACTGGGCCCCGCGCGCCCACCGGCTGGCCCGCCGCACGCACGAGCTGGTCTCCTTCCTGACCGACGTGATGGGCGTGCAGTCGGTGGAATCCTCCTATGACGGGGTGGTGACCTACCATGACAGCTGCTCCGGCCTACGCGAGATGGCGGTGAAGGGCCAGCCGCGCCGGCTGCTTTCCTCGGTGAAAGGCCTGCATCTGGCGGAGCTGCCGGACGCGGAGGTCTGCTGCGGCTTCGGCGGCACCTTCTGCGTCAAATACCCCGACATTTCCGGCAAGATGGTCGACGACAAGGCAGGCGCGGTGGAGGCCACGAAGGCCGACACGCTGGCCGCCGGCGATCTCGGCTGCCTGATGAACATCGCCGGCCGGCTGAAGCGGCGCGGCGCCCAGGTGGAGGTCCGGCACGTGGCGGAGATCCTGGCGGGGCGGCTGGACGCGCCCGGGATCGGCGATCCATGAAGCCCACATCCCACTCCTTCCCCGAGAATGCCCGTGCCGCGCTGGCCGACCCGCAGCTGCGCGCGGCGCTGGACAAGTTCCGCGTCGGCTTCCCCGCCCGCCGCGCCGCCGCCGTGCAGGCCCTGCCGGAGTTCGAGCGGCTGCGCGACGAGGCCAAGGATCTCAAGGACCATGTCCTGACCCATCTCGATCTCTATCTGGAGCGTTACGAGGCGCGGGTGAAGGAGTCGGGCGGCCATGTGCACTGGGCCCGCACGCCGGCGGAGGCGCGGGAGATCGTCGCCCGCCTCTGCCATGAGGCCGGGGCCCGCACCGTCGCCAAGGGCAAGTCCATGGTGTCGGAGGAGGTCGGCCTCAACGCCGCGCTGGAGGCGGCGGGGATGGAGGTGGTGGAGACCGACCTCGGCGAATACATCATCCAGCTGCGCAAGGAGCCGCCCAGCCACATCATCGCTCCGGCCCTGCACCTCTCGAAGGAGCAGGTGGCGGAGGAGTTCCGCGCGGCGCACACCGACCTGCCCGCCGACCGGCCGTTGGACCAAGCGGGCGACCTGATCGCCGAGGCGCGGCAGGTGCTGCGGGCGAAGTTCCTTGCCGCGGATGTCGGCATCACCGGCGCCAACTTCCTGGTGGCGGAGACCGGCAGCTCCATCATCGTCACCAACGAGGGCAATGGCGACCTCAGCCAGTGCCTGCCCCGGGTCCATATCGTGCTGACCGGCATCGAGAAAATGGTGCCGACGCTGGAGGATGCCGGGCTGCTGCTGCGGCTGCTGGCCCGCTCCGCCACCGGGCAGGAGGCTTCGGCCTACACGACGCTGTCCACCGGGCCGAAGCGCGCGGGGGATCCTGATGGCCCGGAGCAGTATCACGTCGTGCTGCTGGACAATGGCCGCTCGGCGCTCCTCGGGACCGAGTTCCAGGACGTGCTGCGCTGCATCCGCTGCGGCGCCTGCATGAACCATTGCCCGGTCTACGGCGCCGTCGGCGGCCATGCCTATGGCTGGGTCTATCCCGGCCCGATCGGGGCGGTGCTGGACCCGGCGCTGCTGGGCATCAAGGAGGCCCGGCACCTGCCCAACGCCTCCACCTTCTGCGGCCGGTGCGAGAGCGTCTGCCCGGTCAAGATCCCGCTGCCCGCCATGATGCGCCATTGGCGGGAGAAGGAGTTCGAGGGCAGGATCGGACCGGCCGGCTTCCGGCGCGGGCTCGGCCTCTGGGCCTTCTTCGCCCGGCGTCCCTGGCTCTACCGGCTGGCGACGCGGATCGGCATGGGAGCGCTGAAGCTCTGGTCGCGGGGCCAAGGCCGCTTCCGCAGCCTGCCACTGGCCGGGGGCTGGACCGATGCCCGCGACTTCCCGGCGCCGCAGGGCGATACCTTTCAGGCGCGCTTCCGGAAGGAGCGCCGCCATGGCTGAGGATGCCCGCAGCGCCATTCTGGGCGGCCTGCGCAAGGCGCTCGACACCGGGGCGGGACGCGCCGAGGCGGTCGACCGAAGGCTGGCGGAGCGGCCGCGCGGCACCGTGCCGTCGCGCGGGCTGGTGCCGGCCTGGCGCCGCGCCGACCTCTTTGCCGAGATGGCGCAGGGCGTGGGTGCGACGGTGGAACGGGTGGGCGCGGCGTCCCGCGTGCCGCACGCCATCGCCGACTATCTGGCCGCCCACAACCTGCCGGCCCGGCTGCGGCTGGCGCCCGACCCGGAGCTGCTTTCCCTGCCCTGGGACCGGCGGCCGACGCTGGAGGTGACGGCGGGCCGGGCGGAGCCGGACGACATCGTCTCGGTGACCCCCGCCCTGGCCGGCATCGCCGAGACGGGCACGCTGCTCGCCGCCAGCGGGCCGGGGCACCCGACCACGCTGAACTTCCTGCCCGCAATCCACATCGTCGTGCTGCACGCCGACCGGGTGGTGGGCACCTACGAGGAGGCGTGGGAGCGGCTGCGCGAGGCCGGCGCCATGCCGCGCACGGCGAACCTCATCACCGGCCCGTCGCGCACCGGCGACATCGAGCAGACCATCTTCCTGCATGCCCACGGCCCCGGGCGGCTGCACATCGTCCTGGTGGACGGGACCGCCCATGGCTAGAGGCCGCCGGCCCCCGACCGAGGAGGAGGTGCGGCTCTGGCGTGAGGTGATGCGGGACGCGGCCCCGCTGGCCCGCGCCCGCCGCAAGGGCGCGCTGAAGCCCGAGCCGCCGCCCGCCCCGCCGCCGGCGCCCGCTCCCGTTTTGGCGGCGCCGCCCCCGCCTTCCTATCCGCCGCCGCTGCCCAAGCCCGTGCGTCCCGCACCCCTGCCGCCGCTGATACCCGGCGAGCGGGCCGGGCTGGACCGCCGCACCGACGAGCGTCTCAGGCGCGGCAAGCTGGAGATCGACGGCCGAATCGACCTGCACGGCATGACCCAGTCCGAGGCGCACGACGCGCTGCTGGCCTTCGTCGCCCGCGCCCACCGCGAGGGGCGGCGCAATCTTCTGGTCATCACCGGAAAGGGCGCTCCGACCTATGGTGGGGCGGATGCCCATCGGGACAGGTGGGGCGAGGGCGGCTTGACGGCAGGGCGCGGGGTGCTTAGAAGCGCCGTCCCGCGCTGGCTGGCGGAGGCGCCGATGCGCCCGCTGGTCCTCGCCATCCGCCAGGCGCAGCAGCACCATGGCGGCGGCGGCGCGTTCTACGTCCTGCTGAAGCGGAAGCGCGCGTCATGAGCTATTGCGGCCTGGATTTCGGCACCTCGAACTCGACCATCGGGGTGATGCGCGGCAACCGGCTGCAGCTGGCGCCGCTGGAGGGCGGCGAGCCGACCCTGCCCAGCGCCATCTTCTTCGACTTCGAGGAGCAGGCCCGGCCCCGCTTCGGCCGCGCCGCCATGGCGGCCTATGCCGGCGGGGCCGAGGGGCGCCTGATGCGCTCGCTGAAATCGGTCCTGGGCACCGGCCTCATCGACGAGGAGACGATGCTGCAGACCCGCCGCATCGGCTTCCGCGAGGTCATCGGGCTGGTGGTACGGCACCTTAAGGCGCTTGCCGAGGAGGCCGCCGGCCAGCCGCTCGACGCCGTGGTGCATGGCCGCCCGGTGCGCTTCGTCGACGGCGACGAGGCCGCTGACCGCCGCGCCCAGGACGCTCTGGAGGCCATCGCCCGCGACTGCGGCTTCCGCCACGTCTCCTTCCAGTACGAGCCCATCGCCGCGGCCCTGGCCTACGAGGCCGAGGTGGTGCGCGAGGAGGTGGCGCTGATCGCCGACATCGGCGGCGGCACCTCGGACTTCTCCATCGTGCGCCTGTCGCCCGAGCGCGCCCGGCGGACCGAGCGCGCGGACGACATCCTGGCGAACGACGGCGCGCGCATCGGCGGCACCGACTTCGACCGGCTGCTGAGCCTGGAGGCGGTGATGCCGCATCTGGGCTACCGGTCGGGGCTGAAGGAGAAGGGCCTGCTGACGCCGAACCACTGGTATGTCGACCTCGCCACCTGGTCCAAGATCAACTTCCTCTACGCCCCCGGCGTGCTGGCCGAGGTGCGGCGGCTCATCCCCAAGGCGGCGCACCCTGATCTGCTGCGGCGGCTGGCCGAGGTGCTGGAGCATCATCTCGGCCATTGGCTGGCGATGCAGGTGGAGCGCGCCAAGATCGACCTGTCGGGCGAGCGCTCGGTCGACATCGATCTCTCCCGCATCGAACCGGGTCTGGAGGCGCCGGCCACGTGGCGCGGGCTGGGCGAGGCGGTGGCGGAGCCGGTGGAGCGGCTGGGCGGGCTGGTGCGCGAGTGCCTGGCCCAGGCGCGGCTGCGTCCCGACCAGGTGGACGCGGTGTTCCTGACCGGCGGCTCCACCCTGCTGCCGGCGGTGCGCGGGGCGATCCTGGCGGAGGTGCCCGGCGCCCGGGTGGTGGAGGGCGACAAGTTCGGCGCCGTCGGCCTGGGCCTCGCCATCGAGGCCAGCAGGCGCTTCGGCGCGGCGGCCTGAGGGAGGGGCGGCGGGCATGACCCCCTTCGGCCAGCGTGTGCGCGAGCTGCGGGAGGCGCGGGGCATCCCGCTGAAGCGCATGGCGCAGGAGCTGGAGATCAGCTCCGCCTACCTCTCGGCCCTGGAGCATGGCCACAAGGGCCTGCCCTCGCCCATGCTGGTCCGCCAGATCTGCACCTTCTTCGGCCTGATCTGGGACGACGCCGAGGAGATGGAGCGCCTCGCGGCCTTGTCCGACCCGCGGGTGGAGGTCGACACCTCCGGCCTGCATCCCAAGGCCACGCTGGCCGCCAATCTGCTGGCCCGCAAGGTCGGCGGCATGACCGAGGACGAGCTGGACCGGCTGGTGGAGCTGCTGAAGCGCAGCTAGGCGGCACTTTCCTCTCCCCAACCCCGTACCCAGTTCCCTATGATGCGTCCCCGGATTTCGCCTGACGGAGAGCGACCATGCCGTCCCGCCTTGAGCAGCTGTGCATCGAGAAGGGCCTGAAGATGACGGAGCAGCGGCGGATCATCAGCCGCGTGCTCTCCGATTCGACCGACCATCCCGACGTGGAGCAGGTCTACCGCCGGGCGGTCGAGCTCGACCCGCACATCTCCATCGCCACGGTCTACCGGACCATGCGCCTGTTCGAGGAGGCGAACGTCATCGAGCGGCTCGACTTCGGCGACGGCCGCGCCCGGTACGAGGAGAACCGCGACGACCACCACCACCATCTGATCGACGTGCAGACCGGCAAGGTGGTGGAGTTCCAGTCCGAGGAGCTGGAGCGCATCAAGGAGAAGATCGCGGCCGAGCTGGGCTACAAGCTCATCGGCCACCGTCTCGAGCTGTACGGCGTGCCGGTGAAGGGCGCCGGGAAGGATTCGGAGTAAGGAAGTGGCCTGCCTCGACCGCGATGACGGCGACTGCTGCCGGCCGGCGGTCGTCCGCGCCTACCGCGAGATGCGCGACCGCGGCCAGCCTGACCGCTTCGCCTACGAGGCGGCCATGACCGTCTATCGCTGGCACCATCCCGAGACGCCCGCGCCGGCCGCCGACGCCATCGTCAGCGGCTGGGTCCAGGACGGGCCGGTGCACTGACCGGCCCATGGCTTGCGGTCACGGCGGACTGGTGTCCTTGCCGAGCGCGGCGATCGCCTTGTCCAGCGTGCTGATCACGCCGCCGCCGACCGCGTGCGAGCACATGATGCGCCCCGGCTCCTGCGCCGGCAGGTCGGGGAAATGCAGCACCCGCAACCGGCCGGGCTCCAGCCGGGTCGCCGCCATCATCTCCGCCAGCTGCCGGTCGTCGCGCAGGTCGCCCAGCGCATAGTCCACCCGGCCGGCGGCGACCAGCTGCAGCAGATCCTCGGGCGTTCCGCGGAAGGCCTGGGTGGGGGTGCCGGCCTGGGCGATCATCCGGTCAATGGCCTCGCCATGCGAGGCGCCCAGCATCTGCCCCAGCACCAGCGCCCGGTCGGCCAGCAGCGCCGCGAAGCTGGCGGGCGGGGTCTTCCAGGGCGGATCGCTCCGGGTGATCACGGCGACGCGGCGGGGCGCGAAGATCGGCTCGGTGAACAGGAAGCGCGCCGCCCGCTCCGGCGTCCTGATGGCGTTGACGGTGCAGGCCGGCCTCGTCTCCAACTCGGCGACGATGCGGGCGCGGGGCACCGGGCCGTTCCAGACGAGATCGATGCCGGCGCGGCCGGCGATGGCCCGCACCCGCTCGGCCACCACGCCGCCGACCTCGCCAGTATCGGGCTTGCGCAGGATCGCCGGCGCCATGTCGGGGAAGAGGATCTCCAGCTCCGCCGCGCGGGCGTGCCCGCCCGGGAGGCAGGCGGCGGCGAGGAGCAGGGCGGATAGGCGCATGGTCATCCGGCGGAAACATCCTTGGCCGCCACCGGGGCGGGGGCATGGCCGGCAAGAGATCGTCCGCCGGCGGGGCCGCCGTCAAGGCCTGAGCGCCGCCCCGGCCCGTACCCTCACCCCAGCGCCATCACCGCGCCGGCGAAGGTGCCCACCAGCAGGGCGACCGTGGTGAAGGCGGAGATGGCGAAACCGGCGCTGCGGGCGTCCGGCGCCTTGTAGTAGCCGACGGCGTAGAGCACCCGGCCCACGCTCCACAGGCCGCCCAGGATGGCGGCCGGCAAATCGCCCCAGGCGATGGCGAAGAGCCAGAGCGCCGGCAGGAACGCCACCAGCTGCTCCACCGTGTTGGCCTGCACCCGCATGACCCGCAGGAAGTCGGGCGGGCCGTCCATGGCGGGGGCGGGGACGCCGAACTGGCCCCGGGCGCGGCCGACCCGCAGGATCGTCCAGATATAGACCGCCAGCGCCGCCACCGTGGCGATCGCCGTCCAGGGAAAACCCGCCATCGCTACACCTTGCCTGTCAGTCCGCGTTCCCGTCGGCCGCCGCCTCGATGGCCTCCATGTCGTCGTCGGAGAAGCCGAAATGGTGGCCGATCTCGTGGATCATGACGTGGCGGACGAGATGCGCCAAATCCTCGCCCGTCTCGCACCAATAGTCCAGCAGCGGCCGGCGGTAGAGGAAGATCATGTCGGGGCCGCGCGGCAGGTCGCCCACCCCCTGCAGCGGCAGCGCCACGCCCCGGTACAGGCCCAGCAGGTCGAAGGGGCTCTCCAGCTCCATCTCGGCCTCGGTCTCCTCGTCCGGGAACTCCTCGACCCGCACCACGACGTTGCAGACATGGCGGCGCAGCACGTCGGGGATGGTCTCCAGACCCGATTCCGCCAATGCTTCGATCTCGGCCAGACTGGGCGGCGTGGTGAAGCTGCGGCTCATGATCCCTCCCGAGGGGCTTGACGCGGCGGCGCCCCCGCGCCACCACATCCGCCAACCTTAGGGAGGAGAGACCGAAATGGCGAGCAGGCTGACGGACGAGGCGCGCGCGCAGGCGCTGGCGGGGCTGAAGGGCTGGACCGTGACGGAGGGGCGCGACGCCATCCGCAAGGAGTTCCGCTTCAAGGACTTCAACGAGGCCTTCGGCTTCATGACCCGCGTGGCGCTGCTGGCCGAGAAGATGGACCACCATCCCGAGTGGTTCAACGTCTACAACCGCGTCGACGTGACGCTGAGCACCCACGACGCCAACGGCCTGACCGAGCTGGACGTGCGCATGGCGACCTTCATGGACGGCATCGCGGGGTAGGCCTCCTTCCCCGTAGGCCGCATGGAGGCGAAGCCGCAATGCGACGGCTCCAGCCGAGGCATGTCGCATTGCGCTGCGCTCCATGCGACCTACGAAGACGCGTCGCCGGCTAACCCGTTCGTTGGGCGTATAGTTGACACAGCGCAAAACTACCGCGCCCGGGGTGCGCCCCGGTGCGATCCGCGCCGGTCCGTGCTACATAAACGGCCATGCACCGCTTCGCCAACCCCGCGCGCTTCCTGCGCATCGCCAACGCCGTCCTGCCCTGGGCCGCGGCGCTGGCTCTCCTGTGCATGGCCTCCGGCCTCTACCTGGCGCTGGTGGCCTCGCCGCCGGACTACCAGCAGAAGGAGACCGTGCGGATCATGTACATCCATGTGCCCGCCGCGTGGATGAGCATGTTCGTCTACGCCAACATGGCGATCGCCGCGGCCTGCGCGCTGGTGTGGAAGCACCCGCTGGCCGAGGTCTTCGCCAAGGCGGCGGCGCCGCTGGGCGCGGGCTTCACCGCCCTGTGCCTGATCACCGGCTCGCTCTGGGGCGCGCCGATGTGGGGCACCTGGTGGGTGTGGGACGCGCGGCTGACCAGCGTGCTGGTGCTGTTCTTCCTCTATCTCGGCTACATGGCCCTGGTGGAGGCGTTCGACGATCCGACGCGGGGCTCCAAGGCCGGCAGCATCCTGCTGCTGGTGGGCGTGGTGAACCTGCCGATCATCAAGTTCTCGGTGGATTGGTGGAACACGCTGCACCAGCCGGCCAGCGTGATCCGCATGGACGGCCCTACCATTGATCCCAGCATGCTCTGGCCGCTGGCGATCATGGCGGTGGGCTTCATGGCCTATTTCGCCGCCGTGGTGATCGTGCGCATGCGGGCGGAACTGGCGCGCCGCAAGATCCAGGCCCTGCGCCTGAACCAGGCGGCGATGGCGGCGTGATCTCCCTGCAGTCATTGGGGAAATCAGCCGAAATTATGAGTGCGACCACGGGTCGCGCGGCTTGCGCGGGAACTTCCGGCGGGCCACTTCTCCGGCGGGGGGCGATGGGCTACCCTGCGGAAGACTGGATGGGTCGAGGCCCGGTATGAGCGAATATTTTGCGATGGGCGGTCACGCCGCCTATGTCTGGTCCTCCTACGCGGCGGCCCTGGCCGTGCTGGCCGGGATGCTGCTGCTGAGCCTGTCGGCGCTGCGCCGGTCCGAGCGCGAGCTGAAGACGCTGGAGGCGGTCACCGCCGCCCGCCGTCCCCGCCGCCGCAAGGCCGGGGACGGGGACGCGACCGCCGCGCTGACGGTGGCCGCCATGGCCGCGACGGCCGGCGTTTCCTGCGACGCCGGCGGGGGGGACTGCTGATGACCCGCAAGAAGCGCCGCCTCTACATGCTGGTGCTGGCCCTGCTGGGCCTGGGCACCGCCACCGCCCTGACCATGACGGCGTTCGAGGAGAACATCGTCTTCTTCTACAGCCCCTCCGACCTGCAGGTGAAACCGCCGGGCGAGCGCAACGTGCGCATCGGCGGGCTGGTGGAGGAGGGCAGCGTCACGAAGGCCCCCGAGGGCATGACCGTCACCTTCCGCGTCACCGACATGGCGCAGAGCGTGCCCGTCACCTACACCGGCATCGTGCCCGACCTGTTCCGCGAGGGGCAGGGCGTGATCGCCGAGGGCAAGCTGGGGGCCGACGGCGTCTTCGTCGCCCGCGAGCTGCTGGCCCGCCACGACGAGAACTACATGCCGCCCGAGGTGGCCGACGCGCTGAAGCGCTCCGGCCAGTTCAAGCCGGAGGTGCCGGGCCGCGCGGTCTACGACACCACCGCGCCGGCGACCAAGACCAACTGAGCCAAGATGCGCCGTGAGCCGGCGGGCCGCGCGAGCGGCCGGAGCAGAGGACAGGACCGAACGTGATTCCCGAGATCGGCCATTACGCCCTGGTGCTGGCGCTGCTGCTGGCCATCGTGCAGTCGGTGTTCCCCCTGATCGGCGCCGCGCGCCGCGATCCGGCCTGGATGGGACTGGCGGCGCCGGCGGCGCACGGCCAGCTCCTGATGGTGACCGTGGCCTTCGCGGCCCTGACCCAGGCCTACGTCACCTCCGACTTCAGCGTGCTGAACGTCGTGCAGAACAGCCACTCCGACAAGCCGATGCTCTACAAGATCAGCGGCGTGTGGGGAAACCACGAGGGATCGCTGGTCCTGTGGGTGCTGATGCTGGCGCTGTTCGGCTCGGCCGTCGCCGCCTTCGGCTCCAACCTGCCGCCGACGCTGAAGGCCCGCGTGCTGGCGGTGCAGGGCATGATCGGCGTGGGCTTCCTCGCCTTCATGCTGGGCACCAGCAACCCCTTCATCCGCGTCGATCCGGCGCCGCTGAACGGGCAGGATTTGAACCCGCTGCTGCAGGACCCCGGCCTCGCCTTCCACCCGCCCTTCCTCTACCTGGGCTATGTCGGCTTCTCCATGGCCTTCTCCTTCGCCGCCGCGGCGCTGATCGAGGGCAAGGTGGACCCGGCCTGGGCGCGCTGGGTGCGGCCCTGGACCCTGATCGCCTGGTCGTCGCTGACGCTCGGCATCGCGATGGGCAGCTGGTGGGCCTATTACGAGCTGGGCTGGGGCGGCTGGTGGTTCTGGGACCCGGTCGAGAACGCCAGCTTCATGCCCTGGCTGGCCGGCACAGCGCTGCTGCACTCCGCCATCGTGGTGGAGAAGCGGGACGCGCTGAAGACCTGGACCATCCTGCTGGCGATCATCACCTTCTCGCTGTCGCTGATGGGCACCTTCCTGGTGCGCTCGGGCATCCTGACCTCGGTCCACGCCTTCGCGGTGGACCCGGAGCGCGGCGTCTTCATCCTGGCGCTGCTGGTCATCGCCACGGGCGGCGGCTTCCTGCTCTACGCCGTGCGCGCCCCGTCGCTGAAGATCGGCGGCATCTTCGCCCCCGTCAGCCGCGAGGGCGCGCTGGTCTTCAACAACCTGCTGCTCTCCACCGCCTGCGCCACCGTCTTCATCGGCACGCTGTACCCGCTGTTCCTGGACGCGGTCGGCGGCGGCAAGGTGTCGGTCGGCCCGCCCTTCTACAACGCCACCTTCGTGCCCCTCATGGTGCCGCTGGTCGCCGCCATGGCGGTGGGGCCGCTGCTGGCCTGGAAGCGGGCGGACCTGGCCGGCGCGCTCGGCCGCATGTGGGTGGCGATCCTGGTGACGGCCGTGGCCGTGCTCTGGTCGCTGTGGGTGCACGGCTTCAAGCCCGTCATGGCGATCATCGGCATCGCCATGGCCGCCTGGGCCTTCATGGGCGCCTGGGTGGAGCTGGCGGAGCGGGTGCGCCTGTTCCGCATCCCGCTGGCGGAGAGCTGGACCCGTCTGGTGAACCTGCCGCGCTCCGCCTGGGGCACGGCGCTCAGCCATGCCGGCATGGGCATCGCCATCGCCGGCATGGTCGGCACCTCGGCCTGGAAGACCGAATCGATCCAGGTCATGGCCATCGGCGACACCGTATCCATGTCCGGCTACGAGTTCCGCCTGGACAAGGTGGAGCAGCTGCGGATCGAGAACTACGTCTCGCAGTTCGCCACCATGACCGTGCTGAAGGATGGCGAAATCATCGCCACGCTGAACCCGGAGCAGCGCTTCTACCCCGTCGCCAAGCAGGGCACGACCGAGGCGGCGATCCACACGACGTTCATCTCCGACCTCTATGCCGTCGTGGCCGAGCCGACGCCGGACGGGCGCGGCTGGACCACCCGCCTCTACTACCATCCGCTGGTGCCGTGGATCTGGTTCGGCTCCATCGTCATGGTGCTGGGCGGCATGGTGAGCCTGGCCGACCGGCGGCTGCGCATCGGCGTGCCGGAGCGCCGCCGCGCACCCCCTGCCGCCGGGGCCGCCGGCGCCCAGCCCGCCGAATGATCTGAGCCGCCGGAAGAAGCGGAGAAAGACCCCGACATGAGCCGCCTGCTCTTCATCCTCCCGCTCGTCCTGTTCGTCGTCCTGGCAGGCTATTTCGGCGTGCGGCTGCGCCAGGTCGGGGACACCCCGCCCAACATCCTGCCCTCCGCCATGATCGACAAGCCGGCGCCGGCCTTCGACCTGGCGCCGCTGAAGGAGGGCAAGCCGGGGCTGAAGACCGCCGACCTGCAGGGCAAGGGCCCGCACCTGGTGAACGTCTTCGCCAGCTGGTGCGGCCCCTGCCGGGTCGAGCACCCGCTGCTGATGCGGCTGGCCGCCGAGGGCGTGCCGCTGGTCGGCATCAACTACAAGGACAAGCCGCAGGACGCGACGGCCTGGCTGGAGAAGCTGGGCGACCCGTTCTCGGCCATCGGCGTCGACCCTACCGGCCGCACCGCTATCGACTGGGGCGTCTATGGCGTGCCCGAGACCTATGTCGTCGACGGCGAGGGCCGCATCCGCTACCGCCATGTGGGCCCGATCATGCCGCATGACCTCGAGGAGAAGATCATGCCCCTGCTGAGGAGCCTGCGCGGATGAGCAAGCGTCTCGCCACCGCCGCCCTGCTGGCGGCCCTGCTGTCGGGCCCCGCGCTCGCCGTGCAGCCGGAGGAGATACTGCCGGACCCGGCCATGGAAGCCCGCGCCCGCGAGATCAGCAAGGATCTGCGCTGCCTGGTCTGCCAGAACCAGTCGATCGACGACAGCAACGCCGGCCTCGCCAAGGACCTGCGGGTGCTGGTGCGCGAGCGGCTGGTCGCCGGCGACAGCAACGACCAGGTGATCGAGTTCGTCACCGCGCGCTACGGCGACTATGTCCTGCTGGATCCGCCGGTGAAGCCCGCCACCTACGGCCTGTGGTTCGGGCCGGCGGCGGTGCTGCTGGTGGCCGGGGCGGGCGTCGCGATGTATCTGCGCAACCGCCGCCGCGAGGCCGACGACCCGCGCTTCGCCGCCGCCGGCCTGACCGCCGACGAGACGGCGCGGCTGCGGGAGCTGATGCGCGACGAGGCCGGGGCTCCGGCCGACAAGGGCAAGGGAGCCTGATTTCATGCTGTTCTGGATCGCCGCCGCGGTGATGACGCTCGGCACCGTCGCCGCCCTGGTGTGGCCGCTGCTCCGCCCCGCCGCGGGCGCCGCCGACCGGGCCGAGATGGCCATGCGCGTCTACAAGGACCAGGTGGCGGAGATCGAGCGCGACCTCGCCCGCGGGCTGATCGACGCCGACCAGGCCGCCGCCAGCCGCACCGAGATCGGCCGCCGCCTGCTCGCCGCCGCCGAGGAGGCGCGCCGGGCCGACAAGCGCATCGGCGGCTTCCGCCGCAGCCCGGTCGTGGCCGGCGCGCTGGCGCTGTGCGTGCCGCTGGGCGCGCTGGCGCTCTACCTGCCGCTGGGCCGCCCGGAGCTGCCGGCCCAGCCCTTCGCCTCGCGCACCGACAAGCCCGACGACAGCGACCATGCGCTGACCATGGTCGCCTCGCTGGAGCAGAAGCTGCAGCGCAACCCGGAGGACCGGGAGGGCTGGCGCCTGCTGGCCGGCAGCTACATGCAGATGGGCCGCCCGGCCGACGCCGCCGAGGCCTACCGCCGCGCCATGGCCCTCTCGCCCGACGATCCCAACCTGCCCGGCGCCTTCGCCGAGGCGCTGACCATGGCCGAGGACGGCATGGTGAACCCCGAGGCGCGGCAGTCCTTCGAGCGGGTGCTGGCCATCAGGCCGGAGGACCCGCGCGCCCGCTTCTATCTCGGCCTCGCCGACCTGCAGGCCGGCCAGCCCAAGCTGGCGGTGGAGCGCTGGGCCGCCCTGATGAAGGACAGCCCGGCCGACGCGCCCTGGGTCGGGCCGCTGCGCGAGCAGATGACGGACGCGGCCAAGCAGGCGGGCCTCGACCCGGCCAAGGTCATCCCGCAGCCGGCCGCCGCGGCCCAGGTCGCCGAGGCAGCGCCGGCCGCTTCCCCCGCCGCCGGCCCCTCCTCGGAGGACATGGCCGCCGCGGCGCAGATGGCGCCGGAGGAGCGCCAGCAGATGATCCGCGGCATGGTCGACGGCCTCGCCGCCCGGCTGAAGGACAATCCCAACGACCCCGAGGGCTGGCAGCGTCTGGCCCGCGCCTACGGCGTGCTGGGCGAGTCCGCCAAGGCCGAGGAGGCGCAGCGCAATGCCGCCAAATACGCCGCCCAGGCCGCCTCCACGCAGTCCGGTCCGCCGCCGGCGAACGCCACGGGCGCCGCTCCCGCCGGCAATCCGCCGCCCCTGAGCAAGGAGCAGATGGAAGCCGCCGAGGCCATGTCTCCGGACGAGCAGAAGGAGATGATCCGCGGCATGGTCGACCGTCTCGCGGCGAAGCTGCAGCAGAACCCGGGCGACACCGACGGCTGGCTGAAGCTCGCCAACGCCTGGGAAGTCATGGGCGACAAGTCGAAGGCGCTGGATGCGCTGAAGCGCGCCTCTGCCTCGGCGCCGCAGCGCACCGACGTGCAGCTGGCCTATGCCCGGGCGCTGGTCCCCGAGGACGGCACCCGCCCGCCACAGGCCTTCTTCGACGTGATGCGCGGCATCCTGAAGCGCGAGCCGGAGAACCCCCAGGCCCTCTGGTACCTGGGCCTGGAGGCCTCGGAGACCGGCCGCAAGACCGAGGCCAAGGCGATGTGGACCAAGCTCCTGGCCCAGCTGCCCCCCGACTCCGCCGACCGCAAGGATCTGCAGGGCCGCATCGACGCGCTGCGGTGAAATCTCCCTCTCCCCGTGCGGGAGAGGGAGGGACCCGCGCGAAGCGTAGGAGGGTGAGGGGTCGGCAGCCGCAGGCTGACGTACTCACCGCTTATCGGAAACTCTCCTGTCGAGAAGGCCCAGCTTCGCTGGTCCACCCCTCATCCTCCCCAAGCCAAGGCTTGGGGCCCCATCCTTCTCCCGCAAGGGGAGAAGGATGAAGATCAATGGTCCCGCCGCACCAGCTTGAAGAAGCGGCTCTCCTTGCCGTCGATCCTGTCCTGGTAGAGGAAGGCCAGCTTCCGCTCGTCGAAGGTCTTGAAGAAGCGGTCCCAGTCGATCTCCTCGAGATTGTCCTCCCGCTCGCCGAAGTCGATGCGCAACAGGCCGCCGTCATCCTCGTCCGGGGTGCCCTTCACCGCCGCCGGCCGGCCGCCGCGCGATTCCGCCCATTTGCGGATCTCTTCATGATCGGTGGTGGTGTGGGAGTCCGATCCGCGCGCCATGGTGTTTCTCCGCCAGGTGAAAAGAGCGGACTCAACCGGGCGCGCGGACGGCGGTTCCCCTTACTTGGCGGGCGGCTTGCGCGAGGAGGAGTGGTGCTGGAGGATCTTCCAGTCGGCGCCCTCCTTGCGCAGCAGGACGGTCGCCACGCCCAGCCGGTCGATGGCCTCGCCCGGCTTCTCCTTCAGCACGATCCGGTACTTGTAGACCTCGTGCGCCACGGCCAGCGGTCCCTCGAAGCGCACCTCGGCCTTGTAGTCGGAGAAGTCGAAGCGGCTGAACTCCGCCAGCTCCGGGCGCAGATGGTGCTCGACATAGTGCGGGTAGCTGCCCTCGTCGCCGCCCTGCTCGAAGACACGCGCGTCCTTGGCGAACAGGCGCTCGGTGCCGGCCAAATCCAGCTTCTGCACCGCGGCCTGGTAGGACTGCAGCACCTGGCGGACCGCCGCCTCGTCCTTGGCGTCGGCGGCGAGCGCGCCGGTCGCGGAGATGAGGAGGGCGGCGCCGGCCGCGAGGGCCGGAAGGCGGGAGAGACGCATGCTGGGTGTTTCCTCGGATTGTTCTTCGTTGAGAGGCGGAATTCAGTGACCGGCGTGCCCGGCCTTGACCTCGTAGCGGGCCTGGACGGGACCCTTGCCCGCCAGGGTGACGCTGGTCACGATCTTGGTGCCGGCCTTGGCGGTGAAGCCGCCGCTGCCGGTCAGCGTATTGCCGCCGGCCGGCTTCAACTCCACGCGTTCCGTCCTGCCCTCGGCCAGCACGGTCGCGAAGCCGGTGGCGCCGTCGGTCGGGATGGGGGCGTCCTCGTCGGTGTAGAGGAACACCCGCATCTCGCCGTCCTTCACCACCACCTCCTGGTGATAGGGGCCGGCATGGGTCTGCATGCCGCCATTGGGGCCGACCGGCGGCGCATGGGCCAGGGCGGCGGCGGGCAGGACGGCCAGGGTGGCGGCGAGGAGAAGGCGGCGAAGGGGCTTCATGGGGTGCTCGGCGGCTCTGTCGGGAGAGGTTTCCCTAATCTAGGGATGTCCGGCCCGCGCGGCAACGCGCATGTCCTTGACGGGATTGGCCTTCAGGCGCCGCCGGCCTGGACCACCCGGTCGCGGCCGTCGCGCTTGGCCTGGTACAGGGCCGCGTCGGCGCGGGCCACCAGCTGGTGCAGCGGCTCGTCCGTCTTGCGCCATTCGGCGACGCCGGCGCTGGCGGTCAGCTGGATGAGGGTGCCCTCATGCTCGATCGGCCGGCTGCGGATCATGCCGACGATGCGCTCGGCCACCTGCAGGGCGCCGTCCAGCGGCGTCTCCGGCAGCAGCACCATCAGCTCCTCGCCGCCGTAGCGGGCCAGCCTGTCGGTGGTGCGCAGCGCCGCGGCCGCCCGCTCCGCCGCCACCCGGATGGCGGTGTCGCCGGCGGCGTGGCCGTGGGTGTCGTTGATGGACTTGAAGCGGTCCAGATCGATCAGCACCACGCTGAAGGCGTTGCCGTAGCGGTTGGAGCGGTCGCGCTCCTCGCTCATCAGGGTCTCGATGTGGCGGCGGTTCAGCATGCCGGTCAGCGGGTCCAGCGTCGCCAGCCGCTCCAGCCGGAAATTGGCCTCCTGCAGCGCCCGGGTGCGCTCGGCGACGCGCGCCTCCAGCGTCTCGTTCAGGGCCTGCAGCTCGGCGTTGGCGCGCTTCAGACGGTGGTACAGCACGGCGTTGCCGAAGCTGGCGGCGATCTTGGCGCCCAGCACCTCCAGCAGGTGGCGCTCCGTCTCGGTCAGGGGCTGCCCGCCCTGGACCAGCACCGCCACCTCGTGCCCGTCGGAGACCGGCACATGCAGGGCGCAGGTCGCCTCCTCGAAGACCGACCGGCGGCAGGCGAAGGCCTCGGCCAGCGCGACCCGGCCCGCCTCGTCCGGCGGTTCGGCCCCGGCGAGCGTGGTGTAGACCCCCGGCCCGTCGCCCGGCTGGCGCTGGGCGCAGAGCCGCGCCGCGCCCGGCCGCTCCAGCAGCGTGTCGACATTGGCAAGGATGCCGGCCGCCAGCTGGGCCGGCGACGTGTCCTCGGTCAGCCGCACCGTGCAGTCGACGATGCGCTGCAGCCCGCGCCGGTGCGCCTCCAGCTCGACGATGTCGCCATAGCCGCGCAGGGCCGAGACCACCGTGGTGAAGAGCTTCTCGGAGCTGAGCTCCGTCTTCTCCTTGTAGTCGTTGATGTCGTATCCGACGATCACCTGCCGCGCCGGCGCGCTGCCGCTCTGGCCGGTGCGCAGCACGATGCGGGTGCGGCGGTTGCCGAGATCCTCGCGCAACGCGCGGGCGAAGCGCAGCCCGGCATCCTCCGTCTCCATCACCACGTCGAGCAGGATCAGGGCGAGGTCGTCGATCGCCGCCGCGGCCTCCAGCGCCTGCGCCGCCGAATAGGCGTGGTGCATCGCCAGTCCGCGCCCGCGGAACCGGAAGCCGCCCAACGCGAAGGTGGTCACGACATGGACGGACTCGTCGTCGTCGACGATCAGCACGTTCCAGGGCCGGCCGCTCTCCACCTCGGGCGCGTCCGCCGGCTCGGCGGCGAAGAGTTCGTCCAACTCGTCCAAAGGGCCCCCCAACCCGGCCGTGTCCCCACACGCGGCGCGGCATTGTGGACCAGACCCGCCCTGGGGAGAAGCTTGAAGGTGCCGCCCTGTACGACCGGGTGGGGTGCTCCGGGGAGAGGCGCCATTCGGTCGCACCGCGGGTGCCCGTAAACGCTTTGTAACGCTGGGTTTCAGTAAGTAAAAACCCTGGCCGCCGGGCCGGGGTCCGGCTTAGCTGGACCGTGGGCCCCCATGATCGCCAACCGGGGGCCGTCCGATTTCCGCCGCCGGAGCCCCGCCATGAGCGCCGCCCTCGACTACCAGATGCCCAGCACGGCCGTGTCGCTGCTCTTCGCGTTCCGGTCGCGCGACCCGCAGATGTCGGTGCTGGACGCCGTCGCCTTCGCGCTGATCAGCGAGAATGAGGGGCTGAGCCAGACCGAGCTGGCGGAGCTGCTGGGCGAGCCTTCCTACGTCGTCTCGCGCGTGGTCGACTATCTCGGCCAGGGCACGACCCAGACCGGCCGGGCCCAGCGCCAGCAGGGGCTGGGGCTGATCGAGCGGGTGCCGTGGGACCGCGACCGCCGCGTCCGGGTGCTGCGCCTGACCCAAGCCGGCCGTGTCCTGCGCACCTCGCTGGACTCGCTGGTCATCCGGCCGCAGACGCTGGGGCGGTGACGAGCTTCGGCGGTTCTGATCCTAAGAAAAAGGCCCGCCCCGTGAGGGGCGGGCCTTCGTCGTTTCGCACCGTAGGTCGCATGGAGGCGAAGCCGCAATGCGACATCCCCGGCGGGGGAACGTCGCATTGCGCTCCGCTTCATGCGGCCTACGGGTGGATCACGCCCCGGCCGGTCAGTTGGTGGCCGGCAGGAAGCCGCGGTTGCGCAGCAGGGCCTCGGTCGTCGGCGCGCGGCCGCGGAAGGCGATGTAGGCCTCCATCGGGTCGCGGCTGTTGCCGACCGAGTAGATGTTGTCCTGCAGCTTCTTGGCCGTGGCCTTGTCGAAGATGCTCCCGGCCTCCTTGAAGGCCTGGAAACCGTCGGTGTCCAGCACCTCGGCCCACATGTAGCTGTAGTAGCCGGCCGAATAGCCCTCGCCCGCGAAGACGTGCCCGAAATGCGGCGTGCGGTGCCGCATGATGATCTCCTTGGGCATGCCGATCTTCGCCAGCGTGTCCTTCTCGAACTGGGCCACGTCCAGCTTGGAGAAGTCCTTCTGCTGGTGCAGCTCCATGTCCACGAAGGACGAGGCCAGGTACTCCACCGTGGCGAAGCCCTGGTTGAAGTTGCGGGCGGCGACGACCTTGTCCAGCAGCTCCTTGGGCATGGGCTTGCCGGTCTGATAATGCAGGGCGAACTTCTGCATGATCTCGGGCTGGGCCAGCCAGTGCTCCTTGATCTGCGCCGGCAGCTCGACGAAGTCGCGCAGCACCGCGGTGCCGGCGATCAGCGGGTAGCTGACGTTCGACAGCAGCCCGTGCAGGGCGTGGCCGAACTCGTGGAACAGCGTCTCGGCGTCGTCGTAGGAGAGCAGCGTCGGCTCGCCCTTGGCGTAGTTCAGATTGTTGGTGATCAGCGGCGTCACCGCGCCGTCGAACCGCTCCTGGACCCGCAGGCTGTTCATCCAGGCGCCGCTGCGCTTCTTCTTGCTGGCGAAATAGTCGCCGTAGAACAGGCCGACATGCTTGCCGGCGGCGTCCTTCACCTCCCAGACGCGGACGTCGGGATTGTAGACCGGCACGTCCTTGCGCTCGGTGAAGGTCAGGCCATAGAGCTGGTTGGCGGTGTGGAAGGCCGCCTCGATCATGCGGTTCAGCTCGAAGTACTGCTTCACCTCGGCGCTGTCGAGGTCGTACTGGGCCTTGCGCACCTTCTCGGAATAGTGGCGCCAGTCCCAGGGCTCGATGGCGAAGTTCTTGCCCTCGGACTTGGCCATCGCCTGCAGCTGGTCGCGCTCCTCGCCGGCGCGGGCGACGGCGGGCTTCCACACCTCCTCCAGCAGCTTGCGCACGGCGGCCGGGTTCTTGGCCATCGTGTCGTCCAGCTTGAAGTCGGCGTAGGTCTCGTAGCCCAGCAGCTTCGAGCGCTCATGGCGCAGCGCCAGGATCTCCTTGATCACCGGCTTGTTGTCGGTGGCGCCGGGCATGTCGCCGCGCGACGCCCAGGCCTTGAAGGCCTTCTCGCGCAGGTCGCGGCGCTCGGAGAAGGTCAGGAACGGCTCGACCGAGGAGCGCGACAGGGTGATGACGTGCTTGCCGGGGAGGTTGCGCTCCTCCGCCGCCTTCGCCGCCGCCTTGACCACGAAGTCGGGCAGGCCGGCCAGGTCCTCCTTGGTCTCCAGCACCAGCTGGTAGGCGCGCTCGTCCTTCAGCTGGTTCTGGGTGAAGGTGGTCGAGAGGGTCGCCAGCCGCTGGTTGATCTCGGCGAAGCGCTTCTTGCCCGCCTCGTCCAGCTTGGCGCCGGAACGCACGAACAGCAGGTGGTAGCGCTCCAGCAGCCGCTTCTGCTCAGGCGTCAGCTTCAGCGTCTCGCGCTGCTGGTACAGCGCCTCGACCCGCTTGAAGAGGTCCGGGTTCAGGAAGATCTCGCTGGCGTGGCGGGCCTGCAGCGGCGACACCTCGCGCTGCACCGCCTCCAGCGCCTCGTCGGAGTTGCTGCCGGTCTGGTGGCCGAAGACGTTCTCGACCCGGTCCAGCGTGCGGCCGCTGCGCTCCAGCGCCTCGATCGTGTTGGCGAAGGTCGGCGCCTCCTTGGAGCCGGCGATGGCCAGCACGGCGGCCTTCTGCTCCTCGAAGCCCTTCTGGAAGGCCGGCAGATAGTGCTCGGTGCGGATCTTGTCGAAGGGCGGCGCGCCGAACGGCGTCTTCCACTCCTGGAAGAAGGGATTGCTCATCTCGCTCCCCTGGGCGGTCTGGGTCTGCTGGGTGGAGGCGGCCGGAGCGGCCGGGGCGGCCTTCTTCTCCTGCGCCAGGGCCGGCGTCGCGGCCAGCAGCGCAACCGCGGCGGCCATGCCGAGGCCGTGGGTGATCTTCATCGTTTACGCTCCCTGTCTTGGTTCGAGCCCCCGCTCTTGGGGCGAGACCCTACACGACCGGCACCGGGGCTTGAAGCCCTTCCTTGCAGGCCTGCGAGCCGGTGCAAGTCCCGGAAATGATTGCAAATTCGATAGCGTTGCCGATGTGCCGGCTACTCGTCTCCGGCATAGGGAAAGGCGCCGTCGTCGCCGCCGTCGGAGCGGAAGCTGTAGCGGCGGCGGGGCGGCGGGGCCAGCCGGCCGGCGGCCAGCGCGTCCAGGATGCGGGCGCCGATCCAGGCGGCCAGCAGGTCGGCCGGTTCGCGCAGCGCCTCGGCCGGGGCCTGCAGATAGCCGGGGGCGTAGAGGCGGCGCCCCACCTCCGGCCCATGCGTCTCCAGGAACTCGGCCAGCAGGTCGGTCAGCTCGGCCGGGTCAAGCAGCGGCTCCAGCATCGGCGCCGCGAGCGCCAGCACGGGGAACAGCAGATGCTGCCCCTCGGCGAAGCGGGCGTCGCGCTGCACCCGGTCGGCGACCTGACCCAGATAGCGGGCCCGCTCCCCCGGCAGGGAGCGCAGCGCCATGTCCAGCACCTGGCGGTGGTTCATGATCCCGGCCGGCCTATTCCTTAAGTCCTAGAGGTATCTCCAGGGATTGTGCGCCGCGAGCTACGGCATGGCAATTGCTTGTATGTCCCCGAGGGGTTTGTGGGGATTCGTCCGATGAGCTTACCTGTGGGAAGCGGCGCTTTGAGGCTCGACGCCAGCGACGCCGGCGCCTTCGCCAGCCCGGCGCTGCGGGTGCTGGCCGCGGTCGCGGCGGGCGCCGCCGGCTGCGTGACCGACGTCGCCGGCCGCTGCGGCCTGCCGCTGGCCGACACCTTCCGCATCGTGCGGGAGCTGGAGGCGGCGGGGCTGGTGGAGATGGCGGCCGATGCCGACGGGCGGCTGTCGCTGCGCCCGACGCGCCGCCGCCTGGTGCTGGAGATCAGCCTGCCGGAAGGCGGGCGGGAAGGGCAGGGCCGGGCGGCGTCCTGACCGCCACCCGGCCCGTACCCCTCAGTCGAACAGCGCGTCGATGTCCTGCTGGCTCTTCGGCTCCTGCTTGGCGGGAGCCGTGGCGGGGCCGGCGGCGTTGAACATCGCGTCGATGTCGGTCTGGTGCACCTGCTCCAGCGCCGGGCCGTTCAGCAGGTGGGCGTCGGGCCGCGTGTCGCCGGGCTTGGTCGGCATCAGCCCGTCGGCCTGGCCCTCGACGCCCCAGATGCCGATCATCGCGGCGACCCGGTGCTCGATGTAACGCAGCGTGTTGACGACCTTGGTCGTGCGCTGGCCGGTGATGTCCTGGAACGAGCAGGCCATGAGGATGGCCATGCAGTGGTTCTCGATCTCGGTCGCCAGCTCGATCACCTCGGGCAGGCCGGTCCGGGCCAGCTTCTCGATCGTCGCCTGGATGGCCTCGGCCGCCGACAGGATGTCGGAGGTGGCGCGCTCGGTCGCCGTGACGATGGCGTCCAGTTCCGAGGTGGCGGCCAGAATGCGGCTGTTGGCCGAATCCTTGGGCACCAGCTGGGCGATCTCGGTCTTGGTCTGCTCGATGTGCGCCGAGAGCTGCTGCAGCTCCTGGCGCATCATCTTCACGTGCGGATGCTGGCCGGCCACGGTGACGCTGCCGTCGCCCACGCGGTGGCTCAGCTGGTGCAGCCGGTCGACCTCGCGCCGGAGCGCGCCCATCAGTTCGCCCGCCTCGGCCGCGCCCAGGGCGCGCATGTGCCGGTCGCGCGCCTCCAGGAAGGCGGCGACCTGCGGATCGGCCTTCAGTCGGGCCTCGATGGCGGCGTTATCGGCCTCGGCGGGGGAGGTCATGGCGGCTTACTCCAGGGCGCCGATGACGCTCTCGATCTTCTTCTTGAGCGTCTCGGCGTTGAAGGGCTTCACGATGTAGTTGTTCACGCCGGCTTCCTTGGCGGCGACCACGTTCTCGGTCTTGGACTCGGCGGTGACCATGATGAAGGGCATGTCCTTCAGCCGCACGTCGGCGCGGACCTCCTTCAGCAGCTGCAGGCCGGTCATCGGCTCCATGTTCCAGTCGGAGATCACCAGCCCGAACTGCGCGGCGCGCAGCTTCGACAGCGCGTCGGCGCCGTCGCTCGCCTCCTCGATCTTGGCGAAGCCGATCTGGCCGAGCAGGTTGCGCACGATCCGGCGCATGGTCGCATAGTCATCGACAACAAGTACGGCGATATTGGCAGCCTTGGCCATCCTAAGTGTCTCCGTCGGTCTTCGGATCGGTCTTGGAACTCGCGTCACGCCGCGGGCCGGAGGAGGTCCGGATCGCGGCGGGGGCGGAGGTTACCACGAAGCGGTTCCTCTCGCCCATCCGATCGAAGGCCCCTGACCACGGATTCTTCACGGCCGGCCCTACCTCGAAATTGCGAAATGCAACGCTATCATCCATAGCCCCTCGAGGGCAGGTCCTGGATCGTTGAATTCCGCAATTGCGATCTGCAAAGGCTTGCCGGGATGACGGGGCGGGAGACGTCGTGATGGAAGCTTTTACAAACACTTAACCGGCGCCGGCCTCTCCTGGCCCGCACTTTGCTTCTGTTCTCACATCCGATCAACGAGGCCGATAGGCCCTGGACCGAACCCGGAGTGAGACAGATGTTCGCCCGCACCGCCCTCTTCGCCGCCTTCGCCACTCTGATGATCTCGGGTGCCGCCGCCGCGCAGAGCACCGGGTCGATCATCCTGAAGGGCAACGTCCCGCTGAACTGCACCGTGGCGGTGACGGACCTGAACCAGTCGCTGAACCTGAACGGTGGCGAGAACGACAAGCAGGTCGGCTCCATCGTCGAGAACTGCAACAGCGGCACCGGCTACAACATCAGCGTCTCCTCGACCAACGCCGGCCGGCTGAAGAACAGCCTGGGCAACGAGATCGGCTACCAGGTGAAGTACGACGGCAACGGCGGCACCCTGACCTCGGCCCTGCAGGTGACCCGCACCGGCGCCCAGTTCGGCAAGACCTCGCCCCTGGCCGTCAGCCTGCAGGGCTCGCCCCAGTACATCGCCGGCAACTACGCCGATACCGTCACCATCACCATCACCGCCAAGTAAGGATCGCCTTCCCGGCGGCACCGCTTCCTCCCCAGGATCGTCCCGCGCCGGCCTCCCTGCCCGGCGGAGCTTTCCCGGACGATCCCCCTACGGCGGCGCGACAACCCCCGCGCCGCCGTTTCCTTGCGCGCGGATTGGCGCTAAGCCTTGGCTCCGGATCAGCAGGAGCGGCGCGATGGCACGGCAGGGACGACAGGGCGGGGAGCGGCGGCTGCCGGCACAGGCGCCGGCACGCGCGGCGGGGCCGGGCCGCCCGCCCGCCAGGGGCGCCCCGCCGCCCGAGAGCCGCGCCAAGCCCTTCCGCATCTCAGGATTGCCTGCCGTCCAGGCGCTGTTCGCCCGCGATCCCGGCCGGGTGGAGCGGCTGTTCTTCGACGATAGGCTGAAGGGCGAGGTCGGGGACTTCTGCGCCCTGCTGGCCTCCTCGCGCCGGCCCTACCGTCTGGTGCCCGGCGAGGAGCTGGAGAAGATCGCCGGCAGCGCCATGCATGGCGGCATCGTCGCCGTGGCCGCCGCCCGCCCCGTCCTGCCCTTCGACCCGGAGGAGGCGAAGCGCTGGGCGGCCGCGGGCGAGCCGCTGCTGCTGCTGGACGGTGTCGGCAACCCGCACAATCTCGGCGCCATCGTCCGCACCATGGCCTTCTTCGGGGTGAAGCGGCTGGTGCTCTCCGACCATCCGGGACAGGCGCTGCCGTCCGAGGCCGCCTATCGCGTGGCCGAAGGCGGGTTCGAATATGTGACCCTCTACAAGGCCGATCGGTTCGCCACGCAGCTGAAGCGCCTGTCGCCCGCCTTCCGCGTCGTCGGCACGGCGTTGGGCGACCACCGGCCGCTGGGCCGGCTGAAGGGCCCGCCGCCGGCGGCGCTGGTGCTGGGCAACGAGGAGGTGGGCTTGCGGCCCGAGACGCTGAAGGCCTGCGCCGAGCTCGCCACCATTCCCGGCAGCGGCTGGGTGCAGTCGCTGAACGTCTCGGCCACCGCCGCCATCCTGATCCACGCCCTGGCGCCGGACCTGCCGTGACCCGTGTCATCCTGCTGAACAAGCCCTACGACATGCTCTCGCAGTTCACCGACGAGGGCAGCGGCCGGCGCACGCTGAAGGAGGTGGTGCCGGTGCCGGGCGTCTATGCCGCCGGTCGGCTGGACCGCGACAGCGAGGGGCTGCTGGTGCTGACCGACGACGGCAGCCTGGTCTCTCGGGTCAGCGATCCCCGCCACAAATGGCCCAAGACCTACTGGGCGCAGGTGGAAGGCGAAGTCACTCCGGAGGCGCTGACGGCCCTGGCCAAGGGCGTGCTGCTGAACGACGGCCCGACCCTGCCGGCCCACGCCGAGGAAATGGATGAACCATCCGGCCTCTGGCCCCGGGACCCGCCGATCCGCTACCGCGCCAGCATTCCCACCAGTTGGATCGCGCTCACCCTGCGCGAGGGCCGCAACCGCCAGGTCCGCCGCATGACAGCCGCCGTCGGCTTCCCGACCCTGCGCCTGATCCGCTGGTCGGTCGGCGACTGGACCCTGGACGGGTTGGCGCCGGGCGATTGGCGCGAGGTCGAGGCGCCGCCGCGCAAGCGGTGAGGGGACGACGGCCCGGCTGTTGTGCGGCCTTCGACAAGCTCAGGCTGAGGGACTTTTTGCTGCTCCCGGCCATGCCTGAGCGGGAGAAGCCGGGAGTGCTTGGCGTACCTCACCCCTCATGCTGAGCTTGTCGAAGTACGCACCTCGGCCCGGCCTCCCCCAAGCTCCCTACAGCCCCAGCCTCTTCAGCGCCGCGATGCTCTCCGAAGCACCGGTGTGCAGGATGAAAGTGCCGCCCTTGGCTTCCCACTCGTCCTTGAGCTTGGCGCGGTCGTCGACCAGCACGTGGCCGGGGCCGGACCAGCGGTGCTTCTCGCGGCTCATGCAGGTGATGACCTCGATGTCGGCGCCCAGCATGTTGGCGACCCAGCGCTTCTTCTGCGCCGCCGCCCAGTTGCCCAGCGGCAGTCCGGTGAGGATGCGGGGCTTGTGCGGCCGGCAATATTCCCAGAGGTCATGGGCGTCGCGCATCATCTCCAGCGTTCCGAAGAAGTCGCGGTGCTTGCCCAGCGCCCGCCACATGTCCTTGGTCGTCTGCTGGTCCGGCCGCTTGCCGGTGACCAGCTCCACGCCGCGGTCGAAATCCGCCAGCACGCCGTCGAGATCCAGGAACAGCTGCATCGTTCCGCTTCCGTAACTTTGTGGATCGGCCGGGGCGCCTTGACCGTTCCGGGTGCGGCGTCCATCCTGCCCCGACCAGCATGTCTAGACAACCACAGGGCGGGCCATCCGTGTCACTGGACGAGAGGGAAGGGGAGCCGCTGGCGCGGTACCGCCAGGTGAAGGCCCATATCCTCGGCCGCATCGCCTCGGGTGAGCTCCGGCCCCAGGACCGGGTACCCTCGGAGAACGAGCTGGTGGCCTCCCTCGGCGTCTCGCGCATGACGGTGAACCGGGCGCTGCGGGAGCTGACGGCCGAGGGGCGCCTGTCCCGCGTCGCCGGGGTCGGCACCTTCGTGGCGGCGGCCAAGCCCGAGGGGCAGGTGCTGGAGATCCGCAACATCGCCGAGGAGATCCGGGCCCGCGGCGGCCGGCACGAGGCGACGGTCATCAAGCTCAAGGCCGAGCCCGCGCCGCCCGACCTGGCCGCCGCCTTCGACATGAATCCGGGCGCGCCGCTGTTCCATTCCATCCTGGTCCACCGCGAGAACGGCCGGCCCTTGCAGCTGGAGGACCGCTGGGTCAGCCCGCTGGCGGCGCCCCGCTACCTGGAGCAGGATTTCACCCGCACCACGCCCTCCGAACATCTGCTGGACGTCGCCCCGCTGCTGCAGGTCGAGCACCAGGTCGAGGCCGTCATGCCCGACGCCACCACCCGCAAGCTGCTGGAGATGGCGGCGGGCGAGCCCTGCCTGCTGCTGCGCCGCCGCACCTGGACCGTCGGCCGCATCGCCTCGCTGGCCCAGCTCTGGTTCCCCGGCGGGCGCTACCGGTTCGGCGGACGCTTCGCGCCGCTTTAAACCGCCACCCCGCCCCGCACCACGCCGGCGCAGGGATTGGCGCCCAGCCAGAAGCAGAGCTCGGCGGGCTGATCGATGTCCCATAGGGCGAAGTCGGCGCGCAGTCCCGGGGCGAGGCGGCCGGCCTCGCCGCCCATGCCCAGGGCGGTGGCGGCGTGGCGGGTGACGCCGGCCAGCGCCTCGGCCGGGGTGAGGCGGAACAGGGTACAGGCCATGTTCAGCATCAGCAGCAGGGAGACCGCCGGCGAGGTGCCGGGGTTGCAGTCGGTCGCCACCGCCATGGGGATGCCGCGCCGGCGCATGGATTCGACGGGCGGCAGGGTCTTCTCCCGCAGCATGTAGAAGGCGCCGGGCAGCAGCACCGCCACGCTGCCGGCGGCTGCCATGGCGTCCAGCCCGGCCTCGCTGGTGTATTCCAGGTGGTCGGCGGAGAGCGCCTGGAAGCGCGCGGCGAGTGCGGCACCGCCGCTGTCGGTCAGCTGGTCGGCATGCAGCTTCACCGCCAGCCCGTGCGCCCGGGCGGCCTCGAAGACGGCGGTGGTCTCCTCGGGCGTGAAGCCGATGGTCTCGGCGAAGGCGTCGACCGCGTCGGCTAGGCCTTCGGCCGCGATGGCGGGGATCATCTCCCCGATCACCTGCCGCAGATAGTCGGCCCGGTCCATGCCCCGGGGCACGGCGTGGGCGCCGAGGAAGGTGGTGCGGACCGTGACGGGGAAGGCCTCGCCCAGCCGGCGGGCGACGCGCAGCATGCGCCGCTCGGTCTCCAGGTCGAGCCCGTAGCCGGACTTGATCTCCACGGTCGTGACGCCCTCGCCCAGCAGGCGCTTCAGCCGACCGGCGGCCTGGGCGAGGAGGTCCTCCTCCGACGCCTGCCGGGTGAGGGTGACCGTGCGGTTGATGCCGCCGCCCGATCGCGCGATCTCCTCATAGCTGGCGCCGTTCAGCCGCGCCTCGAACTCCGCCACCCGGTCGCCGCCAAAGACCAGGTGCGTGTGGCAGTCGATCAGCCCCGGCGTGATCCAACGCCCGCCGGCATCCACCACCTCGCCCGCCAGCTCCTCCGCCCGGCCGGGCAGGTCGGAGCGGGGGCCCACCCAGGATATCCGACCCTCCGTGACGCCGATGGCGCCGTCCTCGATGGTGCCATAGGGGTCGGCGTCGGCCTCCATGGTGGCGAGGCGGGCGTTGATCCAGAGACGGTCAAAGCGGTGGGTCATGGTCGGCTGTGTCCTGGTGTGTCTGGTCGGCGGCGGTGCGGGGTGCGTGCTTCGACAAGCTCAGCATGAGGGCCCTCTTGCGGCTCCCAGCCGAGCTTGCACCTATGACGCCAGAGGTGCCTGGAGTACCCCGGTCCTCATCCTGAGCTTGTCGAAGAACGCACACCCTCGCAGCCTCTCCAACCCAGCCGCCAGAGTGACGCGCCACGGAAGCGCAGCACAAGCCCCACCATCCCCCTTTACGGCCCGCCAGCGCGAGAGTAACCTGTCTATACAGGTATGGGCAACATACCCGGGTTCAGGGAGTGAACGCCATGGATCGCGCTGCCGGCGACCGCATCCTCTTCGCGGAACGGGCCCTGCTGCCGGGCGGCTGGGCCGACAATGTCCGCGTGACGATCGGGGGCGACGGGGCGATCCGCGGGGTGGCGGTCAACGCCGCCCGCGACGGGGCGGAGGATGCGGGGGGCATCCTCCTCCCCGGCATGCCGAACGTCCATTCCCACGCCTTCCAGCGCGCCATGGCGGGCCTCGCCGAGCGCGGGTCGGAGCAGGGCGATAGCTTCTGGACCTGGCGCCAGGTCATGTACGACTTCCTGGCGGTGCTGAGCCCGGAGCAGGTGCGCGACATCGCCGCCCAGCTCTATGTCGAGTGCCTGAAGGCCGGCTACACCTCGATCGCCGAGTTCCACTACCTGCACAACGACACCGACGGCCGTCCCTACGCCGACCCGGCCACGCTCAGCCAGGCCATCCTGGAGGCTCAAGGAGAGACCGGCATCGGCCTGGCGCACATCCCCGTGCTGTACATGCGCGGCGGCTTCGACGACCGGCCGCTGAAGGGCGGCCAGACCCGCTTCGCCACGACGCCCGACGGCGTCGCCAAGCTGCTGTCGGACCTGAAGCCGGGGCCCGACGTGCGCCTGGGTGCCGCCATCCATTCGCTGCGCGCGGTAGGGGAGGGGCCGATGCGGGAGCTGCTGGCGGCGCTGGACGGCATCGACCCCACCTGCCCCATCCACATCCACGCCGCCGAGCAGCCGCTGGAGGTGGAGGACAGCCTGGCCGCCACCGGGCGCCGGCCGGTGGAATGGATCCTGGACGAGATGCCGGTGGATGGCCGCTGGGTCTTCATCCACGCCACCCATATGACGGATGCGGAGACGAAGCGGCTGGCCGCCAGCGGCGCCGTGGCCGGCCTGTGCCCCACGACCGAGGGCAATCTCGGCGACGGCTTCTTCAATCTCGAGACCTACCTGCGGGCCGGCGGCCGCTTCGGCATCGGCACCGACAGCCATGTCTCCATCGACCCGCGCGAGGAGTTGCGCTGGCTGGACTACGGCCAGCGCCTGCGCACCGGCAAGCGCTCGGTCGATTTGGGCGAGGCGCATGTCGGCGCCCGGCTGTGGCGCGCGGCGCTGGCCGGCGGCGCCCAGGCGCTGGGCCGCGACTGCGGCCGGATCGAGGAAGGCGTCCGGGCCGACCTGGTGGTGCTCGACCCCGACCATCCCAGCCTGTACGGCCGCGACGGCCATATGATCCTGGACGCGCTGGTCTTCACCAGCCACGGCAACCCCGTCCGCCACGCGATGGTCGGCGGCAAATGGCAGGTCCGCGACGGCCGCCATCCCGCTGAGGAGCGGGTGGCCGCCCGCTACCGCCGCACGCTTTCCCAACTGCTGAACCGCTGATCCCCGGAGGACTCACCATGGCCACCCGCCGCGACAACAGCCGCGTCATCCGCAGCCCCCGGGGCCTGCAGCTGAACACCCTGTCCTGGGCGACCGAGGCGCCCCTGCGCATGCTCATGAACAATCTCGACCCCGAGGTGGCGGAGCGGCCTGAGGAGCTCACCGTCTATGGCGGCATCGGCCGGGCCGCGCGCGACTGGGAGAGCTTCGACCGCATCGTCGACACGCTCAAGCGCCTCAAGGAGGACGAGACGCTGCTGGTGCAGAGCGGCAAACCGGTCGGCGTCTTCCGTACCCATGCCGACGCCCCGCGCGTGCTGATCGCCAATTCCAACCTGGTGCCCAAATGGGCGACCTGGGAGCATTTCAACCATCTCGATAAGCTCGGCCTCATGATGTACGGCCAGATGACGGCCGGCTCCTGGATCTATATCGGCAGCCAGGGCATCGTGCAGGGCACCTACGAGACCTTCGTCGAGGTCGGGCGCCGGCATTACGGCGGCAGCCTGAAGGGCAAGTGGATCCTCACCGGCGGCCTGGGCGGCATGGGCGGGGCGCAGCCGCTGGCCGCGACCATGGCCGGCGCCTCGATGCTGGCGGTGGAGTGCCAGCCCAGCCGCATCGAGAAGCGGCTGGAGACGCGGTACCTGGACCGCAGCACTGACAGCCTCGAGCAGGCGCTGGACTGGATCCACGAGGCGGGCGCCGCCGGCAAGGCGATCTCCGTCGGCCTGCTGGGCAACGCGGCGGACGTGTTCCCCGAGCTGGCACGCCGGGCGAGGGACGATGCCCGCTACCGGCCGGACTGCGTCACCGACCAGACCTCCGCCCACGACCCGGCCAACGGCTACCTGCCGCAGGGCTGGAGCCTGTCGCAGTGGGAGGAGATGCGCGCCCGCGACCCGCAGGCGGTGGCCGCCGCCGCCCGCAAGTCCATGGTGACCCATGTCGCCGCCATGCTGGAGTTCCACCGCATGGGCGTGCCGACGCTGGATTACGGCAACAACATCCGCCAGGTCGCCAAGGATGAGGGGCTGAATGATGCCTTCGCCTTCCCCGGCTTCGTCCCGGCCTACATCCGCCCGCTCTTCTGCCAGGGCAAGGGCCCGTTCCGCTGGGCGGCACTGTCCGGCGACCCGCAGGACATCTGGAAGACGGATGCCAAGGTGAAGGAGCTGATGCCGGACGACGCGCACCTCCACAACTGGCTCGACATGGCGAAGGAGCGCATCGCCTTCCAGGGGCTGCCGGCCCGCATCTGCTGGCTGGGTCTGGGCGACCGGCACCGCATCGGCCTCGCCTTCAACGAGATGGTGGCGCGCGGCGAGATCGGTCCGGTGGTCATCGGCCGCGACCATCTGGACAGCGGCTCGGTCGCCAGCCCCAACCGCGAGACTGAGGCGATGAAGGACGGCTCCGACGCCGTCTCCGACTGGCCGCTGCTGAACGCGCTGCTGAACTGCGCCTCGGGCGCCACCTGGGTCAGCCTGCACCATGGCGGCGGCGTCGGCATGGGCTACAGCCAGCATTCCGGCGTGGTCATCCTGTGCGACGGAACGCCCGAGGCCGCCAGGCGCATCGAGCGGGTCCTCTGGAACGACCCGGCTACCGGCGTCATGCGCCATGCCGACGCCGGCTACGAGGACGCTGCCGACTGCGCCCGGCGCAATGGCCTCGACCTGCCGATGCTGGGCTGAGCCATGGAGCCCTACCGCTTCCACCAGGGCACGGCGCCGCTGCTGATCTCCATGCCGCATGTGGGCCTGCGCATCCCGGACGAGCTGCGCCCCCGCCTGACGCGGGAGGCGCTGGCCGTGCCGGACACCGACTGGCACATCGACCGGCTCTATGATTTCACGGGAGAGCTCGGTGCCTCGGTGCTGATGGCGACCAAGTCGCGCTATGTGGTGGACCTCAACCGACCGTCGGACGATTCCGCGCTCTATCCTGGGCAGAGCACCCCCGGCCTGTTCCCGACCGAGACCTTCGAGGGCGCCGCCCTCTACCAGGATAGCCAGGGCCCCGACGCCGCCGACAAGGCCAGGCGGGTGGAGACCTATTGGCGGCCCTACCATGACCGCCTCCGCTCGGAACTGGACCGGCTGGTGGCGGACCACGGCTACGCGCTGCTGTGGGAGGCGCATTCCATTGCCCCGGTCCTGCCCAAGCTGTTCGACGGGCGGCTGCCGGACATCAATCTCGGCAGCAACGGCGGCGCCTCCTGCCCGGCCGGCGTGGCCGGGGCGGTGCTGCGGGCGGCGGAGGGCGCCGGCTACACGGCCGTGCTGGACGGGCGCTTCAAGGGCGGGCACATCACCCGCCATTACGGCCGGGCGGACAGCCGCGTGCTGGCGCTGCAGTTGGAGCTGAGCCAGGCCACCTATCTGGCGCCCGGCGAGCCGCCGGATCTCGATCCCATTTTGTGTGCCCGCATCCGCCCGGTGATCCGGGGCATGATCGGTGTCTATATGGCGGAAGCGGCCCTGCATTTCGGCTGAGGGCGCATCAGCGTCCCGTGATGTATGTTCCCGCCGCGCCGCGAGGGCTGCGGCGGGCCTGCCCTGGAGAGCGTTCCCATGTCCCCCATCCCCACCCTCCGCCTCGTGCCGGGCGAGCTGACGCTGGACCAGATCCGGCATGCCTATTTCGCGCCGCTGCGCGTGGCGCTGGATCCGGCCGACCTGGAGCGCGCCGCGCGCTCGGCCGGCACGGTGGACGAGGTGATGGCGACGGGCCGCACCGTCTACGGCATCAACACCGGCTTCGGCCTGCTGGCGAAGACCCGCATCCCCAACGACCAGCTCGCCACGCTGCAGCGCAATCTGGTGCTGAGCCACGCGACCGGCACCGGCGACCCGCTGCCGGACGAGGTGGTGCGGCTGGTGCTGGTGCTGAAGCTCGCCAGCCTGGCGCGGGGCTATTCCGGCGTGCGGGCCGAGGTCATCCAGGCGCTGGCCGAGCTGGTGAACCACGGCGTCTATCCCATCATCCCGGCCAAGGGCTCGGTCGGCGCCTCCGGCGACCTCGCCCCGCTGGCGCACATGGTCGCCCCGCTGCTGGGCGTGGGCGAGGTGCGGGTGGATGGCCGGGTGCTGCCAGCCCGCGACGGCATCTCGCGGGCCGGGCTGCGTCCGCTGGAACTGGGGCCGAAGGAGGGCTTGGCCCTGCTGAACGGCACCCAGGTCTCCACCGCCCTGGCGCTGGCCGGATTGTTCAAGGCGGAGCGGGTCTTCGCCGCCGCCACCGTCACGGGTGCGCTCTCGGTGGACGCGGCGCGCGGCTCCGACACGCCGTTCGACGCCCGTATCCACGCGCTGCGCGGCCAGCGCGGCCAGATCGACGTGGCCGCCGCCTACCGCGCCCTGCTGAAGGGCAGCGCCATCCGCGACAGCCACCGCGACTGCAGCCGCGTCCAGGACCCCTACTGCCTGCGCTGCCAGCCGCAGGTCATGGGCGCCTGCCTGGACCAGCTGCGCATGGCCGCCGGCACGCTGCTGGTGGAGGCCAACGCCGTCACCGACAATCCGCTGGTCTTCCCCGAGGACGGCGACATCCTGTCGGGCGGCAATTTCCACGCCGAACCCGTCGCCATGGCCGCCGACCAGATCGCCATCGCGCTGGCCGAGATCGGCAACCTCTCGGAGCGGCGCAGCGCCATGCTGGTGGACCCGCACCACAATGGCGGGCTGCCCGCCTTCCTGGTGAAGGACGGCGGCATCAACAGCGGCTTCATGATCGCCCAGGTCACGGCCGCCGCGCTGGCCAGCGAGAACAAGGGGCTGGCGCACCCGGCCTCGGTCGACAGCATCCCCACCTCGGCCAACCAGGAGGACCACGTCTCCATGGCGACCTGGGCCGCGCGGCGCCTGGGCGACATGGCCGACAACGCCGCCGGCATCATCGCGGTGGAGTATCTGGCGGCTGCCCAAGGCATCGAATTCCACCGCCCGCTCTGCACCTCCCTGGCGCTGGAGCGCGCTGTGGCCGAGCTGCGCGAGGGCGTGCCGATGTACGACCAGGACCGCTACTTCGCCCCGGACATCGCCGCGGCCAAGCGCCTGGTCCAGGACGGCACGCTGGGCGCGCTGGCGCCGGTGGGGTTGTTGTAACCTGCCGTAGGTCGGGAGGAGCGAAGCGTATCCCGACGTGACGGGCTGAGTGTGTCGGGATGCGCTTCGCTCCTCCCGACTTACGACTTTGGCTCGGCGTTCGTCCACTCTCCACCGTCATCCCCGCGGAGGCGGGGACCCAGGTGATGAGCGTGCTGCTCGCATACAAAAAGGGCGCCAGCGATATCGTTGGCGCCCTTCTTCATTCTGTGGAGCAAGCGGTGTACCTGGGTCCCCGCCTCCGCGGGGATGACGGATGGAGAGTGGGAGAAAGGGTAAGCTTACCTTCTCCCCGCCACCTTGCGCCCACCCCCGCCGGCGCCGCGGATGTCCTCGTCGAACAGCTCGGCCAGCTTCTCCATCATGGTGCCGCCCAGCTGCTCGGCGTCGATGATGGTGACGGCGCGGCGGTAGTAGCGGGTCACGTCGTGGCCGATGCCGATGGCGACCAGCTGCACCGGGCTGCGGGTCTCGATGAAGTCGATGACCTGCCGCAGGTGCTTCTCCAGATAGTTGCCGGAGTTGACCGACAGGGTGCTGTCGTCCACCGGCGCGCCGTCGGAGATGACCATGAGGATGCGGCGCTGCTCGGTCCGGGCGATCAGGCGCTGGTGCGCCCACATCAGCGCCTCGCCGTCGATGTTCTCCTTGAGGATGCCCTCGCGCAGCATCAGGCCGAGATTCTTGCGCGCCCGCCGCCAGGGCGCGTCGGCCGATTTGTAGACGATGTGGCGCAGATCGTTCAGGCGGCCGGGCTGCGGCTGCTTGCCGTCCTTGATCCAGCTCTCGCGGCTCTGCCCGCCCTTCCAGGCGCGGGTGGTGAAGCCCAGGATCTCCACCTTCACGCCGCAGCGCTCCAGCGTGCGCGCCAGGATGTCGGCGCTCATGGCGGCGATGGTGATGGGCCGGCCGCGCATGGAACCGGAATTGTCGATCAGCAGGGTCACGACCGTGTCGCGGAACTCGGTGTCGTTCTCCATCTTGAACGACAGGGGCAGCACCGGGTTGACCACCACGCGGGCCAGCCGCGCGGCATCCAGGATGCCCTCCTCCAGATCGAAGTTCCAGGCGCGGGTCTGCTTGGCCATCAGGCGGCGCTGCAGCCGGTTGGCGAGCTTGGCGATCATGCCCTGCAGGTGCTGCAGCTGCTGGTCCAGCATCAGGCGCAGGCGCGACAGCTCGTCCGGGTCGCACAGGTCGGGCGCGTCCACCACCTCGTCGAACTGGGTGGTATAGGCCTTGTAGCCGGCGGGGTCAGGCTCGTTGCGGCGGTCGCGCTCGGGGCGCCAGGGCGTGCCCGGGCTGCCCGGATCCTCGGACCCGGTGCCGTCGCCCATCTGGCGGTCGCCCTCTTCCGACTCGCCCTGCTGCTGCTCCTCGGTGGGCGCGTCCTGCTGCTCCTGCGGCTGGCTGCCCTGGCTGTCGCCGGCATCCTGCTCCGCGTCGCTCTGCGACTGCTGGTCGGAGGCGTCGTCGGGCGACTGCTCGTCATTCTCCTGCTCCTCGCCCTCCTCCTCCTCGGTCTCGGGATCGGCGCCGACCTCCATGTCCAGGTCGGTCAGCAGCCGGCGCACCTCGCGGGCGTAGAGGTCCTGGTCGCCCATGGTGCGGGCCAGCCCGGTCAGGTCGCGCCCGACCTTCTCCTCCACCCAGGAGCGCCAGAGCTCCACCGCGCCTTGCGCGGCGGGCGGCGGCGGCTCGCCGGTCATGGCCTCGCGGGCCAGCAGGCGCATCACCTCCGACAGCGGCGCGTCGTCCCTGGTCTGGACGCGGTCGTAGCCCTGGCGGCGGTACTTCTCGTCGAGTGCCGCGTCCAGGTTCGCCGCCACGCCGGCCATGGCGCGGGCGCCCAGCGCCTCGCACCGGGCCTGCTCCATGGCGTCGTAGGCCTGCCGCGCCGTCTCCGACGTCGGCATGCGCCTGGCGTGGATGCCGGCATCGTGGTGGCGCAGGCGCAGCGCGGCCGAGTCCGCCGCGCCGCGCACATGGGCCACGTCGCGCGGGTTCAGGTCACGCGCCGGCATGGGCACGCGGACGCGCGCGCCCGACACGCCGGGCGGCTCGGCGGTGAAGCCCACCACCAGCTCGCCCTTGGCCGCGATGGCGCGGACCGTCGCGGCCGTGGCGCGCTTGAACTGCTCGATGGGGGAGTCGCGGTCGGAGGACATGGGAACGGGCCCTTCAGCTCAGCGGCGGCGGCCTTCAGGCCAGCGTCGCCTGGATGCCCGTCTCCGGCAGCTCGCGGCCGAAGCAGCGCTGGTAGTACTCGGCCACCGTGGCGCGCTCCACCTCGTCGCACTTGTTCAGGAAGGTGACGCGGAAGGCGAAGGCCACGTCGGAGAAGATCTCCGTGTTCTGCGCCCAGGTGATGACCGTGCGCGGGCTCATGACGGTGGAGATGTCGCCGGCGATGAAGCCGTTGCGGGTCAGCTCGGCCAGCCGGACCATGGAATGGATCAGCGGCCGCTTCTGCTCGGTGTCGTAGCCCGGCGCCTTCGCCAGCACGATCTTCACCTCGTCCTCGTGCGGCAGGTAGTTCAGCGTCGCCACGATGTTCCAGCGGTCCATCTGGCCCTGGTTGATCTGCTGCGTGCCGTGATAGAGGCCGGTCGTGTCGCCCAGGCCCACCGTGTTGGCGGTGGCGAACAGGCGGAAGGCCGGGTGCGGGCGCAGCACGCGGTTCTGGTCCAGCAGGGTCAGCTTGCCCTCGACCTCCAGCACGCGCTGGATCACGAACATCACGTCCGGGCGGCCGGCGTCGTACTCGTCGAAGACGATGGCGCAGGGGTTCTGCAGCGCCCAGGGCAGGATGCCCTCGCGGTACTCGGTGATCTGCTTGCCTTCCTTCAGGACGATGGCGTCCTTGCCCACCAGGTCGATGCGGCTGATGTGGCTGTCCAGGTTGACGCGCACGCAGGGCCAGTTCAGCCGCGCCGCCACCTGCTCGATGTGGGTGGACTTGCCGGTGCCGTGATAGCCCTGGATCATGACGCGGCGGTTGTGGGCGAAGCCCGCCAGGATCGCCATCGTCGTCTCCCGGTCGAACCGGTAGGCGTCGTCGATCTCCGGCACATGCTCGTCCCGAGCGCTGAAGGCCGGCACCTGCATGTCGCTGTCGATGCCGAAGGTCTGGCGGACCGAGACCTTGATGTCGGGCAGGCCGGCCGGGTTGGTGCTGGGGGAAAGCATGGGCGTGCAACTCTCGCAACTGCGGCGCCGGGGCGGGCGCTCTGGTGGTGGGGATCAGCCGGCGTAGGTGGCCTTCAGGGTGTTGTAGGCTTGGTTGATCGTCTTAAGCGTTTCCTCGGCCTCTTTCGAGCCCCCGTTCATGTCGGGGTGGTGCTGCTTGGCGAGCTCGCGGTACCGGGCCTTGATACGGTCGAAATCGACGGGTGGTTCCAATCCGAGGACGGATAGCGCCTCCTCTTCCGCCGTACGGGCGCGGTGGCGGGGCGGCGGCTGCTCGGCCCGCTCCTCGCCCGACCATTCGGCGCCGAAGACATGGTCGCCCATCATCCGGTCGCGCAGGTAGCGGTCGCGGTTGCGCCACTCCCCCATGCGCCAGGTCGGCCGCTCCCAGGTGGTGGAGTTGCGGATGTGCTCCTCGATCTGGTCCTGGCTCATGCCGGCGTAATAGTCCCAGGCCTTGTTGTAGGCGCGGACATGCTCCAGGCAGAACCAGAAATACTCGTTCAGCCGGTCGCGCCCCTTGGGCGCCCGGAACTCCCCCGCCTCGACGCAGCCGGGATGCTCGCACAGCCGGGGTGCGGCGTGCGGTGTCTCGTCGACGGTACGGTAGGCGGTCCTGAACTTCTGCATCGCGGAAGTATGGGCGGGCGCCGGTGCCGTGACAAGCCGCGCCCCGCCTCCCCGAAGGGCTAGGCTGCCATGCCGCGCCTGTTCTTAGGATGAACCCTTGCCAAACCGGTCGGCCAGCGCCACCAGGGCCAGCCCGCCGCAGATCAGCAGCAGCCCGCCGAGGTTGGTCCCGGTCAGCGGTTCGCCCAGGAACAGGGTGGAAGCCAGCAGCCCCACCACCGGCGAGCCCAGGCTGCCCAGCGAGGTCGTCACCGCCGGCAGGGCGCGCGTCACCGTCACCATCGCCCAGTAGCAGAAGCCGGTGCAGATCGGGCCGTTGTAGAACAGCACCAGCGCCAGCCGGCCGCTCCACTCCACCTCGCCCGGGCTCTCGAAGGCCAGCGCCACCGGCACCATGATGGCGGCGCCGACCAGCAGCTGCCAGGGGCCGAGGCTGAGCGGCGTGCCCTCCCAGCGGTGGCCGCGCACCTGCACGATGTTGATCGCCCAGACCAGCGCTGCCAGCATCAGCAGCCCGTTGCCCAGCAGCACCCTTCCGTCGCTCCAGTCGATCGCCAGGGGATTGAACATGACGGCGATGCCGGACAGGCCCAGCGCCAGGCCGGCGGCCTTGGCGCGGTCCAGCCGCTCTCCCAGGAAGACATAGGCCAGCGGCACCACCCAGAGCGGGGTGGTGTAGGCGAGGATGGAGGAGCGGCCGGCCGGCACCACCATCAGCCCCAGGCAGATCAGCAGCAGGAACCCCGCCATCTGCAGCAGCCCGACCCAGAGCACGATGGAGCGGTCGTGGCGCGAGGGCGGACGCAGCTGGCCCATGGCGGCGGCCACGGCGAACAGGGTGAGGGTGCCCAGCACCAGCCGCGCCGCGGCGAAGGTCAGGGGCGGCATGTCCTCCAGCCCGACCTTCATGACGGGCCAGTTGGCGCCCCACAGCACGACGACGATGGCGAGCAGGGATGCTGCGACGGCGGGCCGGACGGGCGTGCTGGCGGGCGGTTGCGGGGTGGTCAATGCGGGGGCTCCCGGGCCTTGGGCGGCCCTGTTCCTTGACAGGCGGGCGGGGTGGGCGCACCACGGAGTACACCGTCCCCGCCGCTTCAGGACCCGGAGATATGGACTACCAGACCCGCATGCGGACCAAGCTGACCGAGGCGCTGGCGCCCCAGAGGCTGAGCATCAAGGACGTGTCGCACCGGCACGAGGGCCATGCCGGCCACCGCCCCGGCGGCGAGACGCATTTCGACGTGGAGATCGTGTCCGAGCGCTTCCTGGGCCTTGGCCGCGTCGCCCGCCAGCGGCTGGTCTACGACCTGCTGCGCGACGAGATGGCGGAGCGGGTGCATGCCCTGGCGCTGCGCACCCTGACACCCGACGAGGAGGCGCGCGGCTGACCGTCGCACCTTATCGCGGGAAGGGTGGCGATCACGGCCGGTTGAAGGGCTTGCGCCGCCTGCGGTAAGCTCGTACCCGTTTGTAGGTTGGGCGGTGCGTGCAACCCTTGCGTGGTCGCGCCGCCCGACGGATCCCTGGAGTTTCCGGTGCCGCCTCCTTCCCCCCGTCGACCGACCCCGGACGGCAAGAGCACGCTGGAGAGCCGCAACGTGACCGTGTCCTACGGCCGCGCGGCGGAGCGCACCAGCGTGCGCCTGGAACCGCAGATGTGGGACGCGCTGGAGGAGGTCGCCGCGCGCGAGGGACGGACCGTCAGCGCGGTGGCGGACGAGATCTCCCGCCACCTGCCCGACGGCATGACCCTGACCTCGGGCATCCGCGTCTTCCTCATGGCCTATTTCCGCGCCGCCGCCTTCCCGGACGGGCACCCGTCCGTCAGCGACGGATCGGGGCGCCTGGACGTGGCCGCCGCCTTCGTGCGCAAGGGCCGCACCACCCCGCCGCGCCCACCCGCCTGAAGGCTTGCGGGGGCTGGCGTCCCGGCACCCAGGCGCTATCATGAGGCGGTACCGGCCGGCAAACCCGGCGGCCGAACCGGGGAGCGGCATGACGGGCAAAGGTGCTTCGGAGATCGGCGACCCGATGGCGCATCTGCGCGCCATGATGGGCGACTGGCCCGGCGGTATCGGCCCCGGCACCGACGAGGCGCTGGTCCGCTGCCTCGACCAGATGCATCGGCCCCTCCCTGCGTCGGGAGGAACTTAGGTCACGGAACGAATTCCGTCACCCCTTCCGTTCCGCCTCGGCGGGGCCGCGATGGAAGTCTGGGAAGACCTCGCGCACCGTCTCGCCGCGGCTGTCCCAGATGTGGCAGGTGTCCAGCACCGGCGGGCGCATGCGCGGGCCGGGATCGCGCCCCTCGGCCTCCGCCGCCTTGCGCTTGGCCTCCATCTCGCGGGACAGGACCGGGCCGATGGTCTGGAAGGCGGTGGTGGCGACGGGGCCGAGCAGCTCCACCAGATGGGTGCAGCCCTCGATGCCGCCCAGCCGCTCGCGCACCGCCTGGGTCCAGCCCGAAACGATGCGCAGGCCGACCAGGCGCTGGAAGTTCGGCGTGATCGCCGGGCAGCCCTGGAAGGGCGAGTTGTCCGTCACCGCCTCCACCGCGCGCACCGTGAAGCTGTTGTCCACGGTGAGCCGGATCCACATCTGGTGCAGGAACTCGCCCGGCTGCAGCTCGCCGCGCCAGGCATTCCTGAAGGTGTAGGTCTTCTCGTCGGTGATGTGGCCCTCGATGTCCCACATGCCGTCCGCCCGCCGGAAGCCCTGGCAGGTGACGCGGCGGGTGTGCAGGTGCTGGCGCTCGGCCGGCGGGGAGAGGGGCATGGTGGCCTCGGAGCCTAAAAACGAACGATCGTGCGGAGTATGTGCGCCGCAGCATGGCGGGTCAAGCGATGCGGGCAGGGTAGTCCGCAGCGCTCCCTTGCCCCGCCCGCGCGGGAAGCCGCATAAGGGGGCATGACCGACGCCGCCGCCCTCGCCAGCCCAGCATTGACCGACGCCATCGGCATCGTCGCCGGCTGCCTGACCACCGCCGCCTTCGTGCCGCAGCTGGTGAAGGTCTGGCGCTCGCGCTCGGCCGAGGATCTGTCGCTCGGCATGTTCCTGATGCTCACGCTGGGCGTGGCGTTGTGGCTGGCCTACGGGCTGCTTACCTGGGCGCTGCCGGTGATCCTGGCGAACGGCGTGACGCTCATCCTGGCCCTGGCGATCCTGGCGCTGAAGCTGCGCTTCGGGTAGGGCCGGCCGAGCGGGAGGGGCTGGAGCGTGGTGCGTCCTTCGACAAGCTCAGGATGAGGGGGAGGGGCCAGGCACTCCTGGTCTCTAACCGGGCAAGCTTCACCGGGACCAGCTAAATCCCCCTGGGCCTGTCGAAGGACGCACAACCTCGACGCTGCCCCTGACCTCCCCTACCGCACCAGGAAGCCCAGCAGCCGCTCGATGCGCGGGCCGAAGGGCGGGCGCATCATGAAGGCGCCGTTCAGCCGGCTCTGGCGGAAGACGGAGCGGGCGTGGCTGAAGGTGCGGAAGCCCGCCTCGCCATGGTAGCTGCCCATGCCGCTCTCGCCGACGCCGCCGAAGGGCAGCTCCTCCTGGGTGATGTGCAGCAGCGTGTCGTTCAGCGTCACCCCGCCCGACAGCGTCCGCTCCAGCACCGCGTCCGCCGTCGGCGTGTCGTTGCTGAAGACATAGAGCGCCAGCGGCCGCGGCCGGGCGTTGACGAAGGAGATCGCGTCCTCCACCCGGTCGTAGGGCACCAGCGGCAGCACCGGCCCGAAGATTTCCTCCCGCATCGCCCGCGAGTCCGGCGGCAGGTCCAGCAGCAGGGTGGGGGGCAGCTTGCGCCGCGCGGGGTCGATCGCCTCGCCGGCCGGGTTCACCGCCTCGACCCGGGCGCCCTGCGCGCGGGCGTCCTCCACCAGCTCCTCGAGCCGGCGGTAGTGGCGGTCGGTGACGATGGCGGTGTAGTCGGGATTGTCCTGGAGCCTGGGATAGAGCCTGCCGACCTCGCGCCGGAAGGCCTCGGCGAACTCCGCCTCCCGCCCGCGCGGCAGCAGCACGTAGTCCGGCGCGATGCAGGTCTGGCCGGCGTTCAGCAGCTTGCCGCCGGCGATGCTGGCGACCGCCTTCTCCAGCGGATAGTCGGGGGCGACGATGGCGGGCGACTTGCCGCCCAGCTCCAGCGTCACCGGCGTCAGATTCTCCGCCGCCGCCTTCATGACGTGCCGGCCCACGGGCGTGGAGCCGGTGAAGAAGATGTGGTCGAGCTTGAGGGCGGTCACCGCCTCCGCCACATCCGGCCCGCCCAGCGCCACCGCCACCTCGTCCGGGGCGAAGACATCCGCCAGCAGCCCGGCCAGCAGGGAGGAGGTGCGGGGCGTCACCTCCGACGGCTTCAGCAGCACGCGGTTGCCGGCGGCCACGGCGGCGGCCAGGGGGCCCAGGCTCAGCTGCACCGGGTAGTTCCAGGGCGACAGGATGCCGACCACCCCCAGCGGCTGGTAGCGGATCTCGCCGCTGCCGGGCCGGAACATCCAGTCGATCGGCGCGCGGCGGGGCTTCATCCAGCGGCGGAAATTCTTCCGGGCGTGGCGGATGCCGGCCAGGGTCGAGTAGAGGTCGGCCAGCTTCGTCTCGTGCGGGGAGCGGTGGCCGAAATCCTGCCGCACCGCCTCCACCAGCTCGTCCTGCCGCGCCACCACGGCCCTGGCGAGCGCGGCCAGGGCCGCGTCGCGGCGGTCGGCGGGCAGGGCGCCCTCGGTCTCGTAGCCGCGCTTCAGCCGGGCGAAGGCGGCGGTGGCGCCGGCCCCCGCGCTGTTCCTGCTGGTGATGCCGTCGGCCAAAATCCCCTCCCGCGCTGGCGCCCCACTCAGGCGATATGGCCCCGGGCGGTCCGGCCTCAACCCCGCCGGAAGCGCGATAGTTTCAGGACGCGGTAGCCCATGTTGGGGGGGAGGCGCCCCTCGGCGCGCTGGCGGGCCTCGCGCTCGGTGGCGCCGCCGAACAGGCAGACGCGGCCGATGGCCCATTCCTCGGCCGGGCGCGGGGCCGGCACGACGCGCAGGAAGCTGTCGTTGGCGACCGTCACCTCCCACAGCTTGCCGTGGACGATGGTCCCCTTGTCCAGCACGAACAGCCGCTGGCGCGGCGCCTCGGCCAGGCGCTTCAGCTCGATCTCCGCCTCGTCGCGGACCTGGCGCAGCCCGTCGGTCGCCGTCTCGATCTCGCGCAGCGTGGCGGCCGAGGCGTCGATGACCTCCTGCATGGCCTGCCTGGCGGCCTCGGCGCGGCCGTGGTCCTCCTCCAGCCTGACCATGCGCCGCTCGCGGGCGATGCGGTCGCTCTGCATCCGGCGCCAGGTGAGGGCGGCCTGGATCAGGCAGGCCAGCGCGACCAGGCCGAGGGCGAGGTTGATCAGCATGGCCGGCTACTGCGCCGCCACGGACGGGGCGGCCGTCTTGCCGCCGTCCAGCTGCACCGGCGGGGCGGCGTGCAGCGAGTCCGGGTTGGTCTGCTTGAGGGTGGAGACGCTGAAGCCGGCATCGCCCGGATAGGTCTGCCGGGCCAGGCGCATCGCGTCGCCCTGGGTCTCGGCCCAGACCTCCAGCGTGTGCCGCGCGCCGCGCAGCAGGCTGTGGCTGGACTCGGTCTTGTTGATCACCAAGGTCGAGCCGAGCCCCAGCGACCCGGCATAGAGGCGGCGGCCGTCGCCGGGCTCGCCCAGCTCGTGGATCACCTCGTAATTGTCCTGGGCCGCGGTCTCCAGCTTCTTGCGGGCGTCGACGATGGCGGCCTGCATGGCCCGGCGGTCGTCCTCGGCCTGGCGGATGCGGCTCTGCAGCCCGTCATGCTCGCGGACCTGGATGTCGTGCCGCGCCTTCATGCGGTCGATCTCGCGCTCCAGCTCCGACTCCTGGCGGCGCCCGGCGAACAGCAGGATCTGGCGCACCAGCGCCATGCCGACCATGGTGATGGCGGCGAGGATCGCGGCGATGAAGGCGTTGACGCTGACATCGACGAGCAGCAACGGAGCACGCATCCTTGGAGACCGGGGGGAGGCCGGGGGACGCCGTCGGCGGGACGGCCGACGCGGGTGGAGAATGCCACCTGACCGGATCCCTATTTAACACAAGTTAACGGGGTCGTCGATGCAGCCGGGGGCATGCATCCTTCGGGACAGTATCCCGCAGGGATTGCCCGGCGCGTGCGGGACGATCCCGGGCGGAGGCTGTTGGGGCGGGCGGAATTCGACCGAACAGGAGGATCGAGCATGGCCCGCGGGCTCAAGGACAAGGTCGTCGTCATCACCGGCGCGTCGAGCGGCATCGGCCGTGCCGCGGCCGTCGCCTTCGCCCGGGAGGGTGCGGCGGTGGTGCTGGCCGCGCGGCGGCCCGAGGCGCTGCGCGAGGCGGCGGAGGAGGTGCTGCGCGCCGGCGGCCGCGCCATGACCATCGAGACCGACGTGCGCGACGAGGGGCAGGTCAAGCGCCTGGCCCAGCGCGCCATCGAGGCGTTCGACGGCATCGATATCTGGATCAACAATGCCGGCGTCGGCCATTTCTCGCGCTTCGACGAGACCCCGCCCGAAATCTTCGCCGAGGTGGTCCACACCACCTTCTTCGGCACGGTCCACGGCACCCGCGCCGTGCTGCCCCACTTCCAGGCGAAGGGCGCGGGCATCATCATCAACACCGTGTCCATCGCCGGGCGGCTGGCCGTGCCCTTCCACAGCGGCTACGGCGCCGCCAAGCACGCGGTCATGGGCTTCGCCGACAGCCTGCGGCAGGAACTGCGCGACCAGCCGGGCATCCATATCTGCAACGTGCTGCCGGGCCCGATCGACACGCCCTTCTGGCAGCACGGCGCCAACTACAGCGGCCAGCAGATTCAGGCGATGCAGCCGGCCCACTCGCCGGAGGAGGTCGCGCGCATCATGCTGAAGCTGGCGCGCAAGCCGCAGTGGGAGGTCCCCGTCGGCCCGCCGCTGCGCCTGATGGAGATGGCCCGGCTGGTGGCTCCGCACGCCACCGACCGCATGTGGGCCAAGATGACCGAGAAGAACCTGTTCCGGAACGAGCGCCGGGCGAAGACCTCCGGGTCGGTGATGCAGCCCATGTCGGAGGGGCGCGGCGTCCATGGCGGCTGGGCTGGCGGCGGCAAGGGCGACCTGCAGCGCGCCCGCCAGTCCACCGGCGGCACCTCGACCGGCGGCATGGGCTGGGCCGGCCTGCTGGCCCTGGCCCTGCCGGTGGGGGCGGCGCTGCTCTACGCCCGCAGCGGCGGCGACCGGCACCAGGAGAGCCGTCGGCCGGGCCAGCGCCCGCAGGGCAACGCGCGGATGCGCGGCCGGGCCGGCTACGCGGCGGGCGCCTCGGGCGGCGGCGACTACCGCGACGTCTACGGCGATGCCGGCGTGACCGGCGGCCGGGTCGGCGCCTATGGCGGCGCCTACGCCACCGGCAGCGTCGGCCGGGACGACGAGGCAGACTACGCCGGCGAGTACTGGCGCGGGCGGTGAGGTAAGGGGACGGGGTGGGGTGGGGTGCTGCCCTCCACCCCATCCACTGCCCGTCATCCCCGCGGAGGCGGGGACCCAGGTCATAAGCTTGCTGTCCAAATGCAGGAGGGCGCCAGCGGCGACGTAGGCGCCCGCTTCATTTCGCTCCGGAGCAAGCTGTGTGCCTGGGTCCCCGCCTCCGCGGGGATGACGGTTGAGATGGTCCGGGCCGCACGCGCTCCCTTCCGCTTCCCGCACACCCCAGCCGCGACGACGTGCCCATTGCGAACCGCTCGCAGGGCGTGGGAAAAGGGGCCATGTCCGCGCCCCACAGCCTGCCCGCCACCCCCGTCCACGCGCCGCGCGCCCGCCCGGCGCGGCTGCGGCTGCTGCCGGACGCGTGGACGGCGTCGACGGTGCTGATCGCGCTGCTGGTGGCGCTGCCGGTGCTGATCGTGGCGAGCCGGCTGCTGGTGCCGACCCACGGCGTCTGGGACCATCTGGCGGCGACGGTGCTGCCGCGCTACCTCGCCAACACGGTCATGCTGGTGCTGGGGGTGGGCCTGGGCGTGCTGGTCACCGGCGCCGGCACGGCCTGGCTGGTGACCATGTGCCGCTTCCCCGGCTCGCGCTGGCTGGAATGGGCGTTGCTGCTGCCCATGGCGATGCCGGCCTACGTCATGGCCTACACCTACACCGACCTGCTGCAGTTCGTCGGTCCCGTGCAGACCACCTTGCGCGAGCTGTTCGGCTGGAGCCGGCAGGATTACTGGTTCCCGAACGTGCGCTCGCTGGGCGGCGCCGTCGCCATGATGGGGCTGGTGCTCTACCCCTACGTCTATCTGCTGGCCCGCGCCGCCTTCCTGGAGCAGTCGGTCTGCGTGCTGGAGGTCGGCCGCACGCTGGGCAGCGGTCCCTGGCGCACCTTCTTCCGCGTGGCCCTGCCGCTGGCCCGCCCGGCCATCGTCGGCGGGCTGGCGCTGGCCATGATGGAGGTGCTGGCCGATTTCGGCACCGTGCAGTACTTCGCCGTCGACACCTTCACGACAGGCATCTACCGCACCTGGTTCGCCATGGGACAGCCGGTGGCGGCGGCGCAGCTGGCGTCGGTGCTGATGCTGTTCGTGCTGGCCACATTGGCGCTGGAGCGGCTGAGCCGCCGCGGCGCCCGCTTCCACCACACCACCAACCGCTACCGCTCGCTGCCCAGCTACCGCCTGTCCGGCCTGCGCGCCGCCGCGGCGCTGGCGGCCTGCGCCCTGCCGGTGCTGGCGGGCTTCGTGGTGCCCGTGCTGATCCTGCTGAAGCTGAACCTGGAGGGCGGCGACCCGCTGCTGGGCAAGCGCTTCCTCGACCTGGCCGGCAACAGCTTCTTCCTGGCCGGGCTGACGGCGGGGCTGGCGGTGCTGATGGCGACCGTCGTGGCCTACGGCCTGCGGCTGCGGCCGACCAGGGCCTTGAAGGCGGCGGCGCGGGTCTCCGCCATGGGCTACGCCATCCCCGGTTCGGTGGTGGCGGTGGGCATCCTCATCCCCTTCGCCGCCTTCGACAACGCGCTGGACGCCTTCCTGCGCGAGACGCTGGGCGTCTCCACCGGCCTGCTGCTGTCCGGCACCATCGCCGCGCTGGTCTTCGCCTATCTCGTGCGGTTCCTGGCCGTGTCGCTGAACACGGTGGAGGCGAGCCTGGGCAAGATCGGGCCGTCGCTGGACCAGGCCGCCCGCATCCTGGGCCAGACGCCCGGCCGCACGCTGGCCCGCGTCCATGCGCCGCTGATGAAAGGAAGTCTGCTGACGGCGGGGCTGCTGGTCTTCGTCGACGTGATGAAGGAGCTGCCGGCGACCATGATCGTCAGGCCCTTCAACTTCGACACGCTGGCGATCCGCGTCTACACCCTGGCCTCCGACGAGCGGCTGGCGGAGGCGTCCACCTCGGCCCTGCTGATCGTCGCGGTCGGCATCGTGCCGGTGGTGCTGCTCAGCCGCGCCATCTCCCGCGCCCGCCCCGGAGAGTGACGACGGAACGGCGCTGGCCAGTCATGGTTAATGCGGTGTAAAGAACCGTTCCGCTGAAATCTTCTGGTGACCAAGTGTTCCGCTGCGGGAGTGCCGGGATGCTTAAGTCCATCTTCACCATGATCCTGTATTCGTCGGCGCTGATACTCGGCGCCTCCTGCACCCCCATGGACCGTGCCGCGTCGGGCGATCCATCGGGGGCGGGCGAACAGGTCATGGGCAAGGTCAAGTCTCTCACGCTGACGGGCGGCACGGGCAACGATGCGCTGACGGGCGGGGCCGGCAACGACACGATCGACGGCGGCGCCGGCAACGACCTCATCCTGGGTGGCGCCGGCAACGACCGTATCGTCTTCCGCAGCGGCTGGGACAAGGTGACGGGCGGCCTGGGCGCCGACACGCTGGTGGTTGCGGCCGGGGCGACGGGCACGCTGGAGGTGACGGACTTCGCGGGCGGCCAGGATGTGCTGGACCTCTCACCCATCGGCGCCTTCGCCAAGCTGTCCACGGCGCTGACCGGCAGCGGCCAGGCGGAGATCGCCAGCACCCTGTCCGGCACCACCCGCCTGCTGCTGCTGGACCGCAACGGCGACGGCACGGCCGAGGCGACGGTGCGGCTGGCCGGAACCTTCGACCTCTACCGCGACACGCGCGGCACCCTGCCGAACCGCCTGCCCGACGCGCTGGACGACGCCGCCTCCACCCAGGCCGGAACGCCGGTGCGCGTCAACGTACTGGCGAACGATCTGGACCCCGACCGCGACCCGCTCTCGGTCTCGCTGGCGTCGGGTCCCGCGAACGGCACGGCGGTGCTGAACGCCGACGGTTCCTTCACCTATGCCGCGAAGGCCGGCTGGTCCGGTGTCGACGGCTTCGCCTACCGGGTGGCGGACGGGCGCGGCGGCTTCGACACGGCCATTGTGACGGTCACGGTCGCCCCGGCGCCGGTGGCCGCCTACACCACGCAGTTCCATGTCGAGAAGACCAGCGGCGCCTCGCCCGGCGGCACCGGCCGGGTCTTCCACATCGACCCGACGGCGCCCGCCGGCGGCAACGGCCTGACTCCAGGCGCCGCCTGGGACGGCTTCGCCGACGTCACATCCTTCGCCAGCGGCGGCGGCTTCAAGCCCGGTGACACGATCCTGTTCCGCCGCGGCTTCGCCTATGACAGCCGTGACGGCTTCCGCATCGATTTCGGCGGTGCCGAGGGCGCGCCCATCACCTTCGGCGCCTATGGCGACGGCAAGCCGCCGGTGCTGAGCAACAGCCGCTTCGCCGACACGAACGCCGACGGCATCGACGACACGCCCTATGACTCGATCCTGACCATCGGCCGCTCCGCCAACCATGTCGTCGTCCGCGACCTGAAGTTCGACGCCGCCGCCACGGCGCCGCGCGCGGTGACCGAGGCCGCGATCCGCGTGCTGGGCGCCCATGTCACCATCGACAATGTCGAGATTACAGGAGTGGGCTCCGGCGTCTGGTTCGGCCGCAACGCCGCCAGCGGCCAGCCCGCGGCGGACGAGAACGCCTTCGGGGTCGTGCGCAACAGCTGGATCCACGACCTGCGCATGACGGTGAACACGCCGGGCGGCGACGATGATTACGGCGCCATCGCCGTGACGGTGCTGGCCAGCGGCGTGACGGTGGAGCGCAACACGCTGACCAACCTCATGGCGCCCAGCGACGATTACGGCTTCGACGGCGCCGCGGTCGAGACCTACGGCACGGCGCGCAACGTCCGGGTCTTCGGCAACTACATCGCCAACGTCAACGGGGTGACCGAGGTGGGCGGCCGCACGTCGGACGTGGTCGCCGGGCTGCATTTCGACCACAACGTCATCGTCAACACCGAGTCGCTGGCCTATTTCCACAATGGCGGCGGGCTCTACGCCATGGGCGCCATCGCGGACGTGCGCTTCACCGCCAATACCGTCCATGGCACCGGCAACCGGGCCGACAGCAACAGCTTCGCCTTCGGCTTCGGCGGCACCGACGGGTCGTTCCTGACGGTGCGCAACAACATCTTCGCCTGGTCGCAGGTGGATGTCTGGGAGTTCGGCGCCACCAACTACGCCCACACCGACAATCTCTACGACTACGACGCCATCCAGTTCCGCAGCGGCTATTTCGGTGCGGGCGAGCTGCGCGGCGAGGCGATGTTCCAGAACCCGGCCGCCGCCGACTTCCGCCTGACCGCCGGCTCCGCCGCGCTGGGCCGGGCCGCGGCACTGCCGGGTACGACCGTCGACTTCGCCGGCAACAACTTGGTCGGGCGGACCGGGCTCGATCTCGGCGCGGTGGAGTACTGGCCCTGAGCGCGGGCGCTTAAGGTTCGGCCTGGGTGAGGGGGGTGGCGAGGATCTTGTCGATGCGGCGGCCGTCCATGTCGACCACCTCCAGCCGCCAGCCGTCATACTCCACCGACTCGCCGGCGGTGGGCAAATGGCCGAACTTGAAGAGCATGAAGCCCGCCAGCGTGTGGTAGTCGCCCTGCTCGCCCAGGTTCCGCAGGCCCAGCGCGTGCTCGGCCTCGTCGACCGGCATGCGGCCGTCCATCAGCATGGAGCCGTCCGGCCGGCGCACCAGATCCTCGGCGTCCGAATCCCCCGTCTCCGGCAGGTCGCCGGCGATGGCCTCCATGATGTCGGTGACGGTGACGATCCCCTCGACGCTGCCATACTCGTCCACCACCACGGCCATGTGCTGGCCGTTGCTGCGGAACAGCTCCAGCAGCCGCATCACCAGCGTGCCGTCATGCACGATCAGGGCGGGGCGCGAGGCGGCGGCGAGGTCGACCTGGCGGCCGGCCAGCGCCGCGTCCAGCAGGTCCTTGGCATGGACGATGCCGACCACCTCTTCCAGGTCGCCGCGGCAGACCGGGAAGCGCGAATGGCCGCTCTCGGCGATCTCGCGGCGGACCACCTCCAGACCGTCGCCGGCGTCCAGCCACATCACGTCGGGGCGCGGCGTCATGATCGAGCGCACGGGGCGGTCGGACAGCCGCAGCACCCCCTCGATCATCTTCTTCTCCTCCGGCTCGAAGACGCCGGTGGCCGTGCCCTCGGCGATGAGGCTCTTCACCTCCTCCTCGGTCACGGTGCTGTCGGCCTTGTCGGGCACCCGCAGCAGCCGCAGCACCGCCTCGGTGGAGGCGCCCAGCAGCCAGACGACGGGGGAGGTGATCTCCGACAGCCCCTTCATGATGGGGGCGGCGACCAGCGCGATGCGCTCGGCATGGTTCAGCGCCATGCGCTTGGGCACCAGCTCGCCCGCGACCAGCGACAGGTAGGTGATGATCGCGACCACCAGCACCACCGCCGCCGCGTGGCCGTAGCCCTGCAGGATCGGGTACTGCTCCAGCACCGAGCCCAGCCGGTCGGCCAGCGTGGCGCTGCCATAGGCGCCGGCGACGATGCCGATCAGGGTGATGCCGATCTGCACGGAGGAGAGGAAGCGGGACGGGTCGTCCTGCAGCTCCAGCGCCGTGCGGGCGCCGCGCTTGCCCTCCTCGGCCAGCTGCTGCAGCCGTCCCCGGCGGGACGAGACGACGGCCAGTTCCGACATTGAGAAGAAGCCGTTCAGCAGGATCAGCAGAACGACGGTGGTGATCTCGACATAGACCATCGAAGCGGGTCTGATTCGTCCCCAGGAATGGCTCCGGAAGGAGCCGTTCCACACATGCTAGCACGGCCCGTCCCGTTTCCCGGCAGGGGATTTACCAAACTTTGGTGACAGTCCCGGCCTATCGCCCGGCCCCGGTGAGCCGGTTCAGCAGGTCGGCGATGGGATTGCCAGTGCTGTCGGCGGGGGCGCCGGCGCCCTCCGGCGTGGCGGCGTGTTCGGCGATGACGGCCTGCTCCGGCGCGCGCTCCACCGTCCCGTCGCTGCCGGGCAGGGGGCGGACGGGCAGGCCCTGGTGCAGGTCCGCCATGATGTCCCGCCAGAGACGGGCGGGCAGCGAGCCGCCGGTGACCCGCCTCATCGGCGCGCCGTCGTCGTTGCCCAGCCAGACGCCGGTGACATAGTCGGCGGTGAAGCCCATGAACCAGGCATCCTTGTAGTCCTGGGTCGTGCCGGTCTTGGCCGCCGCCGGCCGGTCAAGGCGCGCTGATGTGCCGGTGCCGGTCGCCAGCACCCCCTCCATCATCCGGGTCAGCGCCTGCAGGTCCGGCCCCGAGACGGCATAGCCGGCGCCCGAGCCCTTGCGCTGGTACAGCAGCGCGCCGTTGCTGTCGCGGATCTCCAGGATGGCGTAGGGCCAGATGGCCTGCCCGCCATTGGCGATGGCGGCGTAGGCGCCGGTCAGCTCCAGCAGCGTCACCTCCGAGGTGCCCAGCGCCAGCGACAGGTCGCGCCGCATGGGCGAGGTGATGCCGAGGCGGCGCGCGATGCCGCTGGCGCGGTCCACGCCCGCGCGCTCCAGCAGCCGGATGGTGGCGGTGTTGACGGACTCCGCCAGCGCCTCGGCCATGCTGATCTGGCCGCGGAACTTGCCGTCGTAGTTGCCGGGCTCCCACTTGCCCTTCTTGTAGGGCGCGTCCATGACCGGGTCGCCCGGGCTGGCCCCGGCCTCCAGCGCCGCCAGGAAGACGAAGGGCTTGAAGGCCGAGCCCGGCTGCCGCAGCGCCTGGGTGGAGCGGTTGAACTGGCTCTCGTCATAGTCCTTGCCGCCGACCATGGCGCGCACGGCGCCGTCGGGCGTCATCACGATGGCGGCGGCCTGGCCGGCCCGCGCCTCCGCCGTGGCGGGGGTGGACATCAGCGCCTCCACCCGGCGGGTGGCCGCCATCTGCGCCTTGGGGTCGAAGGTGGTGTAGACGATCAAATCGCCATGGTCGGGGCCGATGAAGGCGTTGACCTGGTCGGCGACATAGGCGGCGAAGTAGCGCCCGTCCACCTCCGGTCCCGGCTTGCGCCTGGGCGACACGGGCGTGCGCAGCACCTGCTGGCGCGCGGCCTCGGTGATGAAGCCGGCATCCACCATGGTCACCAGCACCACCTCCATCCGCTTGTCGGCGAGGTTGGGGTTGGAGGTCGGGCTGTAGCGCGAGGGCGCCTTCAGCAGCCCGGCCAGGATGGCGGACTCGCGCAAAGACAGCTGGGTCGCCGGCTTGTCGAAGTAGGTCCGAGCCGCCGCGTCCACGCCGTAGGTGCCGGCGCCGAGATAGACACGGTTCAGGTAGGCGGTGAGGATCTGGTTCTTGCTGTATTTCCGCTCCAGCCAGAGCGCCAGCAGCGCCTCCTGGATCTTGCGCTTGGCGTTCTGCTCCGGCGTCAGGAACAGGTTCTTGGCCAGCTGCTGGGTGATGGTGGAGCCGCCCTGGACGATGCGGCCGGCCTTCCAGTTCACATAGGCCGCGCGGGCGATGCCCAGCGGGTCCACGCCCCAATGGTCCCAGAAGCGCCGGTCCTCCACCGCCAGCACCGCCTCGACCAGGTGCTTGGGCAACTGGGTCGCGTCCACCGTGGCGCCGCGCATGTCGCCCAGCCGCTGCAGGGGGCTGCCGTCGGCGGCGACCAGCTCCAGGGTCGGGCGCCGCTCCAGCTGCACCGCCTCGCGGATGTCGGGCAGGTCGTGGGCGAAATAGGCCAGGGTGAACAGGCCGATCATGAAGCCCCAGATGCCGACCAGCGCCGCGACGCGGCCGAGACGGCGCGCCCAGCCGCGCGTGCCCTTGCCGCGCTTGGCGTCCTTGCGCGGCGCCTCCTTCCGGGGCGGCTCCCGGCGCGGGGCGGGGCGGTCGGGGGAACTGGCTTTCAGGGGCGGCACGGGCGGCCTCGGGAATCTGGGTCGGTGGTCCGGGTGGCCGCAGATATGGCCCGAACCGCCGCCGGGCGGAAGGGCCGCATGGGCCGGGTGCAGGAATGGCAGGGGAAAGCGGCGGTTTCGCGGCGCGTTGAGATCTGGCGAAACGGGCTAGCCGGCACGGGGTGCCTCCATGCTAACGTGCGGGGCCCGTGCCACCTCGTCCAGCAGCGCGATGCAGAACACGCAAAGCCAGTGCGCCCTGGTGGCCTTCGACAGCGACCGGCCGTTCGACGCCGACATCATCGACCGGCTGGAACGCACGCTGCAGATTTCCGACCGCTATTCGCTGGCGGCCGGGCTGAAGATCCGCACCGCCACCCTGGTGAACAGCCCGCGCGGCCTGGTGGTGGTGGCGAGCGTCACCAACATCCCGGGCAACCACTCGCCGGACTTCATCGCCGTGCAGCTGGAAGGGGGCCTGCGCTACGTCTGCAAGGAGCAGGGCGTCGTCGAGCCCTATGTGCGCAACATCGCGGTCGTCGCCATCGAGCCGCAGATGAAGGTGGTGGCGGAATGCGCCAACGGCCTGCGCAACCTGGTGGACCAGGTGGGCGACGCGCCCGAGCGCTTCGGCAAGATCCTGCGCATCTTCCTGCCCGCCCGGCCCGATGGCGGCCCGCCGACGCCGGAGGATTTCCGCGCCGCCGGCACCCGCCTGCGCAACCGGCTGCGCGAGCGCCTGTCCGACCTCGCCCGGGAAGGCGACAAGGACAAGCCGCAGGTCGCCTACACCGAGGCCGGGCCGCCGGCCGAGGCGAAGCCGGCGGCGCCTCCGCCTGAAGGCACCGACATCCGGGTCATCGACGCCATCGAGGGGCTGGCCGCCTCCGACCCGCCGACGACGGTGGCGACGCTGCTGTACGAAGTGCGGATGCTGCATGCCGAGCTGCAGGATCTGTCGGACCGCACGCTCGCCATCCAGCGCCAGCTGCTGCCGAAGGTGGAGGCGCTGGTGCGGGCCGATGCCGGCCGCGGCCCGCCGCACCTGCTGGACCGGCTGGAACGCTATGCCGACAAGGTGCTGCGGCCGCTCACCGCCCTGGGCAAGCTGCTGAAGTAGCGGGGGCGGCCGAGTTCATGCGCCCGTCATGTATTGGTGCGTTGCAATACCAAAGAAATATATCGCCTTCGCCTAAAGGGCCGTGCATCATCCTTCCGGGAGAATAATTGACCGGAAGTGGGCATGGTGCTGCGCCGCCTGTTGGGCCTTGTGCTCGCCGCGTTCCTCGCGGTCCCGCCGGCTCAGGCGGAAACGCTGCGCCTGCGTGTCTCCGCCATGCCCAACGGGGCGCACCAATACTATCTCGACCTGCTGCGCGAGGCGCTGGAGGCGGCCGGGCACGAGGTCGTCTTCGATACGCTGAACATCCTGCCGCAGCCCCGGATCGAGGCCGGCCTGCGCGACGGGCTGCTGGACATCCACTGGTTCCTGCGCAGCCCCGAGCGGGACCGCTCCTTCCTGTCGGTGCCGGTCGGCCTGACGGGCGGGCTGATCTCCCAGCGGGTGCTGCTGGTGCGGACCGGTGAGGCCGGGCGTTTCGCCGGCGTGCGGACGGTGGAGGAGCTGCGGGCGCTGGGCCTGACGGCGGGCTTCGGCCAGGGCTGGTTCGACAGCCTGGTCTGGCGGCACAACAATCTGAAGGCGCTGGAGATCGGCGGCGAGTGGCGCAACCTCTACGCCATGGTCTCCCGCGGCAACCGCGACATCGACTATCTGCCCCGTGGCGTGACCGAAATCCTGGCCGAGGCGGCGGGCCAGCCCGGGCTGGCGATCGAGCCGTCGCTGCTGCTGCATTACGAAGGCGACCAGATCCTGTACCTGTCGCCCCGGCGCGCCGACCTGGAGCCGCTGATCCGGCCGGCGCTGGAGGCCTATGAACGCACCGGCGCCATCACCCGCCGCGCCCTGGCGGAGTGGGGCGACGATCTGGAGCGGCTGCAGGTCTCGCGCCGCCATGTGATCGAACTCGCCTCGCCGCAATGAGCGCGCCCGCCCCGCCGGCTGCTTGACCAATAGGTAAAGCAAATCGCGGCGCCTTGCCGGCGGTTGCTTTGCCGGGCGACACTTTCTCTACCCCCGCTACAGCGCCGTTACTCCCCGGTGGCGGCCGCGACGCCCGTCCCGGAGCCGCCTGTCGACATCAATACTGGGGCTTCGCGGCAACGGTGCCGGACAATCTTTCCGCGGCGGCAAAGAGCCATTGCGGAATGTCCGGACATTTGGAATGCTGCGCACAAAAGGTACCCCCATTGGGAAATGAACTGGCGCTGACCGCCTTTTTCCCGACGGGAATGCAGACCACAATGGGAGAGCACGGATGTCCAGGAAGTTGTCGCGCCGCATCATGTCCACGAGTTCCGCCCTGGCGATCGCCGCCACGGGAGGCCTCGCGACGCCGGCGCTGGCCCAGCTGGAAGAGATCAACGTCATTCCGACGATCGTGGTGACCGCGCAGAAGCGCGAGGAGAACCTGAACACGGTTCCCGTCACCCTCTCGGTCGTCAGCGGCGACCTGCTGGAGAAGTCGGGCATCCAGAACACCGAGTCCCTGGTGACGCTGGTGCCGACGCTCACGGTCCGCAAGGGCACGACGAACGTCAATTCCGCCATCAACATCCGCGGCATCGGCACGATCTCCTTCTCCGCCGGCGCCGAGCCCAGCGTGTCCACCGTGCTGGACGGCGTCGTGCTGGCCCGCTCGGGCATGGCCTTCAACGACCTGGTCGACATCCAGCGCATCGAGGTGCTGCGCGGCCCGCAGGGCACGCTGTTCGGCAAGAACGCCTCGGCCGGCGTGGTCAACATCGTCTCCAAGGACCCCAGCCGCTCGCCGACCGCCAATGCCGAGATCGGCTATTACGACATCGACGAGCTGCGCCTGAAGTCCACCGTCAGCGGCCCGATCACGGACGAGCTGGCGGCGCGCCTGTCGGCCGGCTACGCCTGGTATGACGGTTCCGCCGACAACGTCTTCAACGGCAAGAAGGTCAACGGCTCCGAGCGCGGCGGCGCCCGCGGCAAGCTGGTCTGGACGCCGGGCGAGACGGTGAAGGCCACCTTCATCGCCGACTACATGAAGGCGGACGACGATTGCTGCGCCGACATCATCGGCGACGCGCCGGCGGGCGCCGCCAACGACATCATCCTGCGCCCGTCGCTGGCCCCGGTCGTGCCGGGCACCAGGAACCGCGACATCGACAACGACCTGAACCCCCGCACCGTCGACGAGAGCTGGGGCATGTCCGGCCAGATCGACTGGGACCTGGACGCGGTCACGCTGACCTCCATCACCGCCTATCGCGGCTGGTACAACAAGGAGATCCGCGACGGCGACTTCCGCTCCGACGCGCCGCGCTTCGTGTTCGCCTCGGCGCCGGGCGGCGACCAGCTGTTCCACGACAACGGCACGCTCGACTTCTCGCAGTTCACGCAGGAGTTCCGGCTGAGCTCGCCGTCGGGCGAGCGTCTGGAATACACCGTCGGCGCCTTCTTCTACCGCACCGACCAGGACAACAACTTCAACCGCCTGGTCCGCCGCTGCACGGCCTCCGCCCTGCCGGCGAACGCGAACGGCACCATCCCCTGCAACACCGCCTCGACCTACCAGGACTTCACCGGTTCGGCCGACTTCAACACGCAGCTGACCAACTATGCCACGTTCGGCCAGGCCAGCTTCGCCATCACCGAGCCGCTTAAGGCGCTGTTCGGCTGGCGCCTGACCAAGGACCGGATCGAGTACGATTTCCGCCGCGTCTCCAACAGCACCGCCAACGCGCCGGGCATCAATGCCGGCTTCGCGAACTCGGGCGACACCGAGAAGACGAAGTTCACGCTGAAGACCGGCCTGTCCTATCAGGTCACCGACGAGGTGATGGTCTACGGCACCTACGCGCAGGGCTACAAGGGCCCGGCCTTCAACATCTTCTTCAACATGACGGCGAACGACACCACGCCGGTGCCGCCGGAGAAGTCCGACGCCTTCGAGATCGGCATGAAGAACCAGATCCTGGGCGACCGGCTGGTGCTGAACCTCGCGGCCTTCCACTCCAAGTATGACGGCTTCCAGGCGAACAGCTTCGTCACCGTCGCCGGCGCCATCGTCAGCTCGCTGGGCAATGCCGGCCAGGTCGTGACCAAGGGCGTCGAGGCCGACATCATCGCGGTGCCGGTGAAGAACCTCACCGTCACCGGCGGCGTGTCCTACACCGACGCCTATGTGAAGGAGGCCTTCTGCCCGCCGGGCTCGCCGGCCGCCTGCCTCACCCGCAACGGCACCGACCTGCCCTATTCGCCGGACTGGAAGTTCAGCTTCAACGCCGACTACCTGATCCCGACGGGCGAGAGCCTGCCCTTCGACATGATCTTCAACACCACCTACGCCTGGCAGAGCGCCCAGCAGTTCGACCTGTTCTCGCGCGCCCAGGACACCGCCCAGGAGAGCTACGGCACCTGGGACGTGGCCCTGACCTTCGCCGACAAGGAAGACCGCTACGCGATCACCGCCTCGGTGCAGAACATCACCGACGAGTACTTCACCACCGCGAAGGTCCGGAACGGCACCTTCATCCGCTACCAGGTCCCGCGCGAGGCGCAGCGCATCATGGGCGTCCGCGCCCGCGTCAACTTCTGATCGGCTGATCGGCAGGAACCCCCGCGTCCGGAGACGGGCGCGGGGGTTTTTCTTTGGGCGGGCGATGCCACCTGTATGACTGACGCGTCATACATCGGCGTGGTAGAGTTCCCCCGGACCAGGAGGGGCGCATGGGCAGGCCGGTTTCGGTGAGGCTGGACGAGCGGCATCAGGCGACGCTGGAGGAGGCCGCACGGGCGCGGGGCATCGGGCTGTCCACCTATCTCCGCGAACTGGCGGAGAAGGAGGCGGACCGGGTCTGGCGGGAGAAGGTGCGCGAGCAGAGCCGCCTCATCGGCGAGGCCGTTGCCCGCGATCCCGAAGTCCGCGCCTTCTACGAGGATTGGGGCTCGGCCATCAAGGACCTGGACTGGAAGTGACATTCTTTCCCGGTCAGATCGTCCTGGTGGATTGGCGCGATGCGCTGCCCAAGGAACCGAACAAGCTGCGACCGGCCGTCATCGTCGAAGATGCCGACCTCTTCCACCCAAATTACCCCAACCTGATTGTCGTTCCCTTCTCGATCGAGGTGATCGCCGAAACGCTGGCGGTCGAGATCCTGCCCACGCCGGAGAATGGTTGTCCCAAGCGATGCTGGGCGCTGGCAAACCAGATCACCGCCACATCGAAGCAGCGTGTGTCTCCGACCGGCTCCCGCATCACGGACGCGCAACTGGCGGCGATCCGTCGGCTGGTCGCCCGCTGTATCGGGCTTCGCGCCTGAACCGCTACTCCACCACTTCCATGGCGCCGGCGCCGCGGCGCTCCAGCAGGCCGTACTTGCGCAGATAGCCGCGGAACTGGTGGTAGTTCAGCCCCAGCTCGGCCGCGGCGCGCTTCTGGTGGTAGTGGTTGCGCTCCAGCGCCGCGCGCAGCATGGCGGTCTCGAAGGCGGCGACCTGGTCCAGGAAGTTGCACGGGCCGCTGGTCGCCGCAGGCCCGGGGAAGGGCGTTACGGTCGCGCCCTGCGGCACCGGCGCGGCGGGCGCCGGAACGGCCGGCTCGGCGGCGTTGGCGTCGCCCGGCATCGGCGCCGGGCGGAAGGGCGAGTCGAACGGGTCGAAGACGACCTCGTCGATCGGCTTCTCCGCCCCGGCGGCGCGGTAGACGGCGCGCTCCACCACGTTCTTCAGCTCGCGGACATTGCCCGGCCAGGGATAGTCCAGCAGCCGCTGCTGCGCCCGGGGGGTGAAGCCCGGGAAGAAGGGCCGGCCCAGCTCGCGCGCCATGGCGACGCCGAAATGGTCGACCAGCACCGGGATGTCCTCGGGACGCGAGCGCAGCGGCGGGATGGTGACCACGTCGAAGCACAGCCGGTCCAGCAGGTCGGCGCGGAACTTGCCGGCGGCCGCCATCTTCGGCAGGTCGGCGTTGGTTGCGCCGACGACGCGGACGTCGACGCTGAGGGTCTGGGTGCCGCCGACGCGCTCGAACTCGCCATATTCGATGACGCGCAGGATCTTCTCCTGCACCGAGGCGGAGCTGGTGGCGATCTCGTCCAGGAACAGCGTGCCGCCGTCCGCCAGCTCGAAGCGGCCGACATGGCGCTTCGAGGCGCCGGTGAAGGCTCCCGATTCGTGGCCGAACAGCTCCGTCTCCAGCAGCGTCTCCGACAGCGCCGCGCAGTTCAGCTTGACGAAGGGCTTGTCCCAGCGCGGCGACAGATAGTGCAGGCGGGCGGCGATCAGCTCCTTGCCGGTGCCGCGCTCGCCGATCACCAGGGTCGGCCGGTTCAGTGGCGCCGCCTGCGAGACATGCTCCAGCAGGTTCAGGAAGGCCGGCGCCTGGCCGATCAGGGAGGGCGGGGAGGCGCTCGATGCCATGGTTTAGCCTTTTCTGCCATGGAGTGGCCGGATCGGCCACATTCTCGCCATGACGCTAACTCAAGGTCGCGGGGCGGTCAAGGCGGGTTCGGACAGTGCCAAGAAAATCAATGGTTTACCGGGTGTCGCGGCTCTGGCACACCCCTTGCTCTTAGGGATGTACGACCACCTCATCCGTCCAAGGGGGACCGACCGATGACCGACCACACCCTGCACGACGCCCGGCACGACGACCTCTTCGCTCTCTCCGAGCGCGGCTTCGTCGGCACCCTGCTGGACGATTTCCGCGCCGTGCCGGGCGAGGCCTGGATCATCCTTGCGGTCGCGACCGTGATGAGCAACCTTTTCATTGCCCTTGCTTGAGGAGACTTCCACGATGGGCATCTTTTCCCGTCTCAGCGACATCATCAATTCCAACCTGAACGCCATCCTGGACCGCGCCGAGGATCCCGAGAAGATCATCCGCCTGGTCATCCAGGAGATGGAAGACACGCTGGTGGAGGTCCGCTCCGCGGCCGTGAAGACCGTCGCCGAGAAGAAGGAGATCGAGCGCCGCCTGTCCGAGCTGAAGCGCGAGGCCGACGAGTGGGAGCGCAAGGCCGAGTTGGCCCTGTCCAAGGACCGCGAGGACCTCGCCAAGGGCGCGCTCATGGCCCGCTCCAAGGTCGCCGAGGCCGCCGACAGCATGTCCTCGGAACTGGCCAAGCTGGACGACATCCTGGCCAAGACCAACGACGACATCGGCCAGCTGCAGGCCAAGCTGCAGGACGCCAAGTCCCGCGAGAAGGCGATCGTCGCCCGCCAGAAGACGGCCGTGAACCGCCTGAAGGTCAAGACGCAGGTCCATGACGAGCGCATCACCGACGCCTTCGTCCGGTTCGAGCAGATCGAGCGCAACCTCGACGTGCTCGAGGGCAAGGCCGAGGTCCTGGACATGGGCCGCAAGCGCAGCTTGGCGGACGAGATCGCCGAGCTGGAGCAGAACGACAAGGTCGAGTCCGACCTGCAGGCCCTGAAGGCCCGGCTGGCGGCGAAGAATCAGCAGGGGTAAGCGATGGAATCCGAAGGACCTTTCGTAGTCGCCATCGTCTTCATGGCGCTGGTCGCGCCGATCTGGATCATCGCCCACTACGTCACCAAGTGGCGGATCGCGAAGACGCTGACGGCCGACGACGAGCAGATGCTCTCCGACCTGTGGCACAACGCCACCAAGATGGAGGGCCGGATCCAGCAGCTGGAGAAGATCCTCGACGCCGAGGCGCCGGGGTGGAGGGGCCGAAATGAACGAGCGTGACCGATCGGCGGTGCCGCCGCCCTTCTCCGACCGGCAGCGGACATCGCGCCGCTACCGGTACCGCGGCGGCAGCGACAGCCTGGGCGGCTCCGGCGATCTGGGCGGCGCCGACTGGCAGGAGGACCTGCTGGGCAAGCCGCGGGACGAGAGCTGGGGCTCCTATCTCGGCCTGAAGCAGGAGCGGACGGGGCGCCGCGGCGGCGGGGCGGAGGAGATGTTCCGCTCCCCCAACCCGCACAAGCTCTACCGCAACACCGTGGACGGTAAGATGGCGGGCGTCTGCGCCGGCATCGCCGACTACTTCAACATCGACAGCTGGGTGGTCCGCCTCGCCGTCGTCCTGGGCTTCTTCTTCGCGCCGCCGGCGGTCCTGCTGGGCTATGTCGTGATGATGCTGGTAGTGAAGAAGCGGCCGGTGCAGCTCTACGAGAGCAAGGAGGAGGAGGTGTTCTGGCGTTCCGTCACCACCAAGCCCGACCAGACGCTCGCCGCGCTGCGCGCCAAGTTCCGCGACATCGACCGGCAGATCGCGCAGATGGAAGGCTTCGTCTCCTCCCGCGAGTATGATCTGCACCGCCAGTTCCGGGACCTCGAGAAGTAAGGGAGCGCCGCATGCCCGACCTGTTCTGGCTCCTGGTCTTCGGCATCCCGATCGCCTCGATCATCCTCGGCAACATGCGCAAATGGCAGAAGCTCGATCTCCAGGCGGCCGAGCGCGCGGTGTCCGACCGCCGCCGCTTCGGCCGCCTCGACGAGATCGAGCGCCGGGTCGCCGACATCGAGCGCTACGTGACCAGCCCCGAATTCACCCTCAACCGCGAGATCGGCGCCCTCGCCGACCGCAAGTGACGGACACCGCCATGAGCAGCCTCTTCTGGGTGATGGTCTTCTCGATCCCGCTGACGGCCATCGTCATGGGCCACATGACCAAGTGGCGCAAGCTGAAGGCCGAGGGCATGTCGGACGACACCGCCTCCGCCATCCTCGCCCGCGCCGACCGGCTGGACGAGCGGGTGCGGCAGCTGGAGAAGATCCTGGACGTCGAGGCGCCGGGCTGGCGGGCGCGGGCGTGATCCCTCCGGCCTCGATATCCCCAAGCAAGAGGGGCCGCCCGTCGCAGGGCGGCCTTTTCCTTTTCGGTTGGGTCCGTAGGTCGCATGGAGGCGCAGCCGTAATGCGACACCGCTCCGGCCGTTGAACGTCGCATTGCGCTGCGCTCCATGCGACCTACGAAGCCACTGCGATCCGGAAGCAAAGAAGAAGGGCCGCCCCGTGAGGAGCGGCCCTTCTCAATTCGCGGCCTTCGCCGTCCTTACCAGCGGTAGGCGGCCTTCACGTAGTAGAAGCCGCCGTTGAAGCCGAAGGGCGAGAAGTTGCTGTACTGGGCGAAGCCGTTCGGGTTGGCGCCCGGGATGACCTTGTCCGTGTACTGGTCGAACAGATTGTTGACGCCGGCCGAGACGGTGAAGCTCTCGGTCACGTCGTAGCCGACGTCCAGGTCCACCACCCACTCGGGGCTGAAGGTCTGGTCGTTGACGGCGGCCGGCTGGCGCGAGGTGAACTTGCCGTAGCGCGTGGCTCGCACGGTGAGGTCCAGCGCCTCATAAGTCCAATTGGCCGAGAGGTTGACCTTGTTCTTCGGCTGCGCCTCGGTGAAGCGGCCCTGCTCCACGCGGGCGAAGCGGGTCAGCTGCAGGCCGACGGCGTTCAGCGTCTCCGGGTTCGGCGCCACGCGCTTCACGTCGGTCTTGTTGAAGTTGACGCCGGTGGTGAAGCGGAACTCGCCCAGCTCCTCGGTCGGGACCGTGTAGGTGCCGACGATGTCGACGCCGCGGGTGCGGGTGTCGATGGCGTTGGTGAAGAAGCGGCCGCCGGTGACGCCGAAGAAGCCGCGGCTGGTCAGGAAGTTCTGCACGGCGGTGCCGGTCAGGTTCTCCGACAGCACGATGCGGTCGTCGATGTCGATCTGGTAGGCGTCGATGGTGATGTTGGCGCCGGCCGCCGGCTGGGCGGTGAAGCCGATGCTGTAGTTCAGCGACTTCTCGGGCTTCAGCTCCTCGGCGCCCAGGGCCTGCGCCACTGGGTCGTTGACCTGGAAGGTGCGGACTTCGAAGGGGATGCCGCCGATGAAGTTGGTGGCGGTGGATGAGAAGTTGCTCTGCTGCAGCGACGGCGCGCGGAAGCCGTTGGAGAAGCCGCCGCGCAGGCCGAAATTGTCCGCCACGTCGTAGCGGAAGGCAAGCTTGCCGGAACCGGTCCAGCCGAAGTCGCTGTAATGCTCGACGCGGCCGGCGGCGCTCAGCAGCAGGGCCTCGGTGACGTTGGTCTCCAGGTCCAGGTAGGCGCTGTAGCTGCCGCGGCTGGCATCCACCTCGTCGCCCGGGCGGAAGCCGGGGAAGCCCTGCGCGCCCGGCGCCGGCTGCGAGCCGATGCCGGTGGCGCCGCGGTCGGAGCCGGCGTCCAGTACCTTGAAGCCGCCGTCGGCCCAGGAGCCGAACTCGCCGCGGCCGATCTGGTAGTTCTCATGCCGGTACTCCAGGCCCGCCGCGACGCTGAGCGGGGCGGGCAGGGCGCCGACATTCACCAGCCGCGAGGCGTCGGCGTTCAGCACGTACTGCTGGTACAGCAGGTCGCCGGCGTAGAAGCTGGTCGGGCTGGTCGGGCCGAAGGTGGCGTTGAGGGTGTTCTCCACGCCGAACGGGAACCAGCTGCGGCCATAGACGCCCGACAGGTCCCAGTTGGTGTCGCCCTCGCCGCGCACGCCGCCGGCCACCGACAAATCGTCGATGTCCGAGGTGATGAAGGGCAGGAAGCCGTCCGGATAGATCGAGCGGATGTTGTTCGGGTCGCGCGGCCGGCGCCAGGTCGCGCCCGCCTTGCCCTCGCGCCGGTTGTAGTTGCCGAAGCTGTAGGCCTCGACCCCGTCCGCCACCGGCTGGGTGTAGTTGTAGATGATACTGTAGTCTTTGACCTGGCTGTCGCCGTAATTGAAGTTGGTCGTGCGGTTGATCGTGGCCTCGCGCGGGTCGGGCGTGCCGCTGGGCAGGTTGTTATACTGCTGGCGGATGTCCGTGCCCTGGCGGTTGGTCGGGTCGCGGTCGCGGTACTCGGCCGCGATGTGCAGCTCGCCGGTGCCGATGGTGACGCCCACGTCCGAGGAGAAGTGGAACAGGTCGCCGTCGCCCTCGTAGGTCTGGCCCCAGGAACCGGAGACCGAGCCGCCGTCGCCGGCGGACTTCAGGATGACGTTGATGACGCCGGCGATGGCGTCGGAGCCGTACTGCGCCGCCGCGCCGTCGCGCAGCACCTCGATGCGCTGGATGGCGGCGTCGGGGATGGCGTTCAGGTCGGCGCCGGTCGAGCCGCGGCCGACCGAGCCGTTCAGGTTCAGCAGCGCGGTCTGGTGGCGGCGCTTGCCGTTGACCAGCACCAGCACCTGGTCGGGGCTGAGGCCGCGCAGCGTCGCCGGGCGGATGTGGTCGGTGCCGTCGGTGATGGTCGGCTGCGGGAAGTTGAAGGAGGGCACCAGGGCGCGCATGACCTTGTTGACCTCGCCCAGGCCGGCCTTCTGCAGGTCGGCGGTCGGGATCACGTCGATCGGCACGGGCGAGGACGCCACGGTGCGGTCCAGCCGGCGGGTACCGGTCACCACTACCTCGTCCAGCGTATCGGCCTGCTGCTGCGCCATGGCGGCGCCGCTGACGGCCCAGCCGGCGAGCGCCGTACCCGCGAGAACCCAAGCTTTCGACAGTCTCGTCACGTGCCTTGCCTCCTCAGTGGGGGCGCCCGGCCGGTCTCGCCGCCGGGCCGCCCCGTCCCATCTCCCGCCCCGCCGGCCGGGCCGCCGCCTATGGCGCGGCGCTCACCCGAACGGCGGGAGTAACCCGATCAGCGGATTGCGCCATGTCGCGCCGGACAAGACAAGAGATTGCGCGGGAGGGATGTTGCGGATGCGAAAATGACCCGCCGCCTGTGGCCCTTTGGGCACACAACCCGCCGCACAGCCTTGAGATGAAAGGCCGATTCGGCGAAGGGCCATTTCCGCGCGAGTTCAGGCGGATTTCGGTGGAGATACGGGAGGGGCGGCCGGCAGCCGGCGTTCCAGCGCCCACATCAGCGGCGGGCCCATCAGTCCGAAGCCGATGGCGATCAGCGCCACATTCTCCATGCCGGCCAGCCGTCCGTCCGGGCCGGTGGTCAGCAGCGTCGCGCCCAGGAAGGAGGCCACCGCCCCGCCGCCCTGCTGCACCGTCTGCACCAGCGACATGAAGCCGGCGCGCTCCGCCGGGTCGGGCGCCTTGGACACGGCGGTGCTCTGCGCCACCATGCGGGCGGTGTTGAACAGCATGTAGGTCGGCGTCAGCACCAGGATCGGCACGGCCAGCCACGCCCAGTCGTAGAAGAGCACCAGGATCAGGGACGCCAGCACCAGGGTCGAGCCGGTGGTCACGGGCGCGCTGCCGAACCGGTCCACCAGCCTGCCGGTCCAGCGCATGCCGAAGAAGCTGATGGCGCCGCCCAGCAGGTAGAGCAGCCCCAGCTGCTCGCGCGGGAAATCCAGGTTGAAGGTCAGGTAGGTCGCCAGGTTCGTGATGGTGAGGAAGCCCGGCATGATCGCCGTGCCCACCAGCGCCAGCGCGATCAGCGCCCGCGGCTTGCCGCCGATGCGCAGCAGCCGGCCCAGGCCCCGGTCGGTCTGCGCCAGGGCCTCGGCCAGATGCGCGCGCTGCGGCGGCAGCAGCCGGAGCGCGCCGGCCGCGATCAGCCCGCCCATGACGGCCACGGCGAAGAAGGGCGCGCGCCAGCCGCCCAGATGCGCCAGCTCCAGCCCCGCCGGCACGCCGAAGACTGAGGCCAGCGACAGGGCGCCCATGACCTGGCCCAGCGCCTGCCCGCGCCGCTCCGCCGGGACGTTGTCCGAGACGATGGCGACGGCCAGCGCCATGGCCGGCCCGGCGAACAGCCCCGCCATGGTCCGGGCCGCCAGCAGGGTCCAGAGGCCGACCGCCAGGCCCGAGGCGACGTTGGACAGGACCAGTCCGGCCATGGCCGCCATCATGGCGCGGCGCCGGTCGTAGCGGTCGATGAACAGGGCCGAGGCCAGGCCCGACAGGGCGGCGCCCGTGGTATAGACGCCGGCCACCCAGCCGACATGGGCGGGGTCGATGCCCAGCGCCAGGGAATAGTCCGGCCCCAGCGGCATGACCATCATGAAGGACATGACGGTGACGAACTGCACCGCCCCCATCAGCAGGACGATGCGGCGCTCGAACTTGGTCAGGGCGGACAGGACGGGGGCTCCGGGAGCGGCGGGCGGCGGGACGGCGCCGATAGTGCTATGGGGAGGGGCGCGGGAGCAACATCCGCGCCCCTCCCGTCCGGACCGGGGCTTCCCGTTCAGCGCAGCGACAGCTCGTCGATCAGCCCGCCCGGATAGCCGACCCCGACCACGTCCGGGCCGATCGGCCCGAAGAAGGTCCAGCCCGGGCTGGCGAAGTTCCAGTAGGCCGCCGAGCCATCGTTGCCGTTGCGAACGACGACCTCCGCCTTGCCGTCGCCGGTCAGGTCCCCGGTCGCCACCACCGTCCAGGGGCTGACCAGCTGCGGGAAGGCGGTGAAGCCGTCCGACCCGCGGGACACGTCCCAGACGACGCGCGCGCCGGTCGCGTCGTTGCGCAGCAGCAGGTCCGCCTTGCCGTCGCCGACGAAATCGTCCACCCGCTCCACGGACCAGTCGGCGCCCGGGGTGATCAGGGTGGTCCAGTCCGAGCCGGTCCAGGCGAAGACGTGGCCCTTGTTCGCCTGCTCCTGGAAGATGATCTCCTCGGGCCCGGTGCCGTCGATCTGGCCGACGCCGGCGACGCGCGTGCCCTCGCCCATCTTCAGCAGGTAGGTGGACCGGGTGGTGGCGCCCTCGAAGTCGAGGATGCGCAGGTCGCCGGCCTTGCTCTGCACCAGCAGGTCGTCCCCGGCGCCGGCCCGGAGATTGCCGATGCCGACGATCTGGTCGAACACGGTGCCGCGCTGCGTGAAGCCCGCGCTGTAGAGTTCGGCGTTCCAGCTCACCAGGTCGCTGCCATTGAGGAACAGCACCTCCTGCCGGCCGTCATTGTCGATGTCGGCCAGCCCCGGCAGGGTGGTGGTGACGTTCGGGTTCAGCGTGGCGACCTGCTTCGGCGGCACGCCGGCGAAGCCGGGCGAATAGGCCAGCAGCTTGGAACCGTCGGACACCAGCAGGACCGGGCGCGCGGCGATGGGGTCGTCGTCGAAGACGGTGATCCGCGCCCGGCCGTCGGCGTCGCCCGGGGCGGCGGCGAGGGCGCCCCTGGCGTTGCTCAGCTGGACGGTGATGACCTCGTCCCGCTCGATCGCCCGGTCGCCCAGGACGGTCAGGGGCACGGTCACGGACTTGCTGCCCGCGGCGATCCGCACCTCCTGGTCCAGCACCGCATAGTCCTGGCCCGGCTGCGCCTGCCCGCCCGGGGCGGTGACCCGGACCGTGACGTCGCTGGCGGAGACGCGGTCCAGCTCGATGGTGACGTTCACCACCTTGCTGCCGCCGTCGCCCTCGGTAACGGTCAGGTTCCGGCTGGCCTCGGCGATGCGCACGATGATGGGGATGTCGGCGGCGGAGATGGTGCGGTCGCTGAAGACGACTTGGCTGGCGGCGCCGCCGAACTGGATGTTCCCGCCGCCGGGGGTGGCGATCCGCTGCTCGTAGAGGAAGGCCTGCGCCGCGGCCGCGTTCGAGAGGACCGTCGAGGAGGGAAGGTCGATCCGCAGGATGGCGTTCCCGGTCCCGCCGAGGGAGACGCGCCCCGTGATGCTGCCGGGATCGGAGATGACGATGGTGTCGATGCCGCCGCCGGTGCCGACCTGCACGCCCTCGATCACGCCCAGGCCGCTCAGGTCCTTCAGTTCGATGCGGTCGTTGCCGGCACCGCCGGTGATCCAGAAGTTCTCGAAGCCGGTCGTGGTGATCCGGGTACCCCGGGCCTCCGTGATCACGCCCTTGTCGAGGGTCATGTTCAGGGAGCCGTTCAGGTGTTTGCCGAGATCGGCCTCCAGCAGGTCGCCGGTGCTGGTGCCGCCCTGGATCGTGTCGTTGCCGCCGCCCCAGGTGATGTATGATCGTGAGTTGCCCAGCTGGAGCAGGTCGTCGCCGGCGCCGGTCGTGATCAGGGTGGTGGCGAAGGCGCGCAGGTCGATCGTGTCGCCCTTGTCCGACCCATTCACCGACAGGACGCGGAGGCCCGAGAAGTCGGCCTGGGTGCCGCCGCCGTCGACCCGCACGCCGCCATTGGCCTGCGTGGTGATCGAGACCCCGGAAGAGGCGCCTTTGAAGTCCAGCGTCAGCCACTCGATCTCCGTCGCCTCCACCCGGCCGGCGTCGTGGCGCAGGGTCAGCGTGTCGTAGCGGCCCTTTCCGTCATAGAAGACGCGGTCCATGCCGCTGGCGGTGACGGAGGCGAAACCGGCGACCGTGATGACGCCGCCGCCGATCGTGGCCTCGCCCTGGTGGAAGGGCGAGGAGATGTCGCCCTGGGGGATCCGGATCGTGTCGATGCCGGCCCCGCCGCGGATCGTGTCGCCGCCCATGCCCATGACGAAGGTGTCGTCGCCGTCGCCGCCCTCCAGCAGGTCGGCGGAGAAGTCGTTGCCGCCGTCCAGCAGGTCGTTCCCGGCGCCGCCCGACAGCGTGTCGCCGAACGCGTTGCCGGTCAGCGTGTCGTCGCCGCCCAGCCCGTCCAGGCGCCCGAGTTGGCTTTCCAGCGTCAGGGTGTCGTTGCCGGCGGTGCCGCTGATGGTGGCCGGCTGCTTGTCATTGTCGGCGATCACCATGCGCACGCGGGCCACGACCTGGCCGGCGGGGACGTAGACGCCGTCCTCGTCGATGTACTCGACGAAGAATTCCTCGTTGCCCTCGATGGCCAGATCGTCCCGCAGGCCGATCAGGAAGGGCAGGTTGGTGGCGCCCGCCGGCAGCCCGTAGCGGTTGTTGATCGGCTGGTAGTCCTCGAAGACCTTCGCCGTCCCGTCGACGGTGCGGTAGCTGAAACTGGCCGCGCGGGGCAGCGGCGTCGGCAGCGCGACCTCCACGGTGACGCCGCTGCCGGTCTTGTCCTCGCCCAGGGTGACGGTCGGCGTCAGCGGGAAGCCGTCGGCCGATGCCGGGGTGTCGTCCGGGGAAAGCCCGGGGATGTTCTCTCGGGTCTGCATTCTGTGCGTCGCCTCCGCGGCCGGCAGTTGGTTGTTCACGAAAGATTTGACAATAAAGTGCTGTACAGCACAAGGGTTGCCTTCGGAGACTGCTCCTCCGGAGCCCCCGGACCGGGCATGCTCTAGGAAAGCGATCTCACGGAGATTAACGCAGCGTCCGGGTTCTATTCCCTATGGATGGGATGGATTAGCCCGAGCGGGTCTAGGCCCCGGCTCCCCTATCTCTTTCTCTGGGGAAGGGGTCGGCCGTCCGGGCGGGGGAAGGTGGGTTCTCGCCGGCCGGCCAGCCCTCGCGCTGGCGCATGCGGTCGCCGTCCGCCGCGTCGGTCTGGTCGTGGAACAGGACCGTGCGGGTGGGATAGGGGATGTCGATCTGCGCCCGGCCCAGCGCCTCGCGCACGGCGACGACGACCCGGTGCTTCACCCGCATGACCTCGGCCTGCTTGGCCGCGGTCCACCAGCGGGCGCGCAGCGTCACGCCCGACTCCGCGATGGCGACGGCCAGCACCTGGGGCGGCGGGTCGCTCCGCACCCCCTCCACCCCGCGCAGCGCCTCCATCAGCACCTCGGTCGCGCGGCCGAGATCGTCGCCATAGCCGACATCGACATCCACCTCGCTGCGGCGGTAGCCATAGGCGGTGTTGACGGTGATGGCGCTGGTGAAGATCTCGCCGTTGGGCACGAAGACGCGGCGCCCGTCATAGGTGCGCAGCAAGGTGGTGCGGGTCTCGATCGCCTCCACCGTGCCCTCATAGTCGCCATAGATGATCTGGTCGCCGATGCGGAACGGGTGGCGCAGCAGGATCAGGATGCCGGCCAGGAAGTTCTGGAAGATGTCCTTGAAGGCGAAGCCGATGGCGACGCTGCCGATGCCCAGCAGCGACAGCAGGTCGACGGGCTTCACCGACGGCACCGCCACTGTCACCGCCAGCAGGAAGCCGGCCGCCACCACCGCCCACCGGACCAGCCGCCCCAGCACGATGCCGAGATCGCTGGAGGGATGCCGCCGCGTCGCCCGCCGCACCAGGTTGCGCAGCCCCTTGGCGACGAACCAGAGGATGGTGAAGACCACCACCGCCAGGGCGACGCGCGGCAGCATGGCGAGCGCCCCGTCCACCAGCCCGTCGATGGCGTTCCAGACGGTGCCGAGATCGGCTTCCACCTGCCCGTCGTTGGGCTGGTCCTGCGGCGCGGCCCCGGCCGGCACGGCGGCGGGGGGCGCGGTGTCCGCGTCCTGGCCCGGTACCCCGCCGACCCGCGCTTCCGATCCGTCCTGCCGCATCGCCGTCCTCCTCCGTCCGATGGGGCAACATGGGGCGTGAGCGCGCTGTTCCGGCCGGCGCGCCGTCACCGGGCCGTCACCGCGCGGCCGGGCGGTCCTCGGCCGACCAGCTCCCGGGCTGGGCCTTGTACAGCCGCAGCGCCGGGCCGGCGCCCAGCCGGTCGCGGACCTCCCCGCCCTGGTTCTCGTCGAAGCCGTAATGGGCCAGCAATCCCCGGGTGGAGCGCGCCTCGGCACCCTTGGCGAGGCGGCCGATCTCCGCCGGGTCCAGGGCGCGGCCCCAGAGGCGCAGGTCGTCGATGCCGCCCTTGTAGTCCTCGTACTGGGTGAAGAAGAAGTTCCAGGCGGTCATGACCTCCGCACCGATGGCCCAGCCGCCCAGCTGCGCCGGGTCGTTCGGGTGGGCCAGCCGGTCCCAGTAAATGCGCATGTCGGTACGGCGGGGGATGTCGGTGGCGCCGACGCGGCTTCCGTCCACCCACAGTTCCAGCGTGGCGCCCTCGGGCTGGCGCCAGCGGCGCACGGCCACGACATGGTGCCATTGGCCGTCCAGCAGGCTCGGCACGCTGGCGGCGGGGTAGGCCTGGACCGCGTGGACCATGCCCCGGGGCATGCCCTCCTTGCCGTCGGCGAACATCCAGCGCAGCCGCCCGCCGCCGTAGAACTGCAGCGAGAAGGTGCCCTCGCGGCTGTTGCCGGGGCCGAAGCCCTCCGGCCGCGTGTGCCCGTCCAGCAGCCAGTTGCCCGGCAGCCACCAGCCGTCGGAGCTGTAGGGCTCCGGATCGGCGGCGGACCAGTTGCGCAGCTGGTCGTAGGTGCCGCGCGTGGTGGCGCCCACGGGGAAGGACGCGTCGGGCTTCACCCAGATCTCGAAGCTGAACTCGCCCCGCCCGAACTCCGCCGGCAGGCCGGGCAGGTCGGCGAAGTCGAACTTCGTCGGCTCGTTCTCCAGCAGCCGCAGCGAACCGGCGGCGGCGGGCGATGCCGCCAGGGCCAGCAGCACGGCGAGCCCCGCCGCGGTGAAAAGGCGCAGTCCCATGACCGTCGCTCCCCATGTCCAATCCCGGGGCGGGAGGTGACATGGGGCGCTGTAACGATCAAGGCGGGAAGGGTAACAGGATGGTGACGTGCCCCGCCTCAGACCGGCACGACGATGCCCAGCTCGCCGGCGCCGATCCAGCTGCCGGGGGCGGGGCCGTGGTCGGTCCAGGCGCTGCCGTTCCAGGAATAGAGGGAGCCGAAGGAGACGAAGACCTCCTCGCGCCCGTCGCCGTTGGTGTCCGCCGAGCCCAGCACGCTGGCGCCCGGGGCGACGTAGGGGAAGGCGAAGAAGCCGGCGCTGTCCAGACCGACATCCCAGAAGGTCCGCGCGCCGGTGGCGCGGTTGACCAGCAGCAGATCCTCCGCCGGGCCACCCACGAAGTTGCCGGCCAGCTCGATGCCCCATTCCGGGTTCATGGCGATCAGCATCTTGTAGCCGGACCCGTCCCAGACGCGCGCCACGCCCTGGTTGATGACGATCAGCTCCGCCTTGCCGGTACCGTCGATGTCGGCGATGGCGGCGAAGGTGAAGCTCTCCGCCGGCGCCGCCGAGAAGCGGTCGAGCGTCTTGGCATCCGGGTCGAAGGTATAGAACTCGCCGGTCGCGTCGTTGCGCAGCAGGAACTCGCCCCTTGCGTCGCCGCGCAGATCGCCGGCGCCCAGGCGGGTGAAGCCCGAGATGGCCGGCATCGCCACCTTGAAGCCGGTGGACTGCAGCTCGGCATCGAAGGAGACGATGCTGGCGTCGGCCATGCGGAACAGCAGCTCGGTCCTGCCGTCCGCGTCCAGATCGGCATTGCCGACGAGCGTGGCGACGGCCGGGTCGTAGGTGATGATCGCCTGGGCGAAGCGGGAGCCCTCCAGGTCCCAGCTGACGACCTGGCTGCCGTTCAGGAACAGCAGCTCCTCCGGCCCCCCGCGCTTGCCGTCGTCGTTGGCGATCACGACGTTGAATGTGACCTCCTGGGCGCTGTTCGACAGGGCGGCGCCGGTCACGTTCGACACCACCAGGCCGACCGTCTCGTCGCCTTCCATGACCGTGTCGCCGCGCAGGGTCAGGCTCACCCGCGCGGAAGCGGCGTCTGCCGGGATGGTGACCATGCGGTCGAACGGATCGTAATCCTCACCGGCCTTGGCGGTGCCGTCCTGGGTCCGCAGGCGGAAGCTGATCTCCCCGACGGTGCCGGTGGGTCGCCGCAGCTCCAGCGTGACCTCGGTCGGTCCCTGCTGCCCTTCATGGGCGCCAATGTTGAGGAAGGTCAGGGATGAGGGGCCCGGCACCGGCGCGGTAAGGTCGACCGTCCCATCGGTGAAGCTCACCCGCTCGAAGCCCTCCAGGACGCCGTAGAAGCCGCTTCTGAGCGATAGGGTGTGACCGCCTTCGATCAGGGCGGAGAGCGTCGCCTCCGCCCGGGTCGCGGCGACGACGAGGGTGTCGGTGCCGGCGCCGCCCGACAGGGTGTTCCCGCCGCTGGAGAGCGTGTCTCCCCCGATCGTCAGCGTGTCGTCGCCGGCACCCAGGTCGGCGGTGATCGTGCGCGCCGGCCGCGCGTCGATCCGCACCCGGTCGGCGCCGCTGCCGGTAAGGATGCTGAACCCTTCGAAGCTCAGGCCGGCGCCCCGGACCACGCCGTTGCCGGCCCCGTCGGTGATGTCGCCGGTCCCGATGGCGGCTGTGCGGGCGGCGCTGCCCCGCCAGTCGATCTCCAGGACGCCGAAGCTGCCGGACACGGTGTCCATGCCCCGGCCCGCGACGACGCGCGTCTGGAACTGGTCCGTCACCTCGATGCCGTCGTTGCCGGCCCCGCCGCTGACGGTGGCGCCGGTGTCGCCGAAGCCCATCAGCGCGTTCACCCCCAGCTCCTGGGCGGTGACCGTCACCCGGGGACCCGTCTTGAGGCTGCGGATCGTCAGGCCGGCGGTCGCATCCGAGAAATCGGCGCTGTAGCGGTCCGCCCACTGCACCAGCGCGGTGCGGCTGGCGGTGGTCAGTACGGCCGTGACCTCGGCGTTCTCGGTATAAACGGAGTCGTTGCCCGCGATCGTCACATGGGCACGGGCATTGCGGACGACGATCGTGTCCTCGCCGGCGCCGGTGCGCAGGCGGACCTCGTCGATGTTCGCCAGCGTGTCGCGCTCGCCGGCGGAGTCGATGCGGACCTCGTCGCGCAGCACGGTGACGAAGGCGCCCGCCGGCCGCTCGGCCGCGAGGTCGTAGAAGACAGCGTCGCGGCCCAGGCCCGGCTGGCCGGCGGGCTCGTCCGCCGAGACGCCGTCGCCGCCGTCGAGCCGGTCGTTGCCGCGCCCGCCGGTCAGCGTGTCGTCGCCGAAGCCGCCCAGCAGCAGGTCGTCGCCGTCCCGGCCCTCGACCAGATCGTTGCCGGTGCCGCCCCGGATGGTATCGGCGCCGGCCGAACCCGCGGCCGGCTGCGTCTTCGGATCGTCGTCCCGGATGGTGACGGTGCCGACCAGGCTCGGCGGCGAGACGATGCCGTCGAGGCCGCTGAACCCGGAGGAGGTGAAGCCGCCATAGGCGACCACCTTGATGTCGAACAGCTCGTCGCCCTCGGACAGCGTGTCCGGCAGCAGCGTGAAGCTGCCGGTCATGGTCTGCACGCCCACCGGCACCAGCAGGCGCTGCGCCGGGAACAGGAAGTCCCGGCCTGCCTCGGCGGACCTGGGCACCGCGACGACGTCGACATAGGCGCCGGGCTGGGTGATGAAGACGCCCTGGATGGCGAACTGAACCCGCCGGGCGCCGCCGTCACCCTCCGTCACGGTCAGGGGTTCGACGAAGAAGAGGGGGCCGCGGGGTGGAGGCATATCCAGTGATCCCTTGACAAGGTTCTACATACCCTACAGCCCATACCCTTACGACGGCAATGGAAATTCTGCGTTAAATCGTTAATACGCCATTCACATTCAACTATGAGGGGCGAGCGGGCGGCTCGTCGCACCAAAGAAAAACCCCTCCCCGGTCGCCCGGGGAGGGGTTTAGCATCGCTCGTCCAGTCCAGAGGCGCGGCCTCAGAACTGTTCGATCTCCAGCTCCATCAGCGTCTTGCCGCCGGCCATCAGCGCCTTGAAGCGGGCGTCGACCTCCGGGAGCATGCGCTGGACGAAGAAGCGCGCGGTCTTGATCTTGGCGTCGTAGAAGTCGGCCTTGCCGTTGGCGCCCTCGGCCAGCTTGGCATGCGAGGTCTTCACCATCTTCAGCCACATCCAGCCCAGCGCGACCAGGCCGAACATGCGCAGATAGTCGGTGGAGGCGGCACCGGCCTCGTCCGGGTTCTTCATGCCCTTCTGGGCGATGACGCCGGTGGCCTGCTGCAGCTTGCCGAACGCCTTCCAGAGCGGGCCGGCGAACTCGACCAGCGCCGGGTCCTGCATCGAGGACTCCAGCTCCGCCGCCATCGGGTGGAAGAAGCGGCGCAGCAGGCGGCCCATGTCCTGGGGCATCTTGCGGCCGACCAGGTCCAGCGCCTGGATGCCGTTGGCGCCCTCATAGATCATGGCGATGCGGGCATCGCGCACGAACTGCTCCATGCCCCACTCGCGGATGTAGCCGTGGCCGCCGTACATCTGCTGCATGTAGGTGGCGACCTCGTAGCCCATGTCGGTGAAGTAGGCCTTCACCACGGGCGTCAGCAGGGCCACCAGATCGTCGGCCTCCTGGCGCACGGCCGGGTCGGGGTGCTTCTCCGCCACGTCGATCTGCATGCCCAGCCAGTAGCCCAGCACGCGCGCCGCCTCGTTGAAGGACTTGGCGATCAGCAGGTGCTTGCGCACGTCGGGATGCACGATGATCGGGTCGGCCGCCTTGTCCGCGAACTTGGCGCCCGAGAGCGAGCGGCCCTGGATGCGGTCCTTGGCGTAGGCGAGGCCGTTCTGGTAGGCCACCGCGCCGATGCCCAGTCCCTGCATGGCGACGCCCAGGCGGGCGGCGTTCATCATCACGAACATGGCGCGCATGCCCTTGTGGGGCTCGCCGACGAGCCAGCCCTTGGCCTCGTCGAAGTTCATGACGCAGGTGGCGTTGGCCATGATGCCCATCTTGTGCTCGATGGACCCGCACATGACGCCGTTGCGCTGGCCGGGCTCGTTGTTCTCGTTGGGCAGGAACTTCGGCACCAGGAACAGCGAGATGCCCTTGATGCCCGGAGGCGCGTCGGGCAGGCGGGCCAGCACCAGGTGGATGATGTTGCTGGTCAGGTCGTGCTCGCCGGCCGAGATGAAGATCTTGGTGCCGGTGACGGCGTAGGAGCCGTCGCCGTTCGGCACGGCCTTGGTCTTCAGCAGGCCCAGGTCGGTGCCGCAATGCGGCTCGGTCAGGCACATGGTGCCGGACCACTCGCCCGACGCCATCTTCGGCAGGTAGGTCTGCTTCAGCGCGTCGTTGGCGTGCTCGTGGATGGCGTTCATGGCGCCGTGCGTCAGGCCGGGATACATGGCGAAGGCCATGTTGGCGCTGATCAGCAGCTCCTCCATCACGAAGCCGACCGTGTGCGGCAGGCCCTGGCCGCCATACTCGGGGTCGAAGGACAGGCCCTGCCAGCCGCCCTCGACATAGCGGTCGTAGGCTTCCTTGAAGCCCTTCGGCGTGCGCACCACGCCGTTCTCGTAGTGGCAGCCCTCCTCATGGCCGGAGCGGTTCAGCGGCTGCAGCTCGTTCTCGACGAACTTGGCAGCCTCCTCCAGCACCGACTGGATGAGGTCGGGACCGAAATCCTCGTAGCCCGGCAGCTTGGTGAGCGACTGGACCGACAGGACCTCGTTCAGGACGAAATCGATATCCTCGAGCGGAGCCTTGTAGACAGGCATCGGACACTCCCTGGGAAAAGCCCGGGGAGCCGTCCGTGGCTCCCCGGGATATTGACGTCAATGTCGGATCAGTTGCGCAGCGGCTTGCCGGTGGTCAGCATGTGCTCGATGCGGTTCACGGTGCCGGTGGTCTTCACCAGCCTCACGAACGCCTCGCGCTCAAGCGCCAGCAGATCGTCCTCGGTCAGCGGCTGGGTGATGTCGGTGTCGCCACCGGACAGCACGAAGGCCACCTCCTTGGACACCACCACGTCGTGCGCCGTCGCCTTGCCCTGGAGCGCGAAGCCCTCCACGGCGCCGCCCAGCGCCACGCGGGCGGTCGGGCCCGGCAGGCGGATCTCGGCGATGGGCTGCGGCGGGACATAGTCCTTGGACAGCTCGATCGCCTTGGCCTTGGCGTCCGCCAGCAGCCGGTCGCGGTTCATGGTGATGCCGTCGGTCGGGCGGAGATACAGCAGCTCCTTCGCCTCGAAGGCCGACTTGGACACCTTGGCCGTGCTGATCGTCTCGAAGGCGGCGGCGACGGGGGGCATGGGGCCGCCCGGCCGCTTCTTGTTGATGGTGTGGCGCAGGATCATCTCCTTGCAGCCGCCCCAGCCGGGCAGCAGGCCGACGCCGACCTCGACCAGGCCGGTGTAGGTCTCGGCATGCGCCTGGACCGCCGGGGCGTGCAGCAGGATCTCGCAGCCGCCGCCCAGCGCCATGCCGGCCGGAGCCGCCACGGTGGGGAAGGGGGCGTACTTGATCGCCTTGTAGGTCTCCTGGCCGTCCGTGACCGACTGCTCGATCTGCGGCCAGAGCGCGATGTTGATCGCGAACATGGCGAGGCCGAGATTGGCGCCGACCGAGAAGTTCGGCGCCTCGTTGTAGACGACCAGCGCCTTGTACGGGCCGGCCTTGCCGTCGCCGATGATCTCGATGGCCTTGCGGTACATCGCCATCACCTGGTCGTCCAGGGCGTTCATCTTGCCCGTGAACTCGAGGCACAGCACGCCGTCGCCGATGTCCCAGAGCGCCGCGGAGGCGTTCTTGACCACGGGCTTGGACGCCCGCTTCACGTCGGCCAGCAGCAGCACGCCGTCGGGGCGCTTCACGTCGGCGTACTCGCCCGCCGTCGTCAGGTACTGGAGCTTGCCGTTCTCGACGCGGTAGAAGCTGCGGCCGGCGGCCTTCTCCAGCAGCGCCGGGACCGGGCGGCCCTCCGCCTTCAGCTTCTCGGCGAACCAGCCGGTGCCCAGCTGGTCGATCATCTCGAACGGGCCGGCCTTCCAGTTGTAGCCGAGACGCATCGCCTCATCGATCTCCAGGATCGTGTCGGCGATCTGCGGCACCATGTCGGCGGCGTAGGCCAGCGCCTGGCTCAGCACCCGCCAGGCGTACTGGCCGCCCTTGTCGGGATGCGAGACCAGGTCCTTGAGGCTCCGGGCGTTGGCGCTGTCCAGCGCGGCCTTCTGCTGCGGACGGTACTGGCCCGTCTTCAGGTCGATGGCCTCGCGGATGCGCTTGCCGTTCGCGTCCTTGGTCTGCTTGTAGAAGCCGCCCTTGCCCTTGCGGCCGGTATAGCCCTCGGCGATCATCTTCGCCTGCAGCGGGTTCTCCCGGTAGACGCGGCGGTAGTCGTCGTCCGCCGGCAGGGTCGCCAGCAGGCTCTTCGCCACGTGCGGGCCCAGGTCGATGCCGACCAGGTCCAGCAGGCCGAAGGTGCCGGTCTTGGGCAGGCCCATCGGCTTGCCGGTGATGGCGTCGGTCTCCTCGACCGTCAGGCCGACGTCGGCCGCCTCGTTCACCGCGACCTGGAACCAGTAGGTGCCGACGCGGTTCGCGATGAAGCCCGGCGTGTCCTTGCAGCGGACCACGCCCTTGCCCAGGCGCTCGTCGCAGAACTTGGAGACGACAGCGGCGCTGTCCGCGCCCGTCTTCGGGCCGGTCACGACCTCCAGCAGCCGCATGTAGCGCGGCGGGTTGAAGAAGTGCGTGATCATGAAGTCGCGGGCGAAGCGGTCGCTCTGGCCCTGGATCAGGATCTCCAGCGGGATGGTCGAGGTGTTCGACGACACCACCGAGCCTTCCTTACGGATGGCCTCCAGCTTCTGGTAGAGGTCGTGCTTGATCTTCGGGTTCTCGACCACCGCCTCGACGATCCAGTCCACGTCCTTCAGCTTCTCGAGGTCGTCCTCGATGTTGCCGGGCGTGACCAGCTTCGCGGCACCCTTGTGCATGAAGGGCGCGGGGTCGGTCTTCAGCATCTTCTCGATCGCGGTGCGGGCGACGACGCTGCGGTCGCCCCCGCTGTCCTTGACCGCCTGCGGGACGATGTCCAGCAGGAAGACGGGGATGCCGGCGTTGGCGATGTGGGCGGCGATCCCGCTGCCCATCACGCCCGCGCCGATCACGGCGGCGCTACGGATTTCCATGGCTCGTTCCTCCGTTCAGGCCGCCGGTCAGACGCTCTCGAGGATGGTGGCGATGCCCTGACCGCCGCCGATGCACTGGGTGGCCAGCGCGAACTGCTTGCCCTCGCGCACCAGCAGGCTCGCCGCCTTGCCGGTGATGCGGGCGCCGGTGGCGCCGAGCGGGTGGCCGAGCGCGATGGCGCCGCCGTCCAGGTTCAGCTTGGCCTGGTCGATACCGAGCTCGCGGGCGACGGTCATGGACTGGACCGCGAAGGCCTCGTTGCTCTCCCAGATGTCGATGTCCTTCACCGACAGGCCGGCGCGCTTCAGGGCCTTCTGGGTGGCCGGGACCGGGCCGTAGCCCATCACGGTCGGATCGCAGCCCGCGACCGCCACCGAGCGGATCTTCGCCAGGATCTTCAGCCCGTTGGCCTTCGCGTACTCCTCGCTGGTGACCAGCGTGGCCGAGGCGCCGTCGGTCAGCGGCGAGGAGGTGCCGGCGGTGACCGAGCCCTCGGCGTCGAAGGCCGGCTTCAGGGTCGACAGCGTGTCAGGGGTGGTGTCGGGACGGATGCAGCCGTCCTTGTCCACGGTCTTGCCCTGCGGGGTCTGGATGGCGACGATCTCGTCCGACAGACGGCCGGCGGCCTGGGCGGCGGCGGCCTTGCGGTGGGAGTTCGCGGCGAACTCCTCCTGCTCGCGGCGGGTGATCTGGTAGCGCTTCGCCAGGTTCTCGGCGGTGATGCCCATGGACATGTAGGCGCCCGGGTTGACCTGGGCCAGCGCCGGGTTCGGCATCGGGTTGAAGCCCATCATCGGCACGCGGGTCATGCTCTCGACGCCGGCGCAGATGAAGGCGTCGCCGGCACCCATCTGGATGGCGCCCGCGGCCTGGTGGATCGACTGCATGGAGGAGCCGCAGAAGCGGTTCACGGTCGTGCCCGCCACCGACTGCGGCAGGCCGGCCAGCATGGCGATCAGCTTGGCGACGTTGAAGCCCTGCTCGCCCTCGGGGAAGGCGCAGCCGACGATCAGGTCCTCGATGTCGTCGGCGTTCACGCCGCTGCGCTCGACCAGCGCCTTGACCACCGCGGCGGCCAGGTCGTCGGGACGGACCTTCGTCAGGTCGCCCTTGTTGGCCAGCGTGAAGGGGGACCGGGCATAGCCGGCAATGACGACGTTCTTCATCGGACTTCTCTCCTCGCCTGGATCGCTTGCAGCCGGTTGGTGGCCGGTGCCGGTTGGTGGTCTTTGGTCAAAGTTCGGCGCTATCGGCCGGCGTCAGGTTCCATCCGGGTCGACGCCCTGCTGGCGCAGATGCGTGACGATGGCCTGATCGATCTCGCGCAGTTCCTTGAGCGTCTGTTGGACGTCCAGGAGCTGCTGCTCCAGCGACCTGATGCGCTCCCTCCCCAGGGTCAGAGCATAGCGCATCTGCCCGGTCTGGGAGTCGTCTACGTTGTACAGGTCGATGAAATCTTTAATTTCCGCGATGGAGAAGCCGAGCCGCTTGCCGCGGCAGATCAGCTTCAGCCGGGCCCGGTCGCGCCTGTTGTAGACACGGTTCTGGCCGTCGCGCCCCGGCGACAGCAGCCCCTGGTCCTCATAGAAGCGGATGGTGCGGGCGGTCAGGCCGAATTCCTCGGCCAGCTCGCTGATGGTGTAGGTGCGGCCCTCGGCTGCGCCGTCCGCCTTCACCTGCCTGTCGACCCCGTCCAGCACGACCGCCTCCCCGCGTCTCGTTGCTTGACGTTTACGTAAAGGTAAAGCGGGGGAGAGTCAAGGGGCGGATGTATCTCGTTAGGGGTAGCCCGGGGTGTCGAGGTAAGGGAGGAGAGGCTGGGCCGTGCTGCGTGCTTCGACAAGCTCAGCATGAGGAACGTGGTGCGCGAGGCAATCCCGGGACCTGCGGGAGCAGCACCAATTTCCTCAGCCTGAGCCTGTCGAAGGCCGCACAAGGGCAACGCTGCCCGATCTCACCCCCGCGACGGCAGCATCCGCCTGAGCGTCTCGTCCTTGCTGACGAAATGGTGCCACAGCGCCGCCGCGGCGTGCAGGGCGGCCAGGCCCAGCAGGGCGAAGGAGCCGTATTTGTGCAGCGGGTGGAAGATCTTGATGGCCTCGCGGTCCTTCGGCCAGATGTTCGGGACGGTGAACAGGTCGAAGAACATGGTCTTGCCGCCGAAGGACGAGCTGGCGAGCCAGCCGAACAGCGGCACCAGCAGCATCAGCCCGTAGAGCGACCAGTGCGCGACATGCGCCAGCCGGCGCTGCAGCGGTGTCGCGGCGATGACGTCCGGCCTTGGATGGCTGAAGACCCAGACGATGCGCGCCACGATCAGCAGCAGCAGCGCCAGGCCGAAGCTCTTGTGGATCTGGATGCCCCAGATGTAGCGCATCCGGTTGGCGTCGTTCGGCTCCTGGTTCACGAGGAAGATCGCCCAGGCCGAGGCGCCGATCATGACCAGGGCGATGATCCAGTGCAGCCACTTGGTGGCGCTGCCGAAGGATTCCGGGGTGTTGCGCAGTCCCATGCTCCGCCCTCCGGTCAGAAGCGGTAGGTGCCGGTGGCGCCGAACTGGCGGCCGCGCGGCAGGGCCAGCTGGTAGGCCGGCCGGAAGTTGAAGGGATCGGTCAGGCGGGTGGCGTCCGACACGGTGCGGTCGTCGGTGACGTTCTTCACCCAGCCGGCCAGCTGCCAGTCGCCGCCGTCCAGCGTCAGGCGCAGGTTCACCTTGGTGCTGGAGCCCGTCTCGGTGAAATTGTCGACCTGCACGTAGCGGGTGCCCTCGAACAGGACGTCGCCGCGGGTGACCACCGCCCAGCCGTTGGCGAGCGGCAGCCGGTACTCCAGCGTCGCCACGCCGCTGTGCTTGGGCGCGCGCGGCGTGCGGTTGCCGGCGACCGAGGCGGTGCCGGTCAGGCGCAGATTGGTGGCGTCGTTGAACTGCTCGAAGGTCGCGTCCGACAGGCCGTAGCCCAGGTTGAGGCTCAGCTCCTCCGACACCTGCAGGAAGGCCTCCAGCTCCAACCCCTTCACCTCGGTCTTGCCGGCATTGACGATCAGGGCGAGGTTGGTGCCGACGCCGTTCACGTTGGTGTAGCGCTCGGTCAGGGTCAGCTGCTGGTTGGTCCAGTCGATGTAGAAGGCCGAGGCGCCGACCCGGGCGCGGCCGCCCAGCAGCGCCGCCTTGGCGCCGATCTCGTAGTTCCAGGCCTTCTCCTCCTCGATCGTCTCGTAGATCGACAGGCGCTGGCGCTCGGCGTCGGGGATGGCGGGGGACTGGACGCCGGTGTTGTAGCCGCCGGGCTTGGTGCCCTTGGCGACCGAGCCGTAGAGCGTCATGTCCTCGGCCGGCTTCCAGGTCAGGATGAAGCGCGGCGTGGTGCTCTCGAACGTCTCGGATAGGCTGTAGGTGCGGGTGCGGCCGAGCGCCGTGCTGGTGCCCGACGTCTCGATCCTGTCCCAGGCGTGGCGGGCCTCCGCCGTGGCGGTCAGCCCCTCCAGCAGATCGTACTCGACCGAGGCGAAGATTGCCTTGTTGGTGACCTCCTCCGGCGGCGAGCGGCTGGCCTGAGGGCCGGTGCTGTTCAGCGTCAGGCCGCGGGAGTTCGTCTCCTTCTCGTAGTAGTAGCCGCCGACCGCCCAGCGCAGCGGCTGGTCGCCGGGCGAGGTCAGGCGGATCTCCTGCGCGAAATCCTCGCGGTCGGCCTCGTTCACCTGCAGGAAAGCGCCGTTGGAGATGTTCTGCGGCACGCCGTCGGCGTCGCGCTGCGTCTCCTCATGTTCGTCATAGGCGGCGGTGCTGGAGGTGAGCGTGAAGCCGCCCAGGTCGGCGTTCACGATCAGGTGGCCGCGCAGCACCTCGCGCTCCAGGCCTGGATCCGGCAGCAGGTCGAGGTTGAGGGCCACCGACTTCGGCGCCTTCAGCACGCCGCAGTAATAGGTGTTGGCGGCGGGGAAGCAGTTGTTGGCGCCCGACAGCTGCAGCGAGTTCGGGATGTGGGCGTCGTCGTCCTCGCCATAGGAGACGCGCGCCGTCGCCTCCAGCCAGTCGGTGGGGGTGAAGCGCAGGCTGCCGGTGACGTTCCGCGACTGCTCGCCGCCGACCGTGCCGCCGCCGGGGCCGAGGTTGCGGTACTCGCCGCCATACTCGTAGTGCCGGGCGCCGACGTAATAGAACAGCCGGTCCTCGATCACCGGGCCGCTGTGCGAGGCCGACAGCTCGTATTCGTCATGCTCCGCGACCGTGGCGCTGACGCGGCCCTCCGGGTCGTTGGTCGGCTTCTTGGTGATGTAGTTCACCGCGCCGGCAAAGGTGGCGCGGCCGTACAGCGCCGCCTGCGGCCCGCGGATCACCTCCACCCGCTCCAGGTTGGTGAGGTCGGTGGTGGAGATCGGGCCGGAGACGAAGACACCATCGATGAAGATGCCGGCGTTGGGCTCGCCCAGGATGTTCGACATGCCGCGGATGACCGGGCGCTCGAAAGTGCGGCCGAAGCTCTCGGCGAAGGAGAAGTTCGGCGAGAAGCGCGCCACGTCCTTGATGCTGGTCAGGCCGGCCTGCTCGATCGTCTCGGCCGTCAGCGCCGTCACCGAGATCGGCACGTCGATCAGGCTCTCCTGCCGCTTGCGGGCGGTGACGATGATCTCCTCCATCGCCGCCGCACCCGCCTGGGGCGACTGCGCCGATGCCGCCCCGGGGGCGAGGACGGCCAGGGCCAGCGCGGCGCGGCAAGTGGTGTGGAACAGCGTCGCGGAGGTCCTGCGGCTCATCATCATCCCTTCGGGTGGGTTCGATTCGGTCCCAAACCGACACGAACGTATTAATACCATACCCATTAGGGGTTAGAAAATTTGTCCGGACAAGTGAAATTTGCGGCTCCGCGGCGGAGGTCACGGGCAGCGCTTTTCGGGTACCACGCGCACCACGAGCGGAAGCGCTGGCCCTCCACACCGCCCTGATCTAGCCTGCTGCGACCGACCAAACCGCCCGCGAGGCCCCATGAACGCCGACTTCAGCTCCCAGCTCGCCCTGTCCGCCGAGAACATCCCGGCCTACCTGGCATGGCTGGCCGTGATGGTGATCCTGATCGCGCTGTTCACCTTCCTGTACAAGCTGGTCACCCCCTACCGGGAGCTGGAGCTGATCCGGGCCGGCAACAGGGCGGCGGCCTTCTCGCTGGGGGGAACGGTCATCGGCTTCGCCATCGCGCTGCACACCATCGCCTCCGGCTCCGGCTCGCTGCTGGAGATGCTGATGTGGGGCGTCATCGCGCTGCTCTGCCAGGTCGGCGTGTTCCTGGTGGCCGCCCGGCTGCTGGGCGACCTGAAGGCCGGCATCGAGGCCGACCGCGAGGGCTACGGCATCTTCCTCGGCGCCCTGTCCATCGCCATGGGCACGGTCAATGCCGGCGCCCTGACCTATTGAGATCCGGAAAGAGGCGACCATGCGCAAGTCACGCGCCGTATCCACGCTCCTCCTGGCCGGCTCGGCGCTGGCGCTCAGCGCCTGCGACACGCAGGAGGAGGCCCGCATGTACTCCGACGCCGAGGCCTGCATCGCCGACGGCGGCGAAGAGGCCAAGTGCCGCGAGGCGTTCGAGCAGGCCCGGGCCGAGCACGCCGCCAACGCCCCGCGCTTCCGCACCCGCGAGGAGTGCGAGGCCGAGCTGGGCGAGGGCGCCTGCACCCCGGCCGAGAGCCAGGTCTCCGGCGGCGGCGGCTGGTTCATGCCCTTCATGATGGGCTACATGGTGTCCAACGCCTTCAGCCGCATGGGTGGCGGCTACGGCTATTCCCGGCCGCTCTACGCCGACCGCAACGGCTATGTCTATGCCGGCCGCGACCGGGTCAGCCGCTTCGGCGGCAACTGCAACCCGATGGCGGCCAACTGCGGCGCCCGCACCGCCGGAACCGCCGCGGGGCGCCCCCCGCCCTTCGCCGGCCGCACCACCGTGCCGCGCGACACCTTCTCCACCGCCGCCGCGACCCGGCCGGCGGGCACCGCCGCGTCCAACCAGGGCGGCCGCTCCTATGGCGGGTTCGGCCGCACCGGCTCGCGCGCCGGCGGCTTCTCCGGCGGCTGAGGGAGGGCACAGCATGCGCCGCGTCACCCACCCCGCCCGCGCCGAATGGAAATCCCGCGTCGAGCGGGAGCTGGGCTTTACCTTCCATTCCCCCGGCGGCGCGCCCTACTGGGACGAGACCGCCCATTGGGAGTTCACGGAAGCGGAGATCGACCGGCTGGACGAGGCCGCCGTCGCCCTGCACCAGCTCTGCCTGAAGGCCTGCGACCGCGTGGTGGCGGAGAAGCTTTACGCCCGGCTGGGCATCCCGCCGCAGGTGGCCCCTGCCGTGGAGTGGAGTTGGCGCCAATACCGCGCCGGGCGGGGCGAGAAGCCGGTCTATGGCCGCTTCGACCTGGCCTGGGGCGGCGGGGTGGAGCCGCCCGTCATGCTGGAATACAACGCCTCCACTCCCACCAGCCTGTACGAGGCGTCGGTGGTGCAGTGGCACTGGCTGGAGGAGTTCGCGAAGGAGGCCGACCAGTTCAACGGGCTGCACGAGGCGCTGGTGGCGCGCTGGGCGGAGATCGGCCGCGACCTCGGCCCCCGCAACCTGCACCTGGCGGCGCAGGACACGCCCGAGGACATGGGCACCGCCTCCTACATGCAGTCGGTGGCGGTGGAGGCGGGGCTGGCGGCCAAGCTGGTGCCGGTCCAGGATCTCGGCTTCGACGCACGCGAGGGCCGCTTCTACGATCGCGACGGCGTGCCGGTGGAGGCGCTGTGGACGCTGTACCCGCCGGAATGGATGATCCAGGACGAGTACGGCCCGGCGCTGGTGGACGCCGTCGCCTCCGGCCGGCTGTGGCTGCTGGAGCCCTTGTGGAAGCTGATGCTGACCAAGGGCATCCTGCCGATCCTGTGGGAGATGGCGCCCGGTCATCCCAACCTGCTGAAGGCCTCCTTCGCCGCCACCGACTTCAAGCCGGGCGAGAAGATCGTCGCCAAGCCGCTCTGGGGCCGCGAGGGCGACGGGGTGGAGATCGCCACGCTGGGCCCCGACGGGCGGCCTGCGGGCGAGGTGGTGCGGTCGGGGCGGGAGCGCTTCGCCGGCGACGAGGGCTGGATCTACCAGGCCTACGCGCCGCTGCACCGGGACGCCGGCGGGCATCTGCTGCTGGGCGTCTGGATGGTCGGCGACGAGGCGAAGGGGATGGGCCTGCGCGAGGATGCGCATCCCATCACCGGCGACGGCAGCCGCTTCGTCCCGCATCTTTTCCGCTGACCGGCGGCAGGGGGCGCGATGCCGGCCAAGTACCAGTTCGGCTTCTTCCGGCGCCGCAAGCGGCTGGTCCAGGAGGATCTGGCCCGGCAGCTGAAGTTTTCCGGCGTCTGGCTGCTGCTGATGATCGCCCTCCACATCCTCGCCATGAGGGTGCTGGAGGGGATGAGCTTCAACGATGCGCTCTGGCTGACCGCCACCACCATCATGACCGTGGGCTACGGCGACGTCAGCGCCAAGACGCCGGCGGGCCGCACCGCCACCATGCTGCTGATGTATGGCGGCGGCATCTTCATCCTGGCCAAGGCGGTCGCCGACTACGCCGAGTGGCGCAGCAACGTGCGCGAGCGCAAGGCCATCGGAACCTGGAACTGGAAGATGAAGAATCACCTGCTCCTGGTGGGACATCCCACCGGCGACGTCGCCCAGCATGTCGGCCGGCTGGTGGACCAGCTGCGCGCCCATGTCGAATGGGCCGAGACCGACGTGCTGATGCTGACCTGCGCCTTCGGCCAGGCGCGGGTGCCGGCGCTGCTGGCCGACCGCAACATCGTGCATGTGGCCGGCGTCGCCTCCGACCCGATGGCGCTGGCGAAGGCCCATCCCGAGGACGCCCGGGCCATCCTGGTCTTCGCGCCGTCGGAGACCGACCGCTCGGCCGACGCCAGCGTCATCGACGCGCTGATCCGCATCCGCGAGCTGGCGCCGCACGTGCCGCTGATCGTGGAGTGCGTCGACCAGGAGGACCGGCCGCGCATGCTGCGCCACGGCGCCACCCAGGCCATCCGGGCCATGCACGGCTATCCGGAGCTGGCGGCCCGCGCGCTGGTCAGCCCCGGGGCGGAGGAGCTGATCGAGAATCTCTTCACCGCCGAGGGCGACGAGTGCCTGCGCGTCTCGCTCGACACGCCCTGGCGCGGGCCCTGGAACCGGCTGCTGATGAAGATCGCGGAGTCTGGCTTGGGCACGCCCGTGGGCTATGTGCGGACCGACGGCAAGGTCATCACCAACCCGGTCTGCTGCGAGGTGGAGGCGGTCGCCCTCTTCGTCATCGTCGACGACGAGAAGTCCCCGAGCGCGGCCGATACCGTGCGGGGCCTGCTGGCGTAGGGTCGGGGGGAGCCTGTCTCCGGGTCGGAGAGCCTGTGACGCCTATTCCCCCACTCCCGTCATCCCCGCGGAGGCGGGGACCCAGGTAATAAGCGTGCTATCCCGCTGGACAGGATGGCGCAAAGGGCGGCGTTGTACCCTTTCCTCGACGCTCCGGTGCGAAGGGAATGCCTGGGTCCCCGCCTCCGCGGGGATGACGGTTGAGAGGGGACGAACCCCTGGGCTTCGGCAGGCGCTTACCATGGGGATCGCGGTACCCCAAGTCGGCATGCGCTCATCTCCCGACCTGCCCAAAACCGAACGGCCCCGGCGGGGGACCGGGGCCGTCGGCGGGAGGGCGGAACGGAGGGAGGCTTACTTCGTCTTGCCCTCGGCCTTGGCGTCGGCCTTCTGCTCGGCCTTCACCTCGGGCTTGGCGGCGGTGGTCGCCTGGGCGGCGGGCTGGGCGGGCTGGGCCGGGACGGCCGCGGTGCCGGCCTTCGGATCGGCGGGGATTGCGGGCGTGGCCGGCGTGGCGGCCTTGGTCTCGGCCTTCACCTCGGCCTTGCCCTGCTTGGCCGGATCTTTGGCTTCCGGCGCGGCGGCGGTCTGGACGGCCTGGGTCTGGGTGTCCTTGGTCTGGACGGCGGCGTCGGTCTTGGCGCCCAGGGTCTTGGCCTCGGTCTCGGCCTTCAGCTCGGCCACCGTGATGAACTTGCCGGCATGGTCGTTGGCCGGCGCCGCGAACGCTCCCGCCGAGCTGACGATGGCGGCGGTGGCGACACCGAAGACCAGCATCGAGCGGCGGTAGGTGAGCGTGTTCATTTCCTTGGATCCCTATCAGACGCATCCCCATCGGATGCACCTATAGGAAACGGGACCCCGGTGGCGGCATCACGCCGCGATTGTGGCGGATCGGGGGAAAGTTGATGCCCGATCCGCCCTATTGCTCAGTGGTTCAGCACCTGGCCCAGGAAGGTCCGGGTGCGCTCGGACTTCGGGTTGCCGAAGAACTCCTCCGGCGGGGCCTGCTCGACGATCTCGCCGCGGTCCATGAAGATGACGCGGTCGGCGACCGACTTGGCGAAGCCCATCTCGTGGGTCACCACCAGCATGGTCATGCCGCCCTGCGCCAGGTCGACCATGACGTCCAGCACCTCCTTGACCATCTCGGGGTCAAGCGCGGAGGTCGGCTCGTCGAACAGCATGATGCTGGGGTTCATGCAGAGCGAGCGCGCGATGGCGACGCGCTGCTGCTGGCCGCCCGAGAGCTGGCCCGGATACTTGTTGGCCTGCTCGGGGATGCGGACGCGCTCCAGATACTTCAGCGCCTGGCGCTCGGCCTCGGCCTTGGGCACCTTCTTCACCCACATGGGCGCGAGCGTGCAGTTCTCCAGCACGGTCAGGTGCGGGAACAGGTTGAACTGCTGGAACACCATGCCGACGTCGCGGCGCACCGCGTCGATGTGCTTGAGGTCGTTGTCCAGCTCCACCCCGTGCACGCGGATGGTGCCGGCCTGGTGCTCCTCCAGCCGGTTGATGCAGCGGATCAGGGTGGACTTGCCCGAGCCGGAGGGGCCGCAGATGACGATGCGCTCGCCCTTGGCGACGTCCAGGTCGATGCCGCGCAGCACGTGGAACTCGCCGTACCACTTGTTCACGCCGCGCAGCTGGATGATCGACTCTTCCATGGTGCTTTCCTGAATGTGGCTCACCGGCGGCGTCCCTTGGACAGGTCGCGCTCCAGGAACTGGCTGTAGCGCGACATGGCGTAGCAGAAGGCGAAGTAGATCAGGCCCACGAACAGGTAGGCCTCCTTGTAGAAGCCGCGCCAGGCCGGGTCGGTCAGGGCGGCCTTGGCCGTCGACAGCAGGTCGAACAGGCCGATGATGATGACCAGCGAGGTGTCCTTGAAGAAGCCGATGAAGGTGTTCACCAGCGGCGGGATCACCAGCGACAGCGCCTGGGGCAGCACGATCAGCCGGGTCTTCTGCCAGTAGGACAGGCCCAGCGCGTCGGCCGCCTCGTACTGGCCCTTGGGGATCGCCTGCAGGCCGCCGCGCACCACCTCGGCCAGATAGGCGGCGGCGAACAGGATGAAGCCCAGCTGGGCGCGCAGCAGCTTGTCGATGGTGGCGCCCTGCGGCAGGAACAGCGGGAACATGACGCTCGCCATGAACAGCACGCTGATCAGCGGCACGCCGCGGATCACCTCGATATAGACGACCGACAGCGCCTTCACGACCGGCAGGTCGCCGGTGCGGCCCAGCGCCAGCAGCACCCCCAGCGGGAAGGCGAAGACCAGCCCCACCACCGACAGCGCCAGCGTCAGCGGCAGGCCGCCCCAGAGCGTGGTGGGCACGAAGTCCAGGCCCAGCACCCCGCCGAACATCAGCAGCGCCGCGAGGCCCAGCCCCACCGGCCAGATCACCGCCAGCGGCCGGCCCCACATGCGCCGGTCGGCACTCGCCAGCAGCGTGGCGAGGATGGCGGCCATGGCGGCGACGGGGCGCCAATGCTGGTCGGCGGGATAGGTGCCGAACAGGATGAAGCGCCATTTCTCGGCCACGAAGGACCAGCAGGCGCCGGCGCCCTCAGCCCGGCAGATCGCGGCGTCGCCGCTCCACACGGCCGAGCCCACCGCCCAGTCGAACAGCCCCGGCACGGTCCGCACCAGGATCCACAGCACGAACAGCGTCAGGGCCGTGTTGAACCAGCCGTTGAAGAGGTTGGCGCGGGCCCAGCCGATCGGGCCGCGCGCCAGGACCGGCGGCGGCAATACGGGGGTGGTGGCGTTCTCCTGCGTCATCGCCGCCCCCTTACCGCGTAACCAGCGCGATGCGCTTGTTGTACCAGTTCATCGCCAGGGACAGGCCGAGGCTGATGGTCAGGTACACGGCCATGATCGCGGCCACGCCCTCGATCGCCTGTCCCGTCTGGTTGATGGTGGTGTTCGCCACCGACACGAAATCCGAATAGCCGATGGCGATGGCGAGCGAGCTGTTCTTGGTCAGGTTCAGATACTGGCTGGTGGTCGGCGGGATGATGACCCGCAGCGCCTGCGGCAGCACCACCAGGCGCAGGATGCGCCCGCGGCTCAGCCCCAGGGCCGCGGCCGCCTCGGTCTGGCCGTGCGGCACGGCGAGGATGCCCGAGCGCACGATCTCGGCGATGAAGCCGGCGGTGTAGATCACCAGCCCGAACAGCAGCGCGGCGAATTCCGGCGTCAGGGTGAGGCCGCCCGTGAAGTTGAAGCCCTTGAGCTCCGGCACGTCCAGCGCGGCACCACCGAAGGCCAGCAGCGTCAGCAGCGGCAGGCCCAGCACCAGCCCGGCGGAGATCGCTCCGGCCGGCGGGCGCACGCCCGTCGCGGTGTGGCGCCGGTTGGCCCAGACATGGACCGCCACCGCGCCGGCGATGCCGGCCAGCAATGCGATGCCCAGGGCCGCCCAGGCCGGGTCCTCGGCGGCGCCGGGGATCTTCAGGCCGCGGTTGGACAGGAACACGCCCGGCAGCGGCTGCAGCGCCTGCCGCGGGCCGGGCAGCCCCTCGGTCAGTGCCGCGTACCAGAAGAACAGCTGCAGCAGCAGCGGCACGTTGCGCACCACCTCGACATAGCCGCCGGCCAGCTTGGCCACCAGCCAGTTGGAGGAGAGGCGCGCCACGCCCAGCAGCGTCCCCAGGACCGTGGCGAGCACGATGCCGATGACCGCCACCTTGAGGGTGTTCAGGATGCCGACCAGGAAGGCGCGGGCGTAACTGTCCTGGGCGCTGTAATCGATCAGGGACTCGCCCACCTCGAAGCCGGCCTCGCGCTCCAGGAAGCCGAAGCCGGTGCCGATGCTCTGCCGCGCCAGGTTCTCCAGCGTGTTGGAGATCAGGTACCAGCCGGCGAAGAGCACGAGGGCGGCCACCAGGATCTGGTAGGCCGCCGCCCGGACGCCCGGATCGTTCAGCGAGAAGGACCGCCCCTGCGGCCGGGCGCGCGTTTCCACGGTCAAGGTCTGGGCACCCGTCCGGTCAGCGGATCGGCGGGGCGTACATCAGCCCGCCCTGGGTGTACAAGGCGTTCTGGCCCCGCTCCAGCTTGAAGGGCGAGGCCTTGCCGACATGGCGGTCGAAGATCTCGCCATAGTTGCCGACCGACTTGATGGCCCGGTAGGCCCACTTGTCGTCCAGCCCCAGGGCGGTGCCCATGCCGGCCTGCGCGCCCAGCATGCGCTGGATGGTGGGGTCGGTGCTCTTCAGCTTCTCGTCGACGTTCGCCGCCGTGATGCCCTTCTCCTCGGCCTCCAGCAGCGCGTAGACGGTCCACTTCACGATGTCCAGCCACTGGTCGTCACCGTGGCGGACCACCGGGGCCAGCGGCTCCTTGGAGATAAGCTCGGGCAGGATGACATGGTCGTCCGGCTTCTGCGCCACGGAGGCGCGCAGCGAGGCGAGCTGGGAGCCGTCCGTCGTGAAGGCGTCGCAGCGGCCGGCGAAGTAGGCGGCGCTGACCTCGTCCAGCGACTCGATGACGACCGACTTGAAGGTCAGGTTGTTGGCGCGGAACCAGTCGGACAGGTTCAGCTCGGTCGTGGTGCCCGGCTGCACGCAGATGGTGGCGCCGTTCAGCTCCTTGGCGCTCTTCACGCCGAGGTCCTTGCGCACCATGAAGCCCTGCCCGTCGTAATAGACGACCGGCCCGAAATCCATGCCCTGGGTGTCGCGGGTCAGCGACCAGGTGGTGTTGCGGCTGAGGATGTCGATCTCGCCCGACTGCAGGGCGGTCAGCCGCTGCTGGGTGGAGAGCGGCGTGTAGGCCACCTTGTTGGCGTCGCCCAGCACGGCGGCGGCGACGGCGCGGCAGATGTCCACGTCCAGCCCGCTCCATTTGCCGGCGCTGTCGGGGCTGCTGAAGCCGGCCAGGCCGGTGTTCACGCCGCAGCGCAGCTGGCCGCGCTGCTTGATGCTGTCGACCGTCGGCCCGGCGACGGCCGTCCCCGCGAACAGGCCCGCCATGACGAACGCGGCGGCGCCGGCACCCAGCTTGCGAAGCTTCATGGTTTCCATCCCAGTTCTTGGACCCGGGGCCGGTTGATCCGGCCGATCAGGGGCGCAGTCTACCCAAGCCTGCCCTGTTCGGCATAGTGCCTGATCACAAGAATGTCGCGGGTGGATGAAATCCGCTCTACAAGCGCTTTAGCAGTGATCGATATTGACAACGCTCGGCATGATCGTAAAAACGTCGGTCATGGATGAGATCGACCTGAAGATCGTCGCCCTCCTGCAGGAGGATGGCCGCCTGACCAACGCCGAACTGGGCGCGCGGGTGGGGCTTTCCGTGTCCGCCGCCAACGAGCGGGTGCGCAAGCTGCAGGCCTCCGGGGCGCTGCGCGGCTGGGCGGCGCTGGCCGATCCGCAGGCGCTGGGGCTGGGGGTTCTGGCCTTCGTCGGCGTTTCGCTGGAGCGGCCGGAGCACGGGCCCGGCTTCCTGGCGGCCGTCGCCGGCTGGGCCGAGGTGCAGGAGTGCCACCACGTCACCGGCGACTGGTCCTTCCTGCTGAAGGTCCGCACGCCGGGCCTGATCGAGCTGGACCGGCTGCTGGGCGGGCGGGTCAAGGCGGTGCCGGGGGTGGTGCGCAGCCACACGCTGGTGGCGCTCTCCACCGCCAAGGAGACGCCGGTGCTGCCGGTGCCGGGCGTCACCATCGAAGCGACGGGGAGGAAGACATGACGGGCGATCCGGCCTTGTTCGTGAAGGGGCTGGCGTTCGGGCTGGCGCTGGCGGCGCCGGTCGGGCCGATCGGACTGCTCTGCATCCGCCGCACGCTGGTGAGCGGCCCGGCGGCCGGGATCGCCGGGGGCCTGGGCGCCGCGACGGCCGACGCCGCCTACGGGCTGCTGGCCGGCGGCGGGCTGGCGGTGCTGTCGGCCTGGCTCATCGCCGCCCGCACGCCGATCCAGGTCGCCGGCGGGCTGCTGCTGCTGTGGATGGCGTGGGCCGCCTGGGCGGAAAGCCGCCGCGCGCGGCCGGAGGCCGGCGTGGCGCCGATGCCGGCCGGGCTCGGCTCCGCCTTCCTCGGCACGCTGCTGCTGACGCTCGCCAACCCCATGACCATCCTGACATTCACCGCCCTGTTCGGCGCCATGGCGCTGCCGGCGGATGGGGAGGGCGTCGCGGTGCTGCCGCTGGTGGCGGGGGTCTTCCTCGGTTCGGCCGCCTGGTGGGTGCTGCTGTGCTCGGGCGTGGCCTTGGCCGGGCGCCATGTCGGGCCGGGGACGATGCGGCTGGTCGACCGCGGCTCGGCCCTGCTGATCGGCGGCTTCGGCCTGCACGCCCTGGTCACGGCGGCGATGGCGGCGGGAGCCGGGGCGGGCGTGGCGCCCTGACCCTTTGCCCTGCGGTACCGCGCAGCAGATAGGAGTATGGTCCAGGACGCGGGGTCGCTAGAATGGTGCCACGCTGGCCGTGGATATCGATGCGTCGCCTGATCCTCACATTCCTGTCGTTGCTTCTGCTCGCCTGGACCGTCCCGGCGGCCGCGACGCCGATTCCGGCGGCGCCGGAGGCGCAGCCCATCGGCGGCATGCTGGAGCTGCTGACCGATCCCGACGGCTCCATCCCGGCCGCCCAGATCCTGTCCGGCGAGCGGGACGGGAGCTTCCGCCCCTCGCCCGGGCCCGCCCCCAGCTTCTCGCGCAACACCGCCGTCCATTGGGGCCGCTTCACCATCCGCAACGAGGCGGACCACGCGGTGGAGCGGCTGCTGGTGCTGCCGCAGCCCTATTACCGCGACATCCGCCTCTACCAGTCGGACGGCGCCGGCGGCTGGCGCGAGCGGTCGCTGGTCATGGGCGATGCCGAGCGGCAGGTGGACGACAGCTACCGCACGCCGGTCTTCCGTCTGCTGCTGCCGCCGGGCGACAGCCGCTTCTACCTGCGCATCGACTATCACTTCGTCTCCTTCGCGCTCACCCTGCGCTCGGCCGACGCGCACGGCGACGTCAAGGCGACCGAGGGCACCTTCTACGGCGTCGTGTTCGGCGCCATGGTGATCCTCAGCCTCTATCCGCTGGCGCTGGGCATGTTCGTGCGCGAGGGGCCGGCCATCCCGCTCTTCGTGTTCTGCGCGCTCGACAGCCTGACGATGTTCGTGAACATCGGCTATCCCTGGCTGGTCCTGCCGCCGGCCGTCGCCAGCTACGCCTGGTTCGTGGTGGTGCCCTATTCCGTCATCGCCGTGCTGGACTTCTCGCGCAGCTATCTGCAGCTGAAGGAGAAGGCGCCGCTGGCGAACAAGGTGATCATCGGCTTCGAGATCGCCGCCTTCATCAGCGCGCTGATCATCTACGCCGCCAACCACATGACGGGCGTGGCGCAGCTGGTGGGCATCAGCGCCTACATCTACTGCGCCGGCGTGGCGGCGTTCCTGGTGTTCCGCCAGCGCGAGGCGCTGCTGTACCTGGTGGGCTTCCTGCTGCTGACCGGCTTCGGCATCGTCTACGGGCTGACCATGGCGGGGCTGTTCCCGATGACCCAGGGCATGCTCTACACCGTCGCCTTCGGCCGGACGCTGGGCGTGGTGGTGCTGACCTTCGGCGTCGCCTACGTCATCGGCCAGAAGCGCGAGGAGCGCATGGCGGCGCTGGCGCGGTCCGAGGCGGCGCTGCGCGAGGCCAAGGAAGGGCTGGAGGACCGGGTCCGCGAGCGCACGACCGAGCTGGCGCGGACCCTGCGGACCCTGCGCGAGAGCCAGGACGCGCTGGTGCAGTCGGAGAAGATGGCGGCGCTGGGCCAGCTGGTCGCCGGCGTCGCGCACGAGATCAATACGCCCGTGGGCGTGGTCGTGACCGCCTCCTCGCACCTGCTGGAGCAGACCCGCACCGTCCAGGGCAGCCTCACCGGCGGGACGCTGCGCCGCTCGGAGCTGACCGAGTATTTCGAGCAGGCGGTGCCGGCCTGCGAGGCGGTGCTGGCGAACGCCTCGCGCGCGGCGTCGCTGGTGCAGAGCTTCAAGAACGTGGCCGCCGACCAGTCCGCGGACGAGCGGCGGCGCTTTCCGCTGGGCGACGTCGTCTCCGAGGTGGTGCTGAGCCTGTCGCCGCACCTGCGCGCCTGCGGCCACCGTATCCAGGTGCTGGGCGCCGCCGGGCTGCCGGTGGAGCTGGACAGCCACCCGGGCGCGCTGACCCAGGTGCTGACCAACCTGGTGATGAACGCCACCCAGCACGCCTATGCGGACGGGCAGACCGGCGGCACCATCACGGTGGAGCTGGTGCCCTCGCCCGAGGGCGGCGCGGAGGTGGAGATCCGGGTGTCGGACGATGGGCGCGGCGTGCCCGAGGCCATCCGGCCGAAGATATTCGACCCGTTCTTCACCACCCGGCGCGGCCGCGGCGGCACCGGGCTGGGGCTGCACATCGTGCACAACCTCATGACCAAGACGCTGGGCGGCTCCATCCGCCTGGACCCCTCCGCCCCCGCCGGCACCCGCTTCGTCCTGCGCCTGCCGCTGAGCCTGGGCGAAACCCGCGAGGCGGCCGAGGCGGCGGTTTAGGGGAGCGGCGTCGATGTGCTGCGTGCTTCGACAGGCTCAGCATGAGGGGGATTTCGCTGCTCCCCATGTTTCCAGGGGTGCCTGGAACAAACATCCCTCATCCTGAGCTTGTCGAAGGACGCACCACGGACCAGCCTCTCCGCTCCATCCGTAGGCGAGCCAAACCGCTTCTCCCGCCCTCACCCCCGCCCGGCACCCAGGAAGCAGCCCAGCGGCGGCAGAACCAGCTCGGCGCCGCGCAGCACCGCCTCGGGCGAGCCCGGGTGGCGGGGCAGTTCGATCGGGCGCAGGTCGGGGTCGGGCAGCAGGTAGGTGGCGGGCTCGGTGGAGAGGTTGAAGGCGGCGTGGATGCGCTCGCCGCCGCCGGTGCGGGCGAAGGCCAGCACGGCGCCGTCCTCGTCGACATTGGTCAGCGAGCCCTCGCGCAGGGCCGGGCGGGTGCGGCGCAGGTTCAGCGCCGCGCGCCAGACGGCCAGGGTGGAGGCGTTGCGCCGATCCTGCACCGCCACGGCGCGCGACAGATGCTCCGGCGCCAGCGGCAGCCAGGGCGCCACCCCGTCGGGGCAGAAGCCGCCGTTGGGCGCCGTCGGCGTCCAGGGGATGGGGGTGCGGCTGCCGTCGCGGCCCTTGAACTCCGGCCAGTAGGATATCCCGAACGGGTCGCGCAGCTGCTCCAGGGCGAGGTCCGCCTGGGTCAGGCCCAGCTCGTCGCCCTGATAGACGCAGACCGTGCCGGGCAGGCAGGCCAGCAGCACCGCCAGCAGCGCCTCGAAGCGCTGGGGATCGCCGCCTTTCGGCAACCAGCGCGAGGCGGCGCGCTCGACATCGTGGTTGGACAGGCTCCAGCAGGTGCCGGCCCGGTCGTCGGCCGCCATGATCGCCGTGCGCAGCGCCGCCGGGCTGAAGGCGCGCTTGGGCAGATCCAGCGTGTAGGCGGCGTGCAGCCCGCCGGGCGCGGTGTAGTGGGCGATGCGGCCGGCGGCGCCCGGGCGGCTCGACAGCTCGCCCAGCAGCACCCGGTCCGACCCGAACTCCTCGGCCACGGCGCGCAGCCGCTCCAAAAATGGGCGGGTGTCGCCATGCATCATGTCGTGGACATGGTGCTGCATGCCGAACAGCTTGGTCGGGAACTCGTAGGGCTCCGGATTTTCCGGCGGGTTGGAGCGCAGGCCCGGGTCGCGCATCAGGAAATCGACCGCGTCGATGCGGAACCCGTCCACCCCGCGCGCCAGCCAGAAGCGGGCCACGTCCAGCAGCGCCGCGACGGCGGCCTCGCAGCGCAGGTTCAGCGTCGGCTGGGCCGACAGGAAATGGTGCAGGTAGTATTGCCGCCGCCGCGGCTCCCAGGTCCAGGCGGCGCCGCCGAAGACCGACAGCCAGTTGTTGGGCGGCGTGCCGTCCGGGCTGGGATCGGCCCAGACGTACCAGTCGGACCTGGCGTTGTCGCGGGAGGCCCGGCTCTCCACGAACCAGGGATGCCGGTTAGAGGTGTGGCCCAGCACCAAGTCCAGCATGACGCGCAAGCCCAGCCGGTGCGCCTTCGCCAGCAGCCGGTCGAAGTCGGCAAGGGTCCCCATGCGCGGGTCGACGGCGCAATGGTCGGAGACGTCGTAGCCGAAATCGGCCAGCGGCGAGGCGTAGAAGGGGCTCAGCCAGACGCCGTCCACCCCCAGCGAGGCGATGTGCCCCAGCCCTTGGATCACACCGGGCAGGTCGCCCCAGCCGTCGCCGTTCCCGTCACGGAACGACAGCGGGTAGACCTGGTACAGCGCGGCACCCTCGAGCCAATGGCGCGGCATGAACAACCCCCTCGCGGCGCCCTTACGGTTACCATGGACGCCAAGGAGGTGGGATAGCCCTTATTCGTTAAGCAATGGTGCCGAGGAGGCGGGGCATTCCCAGTGACTGCACGTCAGCGGTTCATCGTGCGGCGTGTTCTTGGCCGGGCTCCGGGTCCACCGGCGGTTTGTCCGTCTTCCGGAGCCGGACGCCGCCGTCCTGCATCAGTTCCGCCGTGACCTTGCCGCCGCCTTCCAGACCAAGATGGGCCAAGGCTTCGGCCGGCAGTAAGAGGGTGCCCCCACGGCCTATCTCCAGCCTCATGACATCTCTCCTCACCTCATCCGGTCCAGCCGATCATTGAGCCGGTCGATCAGCCCGTCCAGCGCCCTTACGTCCTCCGCCGAAAAATCCTCCAGCAGTCTCCGCTCCCACTCCAGCGCCTGGGGCGCCAAGCGGTCGTAGAGGGCGCGGCCCTCGGGGGTGAAGGACAGGCGCAGCAGGCGCTGGTCCTCGGGGTGCGGCTGGCGGTCGAGCAGGCCGGCCTCGGCCAGGCGGCTGACCGCGCGGCTGACCTTGGCCTTGTCCATGCGGGTGCGCTCGACGATGTCGTTGGAGGATAGCGGCTGCCGCTCGCCGAGCGTCGCCAACACCCGCCATTCCGGGATGGAGATGCCGAACCGGTCCTCGTAGAGCCGGGCCAGGGCTTGGCTGATGCGCTTGGCGAGCACGTTCAGCCGGTAGGGCAGGAAGCCGTCAAGTCTCAGCATGGCGAGCCTCCCTTTGGCCGTATTGACGGGACTGATGGGCCAGCGTAGAACCGGCGGCAACACGTTTCAACTGAAACGATCCGCCGCCCTAAGCTGCGGACCGCCGGAGGAACCCCGATGCGCAACTACATCGCCTTCCCCAAGGTGGAGGGACGCACGTCCCGCCAGGCCCATGCGAACCTGCCCGAGGGCACGTTCGAGCGGGAGATCGGCAAGGAGGGGTTCTTCGGCCCCGCCACCCACATGTACCACCGCAACCCGCCCACCGGCTGGCTGAGCTGGGAGGGCCCCTTGCGCCCCCGCGCCTTCGACCTGAACAAGGCGGGCGAGGCGGCGCCGGGCCCGTGGGAGGCGCGCGAGGTGCTGTTTAACGCCCATTGCCGCATGCGCATCTGGAAGTGCGACCGGCCGATGGACCATCTGGTCCGTAACGGCGACGGCGACGAACTGGTCTTCATCCATGAGGGTGCGGGCGAGCTGTTCTGCGACTACGGCCATCTCAGCGTGACGGCTGGCGACTATGTCGTGCTGCCGCGCGGCACCATGTGGCGGCTGAGCCCCACCGCGCCCGTCATGGCGCTGCTGATCGAGGCGACGGGCTCGACCTACCAGCTGCCGGAGAAGGGGCTGGTCGGGCCGCACGCCATCTTCGACCCGGCCATGCTGGACACGCCGCAGATCGACGACGCCTTCCTCGGCCAGCAGTCGGAGGCAGGGCCGGACGGCGTCTGGAAGGTGCGGGTCAAGCGCCGCAACCAGCTCTCCACCGTCACCTATCCTTACAACCCGCTGGACGCGGTGGGCTGGAAGGGCGACCTCGCCCCGGTGCGCATCAACGTCAAGGACATCCGTCCGCTGATGAGCCACCGCTACCATCTGCCGCCCAGCGCCCACACGACCTTCGTCGCCAACCGCTTCGTCGTCTGCACCTTCACGCCGCGCCTGTTCGAGACGGACCCGGAGGCGCTGAAGGTGCCGTTCTTCCACAACAACGACGATTATGACGAGGTGCTGTTCTACCACGCGGGCGATTTCTTCTCGCGCGACAACATCCATGCCGGGATGATGACCTTCCACCCCTGCGGCTTCACCCACGGGCCGCACCCGAAGGCGCTGACCCGCATGTTCAAGCAGACCAAGGCCGCGACCGACGAGTACGCGGTGATGATTGACACCCGCGACGCGCTGGAGGTGGCCGAGATGGCCCCCGGCGTGGAGCTGGAGAGCTATGCCGACAGCTGGCGCGTGAAGGAGGCGGCCGAATAATGAAGCTCGCGACGTTGAAGACCGGGGGCCGCGACGGCACCCTGGTGGTGGTGAGCCGCGACCTGACGCGCTGCGTCCCCGTCCCCTCCATCGCCATGACCCTGCAGCGGGCGCTGGACGAGTGGGAGACAGTGCGCCCGGCGCTGGAGGGCGTCTCGGACGAGCTGAACGCCGGCGGCAATCCGGAGGGCGTCATGCCCTTCCGGGAGGAGGACTGCGCCTCGCCCCTGCCGCGCGCCTACCAGTGGGCTGATGGATCGGCCTACGTCAACCATGTCGAGCTGGTGCGGAAGGCCAGGGGCGCCGAGATGCCGCCGGAGTTCTGGACCGACCCGCTGATGTACCAGGGCGGCTCCGACAGCTTCCTCAGCCCCCGCGAGCCGATCCTCATGGCCGAGGAGGCCTGGGGCATCGATCTGGAGGGCGAGGTGGCCGTGGTCACCGGCGACGTGCCGATGGGTGCCCCGCCCTCGCTGGCGGCCCGGCACATCCGGCTGGTCATGCTGGTGAACGACGTCAGCTTGCGCGGTCTGATCCCGGCGGAGCTGGCGAAGGGCTTCGGCTTCTTCCAGAGCAAGCCCTCCACTGCCTTCTCCCCCGTGGCGGTCACGCCGGACGAGCTGGGCCAGGCCTGGGACGGCGGCAAGGTGCATCTGCCGCTGCTCAGCCACATCAACGGCCAGGCGTTCGGCAAGCCCAACGCTGGCGTCGACATGACCTTCGACTTCCCCCGGCTGGTGGCGCACGCGGCCCGGACCCGGCCGCTGGCGGCCGGCTGCATCATCGGCTCCGGCACCGTGTCGAACAAGGACCCGGACGGCGGTGCCGGGCGGCCGGTCGCGGAGGGCGGCCTGGGCTATTCCTGCCTCGCCGAGATCCGCACCATCGAGACCATCCGCGACGGCAAGCCGAAGACGCCTTTCCTGCGCTTCGGCGACCGGGTGCGCATCGAGATGCTGGACCCCGAGGGCCGCAGCGTCTTCGGCGCCATCGACCAGGAGGTCCGCCGCTACGAGCCGCCGGCGGGGTGATCCCCTTGGGAATGGACGCGGGAGCCTTATCCTTCTCAGAGGGAATGACGAGGGGTGGACGCATTCATCCCTCTCCCCTTGCGGGAGAGGGATGGGACCCGCGCGAAGCGTGGGAGGGTGAGGGGTCGGCAGCCGCAGGCTGACGTTCTCTACCCTCAGCGCATTCTCGACCATTGAGAAGGCCAGCCTTCGGCTGTCCACCCCTCAACCCCCCACGGCTTCGCCGCGGGCCCCACCCTTCTCCCTCAAGGGGAGAAGGACTCCAAGCACCGACCCCGCAGAAGGAGCCGCCGCCATGAAGCTCTACACCTACTACCGCTCCTCCGCCGCCTACCGGGTGCGCATCGCGCTGGCGCTCAAGGGCATCGAGTACGAGGCGGTGCCGGTCCATCTGCTGAGGGACGGCGGCGAGCAGCTGAAGCCCGGCTACAAGGCCGTCAACCCGCAGGGGCTGGTGCCGGCGCTGGACGATGGCGGCGATTTGCTGACCCAGTCGCTCGCCATCATCGAGTATCTCGACGAGACCCATCCGGAGCCGCGGCTGCTGCCCAGGGACCCGGTCGGCCGCGCCAAGGTGCGGGCGATCTCGCTGGCCATCGCCTGCGACATCCACCCGATCAACAATCTCCGCGTCCTGAACTATCTGCGCGGGCCGCTGGGCCAGCCGGACGAGCAGGTCAACGCCTGGATCCGGCACTGGGTGGAGTCCACCCTGGCGGCGCTGGAACCGATGGTGGCCGCCACGGCCGGCACCTTCTGCTACGGCGACGAACCGGGCATGGCGGACCTCTGCCTGGTGCCGCAGCTCTTCAACGCCCGCCGCTTCAGCTGCGACCTGTCGGCCTGCCCGACCCTGGTCCGCATCGACGAGGCCGCCCGCGCCCATCCCGCCTTCCATGCCGCCGCCCCGGAGCGCCAGCCCGACGCGCAGTAGGGCGGAGCGTTGACGAGCAACTTATAAGAGATATTCTATCCGGGACAACACAACCATCCCGGCCCGGAATGCTCAAGACTCTCCTGCTCGGAACCGCCCTCGCCGCCCTGCTGGCGGGCGCGAACCCCGTCGCCGCGTCGGAAGCGGCCTTCGACCGGAAGGCATGGCTGGACGACTTCGCCGCGCTGAAGGCCGGCATGGAGCGCCAGTACGCCAACCTGACCTGGGCGGCGTCGCCGGGCAGCGGCATCGACGTTCCCGCGCTAGAGCGGGCCGCCCGCGACGAGCTCGAGGTGGCCACCAGCGAAGAACAGGCCGTCGCGGCGCTCCGCCGGTTTCTGGAGGGCTTCAAGGACGGCCATGTCGGGCTCGGCGGCCGCCGGAGCGCGGGAACGGGCGGTTCCGGCGGTTCCGCCCCGGCTCCCGTGCCGACCGGGGCTGGCGCGGCGGAGGCCTGTGCCGCCATGGGTTTCGGGCGGTCGGAGAGCCCCGATTTCTCGCTGCCGATCGAGGCGGCCGCGCCGGCGGAGCTGCTGGTGGACGGCGGCGAGGCCCAGCCCTTCCGCACCGTTCTCCTCACCCTGCCCGACGGGCGCCGGGTCGGCGCCGTGCGCATCCCCATCTTCATCCCCGCCACCTATCCCGCCGGCTGCCATGAGGAATGGGAGGCGGTGCGCGCGGCATTGCCGCCGGAGGGCTGCGACGAGCGCTGCCGGTCCGACATCCGGCGCCGCGCGGAAATCCGGCTGACCGCCCATTTCGCCAAGCGCCTCGCCGCGCTGAGGGAGAAGGGCGCGGAGATTCTGGTGATCGACATCGGCGGCAATGGCGGCGGCAGCGAGTGGGCGGAGGTCGTCGCCCGCGCGGTCACGAACCGTCCGGTGCCCGGCACGCCCCTGGCCCTGGTGCGCCACGCCCACTTCCATCCTCTCGGCGACAGCATGCTGGCGGAGGTCGAGAAAGCGCTGGCCGCCCCCGGCCTGAGACCCGTCGCCCGCCCTTACGTCGAGGCGATACGGGCCGAGACGCTGGCCTTCCGCACTGCGCTGCGGGCGGGACCCGGCTGCGACATGGGCTGGGTCTGGCGGGAGAAGCGGCCCTGGGAGCCGCGCCGGGCGGAGGGCTGCAGCAACATCGTCGCCGGGCCGGTCCACACGACCGGTTCCGTCGCCTGGCTCGAGCGGGGCGCCCTGGGGTCGCGGACGGCCGAGGAGGCGCTGTTCGGCCCCGCCGACGAGAGCCGCCAGGGAGAGGGGTGGGACGGCCCGGTCCTGATCCATATGGACGGCAACAGCGCCTCGGCGGCCGAACAGTTCGCGGCCGTGCTGAAGGGGGCGGGCGTGGCGCGCTTGGCCGGCAGCCGCACCTACGGGTCCGGGTGCGGCCATATCAACGGCCGCATCCGCCTGATCCTGCCGAACAGCGGCTACTCCGTCGGCCTGCCCAACTGCGCCCGCCTGCTGCCCGACGGCCGCAACGAGGTTTCCGGGCTGGCACCGGACATCCCCCTGCCGGACGAGGAGTCGGCCCGGGCGGCGGCGTTGCTGCGGGCCGCGACGCTCCCCGGCGGCTGAGGGAACCGTACCCTCCCCGCCGGACGTTGACGCGGGCATGGCGACCTACTTCACCAGCGACACGCATTTCGGCCATGCCGGGGCGATTCCGCGCTTCCGGCGGCCCTTCGCCTCGGTGGCGGAGATGGACGAGGCCATGATCGCGCGCTGGGCCGAGGTGGTCGGGCCGGACGACGAGGTCTGGCACCTGGGCGACTTCGCCATCCGCCGGCCGGCGGCCCGCATGGCCGAGATCCTGGACCGGCTGCCCGGCCGCAAGCACCTGATCGTCGGCAACAATGACGGGCCGGAGACGCTTGATCTGCCGGGCTGGGCCAGCGTGCGCCACTATGCCGAGCTGGAGGTGGACGGGGTGCGGCTGGTGCTCTGCCACTACGCCTTCCGCACCTGGAACGGCATGTACAAGGGCGCCTGGAACCTGCACGGCCACAGCCACGGCGCCATGAAGCCGCTGCCGCGCCAAGCCGATGCCGGGGTGGACGTCTTCGACTTCCGCCCCGTCACCGTGGCCGCGATCGTGGAGGCGCGGACGCGGCGCAAGCGGGCCGCTGCTTCCTGAGGTCCCGGCCGGGAGCGGCGTTGATGCTGTGCGTGCTTCGACAGGCTCAGCATGAGGAGGATTTTGCTGCTCCCCGTGTGCGGCAGCGGTGAGGCTGTGCGTCCTTCGACAGGCTCAGGATGAGGACCTTTTTGATGCTCCCGCTGGCCTGGGAACCAGGAGTGCCTGGCATCCCACGCTCCTCATCCTGAGCCTGTCGAAGGACGCACCACCCCCGAGCCCCTCGATGCCGGAGGGCCGGGACGCCAATCCGCTGAGCCTGTGCGTCCTCAGCGCGAGGTCTCGCGCGTGGTCGCCTGGCCGGTGGCGTTGGGCGTGCCCTCCTGGGCCGGCGTGGTGCCGCCCTGGCCCCAGCCGCCGCCGGGGCTGCCCGCGCCGCCGCTGATCGCGTTGGGATCGCCGCCCGGGGTGGCCGTGGTGGAGCCGCTGCCGGCGGCACCGGCCAGGCCGCTTGAGCCCGCGCCGGACTGCAGCCCGCCGGCGCCCACCGCCGGAGCGGTGGTGGGCGCGATGTTGACCTCGCGCTGTTCGGTGACGCCCTGGGTGCGGTCCGCGTCGCTCACCGGCAGCGGGCGGCCCTCGTCCTGGAAGCTGCCGACGCCACCTCCGCCGGCGGTGTTTCGGGCGCCGCCCTCGACCGCGTCGGAAAGGTTGCCGCCCGGCACGCTCTCGCGCCGCTCATTGCCGTCGAAGGGCCGGCCGGTGCCGAGGCCGCTGGCGGCCGGGCCGGGCCGGTCGGAGGGATCGCGGCCGTCGGGATTGCGGTTGTCCGTCATGTCCTGTCTCCCGGAGGGGTTCATCCGGAAAGGCAACAGGCGGCCGGCGCGGTCGTTGCCGCCTCAGTTCACGGCTGGGTGCGGGTGGTGGCTGTCGCGCCCTCGGTGCCGGGCAGCACGTCGAAGCCGCTGGGGAACAGCTGCTTGGCGATGTCCGCCACCAGGAAGCGGAAGCTGGCCTGGCCCGGCACCACCTCGCCGGTCATGCGGTCGTTGGCGGCGCTCAACGTCTTCTCGCCGTCGCAGAAGGCGGCGGTGACATGGGTGGTGGCGTCCAGGCGCGGCTGCGCCGGCTCGGCCGTGACGGCGGGCTCCGGCGCGTTCATCTCCTCCGCCTGCTTGGCCTGGACGCAGAGCGTGTCGGCGGGCAGCTGCGCGTCGCCGTGGAAGACCATGACCAGCCGGTAGTCGCCGGCATTGGCGGTCTTGGTCTTGAAGTTGCGGGCGGGGTCGGTCAGGTCGTCCGGCAGCGCCTGGCTTACCGCCTCGGCCAGCTGCTCCTCGCCGGTGTCGCCGATGCTGCCGGCCACGTCCAGGCTGAAACCCGGGTCGGGCGTCTGCACCCCGAGATTCGCCTCGTTCCCGGGCTGGGCCGGTTGCTGCACGCCCGGTTGCTGCCCCTGTTGCTGCATTCCGGGGCGGACCGCCTGGGCGCCCTGGGACGGCGCCCCCTGGGCCGAGGCGGCGGGGGCGGCCAGAACCAGCATGAGCAGGGGCAGCATGGTCGGGATCGACATGGGAACTCCATCCGGGAGCCGGAATCTCTCGCGGAGGCAACGGGGGCGGTACCCCCGGGGTTCCCTGATGGGGCTCAGAGCCCGGCCGCTTCGCCCGGCGGATTGGTGCCGGGCGGGAAGTCGGCCTGTCCCAGCCGCGCCCGGAACTCCTTCAGCGCCCAGGCCGCCGAGGGGAAGGCGAGGTCGCGCCAGGGGATCTCCTCCCAGCGGAACAAAGCGACCTCCAGGCTCTCCGGCCCGGCCTCGACCTCGGGGCGGGTCAGCTCGGCGCGGTAGATCAGCTGCACCTGGCTGATGCGCGGGATGTTGTAGACCGCCAGCAGCCGGTCGATGCGGATGGAGGCCCGCGCCTCCTCCCAGGCCTCGCGGGCGGCGCCCTGCTCGCTGGTCTCGTTCAGCTCCATGTAGCCGGCGGGCAGCGTCCAGTAGCCGCTGCGCGGCTCGATGGCCCGGCGGCAGAGCAGGATGCGGTCCTGCCAGGCGGCGACAGACCCGACGACGATCTTGGGGTTCTCGTAGGCGATGAAGTTGCAGTCCGGGCAGACCAGCCGCTCCCGGTCCTCGCCGGGCGGCACGGTGCGGATGCGGGGACCTTTGTCGGGCGCGTTCATGGCGGGGCCGGGATGGGAAGGGGCGGGGGCGGTCCGTCGATCCTGGACCGGATGCGCCGTCCCGGCAAGGCGCGCCTCTGGATAAGCGGCAAGGAGAGGATCGGGCCGCAGCCGACCGCCGGGAGGTCTCCCGTGCGGTCGGCGGGCCGTAGGCTCAGGAGCCCTTGGTCTTGTCGGCGGTGCGCTCGACGGCCTTGCCGCCCGCCTGCAGGTCCTCGCCGGCGCCGGCGACGGTGTTGCAGGCGGACAGGGAGGTGGCGGCCAGCAGCAGGCCGGCGGCGATCAGCTTGCTCATCTTGTTGGTCGACATGTCTCTTCCTCTTCGGTTGCCGGGGTGAAGTTCCCCAGGGGGCGACCACCCGCGGTCCCGCGGGTCAGAGGAAGAACGGCGACCTCAGGGCGATGTTCCCATCCGGGCATGGCGGCGCCCGGAAGTGCGCACGCGAAATCGCCCGGCCGCGCGCGACGGTCGGTGCATCGGGGTCGGAAAGGACCGCCTCAGACGGTGATGTTGACGAAGCTGCCGCGGGTGCGGCCGGCGCTCACCGCGTCCTGCCGCTCGGTCTCAGTCGGCGCGGTATTGGTCTGCTGCTGTTGCTGCGCCTGCTGCTGGTCGTCGCGGCTGACGGGCGGCACGGCCTGGACCGGCGGCTCGCGGCCGGTGGGGCGGATGCCGCCGATGCCGCCCGGCGAGCCGAAGCCGCCGATACCGGAGAGACTGCTGGTCGACATGGCCGTGCTTCCCTTCCTGGCTGCGGCTGATCCGAAGAGGCACTCTACCCCTTTCCCGCGCGGCCGTAAAGCGGGGCGGCGGGGACGGTTGGCGGCCCGGCGCTGTTGGGAGGGGAGCGGCGCCGCTCGGCCGCGCCGCCACCGCACGATGCCAAGGGGAACATCCATGTACCGGGAAGATGATGAACGGATCCGCCAGCGCGCCCACCAGATCTGGGAGAGCGAGGGCCGCCCGGAGGGCCGCGAGCAGGCGCACTGGGACATGGCGCGCGAGCTGGTGGCGCAGGAGCAGAATGTCGACCTGACGCTGGAGCGCAACCCCAGCCAGGGGCCGGACGACGTCGCCCTGCGCGAGCAGCCGGTGGAGCCGCTGCTGGCCGCCGAGAATCTGGGCGACCTGCCCGGCCTGAACGATTTGGGCGAGCGGCGCCAGTTCCCGCACGCCGACCGCACCGCCGCCCGCGACAGCTGAACCGGCCGGCCTCCCGGCGCGCCCCGTGGATCGGGACGCGCCGGGGCGCCACCACCCGGACGGGTGACAAGCGCCGCTCTTGCCCCTAATGTCCCCGCCACCGGCCGCCGCGAGAAGCGCCGGACAGCGAGTGGATGGGGAGCACGCATGACGACGACGGCGCACTGGTCGTCCCGGTTCGCCTTCCTGATGGCCGCCGTTGGCTCGGCCGTCGGGTTGGGCAATATCTGGAAATTCCCGTACATGGCCGGCAGCATGGGCGGCAGCGCCTTCGTGCTGGTCTATCTCGGCTGCGTCCTGATGGTGGGCGTGCCCATCCTGATCGCCGAGCTGATGCTGGGCCGCAAGGCGCAGAAGAGCCCGCTCGGCACCATGATCGAGCTGGGCCGGCAGCATGGCGGCAGCCCGGCCTGGGGCCTGGTTGGCGCCATGGGCGTGGTGGCGGCGCTGCTGATCCTCAGCTTCTACAGCGTCGTGGCCGGCTGGGCCCTGGCCTATGTGCCCAAGCTGTTCGCGGGCGACTTCGCCGGCGCCACCGCCGAGACGACCGGCGCCGCCTTCGGCGGGCACTTGGCCGATCCTCTCATCCTGACCGTCTGGCACGCGCTGTTCATGCTGGGCACGGTGCTGATCGTCGCCCGCGGCGTGCAGGCCGGCATCGAAAAGGCCGTGGTCTGGCTGATGCCGATGCTGTTCCTGATGCTGCTGCTGCTGGTCGGCTACGCCGCCGTGGAGGGCGACTTCGCGGCCGGCATGGCCTACCTGTTCGCGCCCGACTTCTCCAAGATCAGCGCCGACGTGGTCATCGCCGCAGCCGGCCAGGCCTTCTTCTCGCTGTCCATCGGGCTGGGCACCATGCTGGTCTACGGCGCCTACCTGCCGCGCAGCGTGTCGCTGCCCTCCACCAGCGTCATGATCGGCTTCGCCGACACCACCTGCGCCCTGCTGGCCGGCATCGCCATCTTCCCCATCGTCTTCGCCAACGGCCTGAACCCGGGCGAGGGGCCGGGGCTGGTGTTCGTGACCCTGCCGGTCGCCTTCGGCAACATGCCGGGCGGCAGCGTCTTCGGCGGCGTCTTCTTCATCCTGCTGTTCGTCGCCGCCATCACCAGCTCGGTCTCGCTGCTGGAGCCGGTGGTCAACACGCTGCAGGAGCGCACCGGGCTGGGACGCGGGGTGCTGTGCTGGACCGTCGGCGGCGTCGCCTTCGCGCTGGGCATGGCCACCGTCTTCTCCTTCAACCTCTGGGCGGACTTCCACCCGTTCGGCGGCGAGCGGACGGTCTTCGACTGGATCGACTACGTCACCTCGAACGTCATGCTGCCGCTGGGCGGCGTCTGTATCGCCATCCTGGCGGGCTGGATGATGGACCGGAGCGTCAGCGCCGCCGAGTTCGGCCGCGGCGACGCGGTCTATACGGTCTGGCGCTTCCTGGTGCGCTTCGTCGCGCCGGCCATGGTGGTGGCCGTCGCCTATTCCAAGATCGTGGGCTGAGGGGGCGCCGCCATGGGACCCGTATCGCTGATCCTGAACATCCTTTGGCTGGTCTTCGGCGGGGTCTGGATGGCGCTCGGCTGGGGCGTCGCCGCCCTGGTCCTGGCGATCACCATCGTCGGCATCCCCTGGGCCCGCGCCGCCTTCACCATCGCCATCTTCGTCCTGCTGCCCTTCGGCCGGGAGGCGGTGGCCCGCGACCGGCTCACGGGCGAGGAGGATATCGGCACCGGCGCGCTGGGGTTCCTCGGTAATGTGATCTGGTTCGTGCTGGCCGGCTGGTGGCTGGCCCTGCTGCACCTCGTCACCGGGATCATGCTGATGATCACCATCATCGGCATCCCCTTCGGCTGGCAGCATGTCAAGTTCGCCGGCATCTCCCTGGCGCCCGTGGGCAAGACCATCGTCGACAAGGACGACCCGCGCCTCAGGGGAATCTAGCGATCGTCGGTCGGGAGCGGCTGGGGCGTTGTGCGTGCTTCGACAAGCTCAGCATGAGGGTGGGGGTGCGCCAGGCACTGGCGTGTGCTTACCGGGAGCAGCGACAACCCCCTCAGCCTGAGCCTGTCGAAGGCCGCACCACGTCGACACCGCGCCCGTGAGGGCCCTCAGCCCCGCAGCGGCTCCAGCCGGTCGCCGATGTCGCCGCGCTCCAGCGCCTCGGCCAGCTCGTCCGCCAGCCGGTCCGTCTCGGCCACTACGGCGCGCCAATAGCGCTGGCGCTCGGCCGTGGGGATCTTCTTGAAGTCGGCGCGGTCGGGGATCTTGCCGTAGGGCAGCTTCGCCACGAACTCGGGCGAGGGGCAGAACAGCAGGGTGCGCGACAGGTTGGCCGGGTTCGGCCGGCGCCATTTCAGCCCCTTGTCGAACCAGCCCGGCACGATGCGGTCGTAGAAATGCGGGTAGAGCACCAGCCCCTCGCCCTTGAAGGGGATGTCGAGGTGGTAGTCCATGATGCCGCCATCCATGTAGGCACCGGGCGCCGCCCCGTCCATCTCGCGGACCACCTCGAACAGGAAGGGCACGGCGCCGGACGCCAGCAGCGCCGTCGGCAGGTTCGCCGGCGTCAGCGGCACCGGCCGGGTGGGGAAGCCCTGGCGGCAGTCGAAGGGCGGTTCCGACCGCTGGTCGTGCACCAGCACCCGCTCGAAGAACAGCGGCAGGGTCCGGCGGCTGACGGCGTTGGCCAGCGCCGCCGCGACCATGCCGATTCCCATGAAGGCCGGGTGCCGGTGCCCCGCCAGATGCCGGCCGCGCACCGCCAGGACCGACAGGCGCATGCAGGGGTGCGACAGCGCCGCCTCCGCCCCGCCCTCGGCCATGATCAGTTCCAGGAAGCGCCGGCTGTCGTCGCTGATGCGGGCGGGGGTGATGGTACCCTCGACCGTGTAGTCGAGATAGGCCTCCTCGAACCGCCGCGCCGCCGCCGCCGGGTCGCGCTGCGCGGCGTAGGTGAAGCGCCAGGTGCCGATGGAGCTGCCGACCATGTGCAGCGGCCGCGTGCGCTGCCGGAACCAGCGGCTGAACAGCACCCGGTCCATCCGCGTCAGCGCCAGCCATTTCGGCCCGCCCGAGGCCCCCGCCACCACGTCGAACATCTCCTCCCGCAACCCCTCCCGGCGAATGCGGTCCATGGCCTCGGGGCCGGCGAGGAAGCGGAGCGCGCGGCTCATGAGGGATGCTCCGGGAGGAGGGGGGGCTGCTTGCATTCTGGTAATATATTGATCAGCGCGATGCCAAGGGGCGTTTGAAGCTTCGGGCTGGGTGCCTGCAGCCATCATGGCGGGTGCAAGCGCGCTCGGTTAGGACCGTGTTTTAACGTGTTAAACTCTTGAATTATGGAGAAGAAACGTTTCTCACTTGATATATACCACTTTTGATTTATCCATATAGCTGAGGCTTGATCCATAGCGAAGCACCCCAGTGGGAACTCTCTGATGCCGACATTTGATTTTTCGACCAAGGTTATTCCAGAAGATCAGAAGATTTGGGCGATGCATGCTGGGCGTCGTAAAAGGCAGATCCGGAATTTCCTAGGGCACAAAGTTGTATTCCTGGAGATTCCTGGTTTTGCGCCGGATGCTGATACCGTCCAGAGTGCTGAGAAGATTCGGCAGCATCTTCGTCTTTCGAGGGAGATATACAATTACTTGTTAAAAGGTGGAGCGCTGCCTCCTTCCAGAGTAGCGGCTGCTTACGACGACCAGCCAGACCCAAAGGATAAAGGACTAAACTCCGCTCTAGGGAATGTAATTTCAATTTATCGTGAGGCGAAAGTTGGCGACCTGATTCTGGTTCCTGGAAAAGACCAGTATTCACCTGTTTACGCGGGCGAGATCGCCTCGCCTTTCGCTGTAGCTGACCAATCAGAATTTTCGCCTTTCAGTGGTGAGGTTGTTCCGTTTAGGCGTGTGAACTGGTTAAACATCGCGGTGGAGCGACGTCACTTCTCTTCTGCTGTCGCTAAGAGGTTGGAGAATCCTCATGCGATCATTGATATCCGTTCAAATGACTCCTCTGGGTCGATTGCCGAAGAAATATACAAGAAGGTATATGTAAATTACGTAACGGAGCATGAGTCGAAAGTTGCGTTTTTTGGTAAAAAATACGACTCGAAAGATCCAACAGGAATCGTCGACACCACAAATTTGATCAAATATTTCTGTGCTGCTTATGTTGCCATCGAGAGGGGCGAGATCGACAGGTTCGCTGGCCTTGACTTCATGGTAGCAACTCGCACCTATTATCCTTCTGAGATTGTTCGAGATTTCTCTTTCAACTTCAATTCGCCTGGAAAAATTGACCTCAAAACCCTCCAGAAGGCGGCTCTTTTCGTCGGTCTATGTATCGCAGCAACTACAGCTTTAACGCCCGCAGAGGTTGGGGCCCCTGTGATGGTTACCAACTTAGGGGCGGCAGTTGCTGACGGGCCCTTGCATGATTGCGCGCAGATGTATAACCGTCTTCTGACCTCAATCGGTGCAGATGGATTCGAAAAAATCAAGATTGTTTGTGCAGAAGCCGAGGCCAGCATTGGGCTGGACACGCAGATAAAGCGAACTCAATGATTAAAGATCTCGGGAGGTACATCTGGCGCGTCTGCTTGGACGCGCAAATGCCGGTGTGGCTGACGCTTCTCACCCTTGTGGGAGGAGTGTTCGCTACCTATTGGCTTGCGCCTCTCGTAAATCAGAGGTTTGAGCAAGAGAAAATAAGATTTCAGTATATTTCTGACAATCTAAAAACATTCAACCAGAAAACCGGCGAGATGGTGATTTTGATCGGAGATCTTAATCGATCTCTCAAGCGAGGCACGGGTACAACTGAGAGCGTCCAGAAAATAGAGGCGCTTGCAACTGAGCTCCAATGGCGAACTTTTGAGTATGATGTTATATTCGGTACCAAAGACGCAAAATCTAAGCTTGATCTTTATCAGGACAATTTGGAGGAGCTGAGGAAGGTTGTTGTGGACGCTGATAGCATCTCCGATACCCCCTCAATCCTGTGTAGATCATTTAATTTTGTTTCGTCTTCCCATGAGCTGCTGCGTATGCTTGCATCTCAAGCTCGCATCACAGTTTCAGCTGACAGGCTTGTGCAGATACCTCGTCCTCAAAACTGCGCTACAGGCAATCTGCCATCCAAAGCTAGTCCTTCTTTACCTTAGCAGGCATCTCTAAGGTTTTGGTCGGCGCGGCGGGAGTCGAACCCGCATGACCAATGGTCGTTGGATTTTAAGTCCAATGTGTCTACCAATTCCACCACGCGCCGATGCTGATCACGCTGATGCCGCCGGGCGAAGCCTGAGGCGCCAAGCGGGCCCGTCTCGTCAGACGGCGGGACCCTAGCGGAGGGGGCGGGCTTCCCGCAAGGCCGGGGTTGGTGTCACAAGGCGGATACGCGTAGCGCGTGCGGCCCGGGGCGATGTCGAAGGGGGTAGGGCGGGCTTGATGCGGGGCGGGGGCGGGGCCATCTCTCCGGCATGGACGAGATGGATACCTCCCAATGGATGGGCGTGGTCTACGGGCTGCTGCTCCTGATCCTGCTCTGGCCGGCCTTCAAGCGCATGCCCAAGCATGACTGGCTGCGCAACGTCGCCATCTGGCTGGC
>DASPNP010000027.1:0-77759 GCA_035626475.1 Azospirillaceae bacterium
GCAACGCCGGGGTCGCATACGGTGTCACCGACCCCGCGAACCGGGCGGCCCCTAGGGGCAGCCCGGTTCTCCCTTGGACCCAGCCACTCTACTCAACTCGCAACAGACAAGGTCGCATGGAGGCGTAGCCGCAATGCGACATGTTGCGGCCGGGATGTCGCATCGCGCCTGCGGCTCCATGCGACCTACGAACCCCACGAGTGCTGCATTCGGCGCATCCCGCTGCAACCCCTGGGCCCCGGCCTGCGCCGGGGTGACGGGTTAGTGGGGCCACAGCCGTCCAGTCATCGTCCAGCGGACCCTTAGCCCACCCCGACGTCCGGCGCCGCGTCCTTGGCCGGCTGCACCCGCTCGGCGGGCAGGCGCACCCGGGCGACGGTACCGCGGCCGGGCTCGCTCTCCAGGCTCAGCGAGCCGCCATGCAGCTCGGCCAAGGCTCGCACCATGGGCAGGCCCAGCCCGGCGCCGCCGGCGGTGCGGCTGAGATTGCCCTCGATCTGGGTGAAGGGCTGCAACGCCCGGGGGATCTCCTCCGGCCGCATGCCGATGCCGGTGTCCGCCACGCCGATCACCAGCGTGCCGTCCGCCTCCACCGAGGCCGACAGGGTGACGCGGCCGCCCTTGGGCGTGAACTTCACGGCGTTGGACAGCAGGTTGGACAGCATCTGCTTCAGCGCCACCTCGTCGGCGCGCAGGCGGGGCAGGGCGCGGGGCACGTCCAGCAGGGTGGTGACGCCGCCGCGGATCGCCCGCTCCTTCACCAGCCGCAGGCAGGAATGCAGGGTCCGCGGCAGATCGACCAGATGCTCGTTCAGCTCGCGCCGGCCGGCCTCGATCTTGGACAGGTCCAGGATGTCGTTGATGAGGTCGAGCAGCATGCGACCGCTCTCGTTGATGTCGCGGGCGTACTCGGCATAGTCGGGGTGGCCGGCCGGGCCCAGCTGCTGCTCGCCGATGATCTCGCTGAAGCCGATGATGGCGTTCAGCGGCGTGCGCAGCTCGTGGCTCATATTGGCCAGGAACTCGGTCTTGGCGCGGCTGGCCGTCTCCGACAGCTGCTTGGCCCGGCGCAGCGCCTCCTCGGCGCGGCGGCGCGGCGTGATGTCCTCGCAGGTGCCCTGGAAGGCTGCCGGCCGCCCCTCCTCGTCGCGCACCACCCGGGCCGAGATGCTGATCCAGATCGTGGTGCCGTCGCGGCGGATCGCCTCCGCCTCGTAGCCGGTGACGGCCCCCTCCGCCAGCAGCATGCGGGCGAAGCGGTTGCGCGTCTCGGGATCGGCATAGAGCTGGCGGGCGATGTCGGTGCACTCCGCCACCAGTTGGGGCGCGTCGTCATAGCCCAGCAGCCGGGCCATGGTCGGGTTCGCCCAGAGGAACCGCCCCTCCGGCGTGCTGGCGAAGACGCCCTCGACCGAATTCTCGAAAATCTCGCGGTACACCTGCTCGCTGGAGGCCACCCGGGCCGCCTCGCGCGCGACCTGCCGGTGCCGGACCGCAAGCGCCAGCAGGGCCCCGCCGGCGGCCAGTCCCGCCGCCGCGCCCGCCCAGGCCGGGGCCAGCCCGGCCAACGCCGCGCCGCCAGCGCACAGGGCGCCGGCGCCGGCCATGCCGGCCGCCAGGGCGCTCCGCCCGACGGGGTGACGCTGCGGCGCCTGCGCGAACATCATCGGTGCCCTTCTCCCGTCCCGTGTGCGGCGTGCCCCGGCGGACGATACAGGGTCGGGCCGCCCGGGCAAAGGGCCAGGACGCGCCGGGGGCGTGCGCCGGAGACGCCCTGGACGCCCGGTGGCGGCGCCCTATGTTGATCGATCCGTACCGAACGCCGCGTGAAGACCAGCAGAATGACCGCATCGCCCCGCATCCTCATCGCCGGCGCCGGACTGGCCGGGCTCGCCTGCGCCCGCGCGCTGCGCGACGGCGGCCTCGACGTGCGGGTGCTGGACAAGGGGCGCGGCCCCGGCGGGCGGCTGTCGACCCGGCGCGAGGGACCCTTCGCCTTCGACCATGGCGGCCAGTACCTGACGGCGCGCGACCCGCGCTTCGCCGGCCTGATGGTGGACTGGCAGGCGCGCGGCGTGGCCGCCCCCTGGACCGGCCGCATCGTCCGCCTCGCCGGCGGCGGGGTGGCCGGGGGGGGGGAGGAGAGTCCGGGCGAGCGCTACGTCGGCACGCCGGGCATGAACGCCCTGGTGCGCGACCTCGCGGAGGGGCTGGACGTGTCCTGGGGCGTGCGGGTGGCCCGGCTGGACCGGACGGCCGACGGCTGGCACGCCGTGGCCGAGGACGGGGCCGATCTGGGGCGCTTCGGCATCGTCGTGGCGGCGGTGCCGGCGCCGCAGGCCGCGGCGCTGCTGGCTCCGGCGCCGCGCCTGGCGGAACGCGCCCGCGCCGCCCGGATGGAGGCCTGCTGGTCGGTCATGGCCGTGTTCGACCCGCCGCCGGAGCCCGGCTGGGACGCGGCCTTCGTCACCGAGGGCCCGCTCTCCTGGGTGGCGCGGGACGGATCCAAGCCCGGACGCCGGGAGCCCGGCGCCTGGGTGCTGCATGGCAGCCGCGCCTGGTCCGAGGCGCATCTGGAGGAGCGGCCGGAGACGGTGGCGGCGATGCTGCTGCGGGCCTTTGGCGAGCTGACCGGCGCCGGCGCGCCCGCCTTCGCCCGGGCGCACCGCTGGCGCTACGCCATCCCGGCGGTGCCGCTGGCCGAGGGCCATCTGTGGGATGCCGAGGCGGGCATCGGCGCCTGCGGCGACTGGTGCCGCGAGGCGCGGGGCGAGGCGGCTTGGGTCAGCGGGCGCGACCTGGGCGAGCGCATCCTGGCCGATCTGCACCGCGGCATCGGGGCCGCCGCATCGGCGGGGGAGGGCGCCCGTGACCGCCATGATTGATCCCGACGACTATGTGAAGAGCCCTTGCGTCCGGGTCTGCCGGGTGGACCCGGCGACGCGGCTCTGCATCGGCTGCCTGCGGAGCCTGGACGAGATCGCGCACTGGATGGGCATGGCCCCGGACCAGCGCCGCGCCGTGCTGGCCGACCTGCCGAACCGGACGGTGAAGCGGCGCATCCTGCCCTAAGGGCTCGGCGCCTTCTCATCCCCGAAGGGCGCCGTGGGGTCGCGCTCCACCAGTTCCGCCACCGCCTCGAAGGCGCGGGCGTTGTGCTCCATCTGCGGCCGGGTGGCGTCGTACTTGCCGGCCACCTCGCGGAAATAGGCGGCGGCGTCGCGCAGCAGCCGGGCCGCGATCTCGGCATTGGTCGCCATGGCTCAGGCCGCCTGCGAACTCTGGCCGCGCAGCCGCTCCAGGCTGGCGCCGATGCGCCGGGCCAGCCCGGCCAGGGCCTCGGCGACCTCAGGCGGCAGGTCGCCGGCGATGGCCTGGTCGAAGCGGGCCAGCGTGCCGGCCTCCACGTCGCCCACCTCCTGCAGGATCGCCTCGCAGGTGCGCGCGCCCAGCACCGCCTTGACCCCGGTGATCAGCCGGTGGGCGCCACCCATCAGCGTGCCGGTCGCCTCGGGAGCCCCGCCGATGGAGGCCACCTGGATCTGAAGGTCGCGGACGATGGCGGCGCGCTCGGCCGATAGGTCGTTGAAGAGCGTCTTCAGCTCCTCGTCCGTGCAGTCTTCCGCCGCCCGCTGGAGGCTCAGATGGCTGTCCTCGGTGATGCGGATCAGGTCGTTCAGCTGGTCGACGATCTCGTCGCGTTCCATGGTCGGTCCCCGGCGCGGCGCCGTCCGGAACGGCGGCATCCCGCAGGAGGATGAACGGCCGGCAGGCCCCGCCGTTCCCGACGACCCTCACCTTATGCGTCAAATCACGGCCCCCACATGGAGACTTGGATTGCCACGAATGCGGGTCTAGCATGTTGGGAAGGGCAGGCCGCAGAAGCCGGCCCGGGAGGCGAAACGGCGAGGCGTACCATGGCACCCAGGCCCATGGCGTGGCCCGACAGGGCGATCGAGGCGGAACCGGGCGGCTGCGACCGCCTGAAGATCCGCGAGTGCCTCATGCGCTATTGCCGGGCGCTGGACTGCGCCGACTCACACGTGCTCGCCTCCTGTTACTGGCCCGATGGCCCGGCCGCCGCCTTCGTCGAGCAGGCGGTGCCGGCGCTGCGGGCCATGCGCCGCGCCCTGCACAAGATCGGCAACGTGCTCATCGAGCTGGACGGCGAGGAGGCCCGGGTGGAGTCCTTCGTCGTCGCCTACCATTCCCTGCCCGACAGCCTCGGCGGGGCCGAGGCCGTGGTGGGCGGCCGCTGGATCGACCGGTTCGAGAAGCGCGCCGGCGTCTGGCGCATCGCGTCCCGCCGCTTCCAGCTGGACTGGTGCCGCAACGTCGCCCCCGGCGAAGGCTGGTCGGAGGCGCTTTACGGCCTACCGGCCGGGATGCCCGCCGGCGCCATGGCGATGCGGGCGGCGGGTAGCCTATCGGCGTGAGGGGTGCCCCTTCATCCCTCGCCCCTTGCGGGAGAGGGATGGGCCCCGCGGCGAAGCCGTGGGAGGGTGAGGGGGCGGCGGGCGGCAGCCCGACGTTCTCGACCCCTGGGACAAGCTGATCCGTCGAGAACGCCAGCCTCCGGCTGTCGACCCCTCAACCTCCCCAAGCAGGCTTGGGGCCCCATCCTTCTCCCGCAAGGGGAGAAGGATAAGGAGCCGCATCCCCCAAACGAAAAACCCCGCCGCCGGTGTCCCGGGGCGGGGTTCGTCAGGCTCGGACCGAGATGCCGGCGCTCACTTGGGCGCCAGCACCATGATCATCTGCTTGCCCTCGAGCTTGGGCATCTGCTCGACCTTGGCCAGCTCGTCCAGATGGTCGCGGACCTTGACCAGCACGTTCATGCCGAGGTCCTGGTGCGCCATCTCGCGGCCGCGGAAGCGCATGGTGACCTTCACCTTGTCGCCTTCCTCGAGGAAGCGGCGGGCGGCGCGCATCTTCACGTCGTAGTCGTTGTCATCGATGTTCGGCCGGAGCTTGATCTCCTTGACCTCGATGATCTTCTGCTTCTTGCGGGCCTCGGCGGCCTTCTTCTGCGCCTCGTACTTGAACTTGCCGTAGTCGAGGATCTTGCAGACGGGCGGCTCCGCGTTCGGCGACACCTCGACGAGGTCGAGGCCGGCTTCCTCCGCGGCCATCAGGGCGTCGCGGATTCCGACCACGCCGACCATTTCGCCGTCGGCGCCGATGAGGCGGACGGAGCGGGCGTTGATCTCCCGGTTGATGCGGGGGCCGTCGCGGGACGGGGCGGCTTCCTGGGTAGGACGTGCTATGGGAAAAGCTCCATCAGAAGGGAGGGGCCGCCGGGCCGGCTTGCATGCCGGGGAATGCGGACGGCGCCCTCCGTGGGGTCACGGTTACTCTATTCCTAAAACGACGCGTCGGACTTGTCGAGTGCCGCTGGTGGCGTAGCCTCCGACTTAAGCAGCGCGACGGCTTCGTCAAGACCCATCACCTCCTGGTCCTTGCCGCCCAGGCGGCGGATGGCGACGGTGCGGTTCTCCGCCTCGCGCCCGCCGACCACCAGCATGACCGGCACCTTGGCCAGGCTGTGCTCGCGGACCTTGAGGTTGATCTTCTCGTTGCGGGTGTCGGTCTCGACCCGGATGCCGGCGCGGCGCAGCGTGCGCGCCACCTCCTCGGCGTAGGGGTCGGCGTCCGACACGATGGTGGCGACCACCGCCTGCACCGGGGCCAGCCACAGCGGGAACTTGCCGGCGTAGTGCTCGATCAGCATGCCGATGAAGCGCTCCAGCGAGCCCAGGATGGCGCGGTGGAGCATGACCGGCCGGTGCCGCTGGCTGTCGGCGCCGATGTAGGAGATGTCGAGCCGCTCCGGCAGCACCGCGTCGTACTGCAGCGTGCCGCACTGCCAGGTGCGGCCAATGGCGTCGGTCAGGTGGAACTCCACCTTCGGGCCGTAGAAGGCCCCCTCGCCGGGCAGCTCCTCGAAGGGCAGGTTCGCAGCGACCAGCGCGTCGCGCAGCGCCTTCTCGGCCGCGTCCCAGGTCTCGTCGGAGCCGGCGCGCACGTCGGGGCGCAACGCCAGCTTCACGTCGATCTTGTCGAAGCCCAGCTCATGGTAGACGCCCAGCTGCAGCTTGAAATAGTCCGCCGCCTCCTGCGCCGCCTGCTCGGGCGTGCAGAAGATGTGGGCGTCGTCCTGGGTGAAGGCGCGGACGCGCAGGATGCCGTGCAGCGCGCCCGAGGGCTCGTTGCGGTGGCAGGCGCCGAACTCGGCCATGCGCAGCGGCAGGTCGCGGTAGCTCTTGAGCCCCTGCTTGAAGATCTGGGTGTGGGCCGGGCAGTTCATCGGCTTCACGCCGAGCATGCGCTCGTTGCCCTGCTCGTCCACCGACTCCCGGATCTTGAACATGTTGTCGCCGTACATGTCCCAGTGCCCGGAGGCCTTGAACAGCGAACTCTCGTAGAGCTGCGGCGAGCGCACCTCGACATAGCCGGCGGCGGCCAGCTTGGCGCGGATGTAGTTCTCCAGCGTCCGGTACAGGGTCCAGCCCTTGGCGTGCCAGAACACGCTGCCGGCGGCCTCCTCCTGCAGATGGAACAGGTCCATCTCGCGGCCGAGCTTGCGGTGGTCCCGCTTCTCCGCCTCCTCGATCTGGTGCAGATGGTCGGCCAGCTCCTTCTCGGTCCGCCAAGCCGTGCCGTAGATGCGCTGCAGCATCGGGTTGCGGCTGTCGCCGCGCCAGTAGGCGCCCGCCACCTTCATCAGCTTGAAGGCGTGGCCGATCTTGCCGGTGGAGGTCAGGTGCGGGCCGCGGCAGAGGTCGTACCACTTGCCCTGGCGGTAGATGGTGATCTTCTCGGTCGCCGGCAGGTCGGAGATGATCTCCGCCTTGTAGTGCTCGCCCAGCTTCTTGAAATGCTCGATCGCCTCGTCGCGGTCCCACACCTCGCGGGTGAAGGGCGCGTTCTCGTTGACGATCTCGTGCATGCGCTGCTCAATCTTCACGAGGTCTTCGGGCGTGAAGGGCTCGGAGCGCGCGAAGTCGTAGTAGAAGCCGGTGGCGATGGCCGGCCCGATGGTCACCTGCGTGCCGGGATAGAGCTGCTGCACCGCCTCGGCAAGGATGTGGGCGGCGTCGTGCCGGATCAGCTCCAGCGCCTCATCGGACTTGTCGGTGATGATCTCGAGCTTGGCGTCCTGCTCCAGCGGCAGGTTGATGTCGATGACCTTGCCGTCGACCTTCACCGCCAGCGCGGCCTTGGCCAAGCTCTTGGCGATGGAGGCGGCGATCTGCTCGCCCGTGGTGCCGCGATCGTAGGTCCGCACGCTGCCGTCGGGCAGCGTGATGGCGATCTGGGGCTTATCGAGGGCGTCGACGCTCGTCATGGCTCTGGATTCGTTCGCGGTTGCGGAACGGCGACTTTGGGAAGGTCGCCCGGGCATGTCAAGCATGGCAGATGGGCGATTTCGCGGGGCAGCCAAGCCTATCGGTGGCTGGGAAGCGCCCGTTCCACCTCGTCCACCCCGAGCGTCCCCAGATCGTCCCGCTTCAGCCATGCCGCATTCTCTCCCCAGGGGGATGAGCGGACCGGGTCGGTGTGGTGGGACATCAGCATCAGGGTGGGGCAGCCGACGGCCGCCGTCAGGAAGATCGGGCCGGTGTCGTTGCCGACCGTGAACATGGCCGCGCGGGCGAGGCTGCCCAGCTGGGCGAGGCTGGTGCGGCCGACCAGGTCCAGGGCTCCCGCGCAGCCGGCCAGGATGGCGTCGGCGGCGTCGCGGTCGGCTCTGGTTCCCACCAGCACGGGCGTGATGCCGCGCCCCAGCAGCCGGCGGCCCAGCTCGGCGTAGCGCTCCGGCGGCCAGCGCTTGTGCGGCAGGTGGGGGGAGCACCCGGGCACCAGCAGGGCGAAGGGGCCGGCGGGGGCGAGACCCGTCACGTCTCCCGCCAGCCAGGACAGGTCGGCGGCGCCGGCCTCCGGCACCCCGGCGGCCTTCAGCTGGGCCAGGTAGCGGTCGTGGTTGTGCAGGCCGCGCAGGTCGGGCAGCGGATGCTCCGCGCCCTTCGCGGCGCCCGACCAAGCCGGACGTCCCGGCCCCATCAGCCAGCGGTAGCGCGCCGTGCGCGGCTTGTTCTGCAAATCGTAGGCGATGTCGAAGCGCCCGGCCCGCAGCCGTCCTCGCATGCGCAGGTAATGCAGCGGCGAACGGGCGCGGGCGTCCTCCAGCACCGCGTCGAACCAGGGCATGGTCCGGGCGAAGCCGGCGAAGGAGGGGCCGGTCAGCAGCGTGACATGGGCGCCGGCATGATGGGCGCGGATGGCGTGGAAGGCGTCGAAGCACTGCACCAGGTCGCCAAGCGCCCCCAGCCGGATCACCAGGACGCGCCCGGCCCCGGCCATCACCGCCCCGGCCACGGACTCAGCCCGCGATCTGGCGCCAGCGGCCGCCGGACTTCTCGGCCAGCAGCTCGGCATAGACGTCCAGCGTCTCCGCGCACATGCGCTCCTTGGTGAAGCGCTCGGCGACGAAGCGCATGGCGTCCAGCGCCAGGGCGCGGCGCTGCAGCTGGTCCAGCGCCAGCGCCTCGCCGATGGCTTGGCCCAGCGCGGTGGGGTCGTTCGCCGGCACCACCAGCCCGGTCTCGCCGTGCCGGACCGTCTCCTTGACGGCGCCCAGATCCGAGACGATGACCGGCTTGCCCATGGCCTGCGCCTCGACGATGACGCGGCCGAACGCCTCCGGCTCGGTCGAGGCGCTGACCACCGCGTCGGCCAGCATGTAGGCGGCGGGCATGTCGGAGCAGTGGTCGGCGATGGTGACCTGGCTCTCGAGGCCCAGCTCCTTGATGCGGTTCACCAGCTCCTGCCGGTATTCGGTGCGGCCCTGGTCGGAGCCCACCAGCACGGCGCGCACATCCTTGCGGCCCATGCGCGACAGCGCCTCGATCAGCACCAGCTGCCCCTTCCAGCGGGTCAGCCGGCCGGGCAGCAGGACGATGCGCTGGTCCTCCGGCAGGCGCCACTCGCGGGCGAGCTTGATGATGCGCTCCTGGGTCACCTTGTCGGGCGAGAAGGAGAAGGTGTCGACGCCGCGGTGGATCAGCCGGAGACGGTCCGCCCCGACGCCGTAGTTCGCCGCGACGTGCTCGGCCACGAACTGCGATACGGCGATGACCCGGTCGCCCCGCGACATGACGGAGTTGTAGAGCTTCTTCGCCTTGCCCTCGAAATTGTAGGGGGCGTGGAAGGTGGTGACGAAGGGGATGCCGGCCTTGCGCGCGGCCCAATAGGCGCTCCAGGCCGGCGCGCGCGAGCGGGCGTGGATCAAATCCACCCCGTGCTGCTTCACCAAATCCAGCAGCTTGGCCGTGTTGCGGCGGATGGTCAGCGGGTTCTTCGACGCCATGTCCAGCGTGACGTGCCGGGCGCGGTAGCGCTCCAGCTCGCGCGCCATCGGGCCGCCCTCGCTCGCCACCAGCGCCGTGCCGCCGGCCTTCTGGATGGCGGCGGCGACGTCGACGCAGCCGCGCTCCGCCCCGCCGGTCACCAGGCTGGGGATCACCTGCAGCACCACCGGCCGGCCGCCGCCGAACAGGGCGGGCGGCGGGTAATCCGGTGGGTTGAGATGTTGCAGGTCGCTGGCTAGGGTGCCGGGCTGGTGGGGGAGGGTGGACATGGATGCGGGAACGCAGGGAATGAACGGGTCGCCGATACATAGCCTAGCCAGGGGTGGTGCCACCATAGCCTATCGCCGCACCCCGGGCCGTGGTCCCGGTATTGTCTTCCTGGGGGGATTCAAATCGGACATGACGGGGACAAAGGCGGTCGCGCTGGAGGAATTCGCGCGCCGTAGCGGCCACGCCTTCGTCCGCTTCGACTATCAGGGCCACGGCGCCTCCTCCGGATCGTTCCGCGACGGCACCATCGGCACCTGGAGCGCCGACGCCATCCATGTGCTGGACGAGGTGACCGAGGGGCCGCAGATCCTGGTCGGCTCCAGCATGGGCGGCTGGATGGCGCTGCTGGCGGCCCTGGCGCGGCCGGATCGGGTGGCGGGGCTGGTCGGCATCGCACCGGCGCCCGACTTCACCGAGCGGCTGATCTGGGACCGGCTGGACGCGGAGACCCGGGCCACCATGCTGCGTGACGGGGTGTGGATCGAGCCCTCGGCCTACGACCCGGCCGGCTATCCGATCACGCTGAAGCTGATCGAGGAGGGCCGGAACCACCTTCTGCTGGGCCGTCCCATCCCGCTCTCCTGCCCGGTTCGGCTGCTGCACGGCCAGCGCGACCCGGACGTACCCTGGCAGGTAAGCCTGGATCTGGCCCGCGACCTCGCTTCCGACGACGTGCAGGTGACGCTGGTCAAGGACGGCGACCACCGCCTGTCCCGGCCGCAGGACATCGAACTGCTGACCCGCACGGTGGCGCGGCTGGTGGAGGAGGTTTCGTAGGTGGGGAGGCGAGGCCGGAGCGTGGTGCGGCCTTCGACAAGCTCAGGCTGAGGGCCGGGGATGCCGGGCACTCCCCGACCATAGGGGGCCGCAAGAAGGTCCCCATCCTGAGCCTCTCGAAGGACGCACAACGTCAACGCTGCCTAAGGGCGCCGGCTGAGGCAAATCCGGGACCCGGGAACACAACACCCCCCGGCGGGGTTGCCTCCGACGGCAGAACCCGAAGGAGGGACCCCCATGATCCGCCGCTTCGCCGCGACCACCGCGCTCGCCGCCCTCATCGCCTTGCCGGCGCTGGCCCAGCAGACCCAGACGCCCGGCCCGAACCCGGCCCAGCCGCCGGCCCCCAGCATCGGCACCAAGCAGAACCCCGTCTCGCCCGCCCCGGTGAACCCGGTCGCCGGCCAGGACCCGACCAAGGCCCTGCAGGGCCAGGGCACCTCCATCCCGCGCCAGGCGCAGGCCTCGGCCGACGCGCTGGTCGGCCGCAAGGTCGAGACCTATGACGGCCACAAGGTCGGCGAGATCGAGGACGTGGTGGTGGACGGCAAGTCCGGCCAGATCCGCTCCGTCATCGTCAAGATGGCCGAGGCCGGCCCGCTGACCGACAAGCTGGTGCAGATGCCGTTCGAGGGCATCCGCATCCATCCCTCATCGACCCAGGTCGAGCTGGCGATGGACCCGACCGCGCTGCGCGACCTGCCGCAATGGTCCCCGGACCAGCTGAGCCAGGGCACCGTCGCGGTCCGCAACCAGTCCGGCCAGAAGAAGTAGGGCTACAGGTCCAGGTCCAGCATCACGGGCACGTGGTCGCTGGGCTTAGGCTCCCAGCCGCGGGCGTCGCGGAGGATCTTATAGCCCTTGAGGGCGGGGGCGAGCGGCTGGGTCACCCAGATGTGGTCCAGGCGCCGCCCCCGGTCCGAGGCCGCCCAGTCGGCGGCGCGGTAGGACCACCAGGTGTAGACCTTCTCCGGCTCGGGCACGAAGTGGCGGATGGCGTCCACCCAGCCGACCGAACGCTGCATCGCCGTGAACTTCTCGACCTCGATCGGCGTGTGAGAGATCACGTCCAGCAGCTGCTTGTGCGACCAGACGTCATGCTCCAGCGGCGCGATGTTGAGGTCGCCGACCAGCACCATCTTCCGGTCGCTTGAGCGCTCACGCGGGAACCACTCGGCCATTTCGTCCACGAAACGAAGCTTGTGGGCGAACTTGTCGTTGACGGCGGGGTCGGGAATGTCGCCGCCGGCCGGGATGTAGAAATTGTGCAGCTCCACCCCGCCCGGCAGCATCGCCGTGACGTGGCGGCAATCCTGCTTCTCGCACCAATGCTGGATGGCCTTCCCCTCCAGCGGCAGCTTCGAGAGGATCGCCACGCCGTTGTAGCTCTTCATCCCGTGGATGTGGGCGTGCTGGTAGCCGGCGGCGGCGAAGTCCTTCAGCGGGAAGGCGTCGTCGATGCACTTGGTCTCCTGCAGGCACAGCACGTCGGGCGCGTGCTCCTCCAGCAGGCGGAGGACCAGCGGCAGCCGCAGCCGCACGGAGTTGATGTTCCAGGTGGCGATGCGCACGGGGTACGTCCAAGGCAGGGGGCGGAGGTCCCCGGTTTAAGGACCCCCGCCACGCCTGTCCACCCTCACGCGCTCCTTCAGGCGGCCGTCACCATCCGCGTGCGCCGCTCGGCCCGGGCGCGCACGGCGTCGCCGAAGGCCGTCAGCACGGCGGCCATGGGCGCGTTCTCCCAGAAGCGCCATTCCGGGTGCCACTGGAAGCCCAGGGCGAAGGAGGATTTCTCCACCCGCACCGCCTCGATCAGCCCGTCCGGCGCGGTGGCCTCCACCACCAGCCCGGGGGCAAGGCGGTCGATACCCTGCTGGTGCAGCGAGTTCACCGTCAGCTGGGTGCGCCCGGTGATGCGGGCCAGCCGTCCGCCGGGCGTCAGGCTGACGGCATGGACCGGGGCGTACTGCGTCTCCACCGGCGCGTCGTAGTCCTCGCGGTGGTCCATCATGCCCGGCAGCTCCTGCACCCGCTGGTGCAGCGTGCCGCCGAGCGCGACGTTCAGCTCCTGGAAGCCGCGGCAGATGCACAGCACCGGCAGGTCGGCCGCGATGGCCGCCTTCAGCAGCGGCAGGGTGGTGGCGTCGCGCTCCCGGTCGTGCAGCGTCCCCTCGGCGCTGGGCGCGCCCTGGTAGTGGGTGGGGTGGACGTTCGACGGGCTGCCGGTGAAGAGCAGCCCGTCAAGCCGCGCCACCAGCGCCTCCGGATCGTACCAGTCGCCCAGGGCGGGCACGATCATGGGCAGGGCGCCGGCCCCCTCGGACACGGCGCGGATGTACTTGTCGCCGGCCACATGGAAGGGGTGATGCCCCATCATGCGGTGATCGGCGGGGATGCCCACCAGGGGCAGGGCCGTCGGCATGCTGTTGACCTTCTTCATGTTTCCTCCCGCGCGGCGGTCTTGGTCGCCGCCGCTGCATGGGGGCCAGTATAGACCGGAGGCGCGAACCCCGAGCCAGCGTTGCGCGCAGCCCTGGCCTGAGGGGGTGATGGCCTGTTCCTAAGGCGTACGCCGGACGGACCGCTTTCCCCGCCGCCCCGCTCTTGCCGATTGCCGGTCACGCCCACCGGCTGTACCGTCCGGCGCCATGACGGACCCGAAGCCCGCCTCCAGCCTCCGCCGACGCCGGCGCATCCACCTGCCCATCGCCGCCGTGCTGGCGATCGGCTTCGGCGGCATTGTGCTGCTGGCAGTGGCGGCGGTGCTGGCGCTGGGCATCGACATCTCCGCCCGCAACACCCGCAATTTGCTGGCCGACAAGGCGGCGCTGGGCATCGACGGGATGGTGGTGCGGGTGCGCATGCAGCTTGACCCGGCGCGCAGCCAGGTGGAGTTCCTGGGCGGGCTGATGCGCCGGGGCGAGCTCGACCCCGCTGATCCCCAGCGCCTGCGCGACCATCTGCGCGCCTCGCTGGCGGCCGCGCCCCAGATCACCGCCATCAGCTTCCTGGCGCTGGACGGCACCTGGACCGGCGCCGCGCGCACCGACGATGGCGCCACCGTCGGCCCGGTGCAGGACCCCTACGGCCGCACCATCCTCGAGCAGTCGATCCAGACCGGCGGCGCCCATTGGGTCGATCCGTACTGGTCCCCGGCGCTGAAGACCTCGGTCCTGTCGGTGCGCCTGCCGGTGCGGCGCGACGGGCGGTTCCTGGGCGTGCTGATGGTCGGCGTCGGCTTCTCCGACCTGTCGCGCTTCCTGGCGGGCATGCGCAGCACGGAGATGCAGGGCGCCTTCATCCTGTACGACGACACCCATGTCCTGGCGCATCCCAGCCTGGTCGAGCGGCCGTTGGACATGTCCAGCCGGCGGACCGACGGCATCCCGCTGCCCACCCTGGCGGAGCTGGGCGATCCCGTGGCGTCGGCGCTGTGGAGCGAGGTCGCGCCCGGCGCGCCGGTCATCGATGCCGAGGCGGTGCGCCGCGAACCGCGCCTGAAGGGCAGCGACGTGCGCGAGGCCGACGCCGCCGGCGCCCGCTACACCTACCTGATCCATAATCTGCCGGACTACGGCACCCGGCCCTGGCGGCTGGTGATGGCCTTCCACCATGCCGAGGTCACCCGCGAGATGCAGCGGGTGGAGCGCATCCTGGTCCTGGGGCCGCTGATCCTGCTGGCGGCGGTGCTGCTGTCGTTGGCGCTGGGCCGGGCCATCAGCCGGCAGGTGCGGCGCCTGGCACGCGCGGCGGTGGCGCTGCGGGAGCTGGACTTCCGCGCCGTGCCCGAGCTGCCCGACAGCCGCTTCCGCGAGGTGTCCGACGCGGCCGCCGCCTTCAACACCATGGTCGCCGGCCTGCGCTGGTTCGAGACCTACGTGCCCAAGCCCCTGGTGCTGCGCCTGGTCCGCCGCGGCTCCGCCCTGATGGAGTCGGAGGAGCGGGAGGTGACGGTGATGTTCGCCGACATCAAGGGCTTCAGCACCATGGCGGAGGCGATGAGCCCGGCCGGCACGGCGGCGCTGCTGAACCGGCACTTCACCCTGATCGCCGCCTGCATCGAGGCGGAGGGCGGCACGGTGGACAAGTTCATCGGCGACGCCGTCATGGCCTTCTGGGGCGCGCCGGACCACCAGCCCGACCACGCCGCCCGCGCGCTGCGGGCCGCCCGCGCCATCGCGGCCCGGGTGGAGGAGGCCGCCGCCCGCGCCGACCTCCGCTGCGAACCGCCGGTGCGGGTGCGCGTCGGGCTTCATTCCGGCCCGGTGGTGGTCGGCAACATCGGGGCGGAGAACCGCCTGAACTACACCATCGTCGGCGACACGGTGAACGCCGCCGCCCGGCTGGAGGCGCTGGGCGACGACATGATGAAGGACGCGCCCTGCGTGATCCTGGCCAGCTCGGACACGGTGGCCGCAGCCCCGGAGGCGGCCGGCCCAGTCGTGGCGATGGGGCCCTTCTCGTTGCGGGGCCGGACCGGTGCCGTCGGGGTCTGCCGCCTCCTTCCCGCTGGCGCGGCCGTGCCGGGCGGCATAGGCGTTCCGATATCGGCGGGGTAAGTCCTAAGGCGGGTTGCGGTGCTGCCGAACGCGTCCGACAGTGGTTGCGTGAAGCGGCCTGGACTGCAACGGGACGGGGGCCCGGCATCCCGCATGATGATCATGGATGAGCGTCCGCTTCCCGAAGGAAAACAAGGCGTTGGGCCGTCGCCGACGGCCCGGATGCTGGATCTGGCGCTGGACGCCGCCGACATGGGCGAGCTGGTGGTCGATCTGCCGACTGGCCGGGTGCGGCACTCCGAACGGGCGGCCCGCATCCTGGGGCTGGCGCCCGGCCAGGGCTGCACCGCGCGCGAGCTTCTGGCCCGCCTCCATCCCGGCGACCGGCCCCTGCTGTCGCGCTCGCTCCGGCAGATGCGCTGGCGTGGGGCGCCGGCGACGCAGGAGCTGCGGGTGCGCCGGCCGGACGGGGAGCAGCGGGTGGTCCATCTCCGCTCCGAGTTCATCGCCGGACCTGACGGGCGGCTGGGCCGGCTGGCCGGCGTGGTGCGGGACGTGACCGACCGGCACCTGGCGGAGGAGCGGCTGCTCGCCTCGGAGAACCGGCTGCTGGACCTCGCCAATGAGAGCGACCTGGCGCTGCGCGAGGTCAACCACCGGGTCAAGAACTCGCTGCAGCTGGTGGCGAGCCTGCTGGCGCTGCAGGCCTGCGGCGCGGGCGATGCCGAGACCCGCCACGTGCTGGACGACGCCTGCCGCCGCGTCGTCACCGTCGCCCGGCTGCATGAGCGGCTGTACCGGCGCGAGGGCGCCGGGCGGGTGCCCTTCGACGATTATCTGGCGGATCTCTGCCGCGACCTCACCACCGCCCTTGGGCTGGACGGGCGGCAGCGGCGGATCGAGGTGCAGGCCGCGTCCGCGACGCTGAGCATCGACCAGGCGGTGCCGCTGGCCCTCATCGTGAACGAGCTGGTCACCAACGCCGTCAAGCATGCGCTGAAGCCCGGGGTGCGCGGCGCCGTGCGCGTCTCCTTCGCCCGCGTCGGCGCCAGCTACGCCCTCGGTGTCGAGGATGACGGGCCGGGCCTGCCCGCCGGCTTCGACGTGGACCTGGCGCAGAGCATGGGGCTGAAGACCGTGCGGGTCATGACGCGCCAGCTGGGCGGCCGGCTGGAGCTGCGCCCCGGCCCCGGCGCCCGCAGCACGATCGTCATAAACGCGGAGTAGAAGGCGGGGAGGCCCCATGCCATATACCTCCCATGCGTAAGCTCCCGCTCGCCCTCCTGACGGCCCTGTCGCTCACCGCCGCGCCGGCCCTGGCCCAGGGCGGTCCGCCGGGCGGCAAGACCACGCTCGCCATCGGCCTCACCAACATGAGCGCCACGCTGCATCCGGGCTTCGATCCGACGCAGGCGCAGGGCTTCGTGCTGGCCATGGCGCGGCGCGGCATCACCGGCTGGACGCCGGAGCTGCAGCTGGTCTGCCGCCTGTGCGAGACACTGCCCACCGTGCAGAACGGCATGGTCAAGCCGGTGACGCTGCCCGGCGGCGCCAAGGGCTGGGCCGTCACCTACCGGCTGCGCGAGGGGCTGGCCTGGGGCGACGGCACGCCGGTCACGTCGCGCGACGTGGTGTTCGGCTGGGAGGTCGGCAAGCATCCCCTGTCCGGCTACGCCCAGGGCAGCCTCTACACCGAGGAGATCGAGAAGGTCGAGGCGGTGGACGCCCGCACCTTCACCGTCACCCGCCGCCGCGCCTCCTGCGACCAGGCCGACCTCTCGCGCTTCGTCATCCTGCCCGAGCATGTCGAGCGGCCGATCTTCGAGAAGGCGCCGGCCGAATACCGCACGCGCTCGACCTACGTGACCAACCCCGCCAATCCCGGCCTCTGGTTCGGGCCGTTCAAGGTGGCCTCGGTGCAGCCGGGCGCCAGCATCGTGCTGGACCGCAACCCCGGCTGGCGGGGCACCGCCCCCCAGTTCGAGCGCATCGCCGTCCGCATCTTCGACAACCGCCAGGCGCTGGAGGCCAACCTTCTCTCCGGCGCCATCGACTATGTGGCGGGGGAGCAGGGCTTCAGCGTCCAGCAGGCCAAGACCCTCGGCGAACGCCACGCCGACCGGTTCCAGGTGGCCTGGACCCAGGGGGTGGGCTTCAACGCCCTGTTCGTGAACCTGGAGGACCCGATCCTGGGGGATGCGCGGGTGCGCCGCGCGCTGTACCAGGCGATCGACCGGCCTTCCATCGTCAAGCGCGTGCTCTATGGCCGCGCGGTGGTGCGCCACAATTGGGTGAGCCCGCTGGAGCCCGCGTTCGACCCGGCCGCCGGCGAGGTCGCCTACGATCCCGACGCCGCCGCCAAGGCGCTGGAGGCGGCGGGCTGGAAACCCGGGCCCGACGGCATCAGGCGCAACGCCCGGGGCGAGCGGCTGGTCGTGTCGCTGGACTGGCCGGCGGTGGGCGACGATCTGGTGCAGCAGGTCATGATCGACGGCTGGCGCAGGATCGGCGTGGAAACCCGCGCCAACGCCACCGCGCCCCGCACCTATTTCTCCGACGTGGTGCCGAAGCGCGCCTTCCGCGGCATGGCCTATCTCGCCTGGTTCCCGGAGCCGCGCGAGGTGCCGGTGACCTCGCTGGGCAGCCGCGCCGTGCCGACCCGCGACAACAACTTCGCCGGCCGCAACTTCTCCGGCTACCGCAGCCAGGAGATGGATAGCTGGCTGGACAAGGCCGCGACCCAGTGCGCCCCGGCGGAAGCCAAGGCCGCCTGGTCCGGCCTGCAGCGCCGCTTCGCCGCCGACCTGCCGGTCCTGCCCCTCTGGTCCCGCCAGGTGCCCTACGTCGTCCCCGTCTGGCTCGACGGCCTCCGCCCCAACGCCGTCACCGCCACCAGCAACTGGGTGGAGGAGTGGCGGCGGAAGTAGAGGGGTGAAGCATCCCTCGCCCCTTGCGGGAGAGGGATGGGCCCCGCGCGAAGCGTGGGAGGGTGAGGGGTCGGACGCCGCAGGCGGACGTTCTCGACGGGCGGCCTTAGGATACCAGTTGAGAACGCCAGCCTTCGGCTGTCGACCCCTCATCCCCCCGTTGCTGCGCAACGGGTCCCTCCTTCTCCCGCAAGGGGAGAAGGATAAATCCTCAATGCGCCTCGGCCCAGCTCCGCCCGGTTCCCGCCTCGGCGACCAGCGGCACGCCCAGGGTCACGGCGCCCTCCATGACCCCGCGGACCACGGCGGCCGTCTCCTCGGCCTGGCCCTCGGGCACCTCGAACAGCAGCTCGTCATGGACCTGCAGCAGCATGCGGGCCTGGAGCTTTTTGGCCTTCAGCGCGTCGGGGATGCGGATCATGGCGCGCTTGATGATGTCGGCGGCGGTGCCCTGGATGGGGGCGTTGATGGCTTGGCGCTCGGCGAAGCTGCGGCGGTTCGGGTTCTTCTCCTGGACGCCCTGGATCCAGCATTTCCGGCCCAGCAGCGTGACGACGTAGCCGTTCTCGCGGGCGAAGGCCTTGGTCGTCTCCATATAGGCCAGCAGCTCGGGGAAGCGCTCGAAATACTGCTTGATGAAGGCGCCCGCCTCACCGGCGCCGATGCCCAGCTGCCGGCCCAGGCCGAAGCCGCTGATGCCGTAGATGATGCCGAAATTGATGGCCTTCGCCTTGCGCCTGATATCGCTGGTCATCTGGTCCAGCGGCACGCCGAAGACTTGGCTGGCGGTCATGGCATGAATGTCGATGCCCTCGCGGAAGGCGGTCTTCAGCGCCGGCACGCCGGCCATCTCCGCCACCAGCCGCAGTTCGATCTGGCTGTAGTCGACCGACAGCAGGACGTTGCCCTCGCCCGCCACGAAGGCGCGGCGGATCTTGCGGCCCTCCTCGGTGCGGATCGGGATGTTCTGCAGGTTCGGGTCGGTGGAGGAGAGGCGGCCGGTCGAGGTGGCGGCCATGGCGAAGCTGGTGTGGACGCGCCCGGTGCGCTCGACGATCTGCTCCTGCAGCGCGTCGGTATAGGTCGATTTCAGCTTGGAGAGCTGGCGCCAGTCCATCACCCGCTGCACGATCTCGTGGCCCTGCTCCGCCAGCGGCTCCAGCACGGAGCTGTCGGTGGAATAGGCGCCGGTCTTGCCCTTCTTGCCGCCGGGCAGGCCCAGCCGGTCGAACAGCACCTCGCCCAGCTGCTTGGGGCTGCCGACGTTGAACGGCTCCTTGGCGAGCTCGTGGATCTCCGCCTCCAGCCCGGCCAGGCGCTGGGTGAAGTCGCGGCTGAGTTCGGCCAGGACGGCGCGGTCGACCAGCACGCCCTCCGTCTCCATCTGCGCCACCACCGGCACCAGCGGCCGCTCCATGGTCTCGTAGACGGTCACGAGGTGGGCGCGCAGCAGGTCGTGGCGCAGCACGCGGAACAGGCGCAGCGTGATGTCCGCGTCCTCCGCAGCATAGGCCACCGCCTTGTCCAGCGGCACCCGGTCGAAGGTGATGCGCGACTTGCCCGTGCCGGTCACCTGGTCGTAGGTGATGCAGGCATGGCCGAGATGGCGCATTGCCAGCTCGTCCATGCCGTGCCCGTGCGCGCCGGTACCCAGCACGTAGGAGAGCAGCATCGTGTCGTCGAAGGGCGCGACGCGGACATGGTGCTGGGCCAGGACCTGCAAGTCGAACTTGATGTTGTGCCCGACCTTGAGGGTGCCCTTGTCCTCCAGCAGCGGCTTGAGGATGTCGATCGCCTCGCGCAGCGGGATCTGCCTCGGTGCCTGGGGTGCCGTGCCGAAGTCGAAGCCGCCGGCCTGCGCCTGCGGGGCGGACGGGTCGACATGGGCCAGCGGGATGTAGCAGGCGCGGCCCGGCGCCACCGCCATCGAGACGCCCACCAGCTTGGCGTCGGACGGGGTGAGGCCCACCGTCTCCGTGTCCACCGCCACGGTGCCGGCGGCGAAGGCTTCCGCCACCCAGCGCTTCAGCGCTTCCGCGTCCTGGACCAGCTCGTACTCGACGGTCGCGGGGGCGGCCACCAGCTCGCCGTCGCGCTCGGTGGCGGGCAATGCGGCGCCGTAGCTGCGGCTGTTGAAGGCGGAGCGCACGCTGTCGGTGCGGTCCCCGGCGGGCGCCGAGCCCCCAGGAACACCAGAGGGCGGCACCGGCAGGGACGGCAGGGCCGAGCCGTCGGCCAGGACGCCGTCCTTCGCCAGCTCGCTCTCCACCTTGTGGATGACCGAGCGGAAGCCCTGCACCCGCAGCCAGTCGATCAGCTTGCGGTGGTCCGGCTCGCGGACGCGCAGCTCGTCCAACGGCTTCGGCACCGGCACATGCGGGTCGAGCGTGACCAGCTTCTTGGAGATGCGGGCGAGTTCCGCGTTTTCCACCAGCGCCTCGCGGCGCTTGGGCTGCTTGATCTCCGGCGCCCGCTCCAGCAGCGCCTCCAGGCTGCCATACTCGGTGATCAGCTGGGCGGCGGTCTTGACGCCGATGCCGGGGACGCCGGGGACATTGTCGACGCTGTCGCCGGCCAGCGCCTGCACGTCGATGACCTTCTCCGGCGGCACGCCGAACTTCTCGAACACCTCGTCCGGGCCGATCATCTTGCCCTTCATCGGATCCATCAGCCGCACGCCATCGGTGATCAGCTGCATCAGGTCCTTGTCGGAGGACACGATGGTGCAGGGCCGCCCCTGCTCGCGGGCCAGCCGCGCGTAGGTGGCGATCAGGTCGTCGGCCTCGTAGCCCTCCAGCTGCAGGCAGGGCAGGCAGAAGGCGTCCACCGCCTCGCGGATCAGCGCGAACTGCGGCTTGAGGTCCTCGGGCGGTTCGGGGCGGTGGGCCTTGTAGTCCGGGTAGATGTCGGTGCGGAAGGTCTGGCGCTTACTGTCGAAGACCACCGCCACCGCGTCCGCCTTCTGCTCCGCCAGCAGCTTCATCAGCATGTTGGTGAAGCCCAGCACGGCGTTGACCGGGGTGCCGTCGGGACGGTTCAGCGGCGGCAGCGCGTGGTAGGCGCGGAAGATGAAGCCGGAGCCGTCAACGAGGTAGAGGGCGTCGGTCGGCGGGTTGTCGGCCATGGTCGGTCTTACCGGTCAGCGGGGCGGGGCGGTCAAGATGGACGAAGCGGCGAGATCAGCCAAGGCTCTTAGGCAAGCCCGACGTCCCGGTCGCGGGCCAGGAAGTGCAGGCCGCAGTCCAGCGCGATCTCTTGGCCGGTGGCGGAGCGGTTGCCCAGCAGGAAGACGACCGCCCGGGCCACGTCCTCGGCATCGGCCGGGCGGCCCAGGGGCGTGCGTGCGGCCAGCCTTTGGAACTCCGCCTCGTCCTGGCCGGGGGCGGGCAGCATGTAGCCGGGCGCCACGGCGTTCACCCGCACGCGCGGCGCCAGCGCCCGGGCCAGCAGGCGCGTCGCCCCCTGCAGCGCGTATTTCGAGACGCTGTAGGAGAAATAGTCCGGGTCGGGGTTGGCGAGCTTGAAGTCCAGCAAATTCACCACCGACCCCTCCGCCCCTTCCGGCAGCTGCGCCGCCAGGTCGGATGCCAGACGGGCGGGGGCGAAGGCGTTCACGGCGGCATGGCCGGCGAAGCCGTCGAGCGTCAGCCCGGCCGCATCGTCCCACTGGAAGCGCGAGGCGGAGTTGACCAGGCCGGTGACGGGCCCGCCGATGGCGGCGGCGGCCTCGCCCACCAGCGCCCGCACCTCCGCTTCCGAGCCGAGGTCGGCGCGGACCGTGGCGCAGCGGCGGCCCAGCGCCCGGACCTCGCGGCAGGTCGCCTCCGAGTCCTCGACCGAATCATGGTGGTGCAGCACGACGTCCCAGCCGTCGCGCGCGGCGGCGAGCGCCACCAGCCGCCCCAGCCGCTTGGCGCCCCCCGTGACCAGTACCGTCCGCATCGCCGTCCCTCGGTTGAACCGGCGAGCAATCTGGCCCCCCGGGCGGCAAAAGAAAAGGCCGCCCGCGCCTTGCCGGCGGGGCGGCCTCTCCGAGGCTCGGCGGCGACCGGTGGGAGCCGGCCGCCGCCTGAAGGGACTTGTCGACTTAGAAGCTCACCTGGCCGCGCAGGAAGAAGGTGCGGCCGAGCGAGCTCGCCGGACGGTTCAGCTCGCCGAAGAACGGCTTCTTGTCCGTCAGGTTGTTCACGCCGCCGGTGACGGTGACGTTCTCCGTGACGGCGTAGCTGACCGAGGCGTCGTGCACCCAGCTGGAGGGCAGGCGGGACTGGACGAAGTTGCCCACCGTCTCGTTCTCCACGCCGGTGATGGTCTGGCTGGACTGCCAGAAGCCGTACCAGGACAGGGTCAGCGCGTTCCACTCCCAGCTGACCGTCGGGTTGACGGCCCAGCGCGGGATGGCGTTCTCGCTCAGCTCGTTGTCCACGGCGCTGGCGTTGGTCGCGGACTGGAAGTTCCGGTTCCGGTGCAGCCAGGTGCCGGTGACGCCCAAATTCACGGCGCCGGCCTCGGCCATGCCGACATCCTCCAGATCGACCGTGTAGACCACGTCGAAGTCGATGCCCGAGGCCTCGAACCGGGCGAAGTTCACCTGGCTCTGGTTCAGGCCGTTGACCGCCAGGAAGGTCGGCGAGCCGGCCGTCCGGTTGCGGCTGATCAGGCTGCAGAAGGAGTTCTGCAGCGAGGGCGCGTCATAGCAGGCGTTCAGGATGTCCTGGGCCGGCACGTTGGCGATCGCGTCCTTGATCTTGATGTTCCAGTAGTCGACCGTCGCCGAGAAGCCGGCCAGGAAGCTGGGCCGCAGCACGGCGCCCACCGTGTAGCTGGTCGAGGTCTCCTCGGTCAGGTTGATGTTGCCGCCGGTGGTGCCGTTCACGCGGGCCGTGCGCGGGTCCAGGAAGCCGGCGGGGATGCCGTCGGCGGCGCAGTTGGCGCGGCGCGCGGTCGGGTTCGGACCGGTGCCGATCTGGCCGGCGTCGCAGGGGTCGACCACGTTGAACAGGGCCGAGGAGCGCGGCGCGAACAGCTCGTTGATGTTCGGCGCGCGCACCGTGCGGGAATAGCCGCCGCGGGCCCGGATGTCGGAGATCGGGGCGTAGACGCCGCCGACCTTCCAGGCGTCGACGCCGCCGACCGTGCTGTAGTCGCCGTAGCGGTAGGCCGCGTCCACCGACAGCAGCTCGGCGCCGGGCAGGTCGGCCAGCAGCGGCGCGTTCACCTCGGCGAAGCCTTCGACCACGTCATAGCCGCCGGTCACGTTCTGCTGGCCGCCGCGGTTGGTGAAGCTGCGGCTCTCGAACTCCGGAACCGTGAACTCGCTCTCCTCCTCGCGGTACTCGCCGCCGACGGCGAAACCGATCGGGCCGCCCGGCAGCTCGAAGAAGGCGGCGCTGTCGCCCGTCAGCTGGACGGAGGCGACCCGCTGCTCGATGACCGAGCGGAAGAGATTGTCGGTGGAGACGAACGCGCGGGCCTCCGGGCTCGGCGCGTCCAGCGAGAACAGGTTGATCGGGCGGCAGCTGCCGTCCGACGGATTGAAGGTGTTGAAGGCGGTGATGTCGGGGCTGCTGTCCGAGGAGGGGGGCAGCGCCGCCGGGTTCAGGCTGGAGCGGCAGACGATCTGGCCGTTCGGCGCCCGCACCGCGTCGATGGCGGCGAAGAAGCGGTCCTCCAGACGGTTCGGGCGGATGCGGTCGTTCTCGGTGCGGCCGTAATTGCCCGAGACCTCATAGCCCCAGCCATTGTCCAGCTCGCCCTGGAAGCCGCCGACGACCCGGTAGGTCTGGCGGTCGTTCTTCTCGACCGGGTTGTCGATGACGTCGGTGTGATCGCGCGTGATGATCAGCTGGTAGGTGTTGGCGAACTGCGGGTTCGCCGCGATCTGCTGGTTCACGATGTTGCGCAGCTCGGTCGGGATGAACGGGTTGTCCAGCCGGATCGGGATGCTGTCGTCGAAGGTCACGACGCCGCGGGTCAGGGTGGAGTTGCTGCGCGCGAACTTGCCCTCGACGAAGGGCTGGAAGTAGGGGCTGACCTCGTAGCGGGCGTTCAGGTTGACGTTGTACTGCTCGATCTCCGGAACCAGGCTGTCGCGGTCCAGGAAGTCGGGCGTGCCGTCGCCGCCGGACTGGTCGTTGTTGGCGAAGACGCCGTCACGGAACGGGCGCAGGCGGCCGGTGCCGGGATCGACGATCAGGCAGCCGAAGCCGCGGCGGCCGGGCCAGCTCTGCTGGCAGTCCGGCGTGCCGTTGGCATCCGTGTCCAGCGCCGGCAGGCGGGACGAGGTCGCCGACTCCGGGAAGCCGGTGCCGCGCGGGTCGAAGCCGATCAGGCCGTTGATGTTGGACAGGGCGAAGCGCGGGTCGTTGACGAAGGCGCGGCCCGGCGCGGTGCGGGCGCGGTCGAGCAGGGCGGCGCCGGCGATCGCCTGGTTGGCGGCGCTGAGGCTGAGGATGCGGGTGCCGGCGGTGACGCCCGCGGCGCGCAGCGCCGGCGTCAGGTCGGACTCCTGGATGAACAGGGCGGGGTTGGCGACGTCGTCGGCGATGCGGTTGCCGCGCGAGAACTTGCGGTCGCCGAAGGCCAGCTCGTCCTGGCGCAGGCCGGACACGGACAGGACCACGTTGCCGCGGCCGTTGTCGAAGTTGCGGCCGACGGTGGCGGAGGCGGAGCTGCGCAGGCCGCGGCTGACGTCATCCTCGGGCATGTCGACCTGGGCGCGGGCATCCACGCCGTCGAAATCCTGCTTCAGGATGAAATTGACCACGCCGGTGACGGCGTCGGCGCCGTAGACGGCCGAGGCACCGCCCGTCAGCACCTCGACGCGGTCCACCAGGGCGGCGGGGATGGAGGACATGTCGACCGTCGCCTCGCCGGCGACGCCCGCGACGTGCCGGCGGCCGTTCACCAGCACCAGCGTGCGGTTGGCGCCCAGGCCGCGCAGGTTGGCGGTGGCGCGGCCGTCGGTCGTCTCGGCCAGCGTGCGGGTGGAGCGCAGCGCCGGGATGCGCGCCACGGCGTCGGCGATAGCGGTGATGCCGCGCTGGGACAGCTCGGCCTCACCCAGGGCGGTGATGGGAACCGGGCTCTGCTCGGCGGGACGGGCGATGCGCGAACCCGTGACGACGATCTCCTCCAGCTCGCTCACATCGCCGTTGGGCGCCTGCTGCGCGAGGGCGGGGGCTGCGAGCCCGAGCAGGACCATGGCCGTGAAACTGGCGCCACCGAGCAGGCGACCGCGCATACCGTAGTTCATCGTTTCCCCTCGAGAGATGTTTCCCTTCGCCCGCACGCTAGGCCTTTAGGCTTATGGGCGAGCAAGAAAACTACTCAGCCGGCGGAGGAAGTCAGCATTTATTGCGCAACCCGACTCATCTCTCTTTCCGGCCGTGGCAGAAAAGACACAAACCGGCAGGAAGAACAGCTGCAATAGCGCAGCCATCCACTGTATTCACAAGACGAGGGGCAGCAGTTTCTGACGTTACGAAGTGTCCAGGCAACAGGACTTGTCGTTTCGCTTTGCCAAGACAGTGGCTCGGGGCCACTGCTAAGCCGACGGGGCGCCTATGGGCGTCAAAATCCTGTCGCGGAGCGCCATGACTGTCCGTTGCACTGTATCACCGGGCGATATCCGCGTGCTTGGTGTTGACTTCGTGCGAACGTTATAGTGGCGGGCGCAGTATTTGTCCGGACAAGTCGGCAACCCTGTCGCACCGGCCAAGCGGGGCCGGCCCTTGCCCCGCCGGCCGGCTTCTGGTCCCTTCGGGGCTCCCCATCTCCCGCCGGAGTCCCCCGCCCATGCGCCTCCTCCGCCCGCTGGTCCTGCTGCTGCTGCTCCTATCGCCCGCCGCGCTGGCGGAGGGGCCGAAGGGGCCGCTGGTCATCGCCGGGGGCGAGTTCTCCTCGTCGAACCCCGGATGGCAGCGCTTCGCCGAACTGGTGAAGGGCGGGCCGGTGCTGATCATTCCCACCGCAAGCGGCGACCCCATGGGCGGCGGCGCCCGGACGGTGAAGCACCTGCAGTCGCTGGGCCTCGCCGCCGAGCTGGTGCCGCTGGTGGCGGGCGAGGGCGGGCGCGACCGCGACGGCGTTTCGGAGAAGGCGGAGTGGGTGGAGAAGGCGCGCGCCGCCAAGGGCTTCTGGTTCCTGGGCGGCGACCAGGGCCGCATCACCGGCGCGCTGTTCCGGGCGGACGGTTCCGACTCGGGCCTGCTGGCGGCCCTGAAGGCGGCGCATGCCGGCGGGGCCGTGGTCGGCGGCTCCAGCGCCGGCGCCGCCATCATGTCCGTCACCATGTTCAAGGAGGGGCCGGAGCCGCTGACAGCATTGCGCAAGGGGCTGGAGAAGGGCCGCCACACCGACCGGGGCCTGGGCTTTGTCGGCACCGACTGGTTCGTCGACCAGCACTTCCTGCAGCGCGGCCGCTTCGCCCGCACCATCGTCGCCATGCGCGACCATGGCTACCGGCGCGGTGTCGGCGTGGAGGAGGACTCCGCCATCGTCGTCGCCGACGGCCGCACCGCCGAGGTGGTCGGCCGGCGCGGGGCGGTGCTGGTGGACATGGGCGAGGCGACGGCCAACCAGGGCGCGCCGGTGGCGGCCAAGGGCGTGAAGCTCAGTTTTCTCGCCCCCGGCGACCGGTTCGACCTGGAGACCGGCGCCGTCACCCCGTCGGAGCGCAAGAAGGCCGGCACGGAGATCCGGCCGGGCGCTCCCGGCTTCAAGCCCTACTACGGCGAGACCGGCGCCTTCTGGTACGCCGACATGCTGGGCCCGCAGATGCTGTACGAGGCGATGAGCCGGGTGCTTGACAGCCGCTCGGGCCAGGCGCGCGGCCTCGCCTTCGGCGATCCGGCGGGCGAGAACGCCGACCCGCTGGGCTTCGAGTTCCTGCTCACCCGCGGCCCCGACACGATGGGCTGGTTCGCCTCCGACCCGTCGAACTACACGGTGCTGAACGTGCGGCTGGAGCTGCGGCCGGTGCGCATGACCCGGCCGCTCTACACGCCGGTGAACTGACCGGCGCGGCGCGGTCAGGGCTTTCCGGTCCGGATGTACTCCTCAATGTCGCGCAGCCGGTCCTTGCCAAAATACAGCTCGCCGCCGGCCAGGAAGCTCGGGATGCCGAAGGCGCCCTGGTCGTAGGCTGCCTGCGTGTTGGCGGCGAGGCGGTCCTTCACCGCCTGATCCTGGGCCCCGGTCAGCAGACGCTCGGCCGGAAGCCCCGCCTCCGCGACCGACCGGGCCAGAACGGCGGGATCGTCCAGCTTGCGCCCGTCCTCCCACATGAAGCGGAACATCGCCTCGATGTAGCGCTCCGCCACCCCTTCCGCCTCGGCCGCCACGGCCCCGCGCATCAGCATCAGCGTGTTGACCGGGAAGTGCGGGTTCAGGCGGAATTCGGTCAGTCCGTGGCGGGCGACGAAGCGCTCGATCTCGCGCATCTCGTAGGCGATCTTCTTCGGCACGCCGGCGAAGGCCACCAGCGGCGCGCTGTTGCCGGACAGCTTGAACAGCCCGCCCAGCAGCACCGGCACATAGCGGAACCGGGCGCCGCTGCGGGTCTCGATCTCCGGGATCACGCGGTGCGCCAGATAGGCGTTGGGGCTGCCGAAGTCGTAGTAGAAGGTCACGTCCATGGGGGCGGTCCTCACCAGGTTTCGCCGTAGGGGCGGAGGTCGAGCTCGTGGGTCCAGGCGTCGCGCGGCTGGGCGTGCAGATGCCAGTAGGTCTCGGCGATGGAGGCGGGGTTCATCAGCGTGTCGGGCGGCAGCTCCGCGCCCCCGTGCGCCTGGCTGATGCGCTCGCGCACCCAGGCCGTGTCGACGCCGGCGTCGATGACCAGATGGGCGACGTGGATGTTCCGCGGCGCCAGTTCCCGCGCCATGGACTGCGCCATGATCCGCAGCCCGGCCTTGGCCGAGGCGAAGGCGGCATAGCCCTTGCCGCCCCGCACCGATGCCGTCGCCCCGGTGAAGAAGATCGACCCCCTCCCGTGCGGCAGCATCCGCCGCGCCGCCTCCCGCCCGGTCAGGAAGCCGGCGTAGCAGGCCATCTCCCAGACCTTGCGGAAGACCCGCTCGGTCGTGTCGAGCAGCGGGTGGTTCACGTTGGCGCCGACATTGAAGATGCAGACCTCCAGCGGCGCGTCCGAGTCGGCCGCGTCCAGGAAGGCGGCCACATCCTCCTCGTTCCTGGCATCCAGCGTGTGGCCACGGAAGTAGCCGCCCGTGCCGGCGATCTCGGCCTCCAGATCGGCCAGCTTCCCGCCCTGCCGGCGACCGCCATGCACACGGTAGCCGCCGGCGGCGAAGCGCCGGGCGATGGCCGCGCCGATGAAGTCGCCGGCGCCGATGATGGCGACGCTGCCCTGCCGCTGCTCCATGACCGCTCTCCCCTGGGTCTTGTTTTAAGACTGATGAGTCTTGCAACGGAAACCCGACGATGGCAAGCCATGGGGTATGAGATGGGATGAGCTGTCGTCGGAGAAGTGCTCGCTGGCCCGCGCCCTGGCGGTGGTGGGCGACCGCTGGACCCTGCTGATCCTGCGGGAGGCCTTCCTCAGGGTTCGGCGGTTCGAGGATTTCCAGGCGCGACTGGGCATCGCCCGGCGGGTGCTGACGGAGCGGCTGGCGGGCCTGGTAGCGGACGGCGTCTTGCGGAAGGTCGCTTACCAGGAGCGCCCGACCCGGTACGAGTACCGGCTGACGGACAAGGGCCTGGACCTCTACCCGGTGGTACTGGCCCTGGTGCATTGGGGCGATGCCCACTATGCCGGGCCGGAGGGGCCGCCCGTCCTGCACCGGCACAAGAGCTGCGGCCACGATTTCCGCTCGGTGCTCTCCTGCTCCGCCTGCGGCGGCGCGGTCGACCCGCGGGACGTCGAGCCGCACCCGGGCGGCTGACCGTCACGCCAGCGCCAGGATCAGCCCCTCCGACCCGGCCAGCTCGAACGTCCCGCCGCAGCGCCCCAATTCGCGCGCCGGGTCGGTGGACAGCAGGATCTCCGCCCCTGTGGCGCCGTCGGGCAGGTGCAGCCGCTCCGGCCGCCCGCCGAGGTTCAGCGCCACCAGGAGGCGCCTGTCACCGTGGTGGCGGATGAAGGACAGCAGCGTGCCGGTGGCCGTGACCGGCACATAGTCGCCGACGCTCAGCGCCGCCTCGCGCCGGCGGAGATGCAGCAGGCGCCGGGTCAGGGTCAGCATGGAGGCCGGGTCGTCTTCCTGCGCCGCGACATTGACGCGCCGCCACTTGTCCGACAGCGGCAGCCAGGTCTCCGCCGCCGTCGAGAAGCCGGCATTGGCGCCGTCGTCCCACTGCATCGGCGTGCGCTCGGGGTCGCGGCCCAGGCCCCGGCCGGGGACGTTCTTCTCATAAGGGTCCTGGACCCGCTCCGGCGGGATCGGCACGTCCTCCATGCCGATCTCGTCGCCGTAATAGAGGGTGGGCGTGCCGCGCAGCGTCAGCAGCATCATGGCGGCGACGCGGGCCTGGAGCGGCCCGACCCGGGTGGCGATGCGGCTCTTGTCGTGGTTGCCCAGCACCCAGTTGGGCCAGCCGCCCGGCGGCAGCGCCTTCTCGTACCTGACGACGATGTCCTCGATGACCCGCGCGTCCCAGGCGGCGCCGATCAGCTGGAAATTGAAGGGCAGGTGGGCGCCCGCCAGATCCTTGCCGTAATAGGCGACCAGCTTCTCGTTCGGCAGCCAGATCTCGCCGATCAGCACCCGCTCCGGATACTCGTCCACCACGCGGCGCATCTCGGCGACGATCTCGTGCACCTCCGGCCTATCCACCGTGTAGACCGGCAGCACCCGGCTGGCCGGGCCGGCATCGGGCGGCGGGTTCGGGTTCGGCGGGTTGTCGCGGAACCGGTCGTCCTTGATCATGTGGTAGATGACGTCGACCCGGAAGCCGTCGACGCCCCGGTCCAGCCAGAAGCGCATCGTGTCGTACATGGCGGCCCGCACCTGCGGGTTGCGCCAGTTCAGGTCCGGCTGCGACGCCAGGAAGGCGTGGTAATAATACTGGCCGGTGGCCTCGTCCCACTCCCAGGCGCCGCCGCCGAACTCCGACAGCCAGTTGGTCGGCGGCCCGCCATCGGGGCCGGGGTCGCGCCAGATGTACCAGTCGCGCTTGGGATTGTCGCGCGACGACCGGCTCTCCAGGAACCAGGGATGCTGGTCGCTGGTGTGGTTCGGCACCAGATCCAGGATCAGCTTCAGGCCGCGCGCCCTGGCCGCCGCCGCCAGCCGGTCGAAATCCTCCAGGCTGCCGAAGATCGGGTCGACGCCGCGATAGTCGCTGATGTCGTAGCCGAAATCCTTCATCGGCGAGGGGAAGAAGGGCGAGATCCACAGCGCGTCCACCCCCAGCCGGACCAGATGGTCCAGCCGGTCGGCGATGCCGGCCAGATCGCCGATGCCGTCGCCATTGGCGTCCTGCCAGCTGCGCGGATAGATCTGGTAGATGACGCCGCGCTTCCACCATTCGACATCCGCCACGGGCCGCTCCCTCGCGCTGCCGGTCCTGCGCCGGTAACCGGCGCCCCTCCCTTATGTCACCCCGGTGTGACGGTTTTCCGGGCGAAGCACCCTCGCGATAGGAAGTGCGGCCCCGCGCTTCAACCCCCCGGCGCGCCCGGGGAGTCATGCGCCGGGCGCCCCGATCCCTGTGACGGGGCGCACAGGGTCGCCCCGGCCCGCGGGTCTACCCCTTTCTCCGCCGATCCCCGGTGCCCGATGCGGGCCGCGGACGGTCCGCCGGCCCTCAGACCGGCGGGGGAAACCTAGGAGAGACCATCATGTCGCGTATCCGTTCGCTCGTCATCGCCACGTCGGCCCTGGTCGCGCTGTCCGCGACGCCGGCCCTGGCGAAGGGCGCGTTCGACGGGGCCTATGCCGGCCTTCAGGGCGGCTGGAGCTTCGTCACGCCCGATGCGGACCACAGCTTCCCCGGCACCACCGCCACGACCTCGACCGACAAGACTTCGGACGGCGTCAACGGCGGCATCTATGCCGGCTTCGGCCAGACCTTCGACCGCCTGTATGTCGGCGCCGAAGTCGAGGCCGGCTACTCCGACGCCGACGGCATCGCCCGCTCGGGCCTGAACCGCTACAGCTTCGAGGCCAATGAGAGCTACGGCGTCGCCGCCCGCCTGGGCTACCTGGTGACCGACACCGCGCTGGTCTATGGCCGCCTCGGCTGGCAGCGCACCGACGTCGACTTCACCGGCACCCGCACCTCGGCCGTGGTGGGCGCCCCGGCGGTGACCGGCCGCTTCAGCGGCGACCTGGACGGCGTGCGCTACGGCGCCGGCACCGAGCTGGCGCTGGGCCATAACCTGCTGGTCCGCGCCGAGTACAGCTACACCGACTATGAGAACCTGCGGGTGGCCTACCCCTCGGCCTCGGGCTCCAGCGCCGTCGACGCGCATGAGAACCTGGTCCGCGTAGGCGTCGCCTACCGGTTCTGATCCGGTCCACCGGATGAACGAGGCCCGGCCGCGGGAATGCGGCCGGGCCTTTCCCTTTGCGGCGTGACGCACGGGCCCATGCCCTGTTGCGGACCCGGGCGCCGCATCCGCGCGCCGGCTGCGGAAGGACTGGACCCATGCGCGCGCTCCCCCTGCTGATCACCGCCCTGATCCTCGCCGCCCCGGCCGCCGCCGATCCCAACTGGGTCGGGCGCGACGTGGTGGACGAGCGGAACCAGAAGATCGGCGAGGTCAGCGAGGTCACGGCCGACGGCCGCGTGATCGTCGACCCGGAGGACAGCGACCGTCTGCTTACGCTGGAGGCGTCCCGGCTGAAGCCGATGGGCGCCGGGGACGACGATCTGGTGCTGGCGGGCACGACCAAGCGGCAGCTGCTGGACCGCGCGCCCTATTCCGCCGACGGCACCCGGGCCGGCCAGACCGGCAACGTGATCAAGCCGCCGCAGCCGCGCGACTAGGCGGTCGGGGCGAGGGCACCGACGGGCGCGTCCATGCCCGCCGTCGCACGGACGGCCGGCCAGCGCAGCGTCGCGCGGTGCAGGACGTCGCCGCGCTCGACCGAGAGCTGCCCCTCCAGCTGCGCCGCCAGCGCCCGCACCAGCCGCATGCCGATGCCGCTGTCGGACGCCGCCGCCGGCACCACCGCGTTCTCCACCAGCAGCAGCAGGTCGGCCCCCTCGCGCCGCAGGGCCACCTCGACCCGGCCCCCGGACTGCAGGCTCACGCCGTATTTCAGCGCGTTGGAGATCAGCTCGTTGGCGATCAGCCCGAAGGGCATGGCCGTGTCCAGGTCGGCCTGGACCGGCTCGGCCGCGACCCGCAGGTCGATCATGTCGGCGGCCGCGTGCAGCGACACCAGGTCCGACGCCAGGACACGCAGCTGCTGGCCCAGATCGACCCGGGCGAAGTCGTCGCGGCTGTAGAGCTGCTGGTGCACCCGGCCCATCACGTTGATGCGCTGCGCCAGCGAGTCCAGCGGGCCGGCCACCTCGGGCAGGTGCGCCAGGCGCGAGCGCTCCAGCTGCAGGATGGCGGAGACGGACTGCAGGTTGTTCTTGACCCGGTGGTGCACCTCGCGGAGCAGCACCTCCTTCTCCGCCAGCGAGGCGCGCAGGTCGCCCTCCAGGCTCTTCTCCTTGGTCACGTCCTGGACCGTCCCCAGCAGCCGGACCGCCCGGCGCCCGCCGGCCTCGTCGCGGAACACCGCGCGCCCGCGCGCCGACAGCCAGCGCACCGTCCCGTTGCCCAGCACGGCGCGGAAATCCGTGCGCTGCTCCAGCGCCAGGCAGGGGTCGAGCGCGTCGCGGATGTGCCGCCGCAGCCGGTCCAGATCGTCGGGATGGACCAGCCGCTGCCAGCTGTCGCCGGTGACCAGCGCCTCCGGGCCGACGCCCATCAGCGCTCGCATCTCGTCCGACCATTGCAGCACGCCGGTCTCCAGGTTCCAGTCCCAGATGCCGATATGCGCCGCCTCCACCGCCAGGCGGAAGCGCATCTCCGTCTCCAGCCGCGCGGCGTTGGCGAGGCTGGCGACCAGGCCCAGCCGCTCCTCCACCTCGCGGGCGCGGCGCTCCAGGGTCGCGCGCTCCATGGCGGCGGCGACCAGCGCGCCCATCAGGATCAGCAGCGTGACGGCGCCGACGCCCAGCGCCAGGCTCTGATGGTCGAAGCCCGGCGCGAGGCTGGCAGACTCGACCGGTTCGAACCGGGCCGCTGCCATGCCGGTATAGTGCATGCTGCAGATGGCGATCCCCATCACCAGCGCGCTCAGCGCCCGCGACCGCGGCCGCGCCGGCTGGACCGCCAGATGCAGCGCCGCCGTGGAGGCGCCGATCGCCAGCGCCACGGACAGTGCCACCAGCCCCGGGTCGTAGCTGGTGCGGGCGGGCATCCGCATCGCCGCCATGCCGAGATAGTGCATGGAGACGATGGACAGGCCCATGGCGGTGCCGGCCGTCAGCACATGGCGCAGCTTCGGCTCGCCCCTCACCACCACGGACAGCGCCCAGCCGACGATGCCCACGGGGAGCAGCAGCGACGCCAGCGTCACCGCCGGGTCGTAGTGGACCGGCCAGCTCAGGTGCAGCGCCAGCATGCCGACGAAATGCATGGACCAGATGCCGCCGCCCAGCGCACCGGCCGCCGCCGCCAGCCAGACCAGCCGCCGCCCGCCCTCGGCCTGGCGCACGCGCCCGGCAAGGTCCAGCCCCGCATAGGCGGCCATGACGGCGATCAGGAGGGAGAGGGCGACGAGATCGAGGTCGAAGTGACCGTGCATTCAGGACAACCGGTGCCGGGCGGAAAGGCGGGCGCGCGACACGTCCCGACCTTGTCGATCGATCCCAGAGTGACACCTTACGTTGATGGGTTCACTAACCCAGAGGGAGAAGCACCCCCTCCTTTTTGCGGAAGCGGCCGCAGGCGGGCGCCCGGCCGAGAGACCGCCAGACTGGGCGAGAGCATCACGCAAACATGGCTCGCGTGGGACGCCGTAGCGGGATTGTAGGGGGAAAATCCACGCCTGAAGCGGCGGAAGGTGGCGGACCCGATACGATTCGAACGTACGACCTCTGCCTTCGGAGGGCAGCGCTCTATCCAGCTGAGCTACGGGTCCATGCCTGGATCGCGGCGGACGCTTGGGTCCGTCGCGGCGTGGGCGGGACCATAGCGCAAGGGTGCGCGGCTTGCCAAGGGGCGAATGGGGGTGCGAATGGGGGAGGGGCGGCGCGGCCCCTCCCGGGCGTCGGCGGCGGGGTCCTACTTCGCGGTGATGCGCACCAGCTTGCCCTCGGGGGCGGGGGCGTCGACCAGGGCATAGAGGGTGCCGTCGGGGGAGACGGCCACGTGTCGGGTGCGGCCCAGCTCATCCTCCAGCAGGCGCTCGGCGGCGACGACGCGGTCCTCCTCGACGTCGAGCCGCGCGATGCCGCCGGCCAGCAGCGCGACCACCATGTCGCCCTGCCAGTTCGGCAGCTTGGAGCCCTGGTAGAAGGTCATGCCCGCCAGCGCCAGGGACGGCACGAAATAGGTCAGCGGCTGCTCCATGCCGGCCTTCTCGGTGCCCTCGCCGATCTTGGTGCCGGTGCCGTAGTTGCGGCCGTAGGTGATGACCGGCCAGCCATAGTTGGCGCCGGCCTTCACGACGTTGACCTCGTCGCCGCCCTGCGGCCCGTGCTCCACCGCCCAGAGCCGCGCGCCGCCGGGCTGGAAGGCCATGCCCTGAGGGTTGCGGTGGCCGTAGCTGAAGATCTCGGGCGCGGCGCCCGGGCGGCCGGCGAAGGGGTTGTCCTGCGGCACGGTGCCGTCGTCGTTCAGCCGCAGCACCGAGCCCGCCGGATCGCCCAGATCCTGCGAGCGGTCCTTCTGGCCGCGCTCGCCATGGGTCAGGTAGAGCTTGCCGTCGGGGCCGAAGGCGATGCGCGAGCCGAAATGCAGCCGCGTCGCCACGGTCGGGCCGCGGTACAGCACCTGGAAGCCCTCGGCCCGGCCGTTCGCGAGGCTGAAGCGGCCCAGCGCCGTGCGGCGGCCATCCTCGGCCTTCTCGGCATAGGTGATGTAGACGAAGCGGTTCCGGGCGAAGTCCGGGTGCAGGGCCACGTCCAGCAGGCCGCCCTGACCGTATTCCTCGATCTCCGGCAGGCCGGCGACCGGCTGCGGCGACAGGGCGCCGTTGCGCACCACCCGCAGCTTGCCCGTGCGCTCGGTCACCAGGATGGCGCCGTCCGGCAGGAAGGCCATGCCCCAGGGCGAGTCCAGCCCCTCCGCCACCGTCGCCACCGTCACCGCGTGACGGGCCGCCGGCGCGGGATAGGCCGCGAACTCCTGCTGCGCCGCCGCCGTGCCGGTCCAGGCCAGCAGGGCCGCGCCCGCCGCGGCAAATCCCATGGTCGCCTTCCGCATTACCGTTCCCCTGTTCAATCGGTTGGGCAGGAGATTGGCACGGGTCCCGCCGGCTTCAACCCGGATGTTCGGCGGGGCCCGCGCCGGGGTGGAACAAGGGGGCATCCCGCACCATTTGGCGCAGCGGAGACGATCCCGGCGAGAGGCCCATGGGCAAGCGCGGCAAGGACTGGAGCGACCCGGCGGGCAATCCCTGCATCGGCGTCTGCCGCTTCGACGCGGCCGGCGCCTGCAAGGGCTGCTTCCGCACCAAGGCGGAGACGCGCCGCTGGCGGCGCATGGACGCGGAGGAGCGGGCCGCGATCAACCGCCGGGTGCGGCCGCTGATGGCTTTCGTCGCCACGGTGAAGGGACCCTCGCCCAAGCGCGCCCGCAAGCTCGCCAAGCGCATCGCCAGGCTGGAGGCGAAGCTGGAGCGGCTGCGGGCCGAGCTGGGCTCCCCTTCCCTATAGCGCCGCGCGCAGCTTGGCCTCGGCCCGGGCCGCCGGGAAGGTGCGGTAGTGCCCCATGGCCAGGCTGTAGATGCCGAAGGCGATCAGCCCGAGCGCGACGACCCCCAGCAGCCAGGCGCCGAAGGGCTGGTCCGCCAGGGTCCGCAGCGCCGCCGCCTGGCCGCCGGAGCGGTCCGCGTCGGCATGCCAGGCGGCCATCAGCAGGAACCCGCCCGTGACGGCGAAGACGATTCCGCGCGCCGCCAGCCCGGCGCGGCCGACCGGCACCATCACCCGGCGCACGTCGGCGTCGTCGGGCAGGTGGCGCTGGAAGCCCGCCTTCCAGGCCTTCACCGCATGCGCGGCGGCGGTGCCCAGCACGGCGGCGCCGGCCAGCGCCACCAGCGCCCGGCCCGCCGGCAGGTCCAGCAGCAGCGCCGTCCATTCCCGCATCGAGCCGTCGCCGCTGCCGCCGTCGCCGGTGCCGCGCAGCACCTCCAGGGCGCCATAGGCGAGGGCGGCGTAGACGAAGGCGCTGAACCCCTGGCCGATCCGTATCGCCAGCCCCTTGGCGCCGGTACCGTTCCCGTCGGGGTCGAGCAGCGCCTCCACCGCCCGCCAGAGGGCGTAGGCGGCAAGCCCCAGCGCCAGCAGCCCCAGCAGCAGCTGGCCCGCCGGCCGGTCCGGCAGGTCGGCCAGCGCGCCCTGCGGATCGGTCACCCGGTCCCAGCCGATCGCCGCCCTGGCCGCCGCCCAGCCGACGGCGACATAGACCATGCCGCGGGCCGCGTAGCCCAGCTTCGCCGTCATCTCCACCAGCCGTCCCGCCTGGCTCATCGCCCGTTCCTCCGGCCACGCCCCCATCCCTGCGGAACCCCTTCGAAGGGGGGTATGTTCCCCCTCTGGAGAGGCGGCGCCCCGCCGGGGTCCCCAGCCGGCACGGGGTGGAGGCCCACCTCTCCGTTCGGGGAGGGGCTTTCCCCCATTTGGCGAATGGCGATCGGCGGCGCTGCGTGCATCATTCGCCGTTACCCGAGCGTGAGCCGGGGAGCGCGCGCAATCCCGGGCGAGGACCGATTGGCGAGCGAGCCGCAGCGTCTGTTGCACATCCTGGCGGAGGCCGGCCGCGTGCTGGGCGGCTCGCTGGACCGTGCCTTCATCGTGCGCTCGGCGCCCGCCGTCGTGGTGCCCGACCTGGCCGACGCGGCGGTTCTGCACCTGATCCGGGACGATTTGCTGACGGTCGCCGCCGTGCGCCGCGCCGGTGCCGATCCGCTGGAGGACGGCCGGATCGAGCGGGCGCTCGCGGCCGCGCCGCCCATGGCCGACATGGTGGCGGAGGTGGCGGCGACCGGCCGGCCGCGCCTGCGCGCCGACATGCCCCCGGGAGGCGCGCCGCCCAGCCTCGCCGCGCTCGACCCCGGCGCGCTGCTGGTGGTGCCGGTGAGCGCGGTCGGCCGGGTCATGGGGACGCTGACCCTGGCGATGGCGCGCGGTTCCGGCCGGACCTTCTGCGAGGGGGTGCCGGACCTGGCGGTGGAGCTGGGCGCCCGCATCGGCATCGCCCTGCACCATGCCCAGCTCTATGCCCAGGCGCGCGAGGCGGAGCAGCGGCTGCGCGAGAGCGAGGCCCGCGAGCGGGCGCGCGCCGCCGATCTCGAGGCGCTGATGAAGTCGGTGCCCGCCGCCGTCTGGATCACGGCGAACGACGGCACCATCCGGGCCAACCGCGCCGCCTGCGAGCTGCTGGGGCTGCCGGTGCCGGAGACCGGCATGGCCGTGACCGCCACCGCGGCGCTGCGCGAGCAGCTCATGGTGCTGCGCAACGGCGAGCGGCTGCTGGGCGAGAATCTGCCGACGCGGCAGGCGATGCGCGAGCAGCGCGAGATCCGCGACATCGAGCTGGAGGTGGTGCGGACGGACGGCGGGCGGCGCTTCATCCACGGCAACGCGGCGCCGGTGCTGGACGAGGGGGGGCGGCCCCGCGGCGCCATCTCCGCCTTCCTGGACGTCACCGCCCGGCACCAGGCCGAGCGGGCCCGGCGCGAGACGGCGCGCCGCTTCCTGGAGCTCGCCAACATGGTGCCGGCGATCGTCTGGACGGCGCGGCCGGACGGGCATCTCGACTATCTGAACGAGCGCTGGGCCGACACGGTGGGCGTGCCCTCCGCCGACTGCCTGGGCGAGCGCTGGTTCCGCTACGTCCATGCCGACGACCGGGGACGGGTGGTGGAGCATTGGCGCCGCGCCCGCTCGGGCGTCGAGCCCTTCGAGACCGAGCTGCGGCTGCGGGCGCCGGAGGGCTGGCGCTGGCAGCTGGTGCGGGCCCTGCCGATGATGGACGCGGACGGCACGGTCACCGCCTGGTTCGGCACGACCATCGACATCGAGGACAAGATCCGCCAGGAGGGGCGCCTGCGCGAGGAGACCCGCCGGGCGGAGCAGGCGGACGCCGCCAAGTCGCGCTTCCTGGCCGCCGCCAGCCATGATCTGCGCCAGCCCTTCCAGTCCATGCGCCTGTTCCTGCACCTGCTGCGCGAGCAGGTGGAGGGCGCGCCGGCGGAGCTGGTCGGCCGCCTGTCCGACGCGCTGTCCGCCGGCGAGGACCTGCTGGGCAAGCTGCTGGACATCTCCACCCTGGACGCCGGCACGGTGAAGCCCAGGCCGGCGGCCGTCGAGCTGGAACCGCTCTTCGCCCGGCTGGGCAGCGAGTTCGCGCCGCTGGCCGAGGCCAAGGGCATCGCGCTCAGGGTCCGCGCCCTGCCCAGCGCGGTGGTCAGCGACCCCGTCCTGCTGGAGCGCATCCTGCGCAACCTGCTGTCCAACGCGCTGAAATACACCGACGCCGGCGGCATCCTGCTGACCGCGCGGCGCCGGGGGCGGGGACTGCGGCTGCAGGTCTGGGATACAGGGCGCGGCATCCCCGCCGACAAGCAGGCGCAGGTGTTCGAGGAGTTCTACCAGCTGGACAATCCCGAGCGGGACCGCTCGCGCGGGCTGGGGCTGGGCCTCTCCATCGTCAGCCGCGTCGCCCGCATGCTGGAGCATCCGCTGCAGCTGCGCTCGGTTCCCGGGCGGGGCACGGTCGTGTCGCTGGAGGTGCCGCGGGCGCCGACCCGGCCGGTGACGGTCAGCGCCACGCCGACCCAGGCCGCCCGTCCGCTGGACGCCGCCATCCTGGTGATCGAGGATGACGCGCTGCAGCGGCTGGCCATGCAGCACCTGCTGATCGGCTGGGGCTGCCGGCCGCTCTGCGCCGCGTCGGCCGCGGAGGCGCTGGCGCTGCTGCGCGACGGGGCCCGGCCGGACCTGGTCGTCAGCGATCTGCGCCTGCCCGGCGGGGTGGACGGGTTCGAGGCGGTGACGCAGGTGCGCGCGGCCGTCGGCCCCGACCTGCCGGCGCTGCTGCTGACGGGCGAGACCGGAGCGGGCGAGCTGCGGCAGGCGGCGCAGCTGGGCTTCCGCATGCTGCACAAGCCCTATAATCCCCGCACGCTCCGCCACGCGCTGGAGGAGTTGCTGCCGGAGCGCGAGGCCGCCGCGGCGCTCGGCCGCTGAGGGGCGATCGATAAAATTCGATATGATTTCCCAAGCTCTTCTCGGGTAAATACGTACATTTGACAGAAGCCGCCCGGCCGGCGCACCTTTTCCCTGACCTTGCCGTCAGTCGTCCCGGAGTATTCGCCAATATCCCGGGCTCACCGATTGCAGACGGGGAAAGGACCTGTGCCGCCATGACCTGCCCGAACCGTACCGCCGACTTGCCGTCGTCGTTCCTGCGCCTGGCCCGCCGCCTCGCCGGTGACCGGCAGGGCGCCTCCATGGTCGCCTTCGCCGTGTCGCTGCCCATGCTGGCCGGAGGCGTCGGCATGGGGGTGGAGACGGGCCTCTGGTACATGACCAAGCGCCAGGCGCAGACGGCGGCCGACGCCGCCGCCCTGTCGGGCGCGCTGGAGCTGCGCCGGGGCGACGACACGGCCATCCGGGCGGCGGCGGCGCGCGAGGCGACACGCAACGGCTTCCAGGCCGGCACCTCGGCCATGGGCACCACCGGCGTGGCGACGGCGCGGGTGACGCTCGCCGGCGGCCGGCAGGGCGTCGAGGTGGTGGTGACGCGCCAGACGCGCCTGCTCTTCTCCAGCCTGTTCCTGACCGCGCCCGTGTCCATCGCCGCCCGTGCCGTGGCGGCGGTGGAGAATGGCGGCGACGCCTGCGTGCTGGCGCTGGACCGGAGCGCATCGGGCGCCCTGACCATCACCGGCAGCACCCAGGTGAGCATGGCCGGCTGCGTGCTGGCCTCCAACTCCGCGGCGAACGGGGCGCTGTCGGTGGGCGGCAGCGCCTCGCTGGGGGCGGAGGGGCTGTGGACGGTCGGCACCATCGCCGGCGCCGACTCCCCCAAGGTCAGCCTCACCGGTGGGGATTCCGCGCGGGTGCAGCGGGCCTGGCCGCTGCCGGACCCCTACGCGCACCTCGATTTGTCGGCGCCCGCGGGCTGTACCCGCAACAGCAAGCTGAACGTCAACGGCCCGCAGACCATCAGCCCCGGCACCTACTGCAACGACATCCAGGTGGTGAGCAACGGCGTGCTGACCCTGCGGCCGGGGGTCTACCATCTGAAGAACGCCAGCCTGACGGTCGGCGGCCAGGGGACGGTCCGCTGCGACTGCCTGCCGGGGCAGGGGGTGACGATCATCCTGACCGGCACCAGCCCCGGCACGGTGGACATCCGCGGCGGCGCCTCGGTGGTGCTGAGCGCGCCCAGCGCCGCCACCGATCCCTACCGCGGCGTCATCTTCGCGCAGAGCCGCCAGGCGGCGGTCGGCGGCGACAACAAGTTCAACGGCGGCTCCGGCATGGTGCTGCAGGGCGCGGTCTATTTCCCCAACCAGTCGGTCGACTGGCTGGGCAACGACACCAGCAACCTGCTGGGCTGCGCCAAGATCATCGGCCGCACCGTCACCTTCTCCGGCAACAGCCGCCTCGCCAATGCCGGCTGCGCGGCGCTGGGGACCGAGCCGATGCAGACCCGTTCGGCCCGGCTGGTGGAGTAGCGGCCATGCGGAACCTGGCGCGGCGCCTCGCGTCGCTGGGGCGGAACCGGGACGGGGCCATTGCCATCGAGACGGCGGTGCTGGCGCCGGTGGCGGTGCTGATGCTGGTGGGGCTGGTCGACCACGGCCTGCTGGCGCAGCGCTCCATGGCGCTGACCGCGGCGGCGCGCTCCGGGGTGCAGGCCTACATGCAGGCTCCCGGCACCGGCGGTGCCGGAATCGCCCGGTCGGTGGCGCTGGCGGCGCTGCCGACCACGGGCTCGACGCCGACCGCCACCGCCGCGCAGAGCTGCGAGTGCCCGGGCGCCGCCACCGGCGACTGCGCCACGCTGGTCTGCACCGGCGCGCCGCGCGCCTACCTGACCGTCACGGTCGCCCAGGAATATTCGACCCTGATGCGCTATCCCTGGCTGCCCAGCCCGACGCGGCTGAGCGGCCGCGCCGTCCTGCGGGTGCGGTGATGGGCGGGCTGCTCCTCCGGCTGGCCCGGGGCCGCGACGGCTCGACGACCGTGGAGTCGGCGCTGAGCCTGCCGATCCTGGTCATGTTCATCGTCGGCACGCTGGAGCTCGGCCGCATCCTCTGGCTCTACGGCGCGCTGTGGAACGCCACGCAGGAGGCCGGGCGCCTCGCCATGACCCGGGCCGGGCAGTGCGGGGCCGGCGCCGCCGCGCGCTTCACCGCGGTGATGCCCCACGTGCCCGCGATCATCGTGCCCACCACCCAGGTGCAATCGGGCCTGACCCTCTGCACGCTCAGCACGCAGCTGCCGGTCAGCATCGCGCTCGGCTGGCTGGACATGCCGATCACGCTGCGCGCCCGCATCACCGTGCCCAGCCCCTGAAAAGCGAAAGGGCGGCGCCCCGCGACGCCGCCCTCCTGATGCTCCCTCGGCGGGAGGACTTACTTCGCGACCTTCAGCACGCCGCGGCGGATCTGGTCACGCTCCATGCTCTCGAACAGGGCGCGGAAGTTGCCCTCGCCGAAGCCGTCGTCGCCCTTGCGCTGGATGATCTCGAAGAAGATCGGGCCGATGGCCGTCTCGGAGAAGATCTGCAGCAGGTAGCGGCCATCCTTGCCGTCCAGCAGGATGCCGCGCTTCTTCAGCTCGTCGACCGGCTGGCCGTGGCCGGGCAGGCGCTCCTCCAGCATCTCGTAGTAGGTGTCGGGCGGCGGGGTCATGAACTTCACGCCCTTCGCCTTCAGCGCGTCCCAGGTGGCGATGATGTCGTCCGTCAGCAGGGCGATGTGCTGGATGCCCTCGCCCTTGTACTGCTGGATGAACTCCTGGATCTGGTCGATCTTGTCGGAGCCTTCCTCGCTCTTGGACTCGTTGATCGGGATGCGGATCTTGCCGCAGGGCGCGGTCAGCGCCCGGCTGGTCAGGCCGGTATACTCGCCGCTGATGTCGAAGTAGCGGATCTGGCGGAAGTTGAAGATCTTCCCGTAGAACTCGTCGGAGAAGAAGTCCATCCGGCCCTTGCGCACATTGTGCGTCAGGTGGTCCACCACCGTCAGGCCGGCGCCCTTGGGGTTCTGGTCGGCACCCTCGACCGGCACGAAGTCGATGTCGTAGATCGACGGGCCGGGGTGCTCGGCGGTGTGGTAGCGGTCGACGAGATACAGCAGGCTGCCGCCGATGCCCTCGATCGCCGGGATGTTCAGCTCCATCGGGCCGACCGTGCCCTTCACCTCCTTGGCGCCCAGCTCGACCGCGCGGCGCACCGCATAGGCGGCGTCCTTCACGCGGAAGGCCATGGCGCAGGCGCTGGGGCCGTGGGCCCGGGCGAACTGCTGCGCCAGGCTGTCGGGCTCGGCATTGACGATGAAGTTGATGCCGCCCTGGCGGTACAGCGACACGTTCTTGGAGCGGTGGCGGGCGACCTTGGTGAAGCCCATGCTCTCGAACAGGCGGCCCAGCGCCTCCGTGTCCTCCGCCGTGTACTCGACGAACTCGAAACCGTCGGTCCCCATGGGGTTCTCCCAGAGGTCCTTCTCCTCGGACATGACGCTGGCGGTGGACATGGTTCTTCCCTCCCCAGGAAAGCAATTTCGTGAGGTCATCATTCTATGCCCGCAGCGAAGGGCATGTCCTTGCGATTTCGGGGCTCATCGGGCCAAAATCGGGCAATATCCTGCCGCGATCTGGCAAGAAGGGGACCGGTCATGGGGAAAAGCAGCTTGGACGCGGCAGATCTGCGCATCCTGGAGGCGCTGCAGCGCAACGGGCGGCTCTCCAACGTCGACCTGGCCGACAAGGTGGGCCTGTCGCCCAGCCCCTGCCTGCGCCGGGTGAAGGATCTGGAGGAGGAGGGCTACATCCAGGGCTACGCCGCCATCCTGGACCGGCGCAAGCTGGGGCTGGGGGTCGTCGCCTTCGTCGAGGTGAAGATCGACCAGAACGCCGAGGGCGACGCCATCTTCCGCCGCTCCGTGGCGCAGATCCCGGAGATCGTCTCCTGCTTCGTCATGACCGGCGCCATGGATTATCTGCTGCAGATCGTCGTGCCGGACCTGGACGCCTACGCCGAGGTGGCGATGAAGCGCATCCTGCAGATCCCCGGGGTCAGCGACATGCGCTCCAGCTTCATCATCGACGTGGTCAAGCACAGCACGGCGCTGCCGCTGCCGGCGGCGCGGTGAGGGCTCAGCCCAGCAGGAACCAGAGCGCGCCGGCGAGGTTCGCCAGTCCGAACGGCCTGACCCAGGCGCCATCCAGGACGAGATACTCACCGCTCACCCGTACCGACAGGCGACCGGCCAACAGGCAGAACAGGCCGAGGCCCGCCATCATGCCGCCCGTGAAGGCTCCCCCGCTGCGCTCCAGCAGCAGGGCCAGGAGCCCGCCGACCAAGGCGCAGGCGATCGTGCCGGCATGGATCGCCACATCCTGGCGGCTCGTCTCGTCGGCCCCGTCCAATCGCTTCCTCCCGGTTCGTGGATAACCTTTATAGCATTCTCCAAAGAGGTGTGGCGACCGGACGCAGCCCCGCGCCCCAATTCGGTTAAGGTTCGCGCGCGATACTGCGGCGACCCGGGTGGGCAGGGGCCCACCCGCGTGCCGGACTGACGCCATGATCCACCATCTCTCCCATTCGCCCCTCCAGCCCCATGAGGGCACCGTCACGCTGACCGACGGGCGCGTGCTGGGCTATGCCTGCTACGGCGATCCGGCGGCGCCGCCGGTGTTGTATTTCCACGGCTTCCCCGGCTGCCGCACCGAACCGGCGATGATCAATGTCCACGGCGTGCGACTGATCGCGGTGGAGCGGCCGGGCTACGGCCTGTCCGACCCGAAGGACGGACGCACCCTGCTGGACTGGCCGCGTGACGTGGCGCAGCTGATCGAGACGCTGGAACTGGACCGCCCCTATGTCGTCGGCATGTCCGGCGGCGCGCCCTACGCCGCCGCCTGCGCCTACGCGCTGGGCGACCGCTTGTCGGGGGCGGCGCTGCTGGCCGGCATCGCCCCGCCCAACCTGGGCTGGGAGGCCGGCAGCCCGGCCGGCGCGCTGATGGCGATGGGGCGGCGGCCGCTGGCCCTGCGCCTGGCGGCCAAGGCGCTGCTGCGCATGCTGCGGCACGGCGACGCCTTCAGCGCCATGGCCGCGCTCAGCAACAAGCTGGGCGCCATCCCTGGCCTGGATGTCCGTATGCCCAAGCCCGCCGTGACCGAGCGCGTCATCGCCGGCTGGCGCCACGCGCTGCGCCACGGCGTCCACGGGCCGCTGGGCGACGCGCTGGTCTACGGCCAGCCCTGGGGCTTCGACATCGCGGACATCCGCATCCCCGTCGCCATCTGGCACGGCGGCGCCGACCGGACGGTGCCGGTGGCGGCGGCGCATGCCTATGCCGCCGGCATTCCCGGCGCCCGGCTGCACATCCGCGAGGGGGAGAGCCACTTCTCCCTGATCTTCCGCCATTACGGCGCCGTGCTGGCCGACCTGCTGCGCCACCGTGCGGAGCCCGGCCAGCCCGGGCGGGCGGCGGACTGGAGCCGCGTGGCCTGAGGCGGGGTCAGGTCCCCGCCACCTGCGCCCGGCCGGCGGTCTCGCGCCGCAGTTCGAAGATGCGCTCGTAGATCGCCTTGCGCATGCGGTTCACCGCGCCCAGCGGCCGGTGCTCGGGCAGGGCGTGCCAGGGCGAGTAGGACAGCGCCTCGCAGGCCGCGTTCTTCTCCGGCGTGTCGAACTCCTGCTGCGGGATCTCGATCCGCGCCACCTCGTAGAAGGGGGCCTCCGCCTCCTTCCACTCGTAGCGGGGGTCCTCGACGCTCATCGCGTCCGAGGTGCGCGGCTGCGCCATCAGCTTCATGCAGGCGCCGCCGGCCGCCAGCTGGGCCCGCATCGCCGCGCGCAGATAGTTCGGATCGTCGGTTTCGGGGATGACCACCGGCTTCGCCTCGCAGGGCATGGCCGAGTACTTCACCGCCTTGGCGCCGGCGCCCGTGCCCAGCTGGTAGGGCACCATGGACCAGTAGCGGGTGTTCAGCGGGTTGTCGATGCGCGAGCTGGTGGCCTGGACGGCGTTGATCGTGCCCTTGATCCCGATGGCGAGCGGCACCAGGACCGGCTGCAGCTTCTGGGTCAGCGCGTCGGGGCTGTCGGTGTAGCCGACCAGCTTGACGTAGTCCGCGGCCTTGCCCACCAGGAAGGTCGGGTGGTTGATCATGATGAAGTCCTGCGCCGGCGCCTGGCCCGGCGCCACGGTCAGCGGCGCGCCAGGCAGGTTGTGCACCTTCACCGCCATGCCGCGCCCGTCCTTCTCATAATCGGGGCGCGACGGCTTCTCGTTGGAGTTGGAGAAACGGATGGTGGCCGGATAGCTGCCGGGGGTGGCGAACAGGCCCTGGCGCACCTGCTCCGGAACCTCGGCCGGCACGGTGAATGTCGCCATGACGCAGCCGTGCGGCTTGGGGTGCGCGTCGCGCCGGACCGGCACGTCGGCATAAAGGCGCAGCAGATGGGCGTGGATGATGGCGGCGATGCGGGCGGCGGAGTCGATCTCCGCCGGGTCGAGCGTCTCGCCCGGCCCGTCAGCCTTGGGATAGGTGTCCGCCGCGATGGGCCGGTAATAGGCGTCGCCCCGTTCGGCGCAGCCGGCCAGCAACGCCAGGCACAGGCCGCCCACCGGTAGCGCCAACGGCCCACGGATCGATCCCCTCATCCCCACTCCCCTCCGGTACCACATTCGGATTATCTAATCCGGACAGGGTCGCACGACGTCGGCCGTGCACGCAATAGGAGAGGAATGGGCGGGGAGCCACAGTCTCAGGGCAGGGCGAGCTGGCTTTCGCGCACCACCCGCTCGACGCCGTCCCGGGCGTTCTTGACGCGGTACTGCAGCTCAAGCCCGTCCGTCGGCATCAGCCGCATGACCTCGTAGAGGCCGGTGGAGGCTTGGCGCTCCTCGAAGCGTCCGGGGGTGAAGGCCAGGGACTGGCCGAGCTTGAACTTGTGGATTTCCATGATGGCTTTCTCCTGGTCGGAAGGGTGGTCCCGGGCCCCGGCCGGCCGTTTCCGGATCGGGGCGCCCCTGCCGGATGTCGGTGCCGGCGGGCGGGTGCGGGACAATGCGTGGGCCGACAATGCACGGGACGATAATGCGCGGAACAGTGATTGAAGGCCGCTGCGCCATCGGGAGCCACCATAGGCCCCCGGGGCCGCAATACTCAACCGCCATTCCGGCGCCATCCGCTATTCCCGCCGGCCGGCCCGATCCTACCGAATTCGTATCGAGCATTGTCCGGCCGCAAAGGCAGCGGTCTATATCTTTTGCCGGGGCTGGCATGCGGGTCATGTCCCGAATAGTACTCTTTTGTGCCTCGATGAGCTTCAAGAGATAGTTTTCCGTCCTGTCCAAGGTGTTACTTTGCGATCCCTTCCACCCGGAAGCATGATCCAGGAGAGAACCGCCATGGACGGCACAGGAATTCTGTTGATCGACCCCTGCACCCTGTTCCGGTCGGGAATGCGGCGCCTGCTGCCCGAGGATCTGCACATCGTCGCCGAGGCGTCCGATGTCGCCGGGGCGATGCAGGTGATCGGCGGCGAGGCCGGGCGCGAGGCGATCGGCCTGGTGCTGCTTGACGTCACCCGCGAGGACCGGCTGAAGGAGGAACTCGTCGCGCTGCGCACCGCCCTTCCCAAGGCCCGCATCATCCACCTGACCAACGTGCCGACGGCGGAGCGGGTGCAGGCGCTGTTCGAGGCCGGGGGGCAGGGGTGCCTGGGCAAGGATTGCTCGGCCGAGGCGCTGGCGCAGTCGATCCGCCTGGTCGCCATGGGCGAGAAGGTGTTCCCCTCCGACCTGATGGCCCTGCTGCAGCGCAGCGTGGCGCGGAGCCCGTCCGGCGCCGGTCCCAACGGCCTGTCGACCCGCGAGACGCAGATCCTCAGGGCCCTGCTGGCCGGCCTCAGCAACAAGGCCATCGCCATCAATCTCGGCATCACCGAGGCGACGGTGAAGGTCCATCTGAAGAGCCTGATGAAGAAGCTCAATGTCGCCAACCGCACGCAGGCGGCGATCTGGGGCATGAACAACGGCGTGCTGCCGGACGGCGCCGTCCAGGAACCGTTGAAGACGGCCCTGGCCGGCTGAACCGGGATACTGCGGGCCGCGGGACGGGTCAGCCGCGTGCTGGGCGCGGCTCCTCCGCCTTGGCGAGGCGGAGCCGCGCGGCGTCGCGCCAGCGGTCCTGCAGCACGGCGTCGCGCCGGCCCCAGGGAACGCCGGTCGGGTTGGCGCCGGCATAGAGCGTCTCGGCCAGGGTCTCGACGGCGTGCTGGCGTGATTTCTCGGACAGGGTCATGACGTGGGCCTCCTGCGGTCGCCGGCAGGATTCGCGGCGACGGTTCGGTACGCCCGGCCGGACCAGGCGTGTCAGGGGTTCCGGCGGCGGGGCGCCCGGACGGGAGCGCTCAGGGATAGGCCACCTTGCGGATGGCTTCGTACGTCAACACCGCAGCCTCGTGTTCGGCCCGGAGCCGGGCGTACTCCTCCGGGTCGCCGATGGCGGCGCGCAGCGCCCGGCTGAGCGTCTCGATGCGGGCGCTGGCCTCGTCGAGGCGCAGCTGGACCGCCGGGTCCATCGGGCGGAACGACGGGGTGGAGGAGGGAGAGGATGAGGTCGCCGCGAGGGCGGGCGCCGCCGCGGCCAGACCGAGCGCCAGCAGGACGCCTGCGACGGTCCTCAAGACACGGCGCCGGGGACGGCCGGCGCGTCGAGCCCCTTGACCACCTGCTCCCAGAACTCGATGCGCTCGGACTTGCCGAGCTTGCGGGCGTCGGTGAGATAGCGGCCCGCCACCTCGCCGGCCGTCGGGCCCCACAGATTGCGCAACGCGTCGGTCTGACGTTGGACGGGATCGTGGACGCGGTTGAAGCGCATGGCGGGTCTCCTCGGGTGCGGCGTCGCGGAAACGCCGGACCTGAATCCAGCGGCGACCGCCGTAGATTTCGATATGGGGATGCGTGGGTTCAATTACAAGAATCCTCACGAAATATTGTGGCGGTCGGCAAATGATTGTTGAAGATGTTTTTCGCCGGGGCGCTGCTTTCGTATGGCGAAAACATTGAGCTGGGGGCCAATTACTTTTCATGACCGAAAAGGCTCTGCGGGGCGTGCGGCCGGGCGAGCGGGCTAACCCGCCCGGCCAGGCCGCAGGATGTTGCGCCGATCCAGCCATCCGCCGGCACGATCGTGCCGTGTCCAGGTTCCCGCAGGGCACATCCGCAAGGAAATGGCCTGCCCGCCGCGATAAACTTGCTCCCAAGACGTTATCATCCTGGGAGGGATGCGACATGCTCAAGACCGAGGGCAAGACCGACACACCGCTGCGCGGCGACTACAGCGCCATGCGCGCGGACTACACGATCGAGCAGGGCTGGGAGAAATACACCGACGAGGAGCATGCGCTCTGGCGCCAGCTCTATGAGCGGCAGACCGCGCTGCTGCCGCGCTACGCCGCGCCCGAGTATCTGGAGTGCCTGGGCCGGCTGAATGCCGCCGACGGCATCCCCGACTTCCGCCGCGCCACCGAGGTGGTGCACAAGGCGACCGGCTGGGAGCTGGTGGCCGTGCCCGGGCTAATCGACGAGAACGCCTTCTTCACCCATTTGTCGGAGCGGCGCTTTCCCGTCACCAACTGGCTGCGCACGCCGGAGGAGATGGACTATCTGGTCGAGCCGGACGTCTTCCACGACTTCTTCGGCCACGTCCCGCTGCTGATCCATCCTGTCTTCGCCGACTACATGCAGGCCTACGGCAAGGGCGGCCTGCGCGCCATGAAGCTCGGCACCATGGAGAACCTGACCCGGCTCTACTGGTACATGGTGGAGTTCGGCCTGCTGAACACGAAGGACGGGCTGAAGGCCTACGGCGCCGGCATCCTGTCCTCGGCCGGCGAGACGGTCTACTGCATCGAGAGCCCGGAGCCGAACCGCATCGGCTTCGACCTGGAGCGCGTCATGCGGACCAAGTACCGCATCGACGACTACCAGGAGACCTACTTCGTGCTGGAGAGCTACGAGCAGCTCTTCGACGCCACGTCCCAGGATTTCGGCCCGATCTACGAGCGCCTGCGGGGCCTGCCCGACTTCGCCGCCACCGAGGTGCTGCCGGACGACAAGGTCTACACAAGGGGCACGGGCCGCAAGCGGGCGGCGTGAGGGGAGGGGGCCGTGCGGCAGCGTTGATGCCGTGCGGCCTTCGACAGGCTCAGGCTGAGGAGGTTGTTGCTGCTCCCTAATTCATCGGGAGTGCCTCGCACCACCCTCCCTCATGCTGAGCCTGTCGAAGCACGCAGCACGCCCCAGCCACCCCTCAATAACTCGGCTTCAGCCCCGGCTTGCGGTTGCGGCAGGCGATGCGGAGCTTCACTTCCAGCTGGGCGCAGGAGAAGGGCTTCACCACGAAGGCGGTGACGCCCTCCTTGCGGGCCTCCATGACCGCGTCCAGCGTGCCGTTGCCGGTCTGCATGATGAAGGCGAGGTCGGGGCGGGTCTTGCGGATGGCGCGCAGCAGGTCGATGCCGGACATGCGCGGCATCAGCCAGTCGCACAGCACCAGGTCGATCTCGGCCCCGTACTCCTTCATCACGGCCAGCGCGTCGGCGCCGTCCACGGCGGTGCGGACGTCGCGCACCCCGATCTCGCGCAGCATGTCGACGATGAAGCTGCGCTGCTGCATCTGGTCCTCGACCACCAGCACGCGGAGCGTGCGCAGCGGATCCTCGGGCACGAACAGCTTCATGGCGCCGCCACCTCGCCGCCGCAGATGGCCTCGGCCACCACCGCCTGCAGGGTGGCGAGGTCGATCGGCTTGTACAGCACCGTGGCACCCGGGGGCAGGTCGCCCTGCGAATAGCCGCCGCGCGAGGGGTAGCCGGTCATGAAGACCACGGGCACGCCCGGGTCCAGCTCCTGCACCAGCTGCGCCAGGCGGATGCCGCCCAGCTCGGGCATGACGATGTCGGTCAGCAGCAGGTCGATGGCGCCGGCGTCGAACAGCTCCAGCGCCTCGGCGCCGTCGCCGGCGGCGATGACGTCGTAGCCGGCATCCGTAAGCGTCTCCGCCACCAGGGCCAGCAGATCGGGCTCGTCCTCGGCCACCAGGATGGTGCCCTGGCCCGGGCCGGCGCGGACACCGGGCGGCCGGGCGCCGGCGACCGGCGCGGGCGCGTCGGTCAGCGGCAGCCAGATGTGGAAGACCGTGCCCTCGCCGGGGGCGCTCTCCACCTCGATGGCGCCGCCCACCTGCCGTACCGTGCCGTAGACCATGGACAGGCCCAGGCCGGTGCCCTGGCCGGGCGGCTTGGTGGTGAAGAAGGGCTCGAAGATGCGGGCCTTCACCTCCTCGCTCATGCCGGTGCCGGCATCGCGCACCGACAGCAGCGCCGCCGGCCGGTCGCCGATCTCGCGCGGCCGCGGCGCGTCGGCCTCCACGGTGCGCAGCGCCACGGTGAGGCGGCCGCCCTCGGGCATGGCGTCGCGGGCGTTGATGGCGAGGTTCACCACCGCCTGGGCCATCAGGTCGGGGTCGACCGCGACCCAGACCGGCTTCTCCGGCAGCTCGAAGGCCAGGTCGATCGTCTCGCCCAGCAGCGGCGAGAGCAGGAACTGCTGGTTGCGCACGACGGCCGCGAGGTCGACGTCGCGCGGTTCCACCATCTTGCGCCGGGCGAAGGTCAGCAGCTCGCGGGTCAGCACCGAGGCGCGCTTCACGCCCTGGACGATGCGGTCCAGTTGGCCGGCGATGGGGGCGGTCTGCTCGCCGCCCTTCTCGGCCGCGCGGCGGGCCAGCTCGGCATAGCCGCCGATGACCGACAGGATGTTGTTGAAGTCGTGCGCGATGCCGCCGGCCAGCTGGCCCAGCGCGTCCATCTTCTGCGCCTGCAGCAGCTGCGACTCCAGGCTCTTCTGCTCGGTCACGTCGGTGAACAGGCAGACATAGCCGCCGCCCGGCATCGGGCTGTGGCGGATCTGCAGCCACTGGCCGTTGGGCCGGCGCCGCTCGCCCAGATAGGCGCCGTCGTGCCGCATCTGGTCGAAATAGGCCAGACTCTCCTCAATCGTCTCGTCAGGGTATTCGCCGCGCTCGGCCATGTGGCGGACGATGTCGCGGTCCAGCGTGCCGGGCTTGAGAATGTCCGCCGGCAGGCCGGAGAGCTCGCGCAGCTTCTCGTTGGTGACCAGGATGCGGCCGTCCGGACCGTAGACCACGACCCCGACGCCGATATTGGCCAGCATCGTCTCCAGCAGCTCGTTCTTCTCGGCGAGGTCGCGCTGGGCGCGCTTGGTCTCGGTGATGTCGCGGATGAAGGCGGTGTAGCCGCGGGTGTTGCCCAGCGGCACCTCGGTCAGGGCCAGCTCGGCCGGGAAGATCGTCCCGTCGGCCTTCAGCGCCTCGACCTCGATGCGCTGCCCGACCAGCCGCGGCGACTGGCCGTTGCGCAGCCGCGCCATGCCGCCGTCATGGCCCTTGCGGTGGTGGTGCGGGATGATGGTCTCGGAGACGCTGCGGCCCAGCACGTCGGACCGGCCCCAGCCGAAGGCGCGCTCGGCCGCCGGGTTGAACACGCCGATGCGGCCGTCCGGGTCGATGCCGACGATGGCGTCCAGCGCCGTGTCGATGATGGTGCGGGCGCGCTCCTCGCTCTGCCGCAGCCGCTCGTGCGCCTTCTCCTGCTCGCTGGTGTCGCGGAAGATGACCAGCACCAGCGTCTCGCCGCCGCTCTCGAACGGGACGGCGGTCAGCTCGGTGAAGATGGTGCGCTTGTCGTAGGTGCGCAGCTGCATGCGCAGCGGCCGCCCGGCCAGTTCGCCCGAGACCACGCCGCGCAGCAGGCGCCCGGCCTCGGCGATGGTCTCCATGGTGGTCATGTCGAACAGGCTGAGGTCCTCGGCCGTCTGGCCCTCCGGTACGCCCAGCAGCCGCATGCCCGCGCGGTTGAGGAAGCGGCCGCGCCCAGCCGTGTCGTGGACGGCGATGCCGTCGGGCGAGAGGTCGACCAGCTGCCGGTAGCGCTTCTCGCTTTCCGCCAGCGCCGCCTCGCGCCGCTTCAGTTCGGTGATGTCGGTGCGGACGCAGATGGTGCTGCCGTCGGGCGCCTTGTGGTCGGAGACCAGCACCCAGCGGCCGGTGTCGGCCAGGAACTCGAAGGGATCGCGCGGATGGCGGAACAGGGCCAGGCGGCGCTGGATATAGTGCTCGGGGTCCTGGCCCATCGCGTCCGGGTTCTCCCCGGCGGCGACGGCCGCGCGCAGCAGATCCTCGTACCGGGCGCCCGGCACCAGCCGCTTGGCCGAGGCGCCGAAGATCTGGCGGAAGCGGTTGTTGACCAGGACCAGCCGCTCGTCGGGATCGAACAGCGCGAAGCCGTCGGAGACGGCCTCCAGCGAATGGATGATGTTGTCGAGATCCACGCCCCGCGCCCCCGCGCACCGGTCACATCAGGGACTCTTGCCCCAGCCCTGCCGCATTCGCAAGCGTTCAGCCGGAGGTCATAGTCCGTGGCGCGCTCAGCGGGCCTCGACCAGCTGGGTCACGACGTTGGCGCCGGTCTCGACCAGGGCCTCGGCGCGCTCGCGGTAGTCGCGCTGCCCGCTGAAGCCGCCCTCGGCCTTGACCCGCTCGATCCACTCGGGCGAGGCGCCCAGGCGGACGAAGCGGTCGATCATGCGGCCGGTCGACTTGATCGTGACCACGCCCGTGTCCAGCTGGCGCGGCGCGTGCACCATGAACTCGGCGCCCTTCTCGGCATAGCGCGGATAGCCGGCCATGTAGAGGCCGAAGCACATGCTCTCGCAGGACTCGCCCGACTTCACCAGGGTGGCGACCGGGCGGCCGGAATCGCGCTCGGCCAGGATGCGGTCGATGACGGCGTAGCCGGCCTTGGTGAAGCCGCCGGGGCTGTTCAGCTCCAGCAGCAGCGGCCGGCCCTGCGGCAGCGCGGTGACGGCGGCGGCGAAGCGGTCGGCGATGTCGTGGGTGATGACGCCGTCCACGCGCAGCACCGTCCCGGCATCCGTCTCCCGCAGCTCGATGCGGGCCGGGACGAGGTCCGGCAGGGGCATCGTCGCCACGGTCTCGGCGCGGGCGGACCCGGCGAAGGCGGCGAACAGGATGGCGAGGCTGGCGATCTGGCGGCGCATGACAATCCTCCGTGCGTCGGAGGCCAGACTGCCGCCCGGAACTTTCCGGTTGGTTAACGATCCGCAGATCGCAATAAGGTTACGTCATCACCATGCCGCCGCTGGGGCTGAGGCACTGGCCCACCATGTGCGAGGCGTCGGGGGAGGCCAGGAAGACATAGGCCGGCGTCACCTCCGTGAGGTCGGCCAGCTTCTGGCGGGGGATGCGGCGGCGCAGCTGGTCCAGCGCCGCGCCCACCGTGCCGCCGGCCTGCCGCGGCGCCAGCGCGCCGGGCGCCACGCAGTTGGCCGCCACGTTGCGCGGGCCGATGTCGTGGACCAGGCTGCGGGTGAAGCCGAGGATGGCGCCGGACGCCGCGCCGTAGAGCGTCAGCCCGGCGGCGCCGGAATATACCGTATCCGAAACGGTATTGATGATGCGGCCGTAATCCTGGGCGATCATCAGCGGCAGGACCAGGCGGGTCATCAGGTAGACGCTGCGCACGCTGCCCGCCATGACCGCGTCGAACATCTCGACATTGGTCTCGTCGAAGGGCACGGTCGGACGCAGGCCGGCATTGTTGACGAGTATGTCGATGTGGGTGAAGGCGGTGACCGCCGTCTCGGCCAGCAGGTAGGCGCCGTCGGGGCTGGAGACGTCGGCCTGCACCACCACGGCGCGGCGGCCCAGCGCCTCGATCTCCAGGGCGGCGGATGAGGCCTCCGGCGCCTCCTCGGGCTGCTGGTGATGCAGGAGCACGTCGGCGCCTTCGCGGGCATAGGCCACCGCCACCGCCCGGCCGATGCCGCCGGCCGCGCCCGTCACCAGCGCCGTCCGCCCTTCAAGCCTGCCCATGCCGTCCTCCCCGGTCCCAATGCCGCGCATGGTGGTCCGCGGAAGCCGGGGCGTCAACGGGTGGGGCGTCTGGGGGCGGTCACTGGTCGCGCAGCAGCTCCGCCGGGCTGCGGAACAGCAGGTCGCGCGGGCTGCGGCTCTCCAGGAACGCCGCGAAACCGCCGCCGGAGGCCTCGTGGAAGGCGTCGTAGAGGTCCTCGTAGAGCCGCAGATCCTTGAGCAGCCCGGTCTTCTGCTGCAGCGAGGCCTGGGGCAGCAGCGCCGTGTGCAGCAGCAGCAGGCCGGAGACGGTCCAGGCGGCCTCGTCGAAGACCGGCACCAGCAGCAGCGACTCGTCCCCCTGCGGCCCGCCCGAGAGGATGGCGCGGCCCAGGCGCAGGGCCCGGCGCTTGCTGCCCGTCGCCGGCTGCGGCGTATCGTACCGCGACGCCACGCCCCTGGAGCGGCCCGAGCGGCCCGCGATGCGCAGCAGCGCCGAACCGTCGGCCCCCTCGCCCTCCAGCTTGTAGAAGGCGCCGCCCTCGACACCGACGACGACGGTGGAGAGCGCCACCAGCACCTGCCGGTCGTGCTCCGCCAGATGCGCCGCCGTGACGCCCAGCTCGGCCAGGGCCGCGTGCAGCAGCGGGCTGATCTCGCGCCCCGGGCGGGAGATGCCGACCGTCACGGTCTTTGCCTGGTGGCGGATCGTGTCGACGGGCCGCGAGGTCTCCTCGAACAGGGTCTGCAGCAGCTTCAACCCTTCGCCGCGCAGCTTTACGGCATCCGGCCCGCGCAGGCGGCCGGCCAGCAGCGCCAGCTTCGCCGTCAGGCTGGCGGGCAGGGCGGCGTCAAGGTTCCCTTCGGCGCAGGCGGCGACCTGATCCTCCAGCCGGTCTGCGATGCGTGCCAAGTCGCCGCCGGCGGCGGTTTCCAGCTCGGCCGAGATCTCGCGGAAGGCCTTGCTGCCGGAATCGATGGCCAGCGCGGCGTGGAAGCCCCAGAGATGGCCGGCCACCGTGGCCATGACGAAGTCCAGCCCTGCCCCGGCGCTGGGCAGGCGCACCACCGCCTCGGCATAGGAATCGAAGCAGGTCTCGCCCTTGGCGGCGAAGACGATGGGCTTGCCGTTGTGCGCCTTGAAGATCGCCACCTCCTTGGCCGTGTCCTGCGCCAGCAGCGGCGCCAGGTCGTTGGCGACGACCAGGGTCAGGGGCTCGGTGGAGAGGTCGATGTGCTTCTTGTCCTCGGTGAAGTCCACCGGGATCGACTTGTAGCAGAGCTCCGACAGCTTGATGCGGATCTCCTCCGCCGCGATCTTGTTGGCGCCGTTGCCGACGACCGCCCAATAGCGGTTGCGCGGGGCGTAGGCCTCGGCGCAGGCGCGGATCCCGGCCTCGTCGTCCAGCACCTCCTGGATGCGTTGCGGCAGCCCTTCCAGCGCCACCACCTCGTCATGGATCTGCGCTTTCGCCATCGTGCCCAGCGCGTCGGCGAGGCACAGCGCCGTCAGCTTGCCGGCCGCGACCTGGCTGTAGAAGGCCTTGGTCGAGGCCACGGCCATCTCGATGTCGCGGCCGTCGCTGGTGAAGAGGTGGCTGTCCGACTTGCGCACCAGCGGGCTGTTGCGCCGGTTGACGATGGCATGGATCCAGGCGCCGGCGGCGCGGGCCAGGTCGACCGTGCGGTTGGTGTCGGTGGTGGTGCCGCTCTGGCTGATGGCGATGACCAGCGCATCGTCCAGCGAGCGCCCCTCAAGGTCGCCCGACAGCTCCGACGCCTTGGCGCTCTCCACCGTGACGGCGGTATGGCCCAGCGCCAGCCGGATCAGGTGCGCCACGCCCATGGCGGCGATGGCGGCGGTGCCCTGGCCGGTCACGAGGATGCGGCGGATGGGCGGCCGGCCCGAGTCCTTCAGCCGGTCGCGTAGGCCCTGCCACGGGCCCGTCTCGCCCAGTTCGAAGCTGACGGCGCGGCCCTGGCGGCGGTAACGGCCGACCAGGGTCTTGGCGACGCTGGAGGGGGCCTCGTGCACCTCCTTCTCGAAGAAATGGTCGAAGTCGCCGCGGAAGATGTCGCGGGAGAAGATCTCGATCGGCTCGGCCTTCAGCGCGGCCGGCGCGCCGTCATCGATGGTGCGGGCGGACAGGCCGGGCTCATCCCCGGCGGTGGACAGCGCCACCGACAGGCCGCCGCGCTCCACCTGCGCCAGCGCCACCGAGCGGCGGGCGCGGGGCGCCAGGCCGTAATTCTCGGACGCGACGATGATCCCGTCCTCGATCTCGGCCACGAACAGGCTCTGGCCGCTGCCCTTCTGGCCCAGCCAGATCCGCTCCGGTTCCTCCGGGTGCTGCATGATGACGGCCATGGACCCCTCCAGCCGCCGCATGACGCCGAGGAACCGGTCGTCGCGCCTGGAGGTGCCCTCATCCAGCCGGTAGAGGACGGGGATGATCTTGGTATCCCCGGTGACCTCGGGCGCGATGGCGTGGCCGGCGGGCTCGACCGCGCCCTCCACCAGCCCCCGGTAATTGTCGACGTCGCCGTTCAGCGCGAAGACCGCGTCGGCGTCGGCCGGCAGCTCCGCCGCGTTGTCGCCGCGCAAGCTGCCGTTCATCGGGTGGCAGTTCGGCAGGGTGATGGCGCCGTGCGAGGCCCAGCGGGTATGGGCGATGGCGCTCATGGACTCGGCGCGGGCGGCGGCCACCCACAGCAGCCCGTCGGCACGGATGGCGGCGCGCAGCGTGGCGCCGTTGTCGCCCAGCCGTCCGATCAGGTTGGCGACCTTGTAGACCAGCCGCACCGTCGTGCCGCCCGGGGCCGGGTGGATGGACACGGCCCCATGCCTGTCGCCGCGCGGGCGGGCCTGCAGCTCGGGGCCCAGGTCGGAGGCGCCGAGGGCGCCCGGCAGGAAGAGCTGCACCGCGACGCCGGCGCTGTCGCGGCCGCGCACCTCCAGCCGGTCCAGATTCTCCAGCACCTGGGCCACGCCCCAGGCGACGAAGTGCTGGGCCGGCGATGCCCCGTCCGGCAGCAGGGCGGTGGTGCGGGCGACATTGCCCAGCACCTCGGTCCGCACCTGCCAGCCATAGTCGCGCAGCCGCTCCGCCACCCGCTCCACCGCCGGGTCGCGGGCGTCCGGACCGGCGCGCAAGGTCCGCTCCAGCCCCTCGATCCGGTCGGCGAGATCCTCCAGCCGGGCGCGCGTGCCCGGGTCGGTGACGGCGGCGAGGTGCAGGGGGAAGGCCATCATCCGGTCGAACCGGGCGGCGATCGCGTCCAGGCCCGCATCCATGGCGGCGATGGTATCGGCGGCGCCGAGATCGCGCTCCACCTCCGCCAGCCAGCCGAGATCGGCCACGCGCTTCCAGTTGCGGTTGGAGAGGAAACCGGCAATGCCGCACATGGTGAACCGCCTTCGTCCCGAGGGTTTGCCTTCTTAGCCCGCCGCGCGGCATGCCGCAAAGGGCAACGTCGGGGCAGCGGCGAGAGTAGGCGGGGGATCGGAAGGCGGCGGCTTGGCAGGGTGGGACGACCGGCCTTATCCTCCGCGCCCGCTCGTCCCGACCCATTCCAGGAGCCCCGCCATGACCGTCACCATCTGGCACAACCCGAACTGCTCCACCTCCCGCAAGGTGCTGGAGGCGCTGCGCGGGCGCGGGCTGGAGCCCGCCGTGGTGGAGTATCTGAAGACCCCGCCCGACCGCGCCGCGCTGACATCCATGCTGGAGCGCATGGGCGCGAAGCCTTCGGACATCCTGCGCAGGCGCGGCAATGACGAGCTGCTGGCCGGCGGCCCGGACGACCAGGCGCTTTTGGAACTGATGCTGAAGCATCCCGTTCTGATCGAGCGGCCGATCGTCGCGACCCCGAAGGGGGCGGTGCTCTGCCGCCCGGCTGAGCGGCTGGAGGAGGTGCTCTAGCCCGGTTGCGCGACTGCCCGGGAAGGAACAGGCGGCGGCCGCAGCCGTTCCCCTGCTTTCCCGGAACCGGAGTGCGCGCCCATGCGGCCGATGAAGCCGATGCCCATCGACGAGAACAACCCGCCGAGCGAAGTGCGCAGCGTCAGCGCCGCCGATCTTCCGGAGGCCGAGCGCGAGCGGCTCCTGCGCATCGCCAACACCCCCGGCCGGCAGCGCGAGTACCGCGAGCAGCGCGACGGCTGAGGTCCACGCGGCGCGCCGCCCGGCCACGGGGCGGCGGCGCATCCTTGATCGGTAACGGGGATTTCCTGGTCAGTCGGCGGCGGCGCCCACCCGGCGGCGCTCGGCCGCCGGGGCCGGCGGGGCGGCCAGCGGCACGCTGAAGCTGACGGTGGTGCCCTTGCCGGGCTCGCTGTCCACCTGCAGGTCGCCGCCGTGGCGCAGCACCAGGTCGCGCACCAGGGTCAGCCCCAGGCCGGTGCCGGTCTCGCCCCGCGTGCCGGGCTGGCTGGTGCCGCTGGCGCGGAACAGCAGCGCCACCTTGCCGCTGTCGATGCCGACGCCGTGGTCGGTCACCGCCAGCTCCAGCCGGTCGCCCAGCGCCCGCGACGTGATGTGCACCACCCCGCCGGGGTGGCTGAACTTGATGGCGTTCATCAGCAGGTTGCGCAGCACCGCCAGGATCATGGTGCGGTCGGCCAGGATGTGGCGGTCGCCGACGGCGTCCAGGATCTTGATGCTCTTGGCCTCGGCCGCGGGGGTGACGTCGCGCACGGCGCCGGTCACCACCTCGTGCAGCGCGATCACCGACGGCGCGAAGGGCGTGCCGGACATCTGCACGCGCGACCAGTGCAGCAGGTTCTCCAGCAGCTCGTGCACGGTGCGGGCGCTCTCATGCACCGTACTGGCGAAGTCGGCGACATCGGCCGGGCGCATGCGCGACCCGTGCTGCGCCAGCTCGTCCGTCATGCCCAGCAGCACGTTGAAGGGCCCGCGCAGATCGTGGGAGACCAGCGAGAAGAAGCGGGTCTTCTCGCGGTTCAGGAAGTCCAGCTCGTCATGGGCGGCGCGCAGATCGGCCAGCGCGCGCTCGGCCTCCGCCCGCGCGCCCCGCTCCGCCGTCACCGCCTCCTCGCGCTGGCGCAGGATGCGGCGGACCACCAGCGTTCCCAGCCCCAGGGCGAACAGCAGAGTCAGCAGCGGTCCCGCCAGCGCCAGCGCGGTCTCGCGGGCCACGGGCAGCAGCATCGCCCCCTCCGGCACCGTCAGGACCAGGCGCCAGGGCGCGGCCGACAACGGGCGCACCGCGAGATAATGGTCGCCGCGCACGGCCGGTGCCGATCCGGCGCCCTTCAGGTCGGCCGGCGCGACGCCCGCCGGCAGGGCCTCGGCCAGGCGGCGGACGGCGCCGTCCGCCGTGACCGCGGCCAGGGCGGGGTGCACCAGCAGCTGGTCGTGGTCGTTCACCAGCGCCAGGGTGCCGCCCGGCAGCGGCGACGCGCCCAGCTCCGCGGCCAGCGGCGCCAGCGGAAGCTCCAGGGCCAGCATGCCGAGGAAGCGGGAGCCATGGTCCAGCGGCGCTCCGACCGTGACCATGGCGCCGCCGTCGGGCTGCGCCTGCGGTTCGGTCCAGTAAACCGCGCGCTGCGGGTTGGCCTGGGGCAGGGCCATACGATAGGCGGCACGGCGCGGATAGGTCTCCAGCAGGTCGGTCGAGGCCGAGGCCTGCCAGGGGAAGAACAGCGCCATGCCGGACGCGGAGGCGTAGTAGGCGCGGCCGGCGCCCGGGACCGCGCGCTGGGCGACGGCGAGAAGCGGGTTCAGCGACAGGGCCATGGCCGCCTCCTGGCGCCACAGCTCCAGGTCGGGCCGCTGCAGCCCCTCGCGCCGGCGGGCGGCCGCCGTGGGAAGCGCCACCAGATTGCCGACCATGACCTGGGTGTAGGGCGGCGGCAGCCGGTCCAGCGAGAAGGGCCGGCCGGCCTCGTCGTTCGGATTGCTCTGCAGGAAGGCGTCGAGCAGCGGCCCGGCGGCCGGGCGCGCCGGATCGGGATGCTCGGCCAGGTGGAACAGGGCGCGATTGCGCAGGGACTCCACCAGCGAGGCGGCCGCCGTCAGGCGCGCATCGAGCCCCGCCGCCCGCTCGTCCAGCTGGCGCCGGATCGCCTCGCGCTCGGCCTCGAGCCTGTCTTGGAACTGCCCGGCCGCGAACAGGGCCGAGACGAGGATGCTGACGGCAATGGTGCCGTTGAGGATGCGGCCAGGGCCGACAGCCTCCATCCAGGACACCCATTGCCTCATCCGCGCCTCATCCGTTCCCCGCTGCCCGGACGCCCGCCAGTCATCATCAGGTAGCATGGCGGGCGCCCGCAAGGCAACGCAAGCCGCCCGGGCTCTACCCTCCTCTGAAAAAGCCCTATACGTTCTCACCTCTTTCGCGCGCCGCTTCTTTCGCTTAGGGTCGCCGGCGGGGAGATGCCGCGAAACCGGGGGAGGATGCGGTTGCCGGATCGCGTGGTGCCGCTGATCGCAGCCTTGGTGCTGCTGTGGCTGGGCTGCACGGGTGCGGCCCGCGCCGAAACGGTCACCGTCGACCGCGACGGGATCGCGCTGGGCTCGCGCCTGTCCATGCTGGTCGACCCGGAGGGCATGCTCACCCTGGACGATGTCACGACGGGCGCGGCGGCGGGCCGCTTCGCGCCCACGGACAAGGAGACGCCGACCTTCGCCCGCACGCGCAAGACCTATTGGGCGAGAGTCACGCTGCGCAACCCGACGGACCAGCCGATCCACCGCCTGCTGGTGCTGAACCATCCCTACCACCGGGCCTTCGACCTGTTCGTCACCGCGCCGGACGGGCAGCGGACCTCGCGCCATGTGCGCGAGGGGGAGGCCGACCGCGGCACCGACATCCGCCACCGCTTCCCGGTCTTCCGCATCACCCTGCCGCCGGGCGACACGACGCTGCTGATGCGCGGCCAGAACTTCTTCGTGACCTTCGCGCTGGATCTGCGCACGCCCGAGGTGCAGTCGACCGTGGACCGGCGCGACGGGCTGCTGCACGGCGTCACCTTCGGCATCTTCGCCATCGTGGCGGCCTACCAGGCGGCGCTGGTGGTGATGGCGCGGGTCAGCGCCGGGCTGCCGCTGCTGGTCTATGCCAGCATCGTGCTGGTCTTCATCTTCGTGCAGCTGGGCTATCCCTACGATCTGCTGCCGCCGGGCCTCGCCAGCCGCGCCCACCTCTTCATGGCCGGCAACTGGCCCGTCCTGGCGGGGCACGTCTTCGCCATGGTGTTCCTTGAGCTGCGCCGGACCCAGCGCTGGGCCTGGTGGGTGCTGATGGCGGTGAACGTCGTGCTGGTCGCCTCGTACCCGCTGATGTTCGTCGATCCGGCCGCGGCGACCGGCACCGCCCAGCTGGTGACGATCCTGGCCCAACTGGTGGTGCTGGCGGCGGTGCTGCGGCTGGTGCGCCGGTCGGTGGACGCGCGCTTCTTCCTGCTGGGCTTCTTCCCGATCATGGGGGTGGCGGTGCTGTGGGCGCTGCGCTCCGGCGGGGCGCTGCCGGTGAACAGCTGGACCGAGGGCTCGCTGTTCGGGCCGAACGCGGTCGGCATGGTGCTCTTCACCTTCGGCGTCGCCTACCGGATCGGCCGCGAGCGCGCCACCCGCCAGGAGGCGCTGACCCGCTCGGAGGCGGAGCTGCGCCTCGCCAAGGAGGAGCTGGAGCAGCGGGTGGAGCAGCGCACCGCGGAACTGCGCCAGTCGCTGGAGACGCTGCGCCGCTCGCAGGAGGCGCTGGTCCAGTCGGAGAAGATGGCCTCGCTGGGCCAGCTGGTCGCCGGCGTCGCGCACGAGATCAACACGCCGGTCGGCATCACGCTCACCACCGCCTCCCACCTGAACGAGATCACGGGCGAGCTGGAGGCCAAGGTCCGGGAGCAGACGCTGAAGCGCTCGGAGCTGTCGCAGTTCGTCCTGGAGGCGCGGGAGGCGACCCGGCTGATGGTCGCCAACATCAGCCGCGCCTCCACCCTGATCCAGAGCTTTAAGCAGGTCTCCGCCGACCAGAGCTCGGAGGAGCGGCGCCGGGTCAATCTTGGCGCCTATCTGGAGGAGGTGGTGGAGAGCCTGGGGCCGGCCCTGAAGCGCGCCGGCCACGGCATGACCGTCGCCTGCCCGCCGGAGACCGGCCTGGACACCTATCCGGGCCTGCTGGCGCAGGTGGTGACGAACTTCGTCTCCAACTCCATCGTCCACGCCTACTCGCCGGGCGTGAAGGGGACCATCACCCTGTCGGTGGCCAGGCTGCCGGGCGGCGGGGTGGAGGTCACCTACCGCGACGACGGCAAGGGCATCCCGGCCGAGGTGCTGCCGCGCATCTTCGACCCGTTCTTCACCACCCGCCGCGGCACCGGCGGCACGGGGCTGGGGCTGCACATCGTCTTCAATCTGGTGACCCACCGGCTGAAGGGAAGCATCCAGGCCTTCAGCGCGCCGGGCGAGGGGACGCGCTTCGTGCTGCGCCTGCCCGACCTGGCGTCCGGCGGCGAGGGCGAGGCCGCCCGCGATGCGCAAAAGGAAGCGGTGGGATTTCAGGCTTGAACAGCCGGTCCGCCTGACCAACTATGATGTCATTCCTGTAACCAACAGAAAGGAGGTGATCCGATGTCTCGTTCCACTATGCGGACCCGCGCGGATCTCTCCGTCTTCACGGCGGGGGCCGCTGCGGCCTGACCCGCAAGCGGATACGTCTACGGCTGCCTTGATGGTATGGCGTAGGGGAACGGGCCGGTCCTGCAAGGGACCGGCCCGTTTCTGTTTCGGCCTACGGCTGGATCTTGGCGCCCGGCACGATCGGCTCGCCCCTTGCCTCCTGCCAGGCGGCCTGGGTGCCCGGGCCGATGAACCAGTCGCGGAAGAAGCGCTTGTTCCACGGACTGTCGCCGGTGAAGAGCGCGCCCTGCCGCTCCAGATCCACCCGCTTGCGCACCTCGGCCAGCGGCAGCCCCTCGCGCGCCGGCGGACCCACCTGGTCGCGCAAAGCCCCCACCAGCGAATGCAGCCGGTCCAGGTACGACTTGTCCCGTTGCACCATGCCGTGGCCGGGCACGAGATAGGCGAAGTCGAAGCCCCGCAGCCGGTGCAGCACCCCCATCCACTCGCCCAGGAAGGCATTGAAGGCGAAGGGGAAGGGCGCCACGACGATGTCGCCGGTGGCGAGCACGCGCTGCTTCGGCAGCCAGGCCACCGCGTCGCCGTCGGTGTGGGCGCGGCCGAGGAACAGCAGCTCCACCGGCGCCTCGGCGTCGTGCAGCACCAGCCGGTCTTCGAAGGTCAGCAGCGCCGGGGTGGCGGTGACACCCTCATAGGCGACGGCCAGCGCCTCGGCGTCGCGGGCGGCTCGGGCCCAGTTGCGGCGCATCTCCTCCGGCAGATCGTCGCGCGCCGCCAGCTTGGCGAACTGCGGCGCCAGCGCGCCGATGCCCTTGCCGTAGTCGCGGATGTAGGCCATGGGCTCGCCCAGCATGTTCTCCCGGGTCTTCGCCGTGGAGATCAGCGTCAGATCGGGCCAGGCCTTCAGGAAGGCGGGCGCGCCCAGATTATGGTCGCCATGGTAGTGGGTCAGCACCAGGTGGCGCACCGGCTTGGCGCTCAAAGTGCGGATCAGGGCCACCACCCGTTCGCCGGCGCTGGGCGTGCCGCCGGTGTCGATCACCACCAGCCCGTCCGCCTGCTCCACCACGGTGACGTTGCCCTCGGGCTGCACGCGGCCCTCGTCGGGGCGGTAGATGCGGTGGACGCGGTCGGTCACGCGCTCCACCGTGAAGTCGTAGACCTCGTCCAGGGACGCCGCGGCGGCGGGGCCGGACAGGCACAGGCAGGCCAACGCGGCCGCCAGGATCGTTCTCATGATGATGGCTCCTCCTTCTGGGAGGAGCCTTAACCCCTTGCCGGACAGGGGCAAAGGGCCGCCTGGAGGGCCGGAGGAGGGCGCCAGTTGCCGCCCTGCGCCCTTTGCAAAACCGGGACTGTCTCAGAAGCCCCGGGTGGGGGTGGCGCGGCGCAGCCAGTTGTCGTCCGGGTAATGCGCGCCGCCCTCCACCACATGCAGCGTGTAGGCGTGGCGCGAGCGGTCGGAGCGGTTGGGGCCGGACAGGTGCGGCAGCAGCCCGTGCAGCACCACCAGCGTGCCCTGGGACGCCTCCAGCGGCACATAGCCGTTGGCCGGCGTCGGCTCCGGCCAGGGCGTGGGGTCCAGCGTCTCGATGGCGACACCGCCCTTGCCGTCGCGCCGCATGCGGGCCTTCAGCCCCTGGCGGTGGCCGCCGGGCAGGGCCCACATGCAGCCGTTCTCCAGCGTCGCGTCCTGCAGCGCCAGCCAGAAGCCGGTGACGCTGACCGGCTCGGTGTAGAGGAAGGTCGCGTCCTGGTGGCAGACCACCTCGCCGCCGATGCGCGGCTGCTTGAAGATGTACATGGACTGCAGCAGGCGCGGGTCGGCGAGGCCCAGCTCCGCCGCCAGTTCCGCCAGTTCGGGCGAGCGCGAGACGGCGGAGAACAGCGGGTCGAGGTCGTGCAGCGCGTGGCCGATCTTGTTGACCGCGACCTCCTTGGGCACGCGCAGCTCCCCGTCCGGCCCGACCGCGCCCTCCTCCAGGAAGAAGCGGATCTTGTCGCCGGAGCCGAGGAAATAGTCGTCGGTGGTCCGCTCCTGGTCGGTGGTGCTGAAGACCGACCGCGTCTCCGCCGGATCGAACCCCGCCACCAGTTCTCCCGCCCGGGCCATCAGTGCCTCGCAGGTGGCGGCGTCGGCGAAGCCGGGGACCACCAGGAAGCCGTCGCGCTCGAAGGCCTCGCGGCGGGCGATGGGAAGGGGGCTGTCCGGCATGGCGCGTCGCTCGGGCGGTGGAACGGCCCAGTGAAGCACATCGCCCGCTGGACCGCACGGGCCAGGTGGTGGAGCGGCGTCAGCCCGGCGGAGCCTCAGCTCCAGTAGCGCACCCGGCCGGTGTCGACATGGACGAAGCTCGACTTGGGGTAGTAGCCGACGCCGCCCAGCTTCAGCTCGGTCGCGGCCTGGCGGATGCGGTTCAGCTGGCGGCCGGCCAGGTCGATGTCGATGGCCTTGCCCTGCATGTGCAGGCTCTTGTCGGCGACGCCGCTGTGGCGGGTGCGGCCGGCCAGCATGGCGTTGGTCTTCGGGCTGCGGTAGCCGGAGATGACCTGGAACGGCTCGTCCGTGTGCAGCTTGGTGCGCAGCGCGAAGAGCAGATCCAGCAGCTTCGGGTCGATCTTGCCGATCTCGCCGCTGCGCCAGTCGCGCAGCAGCTCATTGGCGTCGGCGAGCGCGGTCGGCACGTAGCGGCCGTCGGCCCAGTAGGTGACCTTGAGCTTCTCGTTGGTGTGCAGGGAGACCAGCGAGAGGGTGCGGCGCGAGGCGCCCACCGTGGCGGCCAGCACCGAGGACGGGTCGAAGGCGGCGCCGGCGGCGCAGGCGCCGATGGCGAGGCGGCCCAGGCCGGTCAGGAAGCCGCGGCGCGAGGCCGGCCGTTCCGTCGCCGGAACGTCTTGCGTACGCGCCTGGTCGAGCTGCCCATCCGCCATCGAGTGATGCCCCCTTGCACCATCACCGGGAAACAGTCCTGCGCCCCACGCAGGTCTGGTCCCACCATGGTTCAAGGGGGCGATGAAACGCAAGAAACAAATGATCTTTCCCGGAACACCTTTCGGACGCGGATCAATTGGCCGGGGAGAGCACCCCGGACGGCGGCGCCTTGCCCGGCGCGCCCTTGCCGCTGGCGTCGGGCCAGACGGTGTGGGCGGCGTGCAGGGCCAGGGCCAGCAGCTTGTCGCGGCCGTAGACGTCGCCGCGGAACTGCACCGCGCCGTCGCCGTCGACGAAGGCGGTGATGTAGGTGATGTGGACCGGCAGGGGCTTGCGCAGCTTCACCACCCGGCGGGTGCCGGCATCGATGGCCTCGGCCAGCGACTCAGGGGTCCAGCCCGCCGTCTCGGTGATGCCCATGATCGCCAGCGCCAGGCGCGGCGGGTCCTGCACCCGGATGCAGCCATGGCTGAAGCTGCGCATGGCCCGCTCGAAATGCGACTTGGACGGCGTGTCGTGCAGGTACACGTCGAACCGGTTGGGGAACATGAACTTGATGCGGCCGAGCGCGTTCTTGGCGCCCGGGTCCTGGCGGACGCGCCAGCGGAACTGGTTGGGGCCGATGCTCTTCCAGTCGATGCTCTTCGGGTCGACCGGCACCGCGCTCTCCGACCAGTCGGACAGCAGCGTGTAGCCCTCCTTCGCCAGATAGCCCGGGTCCTTTTTGACCTTGGGCAGCAGCTCCTCCTTGGCGATCTTCGGCGGCACGTGCCAGTAGGGGTTCAGCTCCAGATAGGTCATGCTGCCGCTGAAGACGGGCGTGCGGGTGTAGGGCGCGCCCACCACCACGCGCATCGTGTCCACCACCTCGTTGCCCTGCATGACCGCCAGCGTGTAGTCGGCCAGGTTCACGGCGAGGTAGCGGGGCCCGAGGTCGTCGGGCATCCAGCGCCAGCGCTCCATGTTCAGGATGATCTGCTGGATGCGCTGGCCGGGCGTGGCGTTCAGCTCGGCGAGCGTGCGGCGGCCGACGGCGCCGTCCGGCTCGATGCCGTGGCGGCGCTGGAAGGCGCGGACGCCGCGCTCCACGATCTCGTCATAGAGGTTCGGGTCGGCGGGCGGCTCGCCCTCCGGCAGCTCGCCCATTGGCAGCTCGTTGGTGGCGGCCAAGCGCGCGCGCAGCGCCGCGACGCGGGGATCGACCATGCCGGGCTTCAGCGGCTCGCCGCCGGGGATCGCCTTCCAGCCACCCGCCTTCGCCAGCTCCCGGTAGCCCTTCAGCGCCTCGCGCAGCCGGACATATTCGGGCCGGGTCGGGGCGAAGCGGCCGAGGAAGCCGCCGATATCCACCGCGTCGGCGGCGCCGACCAGCAGCTTGGCGGCGTCCACCTCGCGCCGCTCCACGAACAGCTCGGGATCGACGCGCGACGGCTCCAGCCGGCCGGAGCCCAGGTCGCGGCCATAATCCAGCGCGGCGTTGGTCAGCAGGATCTCCAGCTCGGCCAGGGCGTCGGGGCTGTCGCCGCGGTCCAGCAGGGCGCCGATGCGGGCGGTGCCGTAATCCTTGGGATCCAGCCCCTCGGCCCCGGCGCCGGACAGGACGGCGTGCAGCGCCCGGGCGCGCTCGGTCGGCCCGCCGGGCGCCACCCAGATCGGGGTCAGGCCGCGGTTCTGGTAGAAGCCGTCGATGATCAGCAGGTCCTGGCCGTCGCGGTCGCTGACCGGGATGCCGACGCCGGTGGACAGCCGCTCGCGCAGCGCCTCGGTGAGGTCGCGCGCGGCCGAGGCCAGCGCCGGCGGCGCCAGCGACGCCAGAATCGCCAGGGACAGGGCCCCGACTCGGCACAGGCCAAGGATGCTCACCACCAACCCTCCGATCGCATGGCCGCACTATGGCGGGCGATCGGGGCGGGAAAAGGGCGAAATGTTGGGTGTTGCGGAAAGGGCGCCCCGGTGTTGCCGGGGCGCCCCTTGTCTGGCTGCAGTGCCGGAGGTGGCGGAGATTTTCCCCTCTCCCAGGGGGAGAGGGTACGGCGAAGCCGGGGGAGAGGGGGTTAGAGGGCAGGGGAAGAGCTGTGCATTGACGTTTGCACCCTGCTCCGCGATCCCGTACCCCCTCTCCCTGTCCCTCTCCCCATGGGAGAGGGAACGGCAAACCCGGCCTCAATGCTTGATATGCGCCGTCAGGCCGCCAGCCCCTTCTCCAGGAAGCTCGCCAGCCGCCGCGAGAAGGCGACCGGGTCGGGCAGGGCCTCGCCCTCCAGGATGCGCGCCTGGTCCAGCAGCAGCCACGCCGCCTCGGACAGCTCGTCCGTAGCACCACCCTGGACGGCCCGCTCCTCAAGACGCCGGATCAGCGGATGGCCGGGATTGATCTCCAGCACGCGGCGCGACAGGGCGTTCAGCTGCTTGTGCTGCTTCAGCAGCCGCTCCAGATGCATGTCCATGTCGCCCTCGTCGGCGACCAGGCAGACGGCGCTGTCGGTCAGGCGCTGGCTGGCGCGGACATCCTTCACCTGCTCGCCCAGGGTCAGCTTCAGCAGGGCCACCAGGTTGGAGACGGCGCCCTGGTCGGGCTGGTCGGCCTTGTCCTCGGCCCCCTTGATGGCGCCCAGGTCGGCGCCGCCGCGGGTGACGGACTTCAGCTTCCTGCCCTTGTACTCGGCCACCGAGGGGATCCAGAACTCGTCCACCGGGTCGGTCAGCAGCAGCACCTCCACGCCCTTGGCGCGGAAGCCCTCCAGCTGCGGGCTGCGGGCCAGCGCCTCGCGGTCGTCGCCGGCGATGTAGAAGATGGCCTCCTGGCCCTCCTTCATGCGCTCGACATAGGACTCCAGGCTGGTGAGCCCTTCGCCGTGGGTGCTGCGGGCGCGGAACAGCTTCAGCAGGCTCTCGCGGTTCTCGAAGTCCTCATAGAGGCCCTCCTTCATGACCGCGCCGAAATTCTCCCAGAACTCCTCGTACTGGGCCCGGCTCTCCTCGTCGTTCGCCTTGCGGACCAGTTCGCCCAGCACCTTCTTGGTGATGCCCGCGCGCATCTTGGCCAGCATCGGGTTGTGCTGCAGCATCTCGCGGCTGATGTTCAGCGGCAGGTCCTGGCTGTCCACCACGCCCTTCAGGAAGCGCAGGTAGGGCGGCAGCAGCCCCTCCGCCTCCTCGGTGATGAAGACGCGCTTGACGTACAGCTTCACCCGGTGGCGGCGCTCGGGCGTGAACAGGTCGAAGGGCTTGGCGCCGGGCACGTACAGCAGGCCGGTGTACTCCAGCACGCCCTCGGCCCGCCAATGCAGGGTCAGCCAGGGATCGTCGAAGCCGTGGCCGACATGGTGGTAGAACTCCTTGTACTGCTCCTCCGAAATCTCGGACTTGGGCCGGGTCCACAGGGCAGAGGCGTTGTTCGCCGCCTCCGCCGCGTCGCCCACCAGCACGGGGATGGCGATGTGGTCGGAGTATTTCTTGACGATCGCGCGCAGGCGCGGCTCCTCCAGGTACTCGTCGTCGCCGTCGCGCAGATGCAGCACGATGCGGGTGCCGCGCGCCGGCGCCTCGTCGCTGGAGGCCTCCGACAGGGTGAACTCGCCCTTGCCGTCGGACACCCAGCGCCAGCCCGTCGCCTCGCCGGCGCGGCGGCTGAAGACTTCGACCTCTTTGGCGACCATGAAGGCGGAGTAGAAGCCGACGCCGAACTGGCCGATCAGCGAGACGTCCTTCTTGCTGTCGCCGGTCAGGTTCGACATGAAGGCCGCGGTGCCGGACCGGGCGATGGTGCCCAGATTCTCGATCAGATCCTCGCGGTTCATGCCGACGCCGTTGTCGGCGATGGTCAGCGTGCGCTTCTCCTTGTCCGGCGTGATGCGGATCTGGAAGGCGGCGTCGCCGCCCAGCAGCTCCGGCTGGGTCAGGGCGGCGTAGCGCAGCTTGTCGCAGGCGTCCGACGCGTTGGACACCAGCTCGCGCAGGAAGACCTCCTTCTCCGAGTAGAGGGAGTGCGCGACGATATCGAGCAGCCGACTGACCTCGGCCTGGAAGCTGAGCTTTTCCTCGGTCATCATTCTTCTTGTCCGTTGTTGCACGCGCGGGGGCGGGGCCCCCGGAAGTCAGGCGTGCACGATATGGGAAAAGCCGCGCGCGGGCGCAAGCGGGGAGTGAGGGGAAGGGGCGCCATGACGTGCAGGGTCTACAAGGTCGCCGCAGCCTGGGACCAGGAGGGGCACATGTGGTACGTCGCCGACTCAGACGTGCCTGGCCTCAACACAGAGGCGGCGACATACGATGCGTTGGTCGACAGGGTGACCGCCATTGCCCCCGACCTGCTGGCGCTGAACGGGCATGATCCTGGGGCTAAGGTGAGCGTGACGCCGTTGGAGAGCTAATGGCTGGAGCTCTTCAATCTTACTCCCCGTCATCCCGGCGGAAGCCGGGACCCAGGAGTTGCAGTGGGATGCGACAGATGCAGCACTCCCTGCATATGCTCAATGAAAGATCTAAAGGTGCACGGGCGTGCTTCATCGATCGCCGATGGCGGCAACCCCTGGGTCCCGGCTTTCGCCGGGATGACGGTTGAGATTGTTCTGTCCGTGTAAGTCGGACGATCGGCTTAATGACTGGTCTGGTCGGGACTGGGCCGGCGCTACTTCCGCAGCAGCCAGGGCAGCGCCTGGCGCGTGGCGATGGTCAGGCGGTCGGGCAGTTCCTCCAGCGGGAACCAGCCGATGGCGGCCAGCGCGTCGGGCTCGCGGTTCACGGGGGCGCCGTCCTTGATGTGGGCGAGATAGACGGGGGCGACCCAATGGGTGGAGTGGGCCTCGTCGATCTGGTCGGTCAGGCAGACCAGACCCTGGAGCGTGATGCGGATGCCTAGCTCCTCCTCGATCTCGCGCACCACGGCGGTCTCGAGCGGTTCCAGGAACTCGACCTTGCCGCCGGGCAGGCCCCAGCAGCCGGCCTCGGGCGCGCGGCGGCGCTTGACCAGCAGCAGCCGTCCCTCATCGTCCAGGATGGCGGCGCCGACCCCCACCCGGGGCCCGATGGCGACGGAGGAGGTGGGCGGCTCGGTGTCCAAGGCGGGGCTCGCGGGTCTGGAAGGGGGTAAGCTCCGAAGATAATCCGACAGCCGCTCCCCGGCAACTCAGCGCAATGACAGCAGGCTCGTGACGATGCTGGTCACGTCGTTGCCGTTCAGCAGGATGCGGCCGTCGCGCGCGATCTCCAGCTTGTAGCGCCGCGTGGACTCGCCGCCCTCCGCCTGGCCCATGCCCTGCAGGGCGTAGAGCGCCATCACCGTGCCGGCCGCCTTCATGTCGCGGCCCTGGGCCTGGCTGATCAGCGCCTCGAAGCCGCGGATGAGGAAGTCCATGGTGCCGGTCATGCCGCGCGCCGCCTCGTCGGCGAAGCGGATGGCGGCGGTGCCGCGCATGGCAGCGTCGGGGGCGCTGAAATCGAACCGGTCGAGGTTCAGCGTGCTCCCGGCCCGGCCCGCCGCCTCCCAGGCCTCGCTCTCGAAGCGGCGCGACGCCGCCTGCTCGCCCAGCCGGGCGCCCTCGGCGACGCTCTCCCGGTAGGCCTTCAGGATCTCGGTCAGCGGCACGCTGCGGGCGTTCAGGCGCAGCGATCCCCGCGCCGGCACCACGTCGCGCCTGATCTGCGGGCCGGTCAGCTGCAGGCCGTCATGGCTGTATTCCAGCGAGACCGAGGAGCGGTTGCGGTCAAGCGCGTCGGCATCCAGCGCCCAGCGCACCTGCCGCAGCTTGCGCGCCGTGCCGTCCTCGGCCAGCGTCGACAACCCGTCCAGCTCGCCGGCCAGGGTCAGGCCGCCCAGCAGCCCCTCCAGGTTCGGCAGGCCCTGCGACAGGGCGGTGCGCTCGGCATTGGTCATCGCCTCCTTGCCGTCGTCGGCCAGGGCCAGCCGGCCCATGGCGGTGTTCCAGCCCGCCAGCTTGTCCACGTCCATGCGGTCCAGCCGGGCGCGGATGTTGGCGCGGTCGAGTGCGAAGGTCTCGCGGCCCTGCTTGTCGCGCACCTCCAGCCCCTGGAGCGACAGCGTCGCCGGGCCGGTCCAGCGGTTCTGGCGGTAGTCGTCGGGCTGGGCCTTCACCGCCAGCTGGTCCAGCTTCATGGTGCCCTTGCCCTCGCGGGGCGTGAAGCCGACGCCGCCGAGGCTGAGGTCGATGCCGTCCATCAGCGTGAGGTCGCCGGTCCAGTCGCCGCGGAAGCTCTGCCTGGCGATGCGCACCTCGCCCTCGCGGAAGCCCTCGCCGCTATAGACCGGGATCGGGCTGGGCAGCCGGCCGGAAAAGCTCCAGCCGCCATTGGCGCGCGGCGTCGCCTCCAGCAGCAAATTGCCCAGCTCCAGCAGCTGCCCCTCGGGCATGACCAGGCGCAGGTCCGGCAGTGTGACGCGGTAGCCCGCTCCGGCCGGCTCCACCACGGCGTCGACGGGGCGCTCCAGATGCACCGTGCCCTGCGACGGGCGGGCCAGCTCGCGCAACCGCGTCTCCAGCACCCGCTCCAGCTGCTTCGCCCCGGCCGAGTCGGCCGCTTGGGCCGGAAAGGAGGCCACCAGCGACAGGCTGAGGGCGGCGAGGAGGGGGAGGCGGCGCGGCGCGGTCATGGGGCTTCCGGGTGTCTGTCCAACAGGGGCGGAACGGCGGGGGAAGGCGGGTTGTTGCCGCCATCCCGTGCCGAATCCCGCCCAGGCGTGTTCCCTTCGCACGACCGCGTGGCGATTGTAAGGCGGCCAGGCGGGCGCGCGGTGCGGGGGCATGCGGGTGCCGGCCCTTGCATTGGCCCGGACCAGCACCAAGACTGTGAGGATGAGTACACTCTCCTCCCTGGGTGGCCGGGTCGTGGCCGTGCTGGGGCCGACGAACACGGGCAAGACCTTCCTCGCCATCGAGCGGATGCTGGCGCACGCGTCGGGCATGATCGGCTTCCCGCTGCGGCTGCTGGCGCGCGAGAACTACGACAAGGTGGTGAAGGCCAAGGGCAAGCGGCTGGTGGCGCTGGTCACGGGCGAGGAGAAGATCATCCCGCCCCAGGCGCAGTACTGGATCTGCACCGTCGAATCCATGCCGCTGGAGAAGCCGGTCCAGTTCCTGGCGATCGACGAGATCCAGCTGGCCGCCGACCCGGAGCGCGGCCACATCTTCACCGACCGGCTGCTGCACGCGCGCGGCACGCAGGAGACGATGTTCCTGGGCTCGGAGACGATCCGGCCGGTCCTGCAGAAGCTGGTACCCAAGGCGGAGTACGTGTCCCGCCCGCGCTTCTCCAACCTCAGCTACGCCGGGCACAGGAAGCTGGGCAAGCTGCCGCCGCGCTCGGCCATCGTCGCCTTCTCCGCCACCGACGTCTACGGCATCGCCGAGATGGTGCGGCGCTCGCGCGGCGGCACGGCGGTGGTGCTGGGGGCCTTGAGCCCGCGCACCCGCAACGCCCAGGTCGCCATGTACCAGGCGGGGGAGGTGGACTACCTGGTCGCCACCGACGCCATCGGCATGGGCCTGAACATGGACGTGGACCATGTCGCCTTCGCCCGCCTGTCCAAGTTCGACGGCCACCAGCCCCGCCGCCTCTACCCGCAGGAGGTGGCGCAGATCGCCGGCCGCGCCGGCCGCCACCTGACCGACGGCACCTTCGGCACTACGCATGAGTCCTCTCCCATGGACGAGGAGCTGGTGGAGGCGGTCGAGAACCACCGGTTCGATCCGGTGAAGCACGTCATGTGGCGGAACTCCGACCTGAATTTCCGCTCGCTGGGCCTGCTGCTGAAGTCGCTGGAGTACCGTCCCCAGCACGCCGAGCTGATCCGCGCCCGCGACGCCGACGACCACCGGGCCCTGCAGATCCTGGCGAAGGACGATGACATCGTCCGCATCACCACCAACCCCGGCGCCGTGCGGCTGCTGTGGGAGGTCTGCCAGATTCCGGACTTCCGCAAGGTCCTGTCCGACAGCCACACCCGGATGCTCGGCCAGATCTACCGGCACCTGATGGCGGGCTTCGGCCGGCTGCCGGAGGAATGGGTGGCGGCGCAGGTCGCCAAGCTGGACCGGGTGGAGGGCGACATCGACGCGCTGGTCACCCGCATCGCCCATGTCCGCACCTGGACCTACATCGCCCACCGCCAGGGCTGGCTGCCGGACCCGGTCCACTGGCAGGAGCGCACCCGCGCCATCGAGGACAAGCTCTCGGACGCGCTGCACGAGCGGCTGACCCAGCGCTTCGTCGACAAGCGCTCGGCCGGGCTGGTGCGCAGCCTGCGCGGCGGCAAGGAGATCCTGGGCTCGGTCTCGCAGGGCGGCACGGTCATGGTGGAGGGCCACCAGGTCGGCGCGCTGGAGGGGCTGCGCTTCACCATGGACGAGGACGTCTCGCTGGAGGATTCCCGCCCCGTCATGACCGCCGCCCGCAAGGCGCTGGGCGGCGAGATCGGGAACCGGGTGCGGCTGCTGGAGCAGGCGCCGGACGCGGAATTCACGCTGGAACCGGACGGGCACCTGCTGTGGCAGGGCGCGCCGGTGGCGGTGCTGGCGACCGGCCCGTCGGTGCTGGCGCCGCTGGTCCGCCCCGTCCATGACGATCTGCTGGACGCCGCCCAGCGCGAGCGGCTGAAGGCGCGGCTGGCGAAATGGCTGGAGGCGCATGTCGCCGACCGGCTGGCGCCGCTGCTGGCGCTGAAGACCGCCGACCTGTCCGGCCCCGCCCGCGGCATCGCCTTCCAGGTGGCGGAGGCGCTGGGGGCATTGCCGCGCGCCACGGTGGAGCCGCTGATCGCGACGCTGACGAAGGAGCAGCGCCAGGGCCTGTACAAGGCGGGGTTGAGGCTGGGCTTCAGCCACGTCTTCCTGCCGGCGCTGATGAAGCCCAAGGCGGTGGCGCTGCGGGCGCTGCTCTGGGCCGTCCACAACGGCCACAAGCTGCCGGCACCGGCCCCGCCGGCCGGCCGCACCTCGGTGCCGGCGCTGGCGCTGACGGGCGGCGGCGACTACCCGCCGGGCTTCCTGGAGGCGGTGGGCTTTCCCCGGGTGGGCCCGCGCGCCGTCCGCGTCGACATCCTCGACCGCATCGAGCGGGAGCTGATGACCCGGTCCAAGGCCGGGCCGTTGACCAATGTCGGGGACCTCGGCCCCCTGCTCGGCTGTTCCCAGGAGGAGATCGCGGGCGTTATGGCGGCCCTCGGCTGGCGCTGGGCCCCGGAACAGGGCGACAAGCCCGCCGCCTGGCTGCGCCGCCCGCCCAAGCGCCCGAAGCCGGCCCGGGTGGCGGCGGACAGTCCTTTCAGCGTGCTGCAACGGATCGCGGGAGGCAGGTGACGGCGATGGCGAAAGGCGGGGTGAAGGAAATCGAGCGGGAAGAGGATGTCAGCGCGCCGGATCCGGCCGACGCCGCCGACCTCGCCCAGGGGCGGCTGCGGCTGGACAAGTGGCTGTGGTACGCCCGCTTCGTGAAGACCCGCAGCCTCGCCGCCAAGCTCTGCACCTCCGGCACCATCCGCTTCCAGGGAACGCCGGTCACCAAGGCCAAGCACACGGTCCGCCCGGGCGACGTGCTGACCTTTCCGCTCGGCAGCCACATCCGCGTGGTAAAGGTGCTCCAGCTCGGCAGCCGTCGCGGCCCGGCGCCCGAGGCGCGGCTGCTGTATGAGGATCTGGCGCCGCCCACGCCCGAGAACCGGCTGCCGCGGGAGACGATGTAAGGGGATTATCCTTCTCCCCTTGCGGGAGAAGGAGGGACCCGTTGCGCAGCAACGGGGGGATGAGGGGTCGGCAGCCGTAGGCTGACGTTCTCACCCGCTGTCCAAGGATCAGCCGTCGAGCGGCCACTGCGCGGCACCCCTCATCCCCCCACGGCTTCGCCGCGGGCCCCACCCTTCTCCCGCAAGGGGAGAAGGATGTTGGTGCCTACCCCTACCCCTCGCGCCTCCCGCCCTGTAGCATCCGGCGAAACAGGGGGGGTCTGGATGCGCGTACTTTTCTGCCTTTTGCCGCTGCTGGCGGCCGCCCCGGCGCTGGCGCAGGGGTTCGATCCGCAGGCGGCGACCGATGCCTATCTCGCCACCGTCCCTCCTGAGGCGCGGGCGCGGTCGGACGCCTATTTCGAGGGCGGCTACTGGATCATCCTCTGGGGGCTGCTCTACGCGATCGGCGTCTCGGCGCTGATGCTGTTCAGCGGCTACGCGGCGGCGGTGCGGAACGAGGTGTCACGGCTGGTGCGCGGCCGCCCCTTTCCGACGGCCTTCCTGACGATCCTGGCGCTGTTCCTGACCGCCGGCGTGCTGAGCCTGCCCTGGAGCTGGTACACCGAGTTCTTCCGCGAGCACCAGTACGGCCTGTCCAACCAGACCTGGCTCGCCTGGGCGAAGGAGCTGGTGCTGGCGGGGCTGCTGGGCTCCCTCGCCATGGCGCTGCTCTTTGGCGTCTTCTACGCCCTGATCCGACGGGCGCCGAGGGTCTGGTGGGCGTGGGGCGCCGGCGCCTCGGTCGCCTTCCTCGCGCTGAACATGCTGATCACCCCGGTCTTCCTGGCGCCCCTGTTCAACGAGTACAAGCCGGTCCGCCCCGGCCCGGTGCGCGACGCGGTGCTGTCCATGGCGCGGGCCAACGGCGTGCCGGCCGGCGATGTGTGGGAGTTCGACGCCTCGCGCCAGCACGACCGGATCAGCGCCAACGTCTCCGGCCTGCTCGGCACCACCCGCATCTCGCTGAACGACAACCTCCTGCGCCGATCCACGGCGGAGGAGGTGCAGGCGGTGATGGCGCACGAGCTGGGCCACTACGTCCTGAACCACATCTACACGCTGCTGCTGATGTTCGGCCTGATCATCCTGGGCGGGCTGTTCTTCATCGACCGGCTGTTCGGCGCCGTCCACCGCCGCTTCGGCGCGCGCTGGGGCGTGGCCGGCCTGTCCGACCCGGCGGGCCTGCCGCTGGTGGTGGCGCTGTTCCAGATCTACTTCACGCTCATGACGCCGGTGACCAACACCATCATCCGCGGGCAGGAGGCGGAGGCCGACCTGTTCGGGCTGAACGCCGCCCGCCAACCCGACGCCTTCGCCACCGTGGCGCTGAAGCTCGGCCAGTACCGCAAGCTGGACCCGTCGCCGCTCGAGGAGTTCGTCTTCTTCGACCACCCGTCGGGCCGTAGCCGCATCCTCATGGCCATGCGCTTCAAGGCCGAGCAGGAGGGGGTGGGCGAGCCGCAGCTGCAGATGGGGGCGCTCCATGACCGCTGAACCGATAGAGGCCCTGTCGCCCGTCGAGGCGAGCTTGCGCGACCTCGCCCTCTCCCTGCCCGAGGCGACCGAGGATTTCCCCTGGGGCGAGCGGGTGGCGAAGGTGAAGGGCAAGGTCTTCGTCTTCCTCGGAAAACCCAAGGAGGGCGGCATCAGCCTCAGCCTGAAGCTGCCGCAATCCGCCCCCTTCGCCCTGGAGCAGCCGGGTGCCAGCCCCACCGGCTACGGGCTGGGCCGTTCGGGCTGGGTCACCTTCCGCTACGCTGTCGGCGAGGAGCCCGACCTGGAGCGGCTGCGCCACTGGCTGCTGGAGAGCTACCGGGCGGTGGCGCCGAAGAAGCTGGGCGCGCTCGCCGCTCTCTGACGGCCCCTGACGGCGACGCATCCGACCCATGCGGCGGGGAGGGGAGGGGGAACGCTTGTTCCCGCCGGCCCGCCTCGCTATTCTCCGGCCATATTGAAACAATCTGGCGCGCCGGGGCCGCCGATTGGTTGAAAATGGCGGCGAGAGCATCGCTGCATGAAACGGAAGAAGGTCCGATGAAGCCGCGCACCCTGTACGACAAGATCTGGGACAGCCACGTCGTCCACCGGCAGGAGGACGGCACCTGCGTCCTCTACATCGACCTCCACCTCGTGCACGAGGTCACCAGCCCGCAGGCGTTCGAGGGGCTGCGCATGGCCGGCCGCAAGGTCCGCCGCCCCACGGCGACCCTGGCGGTGGCCGACCACAACGTGCCGACCAGCGCTGACCGGCTGCAGGGCATCCGCAACGAGGAGAGCCGCATCCAGGTCGAGC
>DASPNP010000028.1:0-45604 GCA_035626475.1 Azospirillaceae bacterium
GAGCCTGCCGTGGGCGAAGCTCGGCGGGGCCCGCATCGACATCCACCGCGCCCGCCAGGTGCTCGACGAGGACCACTACGACCTCGAGAAGATCAAGGAGCGCATCCTCGAATACCTCGCCGTGCGCAAGCTGCGCGGCCAGAAGATGAAGGGACCGATCCTCTGCTTCGTCGGGCCTCCGGGCGTCGGCAAGACCTCGCTCGGCCGTTCAATCGCCCGGGCGACGGGGCGCGAGTTCGTTCGTCAGTCACTGGGTGGAGTGCGCGACGAGGCCGAGATCCGCGGCCACCGCCGGACCTACATCGGCTCGATGCCTGGCAAGATCATCCAGTCGATGAAGAAGGCCAAGACCACCAACGCCTTCTTCCTGCTGGACGAGATCGACAAGATGGGCTCGGACTGGCGCGGCGACCCGTCGTCGGCGCTGCTGGAGGTGCTGGACCCCGAGCAGAACTCGACCTTCAACGACCATTACCTGGAGGTCGACTACGACCTGTCGGACGTGATGTTCGTCTGCACGGCCAACACGCTGCGCATGCCGCAGCCGCTGCTGGATCGCATGGAGATCATCCGCCTCGCCGGCTACACCGAGGACGAGAAGGTCGAGATCGCCAAGCGGCACCTCATCGAGAAGTCGATGAAGGAGCACGGGCTGAAGAAGGGCGAGTGCACCGTGTCTGACGACGCGCTGCGCGACCTGATCCGGTACTACACCCGCGAGGCCGGCGTCCGTAACCTCGAGCGCGAGATCGCCAACCTGGCGCGCAAGGCCATCAAGGAGATCCTGATGAAGGGTCTCGAGAAGGTGACGATCACCCGCCGCAACCTCGACAAGTACGCCGGCGTCCGGCGCTACAAGTTCGGCGAGGCGGAGCTGGAGGATCTGGTCGGGGTGACCACGGGCCTTGCCTGGACCGAGGTCGGCGGCGAGCTGCTGTCGATCGAGGCGGTCTTGCTGCGCGGCAAGGGCCGGGTGAGCACCACCGGCAAGCTCGGCGACGTCATGAAGGAGTCGGTCCAGGCGGCCGAAAGCTTCGTGAAGTCCCGCGCCCCCAGCTTCGGGATCAAGCCGAACCTGTTCGAGCGCAAGGACATCCACGTCCACGTGCCCGAGGGGGCGACTCCGAAGGACGGCCCGTCCGCCGGCGTCGCCATGGTCACCTCCATCGTCTCCGTGCTCACCGGCATCGCGGTGCGCAAGGACGTGGCGATGACCGGCGAGATCACGCTGCGCGGCCGCGTCCTGCCGATCGGCGGCCTGAAGGAGAAACTGCTGGCGGCCCTGCGGGGCGGCATCAAGACGGTGCTGATCCCGAAGGAGAACGAGAAGGACCTGGCCGACATCCCGGACAATGTGAAGAAGGGGATGACCATCATCCCGGTCAACACGGCGGACGAGGTGCTCGCCAACGCGCTGGTCCAGCCGCTGACGCCGATCGAGTGGACCGAGGAGGACGAGAAGCTCGCCTCCGTGGCCCCGAAAGCGGCGGAGGACGGTCGGGAAGAGGTGATTCGGCATTGAAGTGAGGCGTGAAATCGTGTGAATTGGGGTTCCGCTGCCTCTTCCGGATGGGGGAGGCGGCGGAACGGGTTACACCCTTGTGTCCCGACACGCGCCGGGGGCGCGCGGCGGGACCGGGCCTGATGAACACAAATCCTTTCTCGAGAAGGGGGGCTTCACGTTGAACAAGAACGATCTCGTTGCCGCTGTCGCCGAGGCGGCCGGTCTGACCAAGGCCGAGGCTAACAAGGCGGTTGACGCCGTTTTCGACGGCATCAGCGGTGCCCTGAAGAAGGGCGACGAGGTTCGCCTGGTCGGTTTCGGAACCTTCGGCGTCGCCGAGCGCGCCGCTTCCGAGGGCCGCAACCCGCGCACCGGCGAGAAGATCGCCATCGCCGCCAGCAAGCAGCCGAAGTTCAAGGCCGGCAAGGGCCTGAAGGACTCGCTGAACTGAGCCGTCCGATCCGTGTTTCCCGGCCGCCCCGTGCGGCCGGGTTTCCGGTCGAAAGACAGGCGGGGCAGGGCGGGGCGCCGGACGGCGGGCCCGTCCTTTCTGTTTGTGGGGCCGCGCAGTCCCGCTATAAGTCCAGCACCGGGGCCGCAGGCGGTCCCCTCGGGGCGCGGTTAGCTCAGTGGTAGAGCAGGTGCTTTACACGCATCTGGCCGGGGGTTCGAATCCCTCACCGCGCACCATTCCTCTTCGCGCCGGCCCAAGCGACGCCGCGCGCACGAAATCCCTGAGCAAATATGCGCGCCCGCGTTAGTATGGCGCCACCGGCGGCGGTCCATGGCCGCCGGGCGAGACGGAGGGAGGACGGGGTGTCCACCAACAACGACCGACGTTTGGGTGACCGCATCCTGCATGCGCTGGAGCTGGCGGTGGAGCAGGAGGAGCTGGAGATCGCGGAGAGCCTGGCGCGCGCGCTGGAGCTGACGCTGACCCGCTTCGGCGGGCCGAACCGCGTCGACAAGCGGTCCGCGCCCGAGGGGCTGGACGAGGCCTATGCCCGCCTGGAGGCTCTGCGCCGCAGCCGCCAGCCGGCCTGACCGGCAGGCATATTCCCTGCCTTTCCAAACGCTTGGCCCTTTTCCTGAAGGTTCCGGAAAAAAATTGGGAAGGGGCCATTTTCCTGTTTGACAAGGGCGGGCGGGAGCGACTACAAACCGCCCACCTCACGGCGACGAGGGGCAGACGCCCCGGCGAGCCGCGAAGTAGAAGTGAAGAAATACGCGGGTGTAGCTCAGTTGGTTAGAGCGCCGGCCTGTCACGCCGGAGGCCGCGGGTTCAAGTCCCGTCACTCGCGCCACTTCTCCTGATAAGGAACCGAAACGCGGCCGTCCACCCGGACAGGCCGCGTTTTCGTTTTCAGGCCCCACGCCAAGACGCCGATACTTGGCACTTCCGAACGGGCTGAGAACGGCTCGCAGCCATGCTTCCCGGTGCTTTGTGCATCGCCGCGAAAACGGCGTAATTTGCTTTCCTTGGGTAAAGGTGGGGCCTATATTCTCGGCGGCCCGGACAACCGCCGGGCCGTCCATGCCCATGAAAAGCCACAAGCGGGCGCGCCGCTCCGGGACAGACGCTTCCGGGAACGCCCCGCCGCAGGCTCCAGGGTGCGACCCAGTCGGTGCGAGCATGTCAAATCCGCTGCTTCTCGAATATCTGCCGATCATCCTGTTCCTCGGCATCGCCACGGTGATCGCGGCGGCGATGGTCTTCGCCTCCATGTTCGTCGCCGAGCAGAAGCCGGACAGCGAGAAGCTGTCGGCCTACGAGTGCGGCTTCGAACCGTTCAACGACGCGCGGACGAAGTTCGACGTGCGCTTCTACCTGGTCGCCATCCTGTTCATCATCTTCGACCTCGAGGTCGCCTTCCTGTTCCCCTGGGCCGTGGCCCTGGGCGACATCGGCATGTTCGGCTTCTGGTCCATGATGGTGTTCCTGGGCATCCTGACCATCGGCTTCATCTACGAGTGGAAGAAAGGAGCGCTGGAATGGGAGTGACCCCTCCGGCCGCGCCGAACCAGTTCGCGCCGCCCTCGGCCCCGCACAATTTCGGTCCCGCCACCGCCAGCCCCATCGGCGGCATGCCGGCGCTCCCGCCGGGCGCCGCCCAGGACGCGCTGCTGCGCGCCGTGACGACCGAGATCCAGGACAAGGGCTTCGTCGTCGCCCAGTTCGACAAGCTGATGGACTGGGCCCGCACCGGTTCGCTCTGGCCCATGACCTTCGGTCTGGCCTGCTGCGCCGTGGAGATGATCCACGCCTATATGAGCCGGTACGATCTGGACCGCTACGGCGTGATCCCGCGCCCCAGCCCGCGCCAGTCCGACGTGATGATCGTCGCCGGCACGCTGTGCAACAAGATGGCTCCCGCGCTGCGCAAGGTCTACGACCAGATGGCCGAGCCGCGCTGGGTGATCTCCATGGGCTCCTGCGCCAACGGCGGCGGCTACTACCACTACTCCTACTCGGTGGTGCGCGGCTGCGACCGCATCGTGCCGGTGGACATCTACGTCCCGGGCTGCCCGCCCACGGCCGAGGCGCTGGTGTACGGCATCCTGCAGCTGCAGAAGAAGATCAAGGCGGGCAACCGGATCGTTCGCGCCTGACGCGGACGGACCCTAGCCCCGACTCGCGGAAGACCACATCATGAGCACCGACACCAACGACGACGCGCTGCGCGAACTCGGCGAGTACGTCTCGGTCGCCCTGGGCGAGGACGCGATCGGCACCGAGCTGGCGCTCGGCGAGCTGACCCTGCGGGTCCGCCGCGAGGCGATCGTCAAGACGCTGCAGTTCCTGCGCGACGACAGCTCCTGCATGTTCAAGCAGCTGCTGGACATTTGCGGCGCCGACTATCCGGACCGGGAGGAGCGCTTCGAGCTGGTCTATCTGCTGCTCAGCATGAAGCACAACCAGCGCATCAAGGTGAAGGTGGCCACCGACGAGGACACGCCGGTGCCGTCGGTCACGGGCGTCTTCTCCTCGGCCGGTTGGTACGAGCGCGAGGCCTGGGACATGTACGGCGTCTTCTTCGCCGACCATCCCGACCTGCGCCGCCTGCTGACCGACTACGGCTTCGAGGGGCATCCGCTGCGCAAGGACTTCCCCCTGTCCGGCTATGTCGAGCTGCGCTACGACGACGAGCAGAAGCGCGTCGTCTACGAGCCGGTGAAGCTGCCGCAGGACTTCCGCAGCTTCGAGTTCCTCTCCCCGTGGGAGGGCATGACCGACGTGATGCTGCCCGGCGACGAGAAGGCCGCCGTGCCGACCGGCGCCAAGGCCGTGCAGTCGGCCATGGACCGTAAGAAGTGAGCGCCCCGATGGCCCAGACCGAATCGCAGATCAAGCCGTACACGATCAATTTCGGCCCGCAGCATCCGGCGGCCCACGGCGTGCTGCGCCTGGTGCTGGAGATGGACGGCGAGGTGGTGGAGCGGGCGGACCCGCACATCGGCCTGCTGCACCGCGGCACCGAGAAGTTCATGGAGTACAAGACCTACATCCAGTCGATCCCGTACTTCGACCGGCTGGACTACGTCTCGCCCATGAGCCAGGAGCACGCCTACGTGCTCGCCATCGAGAAGCTGCTGAAGGTCACGCCGCCGGCCCGGGGCCAGCACATCCGCGTGCTGTTCTCCGAGATCACGCGCATCCTGAACCATCTGCTGAACATCACGACCTACGCGCTCGACGTCGGCGCCATCACGCCGTCGCTCTGGGGCTTCGAGGAGCGCGAGAAGCTGATGGAGTTCTACGAGCGCGTCTCCGGCGCCCGGCTCCACGCCAACTATTTCCGCCCGGGCGGCGTCCGCCAGGATTTGCCAGCAGGATTGCTGGACGACATCTGGGAGTATTCCCAGCGCTTCCCGAAGTTCGTGGACGATCTCGAGGGCCTGCTCTCCGAGAACCGCATCTTCAAGCAGCGTACGGTCGACATCGGCATCGTGTCGGAGCAGGAGGCCCTGGACTGGGCCTTCACCGGCCCGGTGCTGCGCGCCTCGGGCGTGCCGTGGGACCTGCGCAAGGCGGATCCGTACGACACGTACGAGGAGTATGATTTCGACGTGGCGATCGGCAAGACCGGCGACTGCTACGCGCGCTACCTGGTCCGGGTCGAGGAGATGCGGCAGTCCAACCGCATCATCCAGCAGGCCTGCCAGAAGCTGCGCGACCTGGGCGGTCCCGTCATCGTCGACGATCGCAAGGTGGCGCCGCCGCCGCGCGCCGAGATGAAGCGCTCGATGGAGTCGCTCATCCACCATTTCAAGCTCTACACCGAGGGCTTCCACGTGCCCGCCGGCGAGACCTACACGGCGATCGAGACGCCCAAGGGCGAGTTCGGCGTGTATCTGGTGGCCGACGGGACCAACAAGCCCTACCGCTGCAAGATCCGCTCGACGGGCATCGCCCATCTGCAGGGTCTGGATTTCATGTCCAAGGGCCACATGCTCGCCGACGCCGTCGCGATCATCGGCTCCATCGACATCGTGTTCGGAGAGATCGACCGATGAGTGCCACCCCGATGGCCGATGCCGGCCCGGCGACCTTCGAGTTCACGCCGGAGAACATGGCGCTGGCCCAGCGCATCATCGCCAAGTACCCGGCCGGCCGCCAGGCCAGCGCGGTGATGCCGCTGCTCGACCTGGCCCAGCGCCAGAACGCCAACTGGCTGCCGCGCTCGGCGATGGACTACATCGCGCGCCTGCTGGAGATGCCGCCGATCCGCGTGTACGAGGTCGCCAGCTTCTACACCATGTACAACCGCAAGCCCGTGGGTAAGCACTTCGTGCAGGTCTGCACGACGACGCCCTGCTGGCTGCGCGGCTCGGACGAGGTGCTGCACGCCTGCGAGAAGAAGCTGGGCATCAAGGCCGGCGAGACCACGCCGGACGGGCAGTACACGGTGATCGAGGTCGAGTGCCTCGGCGCCTGCGTGAACGCGCCCATGGTGCAGATCGGCGACGATTACTTCGAGGACCTGGACGGCCCCGCCATGGAGGCCATCCTGGACGCGCTGAACCGGGGCGAGCGCCCCAAGCCGGGCCCGCAGAACGGCCGCGTCACGTCGGAGCCCTCGGGCGGGCCGACGACGCTGGCCGAGGTGGCGACCCGCAACGGCATCACGCCGGCGAAGCAGGACTGAGGGCACGCACATGCTGCGCGACGAAGACCGCATCTTCACGAACCTCTACGGCTTCGAGGATTTCCGCCTGGAAGCCGCGAAGCGCCGGGGCGACTGGGACAACACCCGGGCCATCCTGGAGCTCGGCCGCGACAAGATCATCGACCTGGTCAAGGAATCGGGCCTCCGCGGCCGCGGCGGCGCCGGCTTCTCGACGGGCCTGAAATGGTCCTTCATGCCGAAGAAGTCGGACGGCGGGCCGGTCTACCTGGTCATCAACGCCGACGAGGGCGAGCCGGGCACCTGCAAGGACCGTGACATCATGCGTCACGATCCGCACAAGCTGATCGAGGGCTGCCTGATCGCCGGCTTCGCGATGGGCGCCACGGCCTGCTACATCTACATCCGCGGCGAGTTCTACAACGAGGCGTCCAACATCCAGGTCGCCATCGACGAGGCCTATGCCGCCGGCCTGATCGGCAAGAACGCCTGCGGCAGCGGCTACGACTACGACATCTTCCTGCACCGCGGCGCCGGCGCCTACATCTGCGGCGAGGAGACGGCGCTCATCGAGTCGCTGGAGGGCAAGAAGGGCCAGCCGCGCAACAAGCCGCCGTTCCCGGCCATGGCCGGCCTCTATTCGCGCCCGACGACGGTCAACAATGTCGAGACCATCGCCGTGGTCCCGACCATCCTGCGCCGGGGCCCGGCCTGGTTCGCCGGGCTGGGGCGTCCGAAGAACAGCGGCACCAAGGTGTTCTGCATCTCCGGCCACGTGAACCGCCCGTGCAACGTGGAAGAGGAGATGGGCATCCCGCTGAAGGAGCTCATCGAGCGCCATGCCGGCGGCGTGCGCGGCGGCTGGGACAATCTGCTGGCGATCATCCCCGGCGGCTCGTCGGTCCCGCTGCTGCCCAAGGAGATCTGCGACACGGTCCTGATGGACTTCGACAGCCTGCGCGAGGTCCGCTCGGGCCTCGGCACCGCGGCCGTCATCGTCATGGACAAGTCCACCGACGTGGTGAAGGCGATCGCGCGCCTGTCCAAGTTCTACATGCATGAGAGCTGCGGCCAGTGCACGCCGTGCCGCGAGGGCACGGGCTGGATGTGGCGCGTCATGGAGCGCATGGTGCGCGGCAACGCCAAGCTCGAGGAGATCGACATGCTCCTCGACGTCACCAAGGAGATCGAGGGCCACACGATCTGCGCGCTGGGCGATGCCGCCGCCTGGCCGATTCAGGGCCTGATCCGCCATTTCCGTCCGGAGATGGAGCGCCGCATCCTCGCCTACCGTAACGAGGCTGCCGGCCGCGTGGCCGCCGAGTAAGCCGGAAGAGAGTTCGAGACCATGCCCAAACTCACCATTGACGGGACCGAGATCGAAGTCGCCGCCGGCACCTCGGTGCTCCAGGCCTGCGAGCAGCTCGGCATCGAGATCCCGCGCTTCTGCTACCACGAGCGGCTCAGCGTGCCGGCCAACTGCCGCATGTGCCTCGTGGAGATGGAGAAGTCGCCCAAGCCCATCGCCAGCTGTGCCATGCCGGCCGCCGAGGGCATGGTCATCCGTACCGACACGGAGACCGTGCGCAAGGCCCGCAAGGGCGTGATGGAATTCCTGCTGATCAACCATCCGCTGGACTGCCCGATCTGCGACCAGGGCGGCGAGTGCGACCTGCAGGACCAGGCCGTGGCCTACGGCTTCGACCGCTCGCGCTATGCCGAGAACAAGCGGGCCGTGCGCGACAAGAACCTGGGTCCGCTGATCAAGACGATCATGACCCGGTGCATCCACTGCACCCGCTGCATCCGCTTCTGCGACGAGATCGCCGGCGTGTCCGTCATGGGCGCCACGGAGCGCGGCGAGCACATGGAGGTCGGCACCTATGTCGAGGCCGCCATCGCCTCCGAGCTCTCCGGCAACCTCGCGGACGTCTGCCCGGTCGGCGCGCTGACCCACAAGCCCTACGCCTACTCGGCGCGGCCGTGGGAGCTGCGCAAGACCGAGTCGATCGACGTCATGGACGCGGTCGGCTCCAACATCCGCCTGGACACCCGCGGTCCCGAGGTGCTGCGCGTGCTGCCGCGCCTCAACGAGGACGTGAACGAGGAGTGGCTGAACGACAAGACCCGCTACGCCTATGACGGGCTGAAGCGGCAGCGCCTGGACCGCCCCTACCTGCGCGAGAACGGCAAGCTGCGCCCGGCCGGCTGGGCCGAGGTGCTGGGCGTCGTCGCGTCCAGGCTGAAGTCGGTCCCGGCCACGAAGATCGCCGCCATCGCCGGCGACCTCGCCGATTGCGAGTCGGTCGTGGCGCTGAAGGACCTGATGACGGGCCTGGGCTCGCCGAACCTGGAGTGCCGCCAGGACGGCGGCCGCTACGACGTGTCGTCGCCCGCCGGCTACCGCTTCAACACCGGCATCGCCGGGATCGAGCAGGCCGACGCCATCCTGCTGATCGGCACCAACCCGCGCTGGGAAGCCGCGCTGGTGAACGCCCGCATCCGCAAGCGCTACCTGCAGGGCGGCCTGAAGGTAGCGCTGGTCGGCGCGCCTGTCGACCTGACCTACCCGCACGAGTATCTCGGCGCCGGCCCGCAGACGCTGGCCGAGCTGGCCGACGGCACGCACCCCTATTGCGAGGTGCTGCGCAACGCCAAGCGGCCCATGCTGATCCTGGGGTCGGGCGCCGTCGCCCGCGCCGACGGCATGGCCGTGCAGGCCGCCGCCCGCGCCATCGCCGTGAACTGCAACATGGTGCAGGAGGATGGCTGGAACGGCTTCAACCTGCTGCACACCGCCGCCGGCCGGGTCGGCGCGCTGGAGCTGGGCTTCGTGCCGGGCGAGGGGGGCCGCGACCTCGAGGGCATCCTCGCCGGCTGCCAGTCGGGCGAGATCGAGGTGGTCTACCTGCTGGGCGCCGACGAGATCGGGGCCGAGCGCTTCGGCAACGCCTTCGTCGTCTACCAGGGCCACCATGGCGACCGCGGCGCGCACCGCGCCGACGTGATCCTGCCGGGCGCCGCCTATGCCGAGAAGAGCGGCACCTGGGTCAACACCGAGGGCCGGCCGCAGCAGGGCCGCATGGCGACCTTCCCGCTGGGCGAGGCCCGCGAGGACTGGAAGATCCTGCGCGCCCTGTCGGCCGAGCTGGGCCGCCCGCTCCCCTATGACACGCTGGCGCAGGTGCGCAAGCGCCTCGTTGACGCCAATCCGATCTTCGCCCATACCGACCGCGTCGTGCCGGCCGGCTGGGCGCCGTTCGGCCGCCCGGGCGCGATGGATGCCGCGTCGGTCTTCGGCCTGCCGGTCGAGAACTTCTACATGACCGACCCGATCAGCCGCGCCTCGATGACGATGGCGAAGTGCACCGAGGCCTTCGTGGCCGCGGCCCAGGAGAGGACCGGTACCCATGGTTGAGTTCTTCACGGGCCTGGGCCTGCCGTCCGAGCTGGCGCTGCTCATCGACATCGTCCTGAAGATCCTGGTCATCGTCGTGCCGCTGCTGATCGGCATGGCGATGCTGACCTACGCCGAGCGCAAGGTGCTGGGCGCCATGCAGCTGCGCCAGGGCCCGAACGTGGTCGGCCCCTTCGGCCTGCTGCAGCCCTTCGCCGACGGCATCAAGCTGCTGGGCAAGGAGACCATCATCCCGGCCGGCGCCAACCGCGTCGTGTTCCTGGTGGCGCCGATGCTGACCTTCCTGCTGGCGCTGGTCGCCTGGGCGGTCATCCCCTTCGGCCCGGGCATGGTGCTGTCCGACATCAATGTCGGCGTGCTCTACCTGTTCGCCATCAGCTCGCTGGGCGTCTACGGCGTCATCATGTCGGGCTGGGCGTCGAACTCGAAATACGCGTTCCTGGGCGGCCTGCGCTCCGCCGCGCAGATGGTGAGCTACGAGGTCTCGATGGGCTTCGTCATCATCACCGTGCTGCTTTGCGTCGGTTCGCTGAACCTCACCCGCATCGTGGAGCGGCAGGCCGAGATCGGCTGGTTCGCCGTCTGGCTGTTCCCGATGTTCATCGTGTTCTTCATCTCGTGCCTGGCCGAGACGAACCGCGCGCCCTTCGACCTGCCGGAAGGCGAGTCGGAGCTGGTCGGCGGCTTCCACACCGAGTACTCGGCCATGGCCTTCGCCCTGTTCTTCCTGGGCGAGTACATCAGCATGATCATGATGAGCGGCATGGTGTCGGTGCTGTTCCTGGGCGGCTGGCTGCCGCCGGTGGATGTGGCGCCGTTCAACTGGGTGCCAGGCCCCATCTGGTTCATCCTGAAGATCTGCTTCTGCCTGTTCGTCTTCATCTGGGTCCGCGCGACCATGCCGCGCTACCGCTACGACCAGCTGATGCGCCTTGGCTGGAAGGTCTTCCTGCCGCTGTCCCTGCTCTGGGTGATCCTCACCGCCGGCGTGCTGGTCGGGTTCGACCTGCTGCCCGAGTAAGTTCGAACGAGTCGCGGCGGCGGCCGGGGCAGGGGATGCCCGCCCGGCCGCCGCCGCACGACTGAATAGGCGGCGCAAGCCGCGCGATTGCCGATGCGGCGCTCGCCGCATGATTGGAGGGTATCATGGCCTTGCTCGACCGTTCCGTGCGCGGCCTCTTCCTGGTGGAGCTGGTCAAGGGCCTGGCCCTGACCTTCAGCTACATGTTCAAGCCGCGGGTGACGCTGAACTACCCGCACGAGCGCAACCCGATCAGCCCGCGGTTCCGCGGCGAGCATGCGCTGCGCCGCTATCCCAACGGCGAGGAGCGCTGCATCGCGTGCAAGCTGTGCGAGGCCGTGTGCCCGGCGCTGGCGATCACGATCGAGGCCGAGCCGCGCCAGGACGGGTCGCGCCGCACCACGCGGTACGACATCGACATGACCAAGTGCATCTATTGCGGTCTGTGCCAGGAGGCCTGCCCGGTGGACGCCATCGTCGAGGGGCCGAACCTGGAGTTCGCCACTGAGACGCGCGAGGAGCTCTTCTACAACAAGGAGAAGCTGCTGGCGAACGGCGACCGCTGGGAGCCCCTGCTCGCCGCCAACATTGCGGTCGACGCGCCGTACCGTTAATAACACCTCCGTCGGAGGGGGTACCCTCCGCCCGGCTCCTCCTAGGGAGAGTCCCGTCTTGAGCGCCCTTCACCCGACCAGCCCGAACCGGAGGCGGTTGCCCTGATGCTGACCGGAATCGTCTTCTACGTCTTCGCCGCCATCATGGTGGCGTCGGGCGTGTTGGTCATCACCGCGCGGAATCCCGTGCATTCGGTGCTGTACCTGATCCTCGCCTTCTTCACCGCGGCCGGGCTGTTCGTCCTGCTGGGCGCCGAGTTCGTGGCGATGATCCTGGTCATCGTCTATGTCGGCGCCGTGGCGGTGCTGTTCCTGTTCGTCGTCATGATGCTGGACGTGAACTTCCAGGAGCTCAGGGCCGGCTTCAAGCGCTACCTGCCGATCGGCCTGACGGTCGGCGTGGTGCTGCTGGCCGAGCTTGCGCTTCTGGCTACCGGCTTCTTCCGCGGCGAGCAGATGCGCAGCTTCCCGGCGGTGGACCCCACCGTGTCGAACACGCATGCGCTCGGCGCCGTGATCTACACCGACTATGTCTACGTCTTCCAGGCCTCGGGCCTGATCCTGCTGGTCGCGATGATCGGCGCCATCGTCCTGACGCTGCGCTCGCGCGAGGGTGTGAAGCGCCAGGACATCGGCCGCCAGCTCGACCGCCGCCGCGAGGACGTGGTGGCCGTCGTGAAGGTCCCGACCCGGGGAGGGGTGTGAAATGGAAATCACTCTGGCCCACTATCTGACGGTCGCGGCGATCCTGTTCACGCTGGGCGTGTTCGGCATCTTCCTGAACCGCCGCAACGTCATCATCATCCTGATGTCGGTCGAGCTGATCCTGCTCTCGGTCAACATCAACCTGGTGGCCTTCTCGGTCTTCCTCGGCAATCTGACGGGGCAGGTGTTCGCCCTGTTCATCCTGACCGTGGCCGCGGCCGAGGCCGCCATCGGCCTCGCCATCCTGGTCGTCTATTTCCGCAACCGCGGCACCATCGCGGTTGAGGACATCAATCTGATGAAGGGCTGAGGCGATGGAAATCGCAGCCGTTTTCCTGCCCCTGCTGGGCGCCTTCATCGCCGGCTTCTTCGGCCGGTGGCTGGGCGACCGCGGCTCGCAGATCGTGACCTGCGCCGGCGTGCTGACCGCCGCCGCGCTGTCCATCGTCCTCTTCTTCGAGGTGGCGCTCGGCCATCAGCCGCGCACGGTCCAGCTCATGACCTGGATCTCCAGCGGCGAGTTCGAGGTGAACTGGGCGCTGAAGATCGACACGCTGACCGCCGTCATGCTGGTGGTGGTGAACGGCGTGTCCTCCATGGTCCACGTCTACTCGGTCGGCTACATGAGCCACGACCCGAGCAAGCCGCGCTTCATGGCCTATCTCAGCCTCTTCACCTTCATGATGCTCATGCTGGTGACGGCGGACAATCTGCTGCAGATGTTCTTCGGCTGGGAGGGCGTCGGTCTCGCCTCCTACCTGCTGATCAACTTCTGGTACGAGAAGAAGAGCGCCAACGATGCCTCGATGAAGGCGTTCCTGGTGAACCGCGTGGGCGATTTCGGCTTCGCGCTGGGCATCATGGCGATCTTCGTGATCTTCGGCACGGTCCAGTTCGACGAGATCTTCGCCCAGGCCGCCGGGAAGGCGAACGAGAGCTTCAACTTCCTGGGGCTGCAGCTGCACGGGCTGACCGTGGCCTGCCTGCTGCTGTTCATCGGCGCCATGGGCAAGTCGGCGCAGCTGGGCCTGCACACCTGGCTGCCGGACGCGATGGAGGGCCCGACCCCGGTGTCGGCGCTGATCCACGCGGCCACCATGGTGACCGCCGGCGTCTTCATGCTGTCGCGCATGTCGCCGGTGTTCGAGTACGCGCCGACCGCGCTGATGGTCGTGACCGTCATGGGCGGGTTGACGGCCATCGTCGCCGCCACGATCGGCATGACCCAGTTCGACATCAAGCGGGTCATCGCCTATTCGACCATGAGCCAGCTCGGCTACATGTTCTTCGCCATCGGCGTCTCGGCCTACCAAGCCGCCGTGTTCCACCTGATGACGCACGCCTTCTTCAAGGCGCTGCTGTTCCTCGGCGCGGGCTCGGTCATCCATGCGCTGTCCGGCGAGCAGGACATGCGCAAGATGGGCGGCGTCTGGCGGATGATCCCCTTCACTTACGCCATGATGTGGATCGGCAGCCTGGCGCTGGCCGGCATCCCGATCTTCGCCGGCTTCTACTCCAAGGACATGATCCTGGAGGCCGCCTATGCCGACCACAGCTGGTTCGGCACCCTGGCCTTCTGGCTCGGCATCGCCGCGGCGCTGCTGACCGCCTTCTACTCCTGGCGCCTGATCTTCCTGAGCTTCCACGGCAAGCCGCGCGCGGACGAGCAGGTGATGGCCCATGTCCACGAGTCGCCGCTCTCCATGACCATCCCGCTGGCGGTGCTGGCGGTCGGCGCGGTGTTCTCCGGCCTGGTGGCCTATGACTGGTTCGTCGGCCATGACCGCGCCGCCTTCTGGGGCGAGTCGATCCAGGTGCTGGCCGCCAACGACACGGTCGAGGCCGCGCACCATGTGCCGGGCTGGGTGCCCTACGCGCCGCTGGTGGTGGCGATCCTGGGCATCCTCGGCGCCTATGTCGCCTATGTGGCCAAGCCGGACCTGCCGGGCGCCTTCGTGCGGTCGGTCGGCGCGCTGCACACGCTGGTCTTCAACAAGTACTTCTTCGACGAGATCTACGACCGCCTGTTCGTGCGGCCGTCCCAGGCGCTGGGATACGGCCTCTGGAAGGGCGGCGACGAGACCGTCATCGACGGCATCGGGCCGGACGGCGTGGCGGCCATGACCAACCGCCTGGCCGGCCGCGCCAGCCGCCTTCAGTCCGGCTACGTGTACCACTACGCCTTCGCCATGGTGATCGGCGTGGTCGCGCTGGTCGGCTGGTTCTACTTCTATCGCTAAGCGGGACGGGGAAGTTCGAAAATGGCTGAATGGCCGATCCTGTCGCTGACGACGTTCCTTCCTCTCGTCGGCGCCTTCTTCATCCTGCTGATCCGGGGTGAGCCCGGCGTGGTGGCGCGCAACGCCCGCAGCGTCGCGCTGTGGACCTCGCTGGTCACCTTCGTGGTCTCCCTCTTCATCCTGCTGGAATTCGACCCGAGCAACCCGGGCTTCCAGCTGATGGAGGAGATGGCCTGGATCCCGTCGCTGGGCATCTCCTACCTGAAGGGCGTCGACGGCATCTCGCTGTGGTTCGTCATCGCCTCGACCTTCCTGACGCCGATCTGCGTCCTGGCCTCCTGGGACTCGGTCGAGCACCGGGTGAAAGAGTTCATGATCGCCATGCTGGTCCTGGAGACCATGCTGGTCGGCATGTTCACGTCGCTGGACTTCGTGCTGTTCTACATCTTCTTCGAAGGTGTGCTGCTGCCGATGTTCCTGCTGATCGGCGTGTGGGGCGGCCCGGGCCGCATCTACGCCGCCTACAAGTTCTTCATCTACACCTTCGTCGGCTCGGTGCTGATGCTGCTGGCGATCCTGACCATGTACCTGGTGCTGCCCGAGCGGACCATGGACATGCGGGTGATGCTGGACCACGCCTTCGACCCGAAGCTGCAGCTGTGGCTGTGGGCCGCCTTCTTCGTCGCCTTCGCGGTGAAGACGCCGATGTGGCCCTTCCACACCTGGCTGCCCTTCGCCCACGTCGAGGCGCCGACGGCCGGCTCGGTGATGCTGGCCGGCGTGATGCTGAAGATGGGTGGCTACGGCCTGATCCGCTGCAACCTGCAGATGCTGCCGGCCGGGTCCGAGTACTTCACGACGCTCGTGTTCGTGATGTCGGTCGTCGCCATCATCTACACCTCGCTGGTGGCGCTGGCGCAGGCTGACATGAAGAAGATGATCGCCTACTCGTCGGTGGCCCACATGGGCTATGTGACGCTCGGCATCTTCGCCGCGAACGAGCAGGGGCTGGACGGCGCCATGTTCCAGATGCTGTCGCACACCATCGTGTCGGCGGCGCTCTTCCTCTGCATCGGCGTGGTCTACAACCGGCTGCACACCCGCGAGATCGCGCGCTATGGCGGGCTGGCCACCAACATGCCGAAGTACGCGGTGGTCTTCACCGTGTTCATGCTGGCCTCGGTCGGCCTGCCCGGCACCAGCGGTTTCGTCGGCGAGTTCCTGACCATGCTGGGCGCCTTCCGGGTGAACACCTGGGCGGCCTTCTTCGCGGCCACGGGCCTGGTGTTCGGCGCGGCCTACATGCTGCTGCTCTACCGCAAGCTCTTCTTCGGCAAGCTGGTGAAGGACGACGTCGCCCGCATGCAGGATCTGGGCTGGCGCGAGGTGGCCTTCTTCGCCCCGCTGGTGGCGCTCGTGATCTACATGGGCGTCGCGCCGAACGCCTTCCAGAGCTACTACATGCCGTCGGTCGAGAAGATCCTCGGCGACCACCAGACCTCGCTGCAGGCCCTGAAGGCCACCGAGCCCGCCGCCCCGCAGCTGGCCGAGACCCCGGCCGCCTCCGCTTCTTCCGGGAACTGATCCATGGTTGCCACTCCTGACCTCGCGCCGGCGCTGCCCGAGATCTTCCTGGCCTGCTCCGGCCTCGCCCTGCTGATGCTGGGCGTGTTCCGCGGCGACGGGGCGACCCGGCTCGTCTCCTGGCTGACCGTGGCGGCCCTGGTGGTCACCGGCGGGCTGCTGGCGGTGAATGTCGGTGCCGATGTCCGCACCGTCACCTTCTCCGGCATGTACGTGACCGACCCCTTCGCCATCTTCGCCAAGCAGCTGATCCTGCTCGGCACGGCGCTGTCGGTCATCGTCTCGATGGGCTACATCGAGCGCGAGCAGATGAAGCGCTGCGAGTATCCGGTGCTGATGCTGTTCGCCACCGTCGGCATGATGATGATGGTGTCGGCGAACGACCTGCTGTCGCTCTATGTCGGCCTTGAGCTGCAGAGCCTGTCGCTCTACGTCATCGCCGCCTTCCGCCGCGACTTCGCGCGCAGCTCGGAGGCCGGCCTGAAGTACTTCGTGCTGGGAGCGCTCAGCTCGGGCCTGCTGCTGTACGGCACCAGCCTGATCTACGGCTTCGCCGGCACCACCAACTTCGACCAGCTGGCCCGCGTGCTGGTCGGCGGCGAGCAGCTGGACCTGGGGATCCTGGTCGGGCTGATCTTCGTGGCCTCGGGCCTGGCCTTCAAGATCTCGGCCGTGCCGTTCCACATGTGGACGCCCGACGTGTACGAGGGCGCGCCGACCAGCGTGACGGCCTTCTTCGCCGTGGCGCCGAAGATCGCCGCCATCTGCCTGTTCATGCGCCTGCTGGTGGGCCCGTTCTTCCAGATGGCGGGCGAGTGGCAGCAGGTGATCATCGTCTGCTCCGTCGGCTCCATGCTGCTGGGCTCGCTGGCGGCCATCCGCCAGACCAACATCAAGCGCCTGATGGCCTACAGCTCGATCGGCCATATCGGCTACGCGCTGGTGGGCGTCGCCGCCGGCACCAAGGACGGCGTCGCCGGCGTGCTGATCTACATGGCGATCTACCTAGTCATGAATGTCGGCACCTTCGCCATCATCCTCTCCATGCGCCAGAGCGGCCGCATGGTGGAGGAGATCAGCGACCTCTCGGGGCTCTCCAAGTCGCACCCGATGATGGCGCTGTCGCTGGCGGTGTTCATGTGGTCGATGGCGGGCGTGCCGCCGGCGGCCGGCTTCTGGGGCAAGCTCTACGTCTTCAAGGCGGCGGTCGACGCCGACCTGACGATCCTCGCCCTGATCGGCCTGCTGACCAGTGCGATCTCGCTCTACTACTACCTGCGCATCATCAAGGTGATCTATTTCGACGAGCAGGCCGAGCCGCTGGACCGGCCGACGCGCTCGGTCGCGCTGGTGATCACCGGGACGGCGCTGTTCACCTTCCCGGTCTTCTACCTGTTCGCGAATCCGATCATCAACGGCGCCATGGCGGCTGCGACCAGCCTCTTCCCCTGATGCGGCCCGACGGAACAGACAATGCAGCACGGACGGCCGCGGCGACCCCGCGGCCGTTCGCGACTCTGCCGGACTGGTACCGGCTGACCGAGCTTGAGCGCTGCGGCAGCACCAACGATGTCGCCAAGGAGCTGGCCCGATCAGGCGCGCCGGAGGGGACCCTGGTGCGGACCCTGATGCAGGAGGCGGGCAGGGGACGCCGAGGCCGCGCCTGGACGTCGATCCCCGGCAATCTCTACTGCTCATTGGTGCTGCGCCCCCATGGCGGCCCGGCCCGGGCGGCGGAGATCAGCTTCGTCGCGGCGCTGGCCGTGGCGCAGGCTGTCTCCGACCTGGTGCCCGGCGCGCCCAAGGTGAAATGGCCGAACGACGTGCTGCTGGACGGCGCCAAGATCGCCGGCATCCTGCTGGAATCGGAGCCCGGCCCCGGCGGCACGGTGGAGTGGTTGGTGCTGGGCGTCGGCGTCAACGTCTCAGGCCATCCGGAGGGGCTGGACTATCCCGCGACCTCGTTGCGTGAGGCGGGCGCGGACATCGACGCCGGCGAGGTGCTGGCCCTCTACGGCCGGCATTTCCTCACCTGGTACGAGCGCTGGCAGACCTACGGCTTCGCGCCAGTGCGCGCCGCTTGGCTGAACGCGGCCCAGGGGCTGGGCGGGCCGGTGACGGTGCGGCTGGCGGCCGAGAGCTTCGAAGGGCGGCTGGTCGACCTGGACGAGGAGGGCGGGCTGATCGTGGAGACCGGCACTGGCCGCCGCCGCGTCACCGCCGGGGACGTGTTCCCCGCCACATCCCGCGTGGGGGCCTGATATGCTGCTCGCCATCGACGCCGGCAACACCAACGTCGTCTTCGCCGTCTTCGACGGGGAGGAGCGGCGGGGGCAGTGGCGCATCGCCACCGAGGCGCGCCGCACGTCGGACGAGTACGCGGTCTGGCTGACCAGCCTCATGGCGATGAAAGGGCTGAAGCCGGCGGACGTGAAGGCCTGCATCCTCTCCAGCGTCGTGCCGGCGGCGACGCGCGATCTGATCAAGCTGTGCGAGGACCATTTCGGCAGCACGCCGATGCGGGTCGGCGACCCTTCCGTGGACCTCGGCATCGAGGTGCGGATCGACAATCCGCGGGAGGCCGGCGCCGACCGGCTGGTCAACGCCGTCTCCGCCGTGGCCCGCTACAAGGCCCCGCTCGTGGTGTTGGACATCGGCACCGGCACGACCTTCGACGTGGTGGATGCGGACGGCGCCTTCGCCGGCGGCGTCATCGCGCCGGGGCCGATGCTGTCGCTGGACGCGCTCCATCGGGTGGCCGCGCAGCTCCCGAAGGTGGATATCCTCAAACCCGAGCGGGTCATCGGGAGGGGCACGGTCGCGGCGATGCAATCGGGCATGTATTGGGGCTATACCGGGATGATCGAGGGCATCCTGCGGCGCCTCAAGGCGGAGCTGTCGCCGACGGGCGATCCGCCGGTCACCGTCATCGGGACGGGCGGCCTGGTCCGCCTGTTCGCCGAGGCGACCGGCATGGTCGACCATGTCGACGGCGACCTGACGCTCAGGGGCCTTCTCCTCATCCACCAGCGCAACTGGAAACCATGACCGACCGGACCGACGCAGAGGCCGCCCTGGGGGACGGGGACTTCGACGAGGACGCCCTCTATTTCCTGCCGCTGGGCGGTGCCGGCGAGATCGGCATGAACCTCAACCTCTACGGCCATGCCGGCCGTTGGCTGATGGTCGATCTCGGCGTCAGCTTCGGCGACGAGACCACGCCCGGAATCGACGTGCTGATGCCCGACCCGGCCTTCATCGCCGAGCGGGCGGAGGATCTGGTCGGTCTGGTCATCACCCACGCCCATGAGGACCATCTGGGCGCCATCCAGTATCTCTGGCCCGAGCTGCGCTGCCCGATCTACGCCACGCCCTTCGCCGCCTCGGTCCTGCGCAACAAGCTGCGCGAGCGCGAGCTGGACCGGCGGGTGCAGATCATCGAGGTGGCGCCGGGCGAGCGCTGGCCGGTCGGTCCCTTCGACCTGGAGCTGGTGGCCGTCACCCATTCCGTGCCGGAGCCCAACGCCCTGGTCATCCGCACCCCCGCCGGCACCGTCGTCCATAGCGGCGACTGGAAGCTGGACCCCGACCCGGTCATCGGCCCCACGGCCGACGAGGCGGCGCTGCAGGCCCTGGGGCACCAGGGCGTCACCGCGCTGGTGTGCGACAGCACCAACGCGCTGGTGCCCGGCCATAGCGGTTCCGAGGCCGCGGTCGCCAAGAGCTTCGAGGAGCTGTTCGGCCTCTACGAGGGCAAGCGCATCGCCGTCAGCTGCTTCGCCACGAACGTGGCGCGGCTGCATTCGGTCGCCGTGGCGGCCGCCGCGCACGACCGGCATGTGGCGCTGGTCGGCCGGTCTCTCTGGCGCATCAACGAGGCCGCCCGCGCCAACGGCTACCTGACCGACCTGCCGCCCTTCGTCACCGAGCGCGATGCCGGCTTCCTGCCGCGCGAGAAGACGGTTCTGATCTGCACCGGCAGCCAGGGCGAGCCGCGCGCCGCCCTGTCGCGCATCGCCGCCGGCGACCATCCCGAGGTCGATCTGGAGCCGGGCGACGTCGTGATCTTCTCGTCGCGCGAGATTCCCGGGAACGAGCGGGCCATCGCCAATGTGCAGAACGGCCTGATCCGGCGGGGGATCGAGGTGCTGACGGCCGACGACGCCTTCGTGCATGTCTCCGGCCATCCCTGCCGCGACGAGCTAGCGCGCATGTACCAGTTGGTCCGGCCGCAGATCGCCATCCCCGTCCACGGCGAGCGGCGGCACCTGCAGGCGCATGCCCAGCTGGCGCTTTCCTGCCAGGTGGGCCAAGCGCTGATCCCGGAGGACGGGGCGGTGATCCGCCTGGCGCCCGGGCCGGCGGAGATCGTCGGCCATGTCCATGCCGGCCGGCTCTGCGTCGACGGCAAGAAGATCGTGCCGCTGAACGGCAACGCCATGCGCTCGCGTGCCCGCATGAGCTACAGCGGCGCCGCCGTGGCGACGCTGGTGCTGAACGAACGCGGCGAGCTGCTGGCCGATCCGAAGCTGGCGGTCATGGGTCTGCTGGACGGGGAGGAGGACGAGGCCGATCTGGAGGACGCGATCGAGGCGGTGCGCCGTGCGGTCGAGTCGATCCCGCTGTCCCAGCGCCGCGACGACACCGCCATCCGCGAGGCCGCCCGCATCGCCGTCCGGCGCAGCTTCAACGCGTCCCAGGGGCGCAAGCCCGTGACCGAGATCCATCTGGTCCGGGTCTAGGAACGAGAAGAATGGGAAGGGGAGCAGAATGATCGGCAGGCTGAACCATGTGGCGATCGTCGTCGGCGATCTGGAGGCGGCGACCGCGACCTACCGCGACACGCTGGGGGCCAAGGTGAGCGCGCCGCAGGACCTCCCGGCGCACGGCGTCACCACCGTGTTCGTGGAGCTGCCCAACACCAAGATCGAGCTGCTGCGGCCGCTGGGCGCCGACAGCCCGATCGCCAAGTTCCTCGAGAAGAACCCGTCGGGCGGCATCCACCATGTCTGCTACGAGGTGGACGACATCATCGCCGCCCGCGACAGGCTGAAGGCCGAGGGGGCACGGGTGTTGGGCGACGGCGAGCCCAAGATCGGCGCGCACGACAAGCCGGTGCTGTTCCTGCACCCCAAGGATTTCTGCGGCACGCTGGTGGAGCTGGAGCAGGCGTGAGCGTTCCGCCGCATTGCGCCGGCGCGGCCGCCACCCTACCTTTCGGGCACTGAACCGACGGGAAGCGCCATGAGCTGGGTCACCATCGCCGCCATCTACTTCACCCTCTGGTGGATCGTGCTCTTCGCGGTCCTGCCCTTCGGCGTGCGGCCGGAGGAGAAGCCGGAGCTCGGCCATGCCGAGAGCGCGCCGAAATCGCCCATGCTGCTGAAGAAGTTCTTCTGGACCAGCATCGTCACGGCGGTGCTGATGGCCGTGGTCATCGGCCTGTTCGAGAGCGGGCTGCTGGATTACGGCGCGCTCGTCTCCGACCGGCGCGGCGGCTACTGATGGGCGGGTCCTACTGCGAGGCGGCCCTGGGCCATCCCTGGCATGGGCCCTATCACGACACCGAGTACGGCTTCCCGATATCCGACGAGGACGCTTTGTTCGAGCGGCTGATGCTGGAGATCAACCAGGCCGGCCTCTCCTGGCTGACCGTGCTGAAGAAGCGCGCCGCCTTCCAGGCCGCCTTCGACGGCTTCTCGGTCGATCGTGTCGCGGCCTATGGCGAGGTGGAGGTGGCGCGGCTGATGGCCGATCCGGGCATCATCCGGAACCGGCTGAAGATCGAGGCGGCCATCGCCAACGCCCGGACCGTCCAGCAGCTCCGCGCCAGCCATGGCGGCTTCAAGGCGTGGCTGGACGCCCACCATCCCCTGCCCAAAGCCGAATGGCTGAAGCTGTTCAAGCGGACCTTCCGCTTCACCGGCGGCGAGATCGTGGGCGAGTTCCTGATGAGCCTGGGCTATCTGCCGGGCGCCCACCGGCCCGATTGCCCCGTCGCGGAGACGCTGCGGGCCACCCGCGTGCCCTGGATCACGGCGGTGGAGGCGGGCTTCACCGGTTACGGTGCACAAGCCCTGGGCGAAGCGCTGCCCGCCTGAGCGGCAGCTGCATCCTGATTGGGCAAACTGGTTGGGATGCGCACAAAAAGAAAGGCGAGCCCGTTAAAGGGGCTTGCCTTGGATGACATCCAGCTTATGATTCCTGGTGTCCGGAGGGTTTTTCCCTCCCGATTGTCGCCTGGTGGCGATTCCTCCCTAAACTCGGGCCGCGCCGCGCTTGCTGCGCGGTCTTTTTCTGTGCGCGCGGAGTATACGTGCGCAGGCGACCTTCGTCACCCGATTTCTGCTCATAAGGAAGCCGTCCCCGGCCCTTGGGCGGGGACACGGGGACGGCGTCTCAGGCTCGCGGCGCAACGGCTTGGCGGATATGGGCTCCGTCAGCGTTTCGTGCTGTCCAGGAAGCCGCCGATGTCGGTGTTGAGCCGGCCGGAATAGCCGTTGATCGAGCCGGCGATGCGGCCGACCTCGCGCGCCGCGCTGCCGGTCTCGCGAGCGGCCTCCGAGACGCCGGTGATGTTGCGCGTCACCTCGGCGGTGGTGGCGCTCTGCTCCTCCACGGCGGCGGCCACCTGGGCGGAGATGCCGCTCAGCCGGTCGATCATGCCGCCGATCCGGCCGATGGCGGCGACGGTGCCCGCCGTGACCGATTGGATGCCGGCGATCTGCTGCTTGATCTCCTCGGTGGCCCTGGCGGTCTGGTTGGCGAGGCTCTTCACCTCGCTCGCCACCACGGCGAAGCCCTTGCCGGCCTCGCCGGCGCGGGCGGCCTCGATCGTGGCGTTCAGCGCCAGCAGGTTGGTCTGCTTGGCGATGCTCTCGATGACCTCGGTGATCTTGCCGACCTCGGCCGCGGTGCTGGACAGGCCGGCGACCAGCCGGTCAGTCGCCCGCGCTTCGGTCACGGCTTCCTGCGCCATGCGCGAGGCCTCGGTGATGCGCTCGGAGATCTCGCCGATGCTGGCGCTCATCTGCTCCGCCGCGGCCGAGACGGAGGAGGCGAGATCGGTGGCGTTGGAGGCGAGGTCCAGCAGCCGGCTCGACGACCGGTCCATCTCGCCGGCATTGTCGGCCATGGCGTTGACCACGCCCGAGACGTTCTCGGCCATCTTCACGCTGTCGGAGATGATCGACCAGGTCAGCATCGGCCCGAGATAGGCGCCGTCGTCGCCGGTGATGGCGGAGACGCGCAGGTTCAGCACCTCCGGCCCGACCCGGATGTTGGCGCTGTGCGGCAGGTTCTTCGGGTCGGCCAGCATGGTGCGCTGGTGGGTGGGGCGCTTGTGGAAGATGTCGATCGTCTGGCCCATCATGTCGTCGGCCTTGATCGGCAGGTATGCCTCCAGCTTCCGCAGCGTCTGCACGCTGGTCTGGTTGCAGTAGTTGATGCGGAAATCGACCGGGTCGCAGGTCATGACGTTGATCGGCATGTTGTCGATCATCTGGAGCAGCCGCTTGGTCTCCTTCTCCGCCGCCACCGCCTTGGTGACGACGCTCCAGGCCAGCATCGGCTGCACGTAGCGGCCGTTCTCGTCGTAGATGGCGGAGATCTTCAGCTCCAGCACCTCGTCGCCGATGCGGATGCGGGCGGAGTGCGGCAGGTTCCTCGGGTCCGACAGCAGCCGGCGCTGCATCGCCGGGTTCTTGTGGAACACGTCGATCGAGGTGCCGACCATGCGGTCCGGGTCGATCTTCACCAGATGCTTGATCTGCTCCATCAGCTCGCGCGACTTGGCGTTGGCGTAGGTGATGGTGAAGGTATCGAGGTCGCAGGTCATGACCGCGATCGGCAGTTGGTCCAGCATCTGCCGCATCAGCACCGAATTGTCCGGCTTGCGCGCGAACTTCAGAAGCGCCGCCACCATGACCCGTTCCTCCCGCCATGTTTGATTTCTATCCAGGCGGCACGCGTTCTACTGCGACCCGCACCTCCTGCCCGGCCAGAGGAGCTAATTCGAAATAGAGGAGAGTCAAATCGGCCGTTCAGGATAGTGATCCGCCGCGCGGTCCCTTGCGTATAGGCGGCAACACAGAGGGGAGGGACCTCGCATGCCGTTCGACAGCCATCGCCATACCGCTCCGTCCGACCGGGGACTTTCCGGCACGCTCGACGAGGTGCGCCGCGCCAGCGCCGACCTGGACCGGCTGGGGCGGGACTATCGCCGCCAGCTCGATGCGCTGCAGGAAAGCGACTTCGTGATGCACATGCGGAAGCTGGCCGGCAGCATCGTCGGCGGGCGCTGACCCGGGCTTCAGTGGGCGAAGAAGGCGAAGCGCAGCAGGAACAGCAGCGCCAGCACCGGCACGACCGGCCCCATCTCCCGCCAGCGGCCGGCCACCAGCTTGATCGCCGTGTAGGTGATCAGGCCGAAGGCGATGCCGTTGGCGATCGAGTAGGTCAGCGGCATGGCGACCGCGGTCACCACCGCCGGCACCGACTCGGTCAGATCGTCCCAGTCCAGCTCCGCCAGTCCCCGCGCCATCAGGCAGGCGACGTAGAGCAGGGCGGGGGCGGTGGCGTAGGCCGGGATGTCGCGCGCCAGCGGCGCCAGGAACAGGCAGAGCAGGAACAGGGCGCCGACGGTCACTGCCGTCAACCCCGTGCGCCCGCCGACATTGGTGCCGGCCGCGCTCTCGATGTAGCTGGTGACGGTCGAGGTGCCGAGCGCGGCACCCACCGTCGTGGCGGCGGCGTCGGCCAGCAGCGCCTTCTTCAGCCGGGGCAGGCGGCCCTCCCGGTCCAGCAGCCCCGCCCGATGCGCCACGCCGACCAGCGTGCCGGCCGTGTCGAACAGATCGACGAACAGGAAGGCGAAGACGACCGTCACCAGCCCCAGGCTGAGTGCGCCGCCGAGGTCCATCTGCAGGAAGGTCGGCGCGATGCTGGGCGGCAGGGAGACGATCTCGCCGCCGAAGGGTGAGGCGCCCAGCGCCATGCCGGCCGCCGCCGTCGCCAGGATGGCGACCACCACCGCGCCGGTCACGCCGCGGGCCACCAGCGCCACCAGCAGCACGAAACCAAGCGCCGCCAGCCAGGCGCGCGGCTGCGTCACGTCGCCCAGCGCCACCAGCGTCACCGGATGGTCGGCGACGATGCCGGCGTTCTGCAGGGCGATGATGGCGAGGAACAGGCCGATGCCGGCGGAGATGGCGAGCTTGAGCGAGCGCGGTATGGCGTCGACGACCGCCTCGCGCACCGGCAGCAGGCTCAGGATGATGAACAGCACGCCCGAGATGAACACCGCGCCCAGCGCCACCTGCCAGGAATATCCCAGGCCGCCGACGACGGAGAAGGCGAAGTAGGCGTTCAGCCCCATGCCCGGCGCCTGGGCGATGGGGTAGTTGGCGTAGAGCCCCATGACCAGGCTGCCGACCGCGGCCGAGACGCAGGTGGCGACGAAGACCGCCCCGGCATCCATGCCGGTGGCGCCCAGGATCTGCGGATTGACGAAGACGATGTAGGCCATCGTCAGGAAGGTCGTCAGCCCGGCCACCAGCTCGGTGCGGACATTGGTACCGTGCTGGCTCAGCTTGAAGTAGGATTCGAGCAAGGGTCGGCCCCGGGGCATCGGAGAATGAGATGGCAGTATTCCGCCTCAACCCGCAGCACGCCAGACGGTTGCGCGCGGGAGCCGTGGGCTCGGGGCTGCTCCTCGCCCTCTGGTCTCCCGCAGCGCCGGCGGCGGAGCGCGCCCACCCCGGCCCGGTTGCCGACCCGACCATCGTGGTCGACAGCGCCGCCTGCCGCTGGGTCCGCCGGCACGAGCCGCGCGACGACGTCATCTACCGCCCGAACCGCGACGTGGTGAACGGCCGCCCGGTGGCGCCGGCCGACCTGCCGGGGGAGGGAGGGCCGGTCATGCCCGACCGGTTCGAGATCGGCATCAGCCAGGACATCGCCCGCACCTTCGGCATCCCCGCCGTTCCCGACGCCGAGTCCGAGGTGCGCATCGGCACGGTCACGATCGAGGGGAACCGGGTGCTGTTCAACGGCCAGCCCGTGGGCAGCGAGGCCGAGCGCGAGCTGGTGGCGCTCTGCCAGTTCCAGGAGCATGTCGGCCGGTAGGGTCGCCGGAGAACCGTCTGTTTGTTCTCGCCGGCGGTTGCCGCCCTCCACCGTCATCCCGGCGCAGGCCGGGACCCAGGGGGTGCAGCGCTCCAAGCTCGGTGAAGCCGGCCCATAGGTCGCATGGAGCGGAGCGCAATGCGACTTCTCCGACCGCCGTATCGCATTGCGCTCCGCTCCATGCGACCTACGAACAAGACGAGCGCTGCATCGACCGCATCCCACTGCAACCCCTGGGCCCCGGCCTCCGCCGGGGTGACGGATAGTAGGGTCACGCCCCTCCAGCTATCGTGCGACAAATCCCAAGCATCCCGAGAGGGGGCCGCCCCGCGCCGGGCGCCATGGACAGGCCGGGACGCATTGCCTAAAGTCCGGCCTCCCCGTTCCATGCGCCGAGACCGTGCCCCATGCGCTCCTCCGTCTTCTTCCTGCCCACGCTGAAGGAAACCCCCACCGAGGCCCAGATCGTCTCGCACCGGCTGATGCTGCGCGCCGGCATGATCCGGCAGACCAGCGCCGGCATCTATGCCTGGCTGCCGCTGGGCTGGCGGGTGCTGCAGAAGATCAGCCAGATCGTGCGCGAGGAGCAGGACGCCGCCGGCGCCCAGGAGCTGCTGATGCCGACCATCCAGTCGGCCGATCTGTGGCGACAGTCGGGCCGCTACGACGATTACGGCAAGGAGATGCTGCGCATCACCGACCGGCACGACCGCGAGATGCTGTTCGGGCCCACGAACGAGGAGATGATCACCGACATCTTCAAGTCGTACGTGAAGTCCTACCGCGACCTGCCGAAGAATCTCTACCACATCCAGTGGAAGTTCCGGGACGAGGTCCGGCCGCGCTTCGGCGTGATGCGCGGGCGCGAGTTCCTGATGAAGGACAACTACTCCTTCGACCTGGACGCGGATGGCGCCAAGCTCTCCTACCGCCGCATGTTCCTGGCCTACCTGCGCACCTTCGCGCGCATGGGGCTTAAGGCGATCCCGATGCGTGCCGATACCGGCCCCATCGGCGGCGACCTCAGCCACGAGTTCATCATCCTGGCCGAGACGGGCGAGAGCGGCGTCTTCTGCCACAAGGACTGGCTGGACCTGGACGTGCTGGCCGACGCGCCGGGCTACGACAGCGACCTCCAGGACTTCTTCGCCCGCTATACCGGCATCTACGCCGCCACAGACGAGAAGCACGATCCGGCCACCAGCCCCGTGCCGGAGAGCGAGCTGGTGAACGCCCGCGGCATCGAGGTCGGCCACATCTTCTATTTCGGCACCAAGTACTCCAAGCCCATGGGTGCCGTCGTGCAGGGGCCGAACGGCGACCAGATCACGGTCGAGATGGGCAGCTACGGCATCGGCGTCTCGCGCCTGGTCGCCGCCATCATCGAGGCCAGCCACGACGACAACGGCATCGTCTGGCCGGACCAGGTGGCGCCCTTCAAGGTCGGTCTGATCAACCTGAAGGCCGGCGACGCCGAGTGCGACCGGGTCTGCGAGGATCTCTACGCCCGCTTCCAGAAGGCCGGGGTCGAGGTGCTCTACGACGACCGCGACGAGCGGCCGGGCGCCAAGTTCGCCGACATGGACCTGATCGGCCTGCCCTGGCAGCTGACCGTCGGCCCGCGCGGCCTTAAGACCGGCGTTGTGGAGCTGAAGCGCCGCGCCACCGGCGAGAAGGTCGAACTGCCGGTCGAGGAGGCCTTCGCCAAGCTCACGGCCTGATCCGTGCGGGCCCTGGCGGCATCGCTGGGCGGCTGGGCGGAGGGGCTGCGCGGCCTGCCGCCCGGTGTCTGGGTCATCGTCGGCGGCGCCTTCCTGGGACGCTGCGGCAGCTTCGTCGTGCCGTTCCTGATGCTGTTCCTGACGGGGGAGCGCGGCGCCAACCCGGCCACCGCCGGGCTGGTGGTGGCGGCTTTCGGCGCCGGCTCGGTGGTCGGCAGCCTGGTCGGCGGCACGCTGGCCGACCGGATCGGGCGCAAGCCGGTCATGGTCGGCGCCATGGCGCTGAGCGCCACCGTCATGCCCTGGATACCGACGCTGGATAGCCTCTGGGCCATCGGCGGCGCGCTGGCGCTGATCGGCGGCATGACCGACATGTACCGCCCGGCCTCCAGCGCCGCCATCGGCGACATGGTGGGTGAGGGGCAGCGCGTCAGGGCCTTCGGGCTGATCTACTGGGCGGCGAACCTGGGCTCCGCCATCGCGCCGGTGCTGGGCGGGGCGCTCGCCGTCTGGGGTGGGCACAAGCTGCTCTACTGGAGCAACGCCGCTGTCTTCGCCGTCTACGCCGTCTTGCTGCTGGTCCTGTTCCGGGAGAGCCGGCCGGAGCGGGCGGCGGGAACGCCGGCGGGGAGCGGCCGGGGCGGGCTGCGCGCGGCCTTCGCCGACCCGGTGGTCTGGTCGGTGTCGGGCGGCTCCTTCCTCTGCGCCAGCCTGTTCTTCCAGGCCTACACCACCCTGCCGCTGGCGATGCGGGCGGCGGGGTTCGGCACGACCGACTACGGCATCGCGGTCGCCATGAACGGCTTGGCGGTCGTCGCCTTCTCCCTGCCTGTGGCGGCGCTGGTGGCTGGCATGGACCCGAAGCGCGTGCTCACCGTCGGCGGCCTGCTGATGGGCGGCGGCGTGGCGCTGACGGGCCTGGCGGGCACGGTGCCGGCCTTCGCCGCCATCGTCGTGCTCTGGACCATCGGCGAAATCCTCACCGCGCCGGTGGCGCCCGCCGTGCTCTCGCGCGCCGCCCCGCCCGACCGCCGCGGCGCCTACCAGGCGACCCTGACCGCCGCCTGGAGCCTCGCCGCCGTGGCCGGCCCGGTGCTGGGCGGCCTCGCCATCGGCCTGCACCCGCAGGCGGTGTGGATCGGCTGCGGCGTGGTCGGGCTCCTGGCCGCCGCCTGCTTCGCGGCGCTGCCCCGGCGGACGGCGCCCGGGGGCCTCACATGATGTCGCCGACCCCGATGATCCGGGCGGTGGCGAGCACGTCGCCGGCGTCGTGCCACATGGTGCCGTCCCAATAGACGCCGTAGCCGCTGTCGTGCCGGAACAGGATGTCGTCGCGCCCGTCGCCGGTGAAGTCGCCGGTGGCCGCGATCTCCCAGCCCGAGTTCAGGGAGAAGAGCCATTCCGACGTGCCGGCCTGGGCGTCGGAGATGTGGATGGCGCGCGACGACGGGTTGAAGAGCAGCACGTCGTCATGGGCCGAGCCGGTGAAGTTGCCGGTCGCGGCGACAGTCCAACTCAGCATGTTCGCCGGCATCGGCACGAGCCAGAGCTCGCCCCCGTGGCAGGCGAGCAGCTGGCCGGTCTTGACGTTGCGGATCAGCAGTTCCTCATGCACCGCCGCCCCGGTGCCGGTGGCGCCGAACAGGTTGCCGGTCCCGGCGAAGCTGAAGTCGGAGGAGAGGGTGATGTGGTACGTGCTCTTGCCGGTCATGGCGTCGAGCGCGACGATGTCGCCGTCCGCCTCGCGCAGGATCAGTTCCTCGGCCACGCCGCCCGTCGTGTTCGCGATGCCGAGCAGTGTGGCGCCGATCGGCACGGCGACAGGCTCGATGGAACCCAGGTTCGTTATGTCGCAGAGGTACCAGTTCTCGCTGAACTTGAGCAGGACGTCCGCCTTGCGGTCGCCCGTCATGTCGCCGACGCCGGCGAAATTCTCCGGCCCCAGCCCGCCGATGATCCATGAGAAGCCGTCGCTGCCCAGCGCCTGGTCCCAGATGGCGATGCTTCCGTCCGGCGACATCAGGAAGAGCTCTTCGCGCACGATCGAGCGCATCTCGGCGAGGGTGACCTCCCGGTCGTCGAAGCGGAGCCGCTCCACGTCGGACAGGATATCGGGTCCCTGGATACCGCCATTGACGGTGTGGACCAGCTTGGTAACGCCGCCCTCGTCCACCAGCTTGAACTCGGCGAGCCGCCCGCCGACGACGAAGATGTCCGCACCGGCGCCCCCGTCTACGGTCTCGCTGCCGATACTGCCCCTGATGAGGTCGTTGCCGCCGGCGCCGCAGAGGCTGTCGCCCCCGTACCAGCCGTCGATGGTGTCCGCTCCCGCCGATCCCGTGAGCGTGTCCGCGCTGGCCGATCCCCGGATCAGCAGGCCCTCGATCCCCTTCAGCGTGTCCCGCCCGCCGTTGCCGTCGTCGATCGTGACCGTGCGCCCGGCCGATACCGCCGAGGCGTTGAAAAGGGTTTGGCTCCAGAAGACGTAGGATGCCGCATCACGGCCGGTGCCGCCGTCGAGCGTGTCGTCCCCGCCCGCCCCGTCCAGCGTGTCGTCACCCTCGTCGCCGGCCAAGAGGTCGTGATGACCTCCGCCCTCCAGGAGGTCGTTCCCTTCGCAGCCCTCCAGCGTGTCGTTGCCCGTGAAGCCGCTGGCGAAGGTTTCGTCCGCGTCGTCGCCGCGCAGCGTATCGTTGCCGGTCCCGCCGATCAGATGGTCCGCGCCGATGTTGCCACGGAGATTGTCGTCGCCGCCCAGCGCTTCGATGCGGTCGTCACCGGCGAATCCGACGAGCCAGTCCCCGCGGTTGGATCCGACGATCGTGTCGTCGGCGCCGAACAGGTGCGCGGTCAGCCAGAGCGGCAGATCGCCCGATCCGATCCAGAACGGGTCCAGATAGACTCCCGGTACGTAGGTATCCGTGATGACGGCCCCGGTTTGGCTGCCCCAACCGATCTCGATGCGCTCAACAGTGCCGCTGATCCAGCCGAAGGAGCCGATGGTGACGTCGCCCCGCATCTCCAGGAAGCGGCCGCCGTCCTCCACCCGGATGGTGCCGGAGGAGGGCTGCGTGCGCGTGCCGCTGAGCGGTCCGATGAACTCGCTCGACATGTCCAGCGCCACGTTCGGCGATGCTTGCAGGACGGGCATCCGTATCTTCCTTCCAAGGGTCCCTGAAGCGGCGCCAGCCGGGCCGGCCTGGCGCTTTTCGCGGGGATGCTGCCCCCGGCACTCCTTACCGTCGAGACGCGCAGACCGGTGTCTCCGCCGTTGCCGACGCTGCCACCTGCAGGCAATCGATCGGGCGGGCGGCCTCACGTCCGTCGGTGTTCCCGGCGCGGAGGCCGCCCGGGAAACTCTCAGGGATCACCCCGTCCGGCGGGAGCGCATCCCTTCGGACGCGATTGCCCCGATACGGCCGGAGAGGCCGCCGCAGCGGTGCCGGTCGTGGCGAGAACTGGTGCTCGGCGCGAGGGCCTAGCCGAGCTGGGCGACGCCGACGAGATCGACCCGGGCGAGCACGTTGCCGAGGTCGACGAACTGCCAGCCGTCCCAGTAGATGGCGTTGCCGGTGGAGGCGTTCCTCAGGATGATGTCGTCCTGCATGTCGCCGCTGACGTCGCCCGTGCCGGCGATCTCCCAGCCGGCGCCCAGGGTGAACAGGTCGAAGAAGCGGGAGAAGATGCTTCCGTCCCAGATGATCAGCGTCCGTGTGTCGATGTTGTAGAAGAGGAAATCGTCGTCGTCGTCGGTTCCGAAGTCGCCGATGGCCTGCAGCCGCCACCCCGAACCGGGCGCAAGGGTGAGCAGATCCTTGAAGTAGCCTTCGGTCCACTGCAGCAGCGCGCCCGTGTCCCGGTTCTGGAAGATGATGCTGGTCGGGCCGAAGGAGAAATATCCGAAGAAGCCGGTACCGACGACCTCGTAGCCCGGCCGGAGCGTCAGGAAGGGCGTGGATGACCCAGTCTGCAGATCGTGGAAGCGGAGATTGCCGCCCTTGTCCTTCAGCAGCAGATCCTCGTTGTTGTCGCCGGTGAAACGGCCGGTGGCGACCGCTTCGAAGCCCGCCGCGATCCTCACCGGCTCGAAGGTGGGGGCAGGGTCGAAGGGCGGACCAAGCGTGACGGTCCGCCCGTCGGAAAGGCTGAGGACGACATTCTCCCTGGAATCGTTCCGCCCGAGTGTACCGGCCATGCTGATCGAGGCCGCGGGACGCCCCAGCCAAGTGAACCCGGCACTGCCCTCGAGCGGGTCCCAGGCGACGAGGCCCCCCGAGGCATGGCGCAGGATGAGCTCTTCCGGATTAACCAGCGGCACCTTCTCCGCGACAACCATGTACGCATCCGAGAATCTGACGTCCTCGACCTCGCGAAGGGTCAGGGTCGCATCGGCGTTGCGCCGCCGCAGCGTCAGCACGCCGTTCTCATAGGTGGCGGCGAAGCTGGAGCGCCGCTCATCGAGGAGGGAGACCACGTCATCCCCGGCGCCGCCGATCATGGTCTCGTCGTCGAGAACGTAGTCGCGCCCTTCGTACCAGGGATGCAGAACATCGCGGCCCGGCCCGCCGGCCAGGAGATCGTCACCCGCGCCGCCGTAGAGCGTGTCGTCGCCGGCCGATCCGGTGATGGTGTCCGCCCATCTGGACCCATTGACCCGGGCCCTTTCGATGCCGGTGACCGTATCGACGGTTCCCCACCCGTCCTGGACGCGGACGGTGCCGCCGCTCCCGATCGCGGAAGCGTTGATCAGGTAGCCCTTGGTGCTTTCGGAACCGCTGGGCAGGTCGAAGGTCAGGACGTCGTCTCCGGCCCCGCCATTGATGGTGTCGTTGCCCTCCTGGTCCCAGAGCCAATCGTCACCGGCGCCGCCCAGCAGAATGTCGTTGCCCGGCCCTCCCTCGAGCACGTCGTTGCCGCCAAGCCCGTCGAGGCTGTCGTTGCCCCCGTTTCTGCCAAGCTGGAAGCGGTCATCACCTCCCAGCCTGTCGCCGCGTTCCGATCCCGTCAGCCGGTCGTCGCCCCGATCGCCGAAGGCCTGGCCCCCCTCGGCTCCCAGGCGGAGGATGTCGTTCCCGGCCCCGCCGGCCAGATAACCCCGGGCGGAGGAACCCGTCAGCGTGTCGTCCCCGTCCAGCAGATCCGAAAGGAAGTACCAGTCACCTGAACTGCCCTCGTCCAGGATCGTTGACAGTGGGACCGACAGACCGGTGAGTTTCACGGCGCTGCTGGTGATGTTGCCGTCCGGCTCGACATAGACGTGGGTGAGGCTGCTGACGGTCCCGCTCCAGCGGCCGTCGGCCCGGGTGAACCGCCCTTCCACCTCGAGATAGCTGCCGGGCAGCGTCTCGCTTTCCCACCGCAGCAGCGTGCCGGAGGCCGTCGCCAAGCGCCCGGCGAGGGGCTCCAGATCGAACATGTACTGGTAGGTTGGGTGGTTGCCGACGGGGATGAGCTGGGGCACGTCCGCTCCGCTGTTGGTTCGGGAGCCGGAAGGGCCGACGCCCGCGTGGACCGCGCCCCCATGGGCGCGCGGGCTCATGCTCGGGGAAGCGCGGTCCGTCATGAAGACGCGCAGACCGGCTCGTTCGCGATTGCCGTATCGGGTTTTCGGCCTCATGCGGTCGGACGAGGGAACTACCCGCCATGAGGAGCCGCCCTTCGTTCGTGCGTCTCCATTCCCCGCTTGCCGCCACAGTTCCGCCACCCTATAGGGGGATACGGCCCCAGAGGCTCCCTCCCACAGCACCGGCCCCCATGATCTTCACCGCCTTCGAACGCATGGTCGCGCTGCGCTATCTCCGGGCGCGGCGGCAGGAGGGGTTCATCTCCGTCATCGCCGCCTTCTCGCTGCTGGGGATCGCGCTGGGCGTGGCGACGCTCATCATCGTCATGTCCGTCATGAACGGCTTCCGCGGCGAGCTGCTGGGCCGCGTGCTGGGCGTGAACGGCCATGTCAACGTCTACGCCTATGGCGGCAGCATGGGCGCTTATGACGAGCTGGCGCAGAAGCTGCGGCTGCAGCCGGGCGTGATGGCCGCCATGCCGTCGGTCGAGGCGCAGGCGCTCGTGACCCACCGGGGGGCGGCCAGCGGCGTGCTGGTGCGGGCGTCCCGGCCCGAGGACCTGCGCGCGCGGCCGCTGGTGAAGGACAGCATCGTCTCCGGGTCGCTGGCCGAGTTCGGCGGCGGGGAGACGGACGGCGAGGGCATCGCCATCGGCATCCGCATGGCGCAGCGCCTGCAGCTGCAGGTGGGCGACACGCTCACCCTGGTCAGCCCGCGCGGCGTGCAGAGCGCCTTCGGCACCATCCCGCGCACCCGGGCCTATCCCATCGCCGCCATCTTCGACGTCGGCATGGCCGAGTACGACAACAACCTGATCTTCATGCCGCTGGAGGCGGCGCAGGCCTTCTTCGGCATGGCCGGCGCGGTCTCGGGCATCGAGATCTTCGTCGCCGACCCCACCGAGATCCGCGCCTACACCCAGGCCATCGCCGACGCGGTCGGCGGCCGCGGGCGGGTGCTGGACTGGCAGCAGGTGAACTCCGGCATCACCACCGCGCTGCAGGTGGAGCGGAACGTCATGTTCCTGATCCTCAGCCTGATCATCATGGTGGCGGCCTTCAACATCATCTCCAGCATGATCATGCTGGTGAAGGACAAGGGCCGCGACATCGCCATCCTGCGGACCATGGGCGCCACGCGCGGCATGATCATGCGGATATTCTTCCTGTCCGGCGCCTCGATCGGCGTGATCGGCACGGTGGCGGGCCTGATCCTGGGCGTCGTCTTCGCGCAGAACATCGAGAGCATCCGGCAGTCGCTGCAGGCCCTGACCGGCACCGACCTGTTCAACGCCGAAATTTACTTCCTCAGCCAGCTTCCGGCGAAGCTGGACTGGTCGGAGGTGACGCAGGTGATGCTGATGGCGCTGGGGCTGAGCTTCGCCGCGACGATCTATCCGAGCTGGCGCGCCGCCCGTCTCGATCCGGTGGAGGCCCTGCGCTATGAGTGAAACCCCGGTGAACGGCACGCCAGTCCTGGAGCTGCGCGGCATCCGCCGCACCTTCACCCAGGCCGGCTCGAAGCTGGAGGTGCTGCGCGGCGCCGACTGCGCGGTGCGCGCGGGCGAGCTGGTGGCGCTGGTCGGGCCCAGCGGCGCCGGCAAGTCGACCCTGCTGCACATCGCCGGGCTGCTGGAGCATGCCGACGAGGGCGCCATCCTGGTCGGCGGGCGCGACGCGGCCAAGCTGGACGATGGCGACCGCACGGCGCTGCGCCGCAGCTCCATCGGCTTCGTCTACCAGTTCCACCATCTGCTGCCCGAGTTCAGCGCGGAGGAGAACATCGTCCTGCCGCAGATGATCGGCGGCATCGCCAAGGCCGAGGCGAGGGGGCGGGCGCGCGAGCTGCTGGGCCTGGTCGGGCTGGCCCAGCGCGCCGACCACCGGCCGGCCCGCCTGTCCGGCGGCGAGCAGCAGCGCGTCGCCATCGCCCGGGCGCTGGCCAACCGGCCGCGCGTGCTGATCGCCGACGAGCCCACGGGCAACCTCGACGTCCACACCGCGGACGACGTGTTCGCGGTGCTGAGGGGCTTGGTGCACAGCCAGGGGCTGGGCGCGCTGGTGGCGACCCACAATCTTGACCTCGCCAAGAGCATGGACCGCATCGTCGAGATGCGCGACGGGCTGCTGGTGGAGCATTGAGCGCGCGGCGCCTGGCCCTGCCGCCCGGATTCGACCCCGGCCCGGCGCTGTCCTACCACGGCCGCGACCAGCAGAGCCCGGCCGAGCGGGTGGAGGGAACGCGGCTCACCAAGGCGCTGCTGCTGGACGGCGCGCCCGCGCTGCTGACCATCGCCATCGGCCCGGCCGAGGCCGAGATTTCGGTCGACCGCCCGGGCCTGGAGGACGCGGCGGCCCGCATCGCCGCGCGCATGCTGGGCCTGCTGCACGACCCCGCCGGGTTCGAGCAGCGGGCGGCCCGTGAGCCGGAGATCGCCCGGCTGATCGGCGGCCGCGCCGGCTACCGCATGCCGCTGGCACCAAGCATCTTCGAGGCGGTGGCGTGGGCCATCATCGGCCAGCAGATCAACCTGACCTTCGCCGCCACCCTGCGGCGCGAGCTGATCCTGCTGGCCGGGCGCCCGCACCCGTCGGGCATGATCGCCCATCCGTCACCGGAGGACGTGGCGCGGCTGGATCGCGAACAACTGCTGGAGCGGCGCTTCTCCCGCCAGAAGGCGGACTACCTGATCGGCCTCTGCCGCGCCGTCGTGGAAGGCTCGCTCGACCTGGAAGGGCTGGCCAGCCTGCCGCCGGAGGAGGCGCATGCACGGCTGGTGGCGCTGAAGGGCATCGGCCCCTGGACGGCTCAGTACATCCTGCTGCGCGGCTGCGGCTTCCCCGACTGCGTGCCGGTCGGCGACGCCGGGCTTGCCGCGGCACTGCAGCGCTTCCACGGCATGGACCGCCGCCCGACCGCGCAGGAGCAGGCCGCCCTCATGGCGCCCTACGCCCCCTGGCGCAGCCTCGCCACCGCGCATATGTGGGCGAGCTTGGGGTAGGGCCGTGTTGGAGATCCGGTCGTGTGGGTCTCACCCCGGCCGCCACTCTCCACCGTCATCCCGGCGCAAGCCGGGACCCAGGGGTTGCAGCCATGGGCGGTCGATGAAGCAGAGAGGCTGGAGCGTGGTGCGTCCTTCGACAAGCTCAGGATGAGGAAAGGTGGATGCCAGGCACTTCTGGTTCCATCACGCGCAAGCCCGGCCGGGAGCAGCTAAATCACCCTCATCCTGAGCTTGTCGAAGGACGCACAACTCAATCGCTGCCCGTCAAGGTGCGCTGCATCGGCCGTATCCCGCTGCAACCCCTGGGCCCCGGCCTGCGCCGGGGTGACGGGGGAGATGGCGCCGCGCAGGGATGCCCGTCAACTCACGGCTTGATCCCCACCACCATGCCATGCGTCGCGGTCAGCATCTCCGCCCGGGTCTGGACGAAGCCGGCCTCGCGCATCCAGCCCTGGCAGTCGGCCCCGGAATAGTCGAAGCCGCCGGGCGTCTCGATCAGCATGTTCAGGCTCATCAGCAGGCCGAAGGCGTTGGTGCGGCGGTCGTCGTCGATCAGCCCGTCATAGACCACCACGGCGCCGCCGCTGGGCAGCGCGTCGTAGGCCTTGGCCAGCAGCATGCGCTTCTGCGCCAGGTCCCAGTCGTGCAGGATGTGGCCCATCACGATGACGTCGGCGCTGGGCAGCGGGTCCTTGAAGAAGTCGCCCGGCTGGAACAGCGCGCGGCTCTCCAGCCCCTTGGCGCGGACATAGGCCTCGAACACCGGCCGGACCGGCGGCAGGTCGAAGCCGACGGCGGCGAGGTGCTTGTGGCGCGCGGCGATCGCGGCGGTGAGGCCGCCCTGGGCGCAGCCGATGTCGGCGAAGCTGCGGTAGTCGCCCCAGGTGAACCGCTCGGCCAGCTTGTGGGCCACCGGCAGGCTGACGCCGGTCATGCCCTTCAGGAAGCCCTCGAGCATGTCAGGCGTGGCGTAGATGGCGGCGAAGGGGCTGTCGCCCCCGCCCTTGGCCTCGTTCTGCAGCTCGCCGGTGCGCAGCGCCTCGGTGAGATTGGCCCAGAACGGGTAGAGCCGGTTGTTCGCCATCTCCAGCAGGCCGCCGACATAGCTCTCCTTCGCGCGGTCCAGGTACAGGGCGGCGGCGGGGCTGTTGGCGTAGCGGCCGCCCTCGCGCGTCAGCACGCCCAGCGCCACCAGCGCGTCCAGGAAGTCGCGGGCGGAGCGGGGGTGCAGGCCCAGCCGCATGGTCAGGCCCTGCAGATCGTCCGGACCCTTGGCCAGCTCGGTGAAGAGCCCCAGTTCGACCGCGCTGAGCAGGGCCTTGGACGCCCAGAAGCCGAAGCCGAGCTGGAGGATCGCGTCGGGGGTGACGTCGGGAGTGGGGCTGACGGCCATGTCCGCGCTGCTCATGATCTTTCGTCCTGCAGAGTGATCCCGCACCCCTGTTCTGCGCCGGTACTTGGGCCGGGTCAATCAGACGGAAGTGATTATCCGTTTTCGATAGATCCTCATTTCAATCGTTGCGCGACGATTACTTACCTTGCCGAAAATGCGGGACGGTTGCCGTCTTGCCGCTGTTCCCGGATTGAAAGGAGGTGGCCCATGCGGAACGCTGTCGGAAGGTCCTCGCCGGCCAGGGGAGCCGGCCGGCATGTCTACCGGCTGCAAGGGTTGTCGGACCTGGTGCTGGGCGGGGCGGGGCTGTTCGCCGCGGGCTGGACGGCGGCGCTCATGAGCGCGGGTCCGGGAGACTGGCTGGAGCCCGGGCTGCGCCTGGTCGGCCTGGTGCTGTTCCTGTTCGCGCTCGGCACGCTGGCGCTTTCGGCGGCGCCGGAGAGCCGGGCGGCACGGCGGCTGTTCCCGATATACCCGGCCCTGAACTGGGGCTACGTCGCCTTCTGTGCTGCCGTGCTGGCATGGTGGCACGAGCGCTGGAGCATGGCCGGCTGGGTCGTCGTCACCGTCACGGCGCTGGGCGCCGTCGGCTTCGCCCTGGCGCAGCACCGGCTGAACCGGCGCCGCTGAGCCGTCACTCCGCCGGGGCGACCACCGGCGGCTTGCGGGCGGGGAGGACGGTCAGGGCGAGGCCGGCCAGGATCAGGGCGCAGGCCACCAGCTTCACCGGGGTCATCGCCTCGCCCAGCAGCAGCGCCGCCGAGGACATGCCGAACACGGGCACCAGTAGCGAGAAGGGCGCGACCAGGCTGGCGCTGTGGTGGCGCAGCAGCCAGCTCCACAGGCCGTAGCCGACGATGGTGGCGCCGACCGCGTTGAACAGCACCGCCCCGATGCCCGTCATGTCCATGTGCGCCAGGGCCTCGACGGTGCGCTCCGGCCCGTCGATCACGAGCGACAGGGCCAGCAGCGGCAGCGGCGGCACTAGGCTCATCCAGACCATCAGCCGCAGCATGTCCGTCGCCTGCGCCCGCTTGATGGCCAGGTTCGCGACCGCCCAGGACAGCCCGGCGCCCAGACAGCAGACCAGCCCCAGCAGCGGCCCGCCGCCGGGCAGGTTCACCGCGATCAGCAGGATGCCCACGGCCGCCGCGGCGAGGCCGGCCAGCTGCCGCGCCTTCGGCCGCTCGCGCAGCAGCAGCGCCGCCAGCAGCACGGTGAAGAAGGCCTGGCTCTGCACGACGATGCTGGCGAGGCCGGCCGGCATGCCGATCGCCATGCCGGTGAAGAGCAGGCCGAACTGCACCGCGCCCAGGCTCATCCCGATCAGGACGATGTAGCGCCAGGCGACCGGCGGCCGGAAGCCCAGCAGGGGCAGGGGCAGTGCCGCCACGGCGAAGCGCAGCGCCGTGAACAGCAGTGGCGGCAACTCGTCCAGCCCCCAGCGGATGACCACGAAGTTCAGCCCCCAGATGGCCGCGACCAGGACGGCGAGCAGGATGTGGGACGGGGGCATGGCTTGCTTCCGAGTCGAGGCGGCGAGGGGAAGCCTGCACCCGTCCGGTGCCGTGGGAGAAGAGTCCGCACCCGAATGGCTGGGTTGCGCCGACCCGGCCGGGCTGTCCCTTCCGGGCCATGGCCGTGCGCTTCGCGTGACCGTTCCATCGGCTGCGTGCGGATGCCGGACGGGGATGGTAGGCTGCCGCCGTTCATCCGCTTTCCGCCCGTTTCCTCAGGGACCTGCGCCGCCTTGACCACCGAGCCCGGCTTCATCCATCTGCGCGTCCACTCCGCCTACTCGCTCTCCGAAGGGGCGATCAAGGTCAAGGAGCTGATCAAGCTCTGCACCAAGAAGGGCATGCCCGCGGTCGCCGTGACCGACACGGGCAACCTGTTCGGCTGCCTGGAATTCGCGATGGCGGCGTCCGACGCGGGCGTGCAGCCCATCGTCGGCTGCCAGATGTGGGTGACCAAGGTCGGCCCCGCCGCGCGCACCGCCGGCCGCGGCAACAGCTCCCAGGCCGACCAGCTGGTGCTGCTGGTGCAGAGCGCGCGGGGCTACGCCAACATCATGGAGCTGATCTCCAAGGCGTACCTGGAGACCGAGCCCGGCGTGCTGCCGCAGATCTCCGTGGACGACCTGGAGGGCAGGAGCGAGGGGCTGATCGCGCTGACCGGCGGGCCGCAGGGCGGCGTCGGGCGGCTGCTGGCCGAGGGGCAGAAGCCGGCGGCCGAGGAGCTGCTGCTGCGCCTGAAGGGCCTGTTCCCCGACCGGCTCTATGTCGAGCTGATGCGCCACGGCGACAACCCGATCGGCCGGATCGAGGACAAGATCGAGCCGGAGCTGATCGACCTCGCCTACGCCCACGGCCTGCCGCTGGTGGCGACCAACGACTGCTACTTCGCCAGCGCCGACATGTACGAGGCGCACGATGCGCTGCTCTGCATCGCCGAGGGCGCCTACGTCATGCAGGAGGAGCGCCGGCGCCTGACGCCGGAGCATTACTTCAAGTCGGCCGAGGAGATGCGCGAGCTCTTCCGGGACATCCCGGAGGCGGTCGACAATACGGTGGTGATCGCGCGCCGCTGCGCCTACATGCCGAAGAAGATCAACCCGATCCTACCGGCCTTCGTGGCCGGTTCCGACAAGGAGGAGCAGGAGCGGCTGGAGGCCGAGGAGCTGCGCCGCCAGGGCCATGAGGGCCTGACCTGGCGGCTGGAGAAGTACGTCTTCACCGCGGACATGGACGCCGAAAAGAAGGCGGCCGTCGAGAAGGAATACCGGGCGCGGCTGGACTTCGAGCTGGACGTCATCGCCCGGATGAAGTTCCCCGGCTACTTCCTGATCGTGTCGGACTTCATCAAATGGGCGAAGGAGCACGGCATCCCGGTCGGTCCGGGCCGCGGCTCGGGCGCCGGCTCGCTGGTCGCCTGGTCACTGCTCATCACCGACCTGGATCCCATCCGCTACGGCCTGCTGTTCGAGCGCTTCCTGAACCCGGAACGCGTGTCGATGCCCGACTTCGACGTCGACTTCTGCCAGGACCGCCGCGAAGAGGTCATCCGCTACACCCAGAACAAGTACGGCCACGACCGCGTCGGCCAGATCATCACCTTCGGAAAGCTGCAGGCGAGGGCGGTGGTGCGCGACGTCGGCCGCGTGCTGCAGATGCCCTACGGCCAAGTCGACAAGATCTGCAAGCTGATCCCGAACAACCCGGCCAATCCGGTCACGCTGCAGGAGGCGATCGACGGCGAGCCGCTGCTGCAGGAGATGCGCCGCTCGGACGAAACCACCGGCCGGCTGATCGACACCGCGCTGAAGCTGGAGGGGCTGTACCGCCACGCCTCGACCCACGCCGCCGGCGTGGTGATCGGCGACCGGCCGCTGGACAAGCTGGTGCCGATGTACCGCGATCCGCGCTCGGACATGCCGGTCACCCAGTTCAACATGAAGTATGTCGAGCTGGCCGGGCTGGTGAAGTTCGACTTCCTGGGTCTGAAGACCCTGACGGTGCTGCAGAAGGCGGTGGAGCTGATCCGGCCGAAATGGCCGGAGATCGACCTGCTGAATCTCGACCTGCACGACGAGAAGACCTACGCGCTGCTGGGCCGGGCCGAGACCTCGGGCGTGTTCCAGCTGGAAAGCTCGGGCATGCGCGACGTGCTGCGCCGCATGAAGCCGAACCGGATCGAGGACATCATCGCGCTGGTGTCGCTCTACCGCCCCGGCCCGATGGACAACATCCCCAAGTACATCGCCGTCAAGGACGAGAAGGAGAAGCCCGACTACATGCACCCGGCCCTGGAGCCGATCCTGAAGGAGACCTTCGGGATCATGGTGTACCAGGAGCAGGTCATGCAGATCGCCCAGGTGCTGGCCGGCTACAGCCTCGGCGGCGCCGACCTGCTGCGCCGCGCCATGGGCAAGAAGATCAAGGAGGAGATGGACCGCGAGCGCGGCAAGTTCATCGAGGGCGCCAAGAAGAACGGCGTCGACGAGGAGCAGGCCGGCCTGATCTTCGACCAGGTGAACAAGTTCGCCGGCTACGGCTTCAACAAGTCGCACGCGGCCGCCTATGCGCTGGTCGCCTACCAGACGGCGTACCTGAAGGCCAACTACCCGGTCGAGTTCATGGCGGCGACCATGACGCTCGACCTCGGCAATACCGACAAGCTGAACCAGTTCCGCCAGGAGCTGGTGCGCCTGAAGGTCAAGCTGCTGCCGCCGGACGTGAACAAGTCGGGCGAGATCTTCCGGGTGGAGGCGCTGCCTGACGGCAAGCTCGCCATCCGCTACGCGCTCGCTGCCGTGAAGGGCGTAGGCATGCCGGCAATGCAGGCGCTGGTGGCCGAGCGGGACGCGAACGGACCGTTCAAGGATGTGTTCGACTTCGCCCGGCGCATGGACACCAAGGTGATCAACAAGCGCCAGCTGGAGAACCTGGTCTGCGCCGGCGCCTTCGACAGCCTGAACCCGAACCGCAACCAGGTCCATTCCGGGATCGAGACGATCATGCGCTTCGCCCAGTCGGCCGCGGCCGAGCGGGAGAGCGGCATGCAGAGCCTGTTCGGCGGCCCGTCCGGCGGAGCGCTCAAGGCGCCCGACCTGCCGCGCATCGCCGACTGGGACGCGCTGGAGAAGCTGCGGCACGAGTTCGAGGCGATCGGCTTCTACCTGTCCGCCCATCCGCTGGATGGATTCGCGGTGGCGCTGGGCCGGCTGAAGGTGGTGCGCTTCGCCGACCTGCCGGCCCAGCTGGCCAAGGGCGGCTCGACCCGCTTCCGCATGGCCGGTGTGGTGGTGGCCCGGCAGGAGCGGACGGCCAAGAGCGGCAACCGCTTCGCCTTCGTCTCCATGTCCGACAGCTCGGGCGTCTTCGAGGTCACGCTGTTCAGCGAGCAGCTGGCCCCGGCGCGCGAGCTGCTGGAGCCCGGCAAGGCCGTGCTGCTCTATGTCGACGTGCAGATGAACGGCGAGGAGATGCGGCTGACCGGCGCCCAGGTGACGGCGCTGGACGAGGAGGTCGCCAAGGCCGCCGCCGGGCTGAAGGTGATCCTGCGCGATCCCGAGCCCGTGCCCGGTCTGCAGACCGTCCTGAAGCGCTTCCCGCCCGGCAAGGGCAAGGTCTACATCACCGTAGAGCTGGACCGCGACCGGGAGGTCGAGGTCGTGCTGCCGCAGAGCTACCAGATCACCGCCTCGTCGCGGCAGGCCATCAAGGCCATCCCGGGCGTGGTGGAGGTGATGGAGCTCTAGCCCGGCACCCGGCTGGTCAGGATCTCCACCGCCTCGGCCAGCCGCGTGCCGTCCGTGGCGGTCAGCACGGTATGGCGGGCGTGGAGGCGGGTGCCCTGGGGCACGTCCAGCAGCAGCGCCAGCGGCAGGTCGGCCTGCAGCATCATGTAAAGGTCGGGCTCGCTGCGGAACGCGATGCCGCTGCGGGCCAGCAGGGCCCCGAACGGCACGGTGCCCTGGGCGACCTGCCCGCGCAGCGGCTCCGGCAGGGGCGCCAGCTCGATGGCGATCAGCCCGATCTCGGCTGCGACCCCGGAATAGCCGCCGCGCAGCAGCACGGCGCGGCTGACCCGGTCGCCCGCCTGCTGGGTGCTCAACACCTCCAGCCCCATCGGCTCGGCCCAGTGCGCCTCCAGCGCGGCGGTCATGCCGCCGGTGTGCGCCAGCAGCCGGCGGACCGGTTCCGGCAGCATCGACTCGTCGAGATCCGTCAGGGCGGGCACGACGAAGCCGGAGGCGGTCAGCCACGCCTGCACCCGGTCGAGCGCGGAGGGCGGCGGCGGGACGTCGAGGTCCATCTCGGGGGCCATGTCTGGCATGGGTGCGGTGGCGGCCTTCATGGCGCGGGACCATAGGGCAGGGCGCCCCGATTCGCCAGAGTTTCGCCCGTCCCGCCCGGCGCGAACGCGCCCTGCGTTCCCCGCATGCGGCGGCGGCGCGCCATGCCCGCCTCCAAACCGGCTGCGGGGTTGCATTCGGGCCCCGGGGGGAGTATCTAACCGCCCGTCGTCAATCCCGCACGCGGGCTTGCGGTGCGCTCGCTCATTCCCGCGACGCCCCGCTCCGGTGTTGGAACCCCAGTCCTCGGACACACGTCCCAGGACGAAGGTCCCGACAGCGCCCGCGGAGGAATAACCGGAAAAAGGTCTCTCAAATCATGGCTATGCCGACCTACACCATGCGCCAGCTCCTCGAAGCCGGCGTCCATTTCGGCCACCACACCCGCCGCTGGAACCCGAAGATGGCGCCGTTCCTCTTCGGCGTGCGCAACGGCGTGCACATCATCGACCTCGAGCAGACGCACCCGATGCTGGGCCGCGCCATGCAGGCCGTGCGCGACGTCGTCGCCGGCGGCGGCCGCGTCCTGTTCGTCGGCACCAAGCGCCAGGCGTCGGAGAAGGTCGCCGAGGCTGCCTCGCGCTGCGGCCAGTACTACGTGAACCACCGCTGGCTCGGCGGCATGCTCACCAACTGGAAGACCATCTCCCAGTCCATCAAGCGCCTGCGCGAGATGGAGGAGATGCTGGACGGCCAGGTGGCCGGCCTGACCAAGAAGGAGCTGCTGAACCGGACCCGCGACCGCGAGAAGCTGGAGCGGGCGCTGGGCGGCATCAAGGAGATGGGCGGCCTGCCGGACATCCTGTTCATCATCGACACCAACAAGGAGTCGATCGCCGTTCAGGAAGCCAACAAGCTGGGCATCCCCGTCGTCGCCGTGATCGACAGCAACAGCGATCCGGAAGGCATCACCTTCCCGATCCCGGGCAACGATGACGCTCTGCGCGCCATCGACATGTACTGCGACATGATCTCGGGCGCGGTGCTCGACGGCCTGCAGGCCGAGATGAGCGCCGCCGGCATCGACGTCGGCGCGGCCGAGCAGGCCCCGACCGAGGACCTGCCGGCCGAGGGCGAGGCCGCCCAGGCCTGAGTGACGTGACGATCGGCCGGGCCGGCCCCTTCTGAGGAGGGGACGGTCCGGCCGTTGTGCTGTTTGGCCGGGCCCCATAGCCCCGAGGGGCGGGCCCGTTCCCACCGACCGATAGAGCTGGAGAGAGAAGATGGCGGAGATTACGGCCGGGCTCGTTAAGGAGCTCCGTGAGAAGACCGGCGCCGGCATGATGGATTGCAAGAAGGCGCTGAACGAGACCAGCGGCGACCTCGAGGGCGCGATCGACTGGCTGCGCAAGAAGGGCCTCGCCGCCGCCGCCAAGAAGGCCGGCCGTGTCGCCGCCGAGGGCCTGGTGGGCGTCGCCACCCGCGGCACCGTCGGTGCCGCCGTCGAGGTGAACGCCGAGACCGACTTCGTCGCCCGCAACGAGCTGTTCCAGGGCTTCGTGACCAAGGTCACCGAGCTGGCGCTGGACGGCGACGACACCGAGGCCCTGAAGGGCCAGGCGTTCGGCACCGGCCGCAACGTCGGCGACGAGCTGACCCACCTGGTCGCCACCATCGGCGAGAACATGAGCCTGCGCCGCGCCAAGCGCCTGCAGGTGACCGATGGCGTCGTCGCCAGCTACATGCACTCCGCCCTGGTGCCGAACCTCGGCAAGATCGGCGTGCTGG